>JBGATJ010000044.1:0-36894 GCA_044229295.1 Pseudobdellovibrionaceae bacterium
GCATCGGGTCCTTGGGTCATCCATCGTCCGCCCGTTGTTGATTCACAGATACCAATATTTTCGTAATTAGACCTTCTACAAGTGATGGTCGGATGAGCCATTTCTAAAATTAAATGTCTTACTTCTGGGAGGGCGTTTCTGGTTTCTTTTTCCAAATTAATTATAGGTGCAGCGTCACCGGTAGCGGGGTGGGAGTTGCGGGCGTATTTAAAGGTCCCTTTGCAATCTTCGAGAATAGACTTAGCATTTGTCGGGTTTCGTTTGAGGGAATTGAGATGAGCAACGATCTGTGGAACAACTTCAGGCACACGATAATTCACCGCCTCAATGAGGGCTCCTTGAGTGCAGCGAAGGGCGTGATTAATTTCTTTCTTATTCTCTAGATTTTGAGAGGCGGCCTGGGACGGCACGCCAGCGACGTTTTCGCTCTGACCGACTTCGCTAAGTACCACGCTCCAAGAGATTAAACGCTAGCTCCATAAAAATTTTTAAGCTATCGTCGCGAGATCATGTGATGTTAGTAGTTTGCAAAAAGGGCTGAAGGGTTCACCATCGACCATTTAAAGTTAATGGTGTCATATTTCATCATGTAAGTCTGTCCATTTCCAGAGACCCCTTCGCGAAATCTGAATGCAAACTGTCCGTCGCTGAGTCGAAAAAATACTGGGTAAGTGACTTTATTGTTGAGGGTTTCTGTCATGACAGCCAGTCTTAGCGTGTTGACGTCAAAATTCGAAACCTTCAGGTAGTTGAGGGGACTTGCGTGCTGGTTACCTACAATGTGGAGCTGGTAGTTCTCATCGATTTCAACAGTGATGTAGTTGTGACTGTCCCATCCACCAAATCTTACCGGTGATGCTTTTAAAGACCAAGGAGCTCCCAACTTCCTTATCCCTACGGTGAGATAGCGATCACGATTGTAATAAACAACCACTTGAAAATTTTTAAAGGTGAGAAGGTCAAAGTTCGCACTAGATCCTCCCCAGGCTTTGTCGATGAAAGAGTTCGTCCACTGGTTGGTGCTGCGATTGAATTCCCAGATTGTGAGATCTGATAGAAAGTGGGTCGGGCAGCTTGCTAAAATTTCAGACGAAGGAGTTAGGCTGGTTAAAGCAGCACCATCGCAAGTGTAGGGGAGGTCCCGGTTGGCCGGCATTGCTTCCCAACGAATGAAAAAACGGTTGGTAGGATTCCACTGGTGATAGGTGTCGGGGAGGTCGCGTATTCCTTTGCTAGGATACCCTGTTGTAATCTTGTCGGCGTCTCCCCCAGCTGGACTGTTTTTCAAAAACGATCGCCCCGTAGACGGGCTGAAGAATCCAATAGAAAAAATTCCGTCTCCATTCCAATCCCCACTCATGGGCTTAAAGCTTTCGCCCTGCCAGCCAAACCTAAAGCGGCTGATAGTCTTGCCAATATTAAGGCGAAATGTGCTAGTCAATCGGTCAAAGAGGCCAGAGTTGACGGTTCCATCGCCGTCCCAGTCGGCGTGAAGAGGGACCCAGCGATCAAAATATTTGCTTCGAATTTTTTTTACTAGGAATGGAGTTTGCCATCCTCCCATGCGCGGCTCTAGAGTCATGTAATTAGCACTTGGTGGCATCCAATTGAAACTCTTTGGATCTATGGGCTCCGTAAATTTTCCGCCCACATCCATCTTGTCTGTGAGAGCGTAAAGCCCAGATACGGGAGTTCCCACAGTGTCTACCGGCGCTCGATTGAAAGATTGAATATTTTGACCTCTTGATGAAACGCTCACAGCTGACGCCGAAACAGAATTCGGTCCCATCTGAATGGAGCCACCGCCTGAGAGAACCCATTGGGTGGTCCAATTTGTCATTTGGTAAACCTTCCAGTGCCCACCTTCGAGGCGAGCGTTGAAAATTTGCGTTGTCCATTTGCCCGTTGGAAGTCGCACGTACTTTTGATAGGTCACAACCGGCTGACTTTTATTGTCATAACCGAGTTTGATATTGTTGAGCAGCCCTCCACCCACAGGAACGGGGTCGATGACTTCGCTCTGGCTCAGAGAGATTGGCAGAGAAATGGTTTGCCCGCAGGTTGTGTACCAAGTTGAGAAATCTAAAGTTCTTGCGATCGAGACGCTGTGATTGGTTTCGACAAAAGATCCTTCGCGCCAAACCCATGCGACGTAGGTCCACGGCTGCCCTGGGGGTTGGACGAAGTCGGTCATATAGGCGCTTCGCTCGCCGGTAAGCCCTTTTGTCGGTACGGGTGCACCACAAGACGGGTAGCTTCTCGCTTTGTCAAAGCTCATTAAAAAAAAGACAGTCAAAAAAAGGATTCGACCCATAAGACTAGTTTAAGGCTGTCTGAGACAGTTTTGGGTTATAAAATATGATAGGTTTTGGTGCTAAATCACTTCGAAAACGTCAAGGCAACAGCCTTTTTTGGATCGATGAACAAGGCCAAGGCGCCGCGGATGTTTTAGGGTTGATTTCGGTTTAAGACGCAGCTAGCTTTCGAAGCTAGGAGGAGAAATGTCCAAGGTTGCATTGCTCGTCGTTGATGTTCAGAGAGCTTTTCAAGAAATTCCTGTGTTAAAGCCCTCACTCGAAATGGCTATTAATTTTGCTATTAAGCCAGCTCTTGAGTTATTCCGAGAAACAAAAAATCCCATTTTTTTCATCCAGCATATCGGAGCTCTGACGCCGGAAGGAAGTCCTGGCTTTGAGCTTTCGACCTCATTTCAGAGACAGGAAAAGGAGTACCAAATTACAAAGAAATTTCCCAATAGTTTTTTCCAAACTGATCTCAAAGAAAAGCTAGCGAGGGAAGATGTTGGATTTGTTGTAATCTGCGGCATGGCCGCTGGATATTGTGTCAATGCCACCGTGCAAGGCGCGACCGAGGCTGGTTTGAAAACGGCAATTTTGCAGCATAGTATCGCCAGCCATAAGGAGTCCCACATCCAGGTGGCCTATGAAACAAATCCCGTGATTTCTCTGGAAGCTTTGAAGTTTTTCTTGTGAAAACCGTGATCAAGGTTAGTTTACTGATCTTTCTTTATTTGCCGGTTTGGCCCGTGGGGGCTACGAGGAAGATCCGTGTACGAGTTTTGAGGGTGATCTCAAAGAATTTAAAAAGTGCGTTTTGCCTTAGTGAATAAGTTTAATGCGAATATTACCTGAAATTACAACCCAAGAGCAGTTTCGTGAGCTTAACTTAAGAGACTCCGTCTTTTTTGAGGTTACGCGTTTTATCCTTTCTCGATCCAATAAAACCGCAGTCGAGACCAGATTTCCGTCAACGGGCTCTCTTCCAGTGGTGCTCATAGAGGATTCAGCTGCCATGAAATTTTACCCGTCCATCTTCGAAAGCGATTTTTTAAATGAAGTTAAGGCCCTGAAGTTTTTGTCGTCGTTCAAAGTTCCAAAAATTTTTGAGACTGGAGAAATTCATGGATGGCGATATCTTTTGATGAGTCAGGTGCGCGGGAAAAGTCTGAAGGATGCATGGCCAGCCTTGTCTCCAGAAATGCGGCAGTCGGCATGTCATCAGGTTGGGAAGCACCTTCGAAAGATTCACGATTTAGAGTTGTCGCAAGATTTTGATTTAAGTTCGTGGGAGGCTTTTCTTTCTGCGCAAAAGACGGCGTGCTTTGCACGTCATGAAAAATTGGGTCTTAGAAAAGACCTTCTTGCTCAAATCCCATCGTTTCTTGAGAGCGTCAGTTTGACCTGGCCTCGGTTGTCTTTTTTGCACACCGAGGTGATGCGAGATCACGTGTTTTTTGATGTGTCTAACGGCGAAGCTGGCTTTAACGGTTTTGTCGATTTTGAGCCTTCGATGGTTGGAGCTCCCGAATATGACTTTGCTTCCGTCGGGGTCTTTCTTTCTTCCGGAGACAAACGGGCTCTTCAGGCCTTTTACCAAGGATATGGCAACAGTGAACTTGCTGCCACTAAGGAATTCAGGCGAAGGATCATGGCCTATCAGCTGCTCCACAGATTCAGTAATTTGAAGTGGTACTTGGAGTTCATGCCGAATGCTGATTCCTTGGACGGGCTTGCCGATCTGTGGTGGGCATAGGCATTGCTCTGACTTTGCTTAAATTTTTCAAAGGCGGTTTTATGCTTTCTGTTAGCCATTCCTCGAGCTCAGAGGATCTGCGATATCCTAGTGCCCGACAGCAAACTTGTGAGTTTTGAAGTCACAGGACTCAAAAAAGGACAGACGGCCTATGACCTTGGTTGGGACGCGCAAGCTGAACCACGACTCATGAACCTAGATGAGTTGCGAGTAGAAAGCCTCGACCAGTTCTATTATGCAGCTGTGCTTTTGAAGGTGACTTGCCGATAACTGTAAACTCTTCAATCCTTACCCCCGTGCGTTGGCTCCTTAGGCTGAGATGCTGTAAGATGTGATCAAATTTTTATTCGGGAGATTTTATGAAATCTACTATCTATTTTTTAGCAACCTCATTGGTCGCATCTTTTACTATGGCAAGTCCTTACCTCTCTTGCGAAGGAGATTACGTTGCTATTACAGTGTCTATCAACAGCAATGGTGGTTTTACCGCGCAAGTTTTGGATGCGACGGGCTTTGTGACTTTCCATCCCTCGTTTGCTCCTGAAAGCGAAATGACTTCAGTGTTAGTTGATGATGGTTTTCAACTTTCTTTGAGTGCTGACAAGACGCGATCTCAGCAGAACGGTACTACTGTCGAACAGAGTGCTGGCGATTTATGGTACCGCGCTCGCAGTGGAAGAGTCTCAAGAGTGAAATTGAATTGCACTAAGACATTCGATTCATATACGGGTTCAATCAACTAGATCAAGGCCCAGTAAATCTACAACGATGAACTGGGGCCTCAATTTAAATGCATTTTTAAAGAGGCTTTGCTAGTTTGGGATAGGGGGGGGTGAAAGTGACTCTATCCTTTAAATTTATTGCAAGCTTCTTTTCCATTTTAGTTCTCTTATGTCAGACCTGCCCTGCCTCTGAAAGTGACGAACAACTCGCCAAAAACAAAACTCTGGAAATTCAAAGACTCGTTCGGATGCAGCCAGTTTATACTCAGGGCTGGGTTGAGCACCTCAGCCAGATCCGTAAGAAAGCTTTTGACTTTGAAGAAGGTCGAGCTCTTTCGAAGACTGTTCAAGACGATCTCATTAATGCAATAGGGGATCTGGATGTAAAGATTTGGAAGCTTTCTCATCCACCAAACAAAGAGGCCAAGTGCTTTGAAACAGCGGCCCATAGTAGTTGGGGGAACGTCTATGACAGAGTAAGCTATAAAACAATTGCTTCAGTATTTAGGAGTTCTGATGATTTGTATTACATTTCGACCTCAGAAGGAGTTTGCCCTATCGATGCCTCTTCAGTGACGAGTCTTCCGCGGGTAATTCACCTCACATGTGGCTCTTCTCAATTCGATTTTCTGTTTAAAGAGTTAAAATATTTTGGAAAACATTTAGATATTAATCCGGAAAAAGAGGAACTACAGTCAAATGGTTCAGCTCCGATACGAATGGTACAATCACCTACCGAAGTGACTCCAGAGCGACCAGGAAAAATTTCTTCCTTAATCAACATCGCAATAAAATCAAAAATTTCTCAAACTAAGTTCTATCAAGGTCAGTCAGAAAGACCTGTAGTTTGTACCCGGCCGCCACGCCTAGAATCGAAATTTGAATGTCCTTATCCAGATGTCAAACTTGAAAAAATTGAATGCCAGGGTAAAGCCCGCGAGCATGACTATGATAGTTGTCGGTTTCAGGGCCAATTTCAATCACAGATGGCGGAGTATGCCTTTGATGATCTTAAGAAGTCTGTAGAGCTTTGTAAGAAGTGGGTGGACGCCAGTAACCTTGATGAGGTCGAGCGCCTTGGGGCTAAACCCTCTCCTAGAAAAGAAAACGGGCGCAATTAGTGGCTCTTTGTTAAACCTTTAGGCAGCCCCTAGAATTAAAAATAGATCCAAGGCGAGCCGCCGTGGCCATGAAATTGCAGCCCTAAGGGCATGGCATTATTTAACAGCTTTTTGTCTCTTGTTTTTGTCGTAGGAATGTCACAGTCGCAAGCCCGTGGCCTCAGCGAAGACAACGCTAAAGCAGAGGCTTTTGCGAATAAAATTAAAATCGTCAAAGACTACAGCGACTCCGAAGCTGATAGCGCCAGCAGCAGTAGGCCCTCTATCGATGATCCTAACCTTGCCAAATACCGTGAAATCATGCGGAAAGTGTATCTCAGAGCTCCTGTATTTTTGCGTAATGCGCTCTTTGATCACATCGAGACCATTTTTTTGGAAAGCGGCAGTGAGTTTATTTACGATGCTTGGAGTACGGTTCAAAACGGAAAAAACTTTATCGGATTTCGTAAGAGCATGGTGGATAAAAACATCGGTTTTGACACCAATTACGGTTCTTACGATCAGAAGTTTATGATTGGTGGCCAGAAAGATATTATCAACCCCAATCTTCCCCACATCGTGGCTTCTAAAGATGGCGGGCTCGTAGATGCTATACTTGCTCAGGCTGGTCATGAGTTTGGTCACATTCTCTTGCAGCATGATCCTTCGCTATTGGTAAAGTGGCAACAGCAGATGGGGTGGGAGACAAAGGATAAGATTGCTGACCCTGAATTGAGAGCTATACGCGACGGGCTTTGTTTGCTCTCAAGTTGCAGTGAAGCTACGAAAGTTCCGGCCAAAGTTGCTGACGAAATTTATCGAACTCTGGCGCGAAAACAATGGCCTACGATTTTTTCCATGCAAAATGCTGAAGAGGACTTTTGTGAGTCTTTATCTTATTCGACAGTAAGATTTAGAACCCCTGATCTTATTTATCGCTTATCTACAGGCGAAGAGGTCAATGTGATGGACAAAATCTCGCGACCCGAAGGCTCTGCCTTTGAAGCCCGCAGACGTTTTCTACGGGCAGCAATAAAAAGATCGCCGCATCTTATGAAAAGAGCGATGCCGAAACCTCATTAGCTGTTCGGACTCAATTGGTTGAGTATTTTCCATTTAAGAACCTGAATACTCTATTACCCTGGCAAAAAGAATGAAAACCACTTTGAGTGTCGAGGAGTAAGTAGAAGTTTTCGCAGCTCGATTTGCTGTTGCTACCAAAGACAAAAACTTCGTTTTCACGTGCGAGATCTTTCCAACTGCCACTCATCTTTGACCAAATTCGAGACGAGCAGGGTCCGTGAGGGGGAGGTCTGCAGCAGACGTTGTAGGCCGTAGGACCATGGTCACTCATTTGAAATTGATTGCCTCCCTCGTCGCTCTGACAACGGGCCTCGCGCAAAACAACTTTTAGATCTGGAGGTAGCTCTGCATAGGAGATGTTTTTACAAAGAGTTTTTAGAGGAGGGTAAGAGGGTGGGCAGTCCGTTTTTTTTTCTAAGAGCTTTCGATCTTGGTTCCATTCCAAAACAAACCTTTTTCCAGGCCCAGGGGGTTGTGCTCCTCGATATTCGCCTTGGGTTTCGTAAGCGATATTTCCATGGGTGACATCTATTGAATTCATTTCTGTGACTGGCCAATTGATTTCAATCTGAGAGTTCTCGCAACTGAAAACGATAAATAAATTTGTATTTCCGCTTCCTTTAGTGTGATTCCTGTTTATTGTTAAAACTCGAAATTTTTTAGGTGTCGTCGAAATCACTGCCACTTCATCCTTAGTGATAGTGTATTCCCATTCCGGAGAAATATCTCCTGGATCGAGCTTTTCAGTGGCAACACCATTTTTAAAAATTAGGGAGTTTTTTGAGGATTGAGGATTTGCGATCTGCAAGTTTTTGATATCGATTTTCATAACTTCGTTGCCTGGACAAGGCTTTAGGGCATAAAGGGGGCCGGAATAAAAGAAAAGGGCCATAGCAAGGAGCTTCATTGAATGATTCTAGGAAATAAAGAATGAGTGGTCAAGGTGGCTTGGCACGCATTTTTCATTGCTCCTATTCCAATATGAGAGATCGAACCTCTTTCTTTACCTATAAGCTCGTGTTGATTTTTTTGGCAGCTGGCTTGCCCATTTTGCCTGTCTACGCGGGTCCTTTAACCTGCGCGGGCGTTTTCGCGAACAAGGACCTAGATCAACAGATCGAGAGTGCTATCGACGAAACGGCCCATGTTGCTGAATCTTCGCCAATGGCAAAAGAGTTGATAATGACCTTCAGGCTAAATGTAAGCTGGATCATAAAGTTCCTGAAAAAAAAGAAATTGAATTCATACCGAAGTTAGAAAAAATGTGGAATTATGAAATAGGACTTGAGAAACTTACTTTTGATGAAAAGCGTTTAGGCTGCATAGGGAAAATGAGATTTTCCAGAAATAAGGATCATTTTACATACTGGATTGATATACCGGCGACTCAACTTCGTGCTAAATACAAAAATAAAGCCATACATCCCCTTGGCGTCGTAAAGCCAGATCCGCCACCACCGAATGGGATTTGATCTTGTTCTCAGACATTTTTTTCTGCCTACTATGGATGGTGAGAATGACTTGTTTCACAAAGAACGAGTCCCAATTGATAATTTAAACATGTAGTTCCAGGCAGAAGGGCAATTGAAACCTTCGACCCTTTCTCCATGTGCTTCTGTTGCGAGAAGCATGGCAACGAGCCAAAATTTTCCTCCTCCGTAAAATAAAAAGAGAACCTCCGTCCTTGTTAGCCGCGCCTGTTTCTGATTAGTGAACTCTTCACTAATGTTATGAGTTGAACGATGATGGAGTAGAAAGTTTTCTTTTGTTCCACAGTTTTTACACAGTTGCTTTACTACCGGATAATAAGTGGAAAATACGTGCGAAAAATAGACAGGCCGTTGAATCTCTGGCTGGCGGGATAAAAATAATTCAAGATACTAAGCTAATCTGTTAGGATGCGCAAAGAAATGGTATTCTTGTGCTCCTATTAGAAGGTTATCATGCGCATATTTACGATTTTTCTTTTCTCAACCTACATGCTTACAATTTGTTTCGCAGACGCGGATCCAAAAAGCTCGCGTTTCGAGATTATCTCCGTGGACACCAATACTGATGCCCAATATCACTTTGAAGAATACCGCAAGGTCTTAGCAGCTATCGGCCGCCAGATCATATCTTTTCAAGTGGCTGTCCGTAACCCTAGTGGATCTATCAAGACACTTGGCTTTCGGCATCAGCTTATTAATGGAAAAGACTGTCAGAATAATTGGGATGTAAAACAAGTAAGGATTACTTCTACCGGTAATTTGTACGTCGAGATCGGCCGCCAACTGCAATCTATGAAGCTCGCTCACAGGATTCCGATTGATATGGAAATAGCCGGTATCTTTCAATCAGGGCGTCCTGCGAGCGTCGCGATTTACTACTGTGAATAGCTGTTGGCCGGCCTCATTGTTTAAAACTAGCTGCTGTCAAGCCTTGAGACAGTTGGTAAAAGTTTTGGCAATGCAAATATCTTAAAGCTACTTATATTTACATTTTAAGGTACTTCGCTCAGGGGACCTTATCAACCGAGCGGTCTAGTTGTCGCAAGAGCTGTGTCCCGGAGGATCGATGAAAAGTCTAATCTCGGTGTTAGTTACTTTTTTCGCACTTAATGTTCATGCACAAAATTACCCTGCGAAGGATGTTATGATAAAAACTCTGAAGGTTGGAGAACGTGCTTATCTTGCACTGGTCTCAAGGCAGCAACCAGAAATGGTCCTTGAGCTTTTCTTGAGACCTGCTGACAATTACCCACTTTACTTCGATGCTCAATGCAATTGGCTTGACGGTTCGTTGATTTTGGCTGCGGCCAGTCTTAACCGAGAGATTTTTGCCAAAAATGACCAGGTTATCAACATTGATTTCTCGGCCTGTGCTCCCGGTGGAAATAAAAAACTATTCAACCGTAAGGTTAGTACTTAGGCCAAATCGAAATGATTTGGTGCTCACTATTTACAGTTTGTAGCTCCAACAGAGTCAACGCCGTACTCAGGATTCCAATCGTCGTTGTTAGTAATTTTCGTTATTACCTGAGTGACGCAAATTTTTTCATTCATAGAGCTGCGAGAAATAATGTCGTATGTGAAAGGACTTATGTATTTGATATCAGTGATATATCCACCAGGAAGCGCATCTATAACTTTGCTATCAGACATCAGAGCGACAATTGCCTTTGCCTGGTAAGTAACGGGAGTCGCAGATTGCGCAACGACAGACAATACAAGAGTTGATAAAACAAGAATCCTTTTTAACATAATTTAACCCCTTCGTTTTTAAGTTTTAGTCATATGCCTATTGTTTTGCGATGTCCAGAGCCAAATGACCTTTGGAGTTCGTTTGATTTTTCCGGAAAATGGCGTTCAGATTGCAAGACGAATGGCATATGAGTACGACTCTACCCCTTTCCACTTTATTGTCATTGAACCTGTCAAATTTTTGGCCACTCATTCGTTATTTGGTGTCCTCATGATCAAGCCCAATGTGTTTCGTCATTCGACCCTCTCGAGCTACGTCAAAGAGCTTTACGATCTCAATAAGCAAAGTCGTAGCGAAGGGTCTCTCCGATGGCTTGCAAACCAACTTGGGTTCAAGTCGGCGGCAGGAATTAAGTATATCATAGAAGGAAAGCAGAGTTTAGGTCCTCAGCGGCTAAAAAAGTTTATTTCTGCCCTTCATCTTTCTCCTCTGGAAAGCGATTACCTTCGGGAATTGATGGCTCTGCAAAAAAAACTAAAACAACGTCAGCCTGTTCAGGCCCATGGCTTAAACCTCGTTGATATTTCTAAGCTAGAAAAAACGCAAACCTACGAGTTTGACCAGATCCAAGCATTGGAGAAGTGGGCGCATCTTGCTGTTTTGGAGCTGAGTGAGGTTTCAGGTTTTCAAGGTACGCCGGAGTGGGTTGCAAACCGGCTCAATATTTCGCTGGCTGCGGCCCAAGAGTCTTTGGATCTGCTCGAGAAGGTTCAACTTCTTGTTAAATCTCGAGGAGTGTTGCGCAAACGCCATTTTACCAATGACAGCCGCGATGAAGTAAACCAGTGGATTATTAAAAAATATCACGCCGAAACTCTAGCACTTGCAGGCCAGGCTGTTTATTCCCAAGACGTTAAAGATCGCGAATTTGGGAGTCTCGTGATGTCGATCTCAAGTGAGAAACAAAAAAAGATCAAATCCATGATGAAAAAGTTTAGATCAGAGCTTTTTGAAGAAATTAAAAAGCCCGATGAAAAGCCCGACAGGGTCTACACCTTTCAATTTCAATTTTTTCGTTTAGATGAGGGTTCAGAAGAATGATCCGCTGGCTCTTTTTTTATTTTGTGGCCTCAGCTTTAGGACCCGCCTGCTTCGCTGGTGGCAGCGGAGTTGGCAATGGCGGCGGAGGAGAGGGGCGGCCCAATGCCAATGTTATTGCATGCTCTGAGGACGTTGCAAAAGAACCTCAAAACCGAGTTTTTTGTGAAGCTTGGAATTCGAAAAAAATCACCTGGTACATTGAGCCGCCTAAGACTCTATGGAACCGAGTCGAGCCTCTTTTTTGCCCTTCTACCGGCAGCCAAATGCTTCCACGACTTCCTGAAGACCTTAGAGATTTAGTGAAGGTAAGGCTTCCCAACGGATCTACAAATCTCGATGAGATTTGTAACTTTCCCGATCTTATTGCAAGCTATCACCAACTTATTGTTGGACTGGTGAATGTCTGGGATTCAGAAGTTGGGTCGTGGGTCATCCGTGAGATTGTCAAAGCCTCTCAAAACAAAGTGAACATTCAATTGATGTCGCATCCACTGATTTATAAGGTCACCTCCACAAAGGATCCTTCTCAATCTCAAGTCGTGTTTGAGCCAGCGTGGTTTGATGGCCAAACTCAAACACTAAGATGGGGCGGAATCCAACCGTACACATCATTTGTTCTTCTGGCGTACTCGCGAACTCCTAGCCAACATATCATTCATGAACTGGGTCACGTTCTCGTGCATTTCAAATTTCATATTGAAAGTAAAATTGAAAGCCATGACTTCAGTGCATTTCTGACGACGCCGTCCTCAGACCTTCTGAAGTTTAGCACATCTCAGATCGGCGATGGGTATGCCGTCAAAACAAACTCCGAAGATGCTCTTTTGGAGAGCTTTAGTAATATGTTAGAGCTTGGAGTTGGTCCGATTGAAAGCCACCCATTTGTTGCCACTTTTTTCTCACCGGCTCTTACAAGGCTAGAAAAGGGAGGCGTGACACTTTGGGCAGACCGAAGAATTGAAAAGACTGTGGACGAGCTCGCTGCGAACGAAGCCTTTATTTCTACGTTCCTTAGAATTTTCATCTATCGTACTTATGGGAAGGCCGAAGATGGAAAGTCATTATTGGTCAAGAATGACATCACCGTTTTAAAAAATATGGTCTTTGCATTCTTCAAAACTCTTTCGGCGCTCAAAGAAATCGACCTTAGATTCTTAAAAGTTTGGCTCAGAAACTATGATGAAATTTCTAAGAATAAGAGCCAAGAGGGAATGGCTCTTTTAAGAGAAATGCTGGTACTGGACAAAGACTTTCATGTGCTACGCCCTATTCCGGGGACGCCTATCAATTACCGAGACATTCTCTCTCATAGCACGATAGACGTGGGACCCGCTGAAAACTGCCAATATTACTGGGGCTGTCTGCAACAACGTCATGACAAGAGTCTTCGCTAGCGACTGATGCAGCGGACTTGATAAGACTTGGTTTGATAAGGGATAGTCAATAGAATCCACTGACCCTTGATCACTTCCATTTTACCATCAAATAATTTTTCTACAGGTTTTGTGGGTTTGAGGTTTTCATCGAGGACCTGAATTCCATCGTGAACATTCGCGCGAATCTCTAAAGATTTAGTCTTGCTTCCATAACGTTGTATGTAGCTGACATCAAATCGAGTTTCGTCTTCAAACTCATGTACCAAAGAGTCGGAGCCGACCAACATCACAGAGATAGGCTTTACCTGTTCAACGAGTCTCTGTGATCCTTTCCAGGACTCAGATTGGGACTTGATTTCACATTGAATTTTATCATCGTCATGCAGACGCAGGCCAGATTCCGTAGTGGCGGATAATGCCGAAGAGGCCAAAGCCATTGACGAGAAAAGAATTAAAAACGCTTTCATAGAAACTCCTTTTTAAAGTTGGCTCTATTTATAAGTGCCGAAGGATCTCGTCGCAATTGGCCCCCCTTTTTATGGCTCCAGATGTTCTGTGAACGGAGCCCATAAGGCATTGAAAGTATTGATGAATTTTTGTGAACAGAAGGGTGGGTAATATTTTCTGGCTTGTCGCGAGAGTGACAACTAACGACATTTTGCGAGTTTTTTTTCAAACCCCAACGATTTGGTTACTAACTGCAAATAACATTGGTAGATTCGCCCACTTGTAAATCGAGGTTGTAATGAAAATTTCCTGCACTTTGTTAACGTCCGTTATTTTGGTTTCCTCAGTAGGCTGCTTTAAGTTACCTGAAACGAAAACTCAGACATTTGATCCTGAACCTTATGAAGTGTTGAAGCTCATTGAAAAAATGGGTGGAAGCCCTGGCCGTGTTCAGTTCAACTCTTCGATGGCCGAAAAAAACGATACTCAATTTAATATTAAAGACAGCCATATCACTGTGCACCTTGTAGCAGGCAAGGATCGAGAAGGTAAATCAACCGACATTGCGGAGAAAGACTACTATAGATTTATGGTTGTGAAAGATCTTGATTCTTCGCAGATTCCACGGAGCGAAAACAAGACTGTCTTGAATTTTGGATGCGATCTCACCTGGGCTCGAGAGAATGACCTGATTTCGGATGATGCCGTAGAAATACCCACAATTCCTGAGCAAAACGAAAAAGATCAAGAGCGGCTTATTTCGATGCAGAGAAAAGCAGATACAATTCTTATTTGCGGAAACACCTACAATCAAAAAGAGTTTCGTTCTTTTTCCTTAAAGACCCAGCTTGCTGCCGGAACTATTGTTCTTAAAGATGCTACCATTGAGCTTTCAACCTATGAAGACGCATTTTCCTTGGCTACGGAAAAACTGCAGCTTTTTGGAGAGAACAAGATTCGGGCCACAGGGCCGTCTTCCGATAAACCGGTGCTTCCTGCGGCGACGGTTGAACTTGAGTCGGTTAAGGAAATCACCGGTGATGGGAAACTCTTCATCGAGTCTATTGGCGGTGATAATTTGTCGGGCGCGAATACCGGCCTTAAGTAAGGTATACCCCTTGCAAAAGCCTCTGTCGTGGAAAACTCCAGCGCCCTCGCTAATTTAGCTCGAAAAACTGTTAACGTTATAGACAGGTGTCTTTCTATTTGTGGAAAGATAGCCTTCATTTTGAGCCTTTCTGGGAGCAATACTGAAGCTCAGCTTTCCCCCGATTACGGCAGTCATTCGGTGGATGTTTCCACCGTGAAGCAAATAGACTTAGAACAAATCGGTGATATCGAAGGAAATACAGAAGTTCTCCGCCAACAACTCAAAGAGCTCTTGAGGGCCGGGAAAATATCGACTTCTTCTTCTGAAGCTCTAGAGTCCAAAAATCCTATCGATTGGCTCAATAGGATCAGGGTCAACTCCCATGTGATTTTAGTATTCTCTGGAGATGTCGGCGATCCTCTTACAGGGCCCTACTCGAGCGAGACTTATCAATTTATCAACGAACTCAGAAATCGCCAGCCCACGCAAATCTACTCGAACGTCGGCAATCGCGAAGCTAACAAACCAAGATTGCTCCAGGAGCTTGTCGGAGATTTCTCGCTCGTGCCAAGAGCTGCGGAGTTTGCAGCGTGGGCGACAGCTAAAGGAATTTCTCCCGCTGATCCTAACGACATTCCCACACGTTTACAGTTCATATTTGAGAAATCAATGGGTGCCGCCACAGCTTTTGAGAATCATCGGCTTGCCATTGGAGAGCGGATAGCGCGCGTTCAGCCTGGCGGGAAGGCCATCTCCAATGACTTAGTCGTAGCCTCAGTGATGCTAGACCTTGTGAGTTTGCCGGAGCTTGAGACATTTTATCCCAAAATATTTGCTTCGGCGCAAAGAGCCGCCAAAGAGCTTGGTGTCGGTCTTCAGAGTATAAATCCTAAGCCAGGAGCCTTGCGAGAATATATTCAGCGCTCCCAGTATGTTCTTCATTTTAAATTACCAGAGACCGATGCTGTCTTTACCCATGGATCGATCAGTAGCAACAATCTTGGGAAGGTTCCATTTGGTTTAGGGAAGAATGATTCCATCAGCTCCGCCTCTTTGGAGGAATGGGTTACGGCTCTGAATAAAAGCAAAATCGAAGCGACCGCCTCAGCCTTTGATCTGAAGAAGCAGACGGATCCTCAGTTGCGAACAAATCCTGCCAGCCTTTTCATCGAGTATGGGTCGTACAATTTTCCGATCAAGGATGTAAGCGTTGTGGCGACGAAATCAGGTTCTCCTTTAGACCAAATGGTCGCGCTGGATACAAAGGTTATTCAGCGTGCGCGAGAGCTCTCACCCGAGCGCTCCGTTGTTTTTGTTGCAGGACACACGCCCGGTCGAAATGCGTGGCAGAGCAATGATGGTGGCGTCAAGATCATGCGACTGACCAACGATCCGAGCGGAGATGGTGAGCGGTCTCGCTTGAGTATTCGAGCTGATGATTACCATACCTCAGTTCATTTTGATGCTCTCGTTAAGATCGGTGGTCTTCCCACCGCGGTCAAAATTGTCAACCAGACTCTGACAAAGGAGCGACGTGAGTCGCTTGTTGGCTCTCGGGTCACGTACAACAACGAGGAGTATGTGTGTATCGGTCAGATCGAGGGAACTGGAGACTGGCTTCTTGAGAGACTTGATGCAAAAGCGGGATTCAAGATGCATCGAAAAATCGTTAGTGAAGCCAACGTTCGAGCGAATAAAATTTCAGTAGGGCTGAGTTGCCGCGGTGTTTTGTTATCTTTTTAGTTCAGATTCACTGTCATCAATGATCTTTAAATACTGCTCGTTGGTCAACCAAACACGGTACTGATTGCCGGTGATTAGGTTGGAGTCACCCCAAAGTTTTCTTGGGACTTTCAGGTTCATGCCGTGAACTGAAATGATGCCGTAGTTCTTGTCATATTTTTTAATAGCACCTTCAATATACAAAGCCGATTTTTTATTCGTATCTATGGTTAGCGGAGGGGTGTTAGCCATGGCTAAAGTGAAATTGAGGAGTAGAAAAATCAATTCGCGCCTCCTTTACCTGTGGCCTCTTGAAGGGCGTCGCTATCGGTCTTGTCCTCTGGCGTCAGTTGCGCATTCATCTTCCAGCAGTCAGCTATCGCTTTATTTTCTGAAATCTTAAAATTCACCACCTCGTTGTATTGCTCAACAGAGATGTCCTTAGGCAGATTCTTTAGACCGAGCAGGCTCCTGTAGGTAAGGCCACTGGAGTAGGTCGTAATAGCTTTTGAAGGCAAGGGGTTGTTCAATTGGTCAATCGCGAATCCAGAATCTATAAAATGGTCCGTGAATTCTCTGTTAGGACCATTTTTGTCGCTCTCGCACTTCATCGTAAATGCGAAGTCTTTTCCTTCTTGAAGAAGATTTTTTCCTGCGCTGTCTTTGGAAATTTGGCAACGTAAGCTTATTTCGAAAGAGGTCTTTGACCGGCCTCGAGCCCCAGCAGGATGTATTTGAGAGGAGCCGGCGTCGCAACTGAAGAAATTGGGTGATCCAACAGGTTTGAAAAACTGAGGAGGCGGTTTGCTCTTGCCAGTGGCCCCGATTGCGAAGTGGGGGAGCAAAGCTAAAGTGATTGTGACAATAAGATGATGACCCATTGGGATATTTTCAGACTTTCATCTTAAATACGCTAACAAACAGTGGTGCGCGCCACTGTTTTCTGTCCTTAGATCCAGTTAGATAACAAGAGGGTCGCGCAAGAACCGATACTGAGTGTAACGGCCAGTACCGGTTTTCAAAAGAATTTCTTGGGTCATGCCAAGACTGAGAATGAATTGGACCCTTGAACGTTTGAGGTCAAGAATGGAGCAAGCTTCAGCGGTTTCAAAAGAGTCTTGTTTGATTTTTTGATACAAAACTGAAAGTAGGTAGAGATCGCGATTGCGAAAGGCCTGACTATTGAAGCCGTGATCGATGTGAATGGCAAAGTTATTTCCTAGCATCAATTTGAAGCCTCGAGTTTTTTCGAGTAACGAAACGCCAAAACCTTCCTGCTCCACAACTTCTCGCAATCGAAATAAAATTCCATGCACCCGGTTGGGACTGCTTTCAAAATCGAAATACTCCTCCGGGAACAAGAGCCGAAAAAGCTCACCAGTTGGGCAGGGGCGATAGAAGTCCTCGGCAAGCAAACAGAGCACGCGGTGTAAAATTTGGCCGGGCACAAATTGATAACTGTGGTTTGAAATAGTGCCGTCGGCGAGGCAGAGAGTGTACTTTCTAGATTTATCATCAAAGGGGTAGCTCCAATACGCCGAATCGCCGATCTCCATATTGTGGAGTGAAGCGGTCGTCTGCACCCATTCTCGATATCTTCTAAAGGGTGACCCAAAATAGACCTTCTTTAACAAATTGATGTCCTTGAAGATCGTACCTTCATAAAAGTCGGAATCACGCAGAGAGTCCCAGTCAGAAAAGTCATAGGCCATTCGTCGAAATTCAGAAAACTCTTCTCTTTGTATTTTTTTATTTTCCGCAAGGCATTTCAAAAAAAACAGACGTTTTTTGATCAAGAACTTATGTCTTTCGTTGAGCTCTGTTGGCATCATCTGGTGAATAAAATCATTTGCTCGGGAGTAGTCCTGCTTGCCCAGTTTGATCTGAAGGCGAAGTTCGTTCAATTGGTCTTTGAGAAGACTCCAGCCATTTTTTTGCGTCTGTTCTTCAACCCCCAGCAGGTCGTTTTCAGCTTCAGAAAAGTTTTCGCAGACGACATTGCATGCAGCAAGATTCATTCGCACCGTTAGTTTTTGGTATTCGTCGAGTTGACTACTGTTTGCCACTTTTAGTAGTAATGGAATCGCCTCTCGGTATTGCCACTTTTTGAACATGGCAAAAACCAAGTAGAGCGTGGCCTTGGGGCACGTCGTTAAATTGACTTTACCTAGCAGCTCGAGAGCTTCATCCACTGCTCCGACGAGAGTGAGAGAGGCTGCGTATTCGGCCTTTTGCTCGTCAGAGCCATGTTCCTCTCGGGACTTCAGCCCGCGAACATAGGGTTTTAAGATTCGCAAAGACAGCTCAATCGCCCCAGCTCTCCTAGCTAAGTTGGCATACCTTGCAACGGATTTCTGTGAAAGGTCGTTAGGATTCATATTCTCAAGTAGATTTTTAGCCTCGAGAGTTCGGCCTTGCCGAATCATCAGTTCGATGTCGTCAACGTTTAAGCTTTTCAAGTCTAGAGACCTTTGTCAAAGTGGAAGTCCACTAAGCGATCACAGTGAGCGGGCGCCCAGAACGTCGCTGTACCGTGATTTCGAGGCACGTTGAGCTGACCATTGATTTGCACACCAAGTTGAATATATTGGTAGGACTCTTTGAGAAACCAAACTGAAAATGGCCTTGATTCTGCGAGCTGCAAGTCGAGATATGGATCCTGGGCCTCTGGAACACGAAACATGAGTTCGATCGCTGGACTATCAGAAGGTGATAATATCGGTATCATCGGAGCTTTGTAGTACTGTGAAACTTTTGGAACATTACGAAGCTCTTGCGTCGTCATCTTTTCCATTTCAGATCTGAAAATCTTTGGCATCAGAAGAGAAAATTCGCCTTGGACAAAATAGCCTACTTTCGATGTATCTCGAATCACACGCAAGACGCCATCAGCATAACCAACGACGGTTCCTTTGACCACAGCTTGAGATCGACAAACTGCATAGATAAAGAAGTCGCCAGGCTTCACAAATGTTTGCATGTTGGTTTCTTCAAAATTCAGGTTCCCTACAGTGATCAGTGTTGGTGTTGGCGGGGACTGAACAATTTTGCCCTCAAGGGGTCTAGGGTCTATGTTGCGGCAGTTTTCTTTTGTGACCATCAGGTGGCCACTGTTGTCTTTTACTATTTCAGAAACCACGGACTGATCGACTCCGCAGCGGCCAATGTCGTGAGAGCGATAGGTAATTTTTCCTTCGATGCCTGTGCCGTTGCCAAATACGTTACCGTTCTCCGATTTTGCAGTCAAATCGACAACACTCGTGCCGTGTGAGCTCGCAGGTTGTAATGGCTTTGTCTGGGAGCAGTTTTGAAACAAAACCAAACCCAGCAAGGCCAACAGCCACAATAGCTTTTGTCTCACGATAGCTCTCAAGCGCAACCCCCCACGTATTTATTATTGTAGCAACAGTTGAGCCCCAGTCTCCACTTATTATTCACGGTACCATTGTCCTAAAATGAGATTATGTCAGAATGAGCCGCATGCCGTGACCTTTGGTCAGATAGGGTTTGCTAGTAGAGCGGCATTACCGGCATCTACAGTACCTAAGGCATTGCGTTTGTTTATACCCGAACAATAGACTTTGCTATTTACGGTCAAGAAACAATTGACGAAATAACCTGCCGACATTTGCACCACATTTTCGATATGCAGTTGACTGATATCAATCTCGTTTGTGTAAACGCCGGTGGCGTCTCGGATTTTTCCAAAACATTTTGGGGTCGCTCCTTGACTCGTTTTGGCTTTGGGTAAAACGCAGACATGCATCCAACCTGAAGTCATCGAGTCATATTCTCCCTCGAGGAGCCCTAAAGTTTGCGAGCTTGTTTCGCCAAACTTTTGTTCGGAGATCGTTGGCGAGGCTTGCTTACCGATCAAAAAAACTCCGTTCATACTGACGGTGAAATCTTGGTACAGTGTCGAAAAGTTCTCAATTCGCAGAGACACCTGCCGGCTGTCTCCACCGGACGAATACCGATAGACGACCAAATCATCGTTGTCTAAAAGCACAGCAAGGTAGGCCTCAGAAATAGAAATTTTTGTCGCCTTCGCCCCACCAAAAGTTTCTTGCCGCCATGGATGCGCGGCAAAGCCACTTCCGGATTGGTACAAATGGGCGCAGTGCACTTGACCGTCTTTGGTCAGAGCGCACGAGCGCCAATTGCTGCCCGCTGAATTTCCTGCGATAGAGACCACATTATCGAGAACGTGCTCCGGCTGAACAGGGTTTTGCGGTAAGTTTGCGACAAACAAACCGCCGCTTTCGGTGAGAAATGAGTAAGTAAAAGTATGGCCGCCGAATTCAGACGCCTTCGGTGGAATTCCATTGAGTTTCACAATGTCCGTACGGCTAAACGGCCAGGACCAGCAAGAGTACTTTCCATCACCATAACGGGCGCAAGAAGCATAGGTCGTGGTCATGATTTTTTCGATGCACGTGGGTTGGTCTTTGCAGCGTGATCCCGAAGGTTCTGGAGTGGGTGTGGCGGTGGGCCCGGGCGTCGTCGTCGGTGTGGCTGTTGGTGAAACGTCGGGAGTTGGAGTAGCGTGAAGCTGTGTAGTGAGAACAGACTCTTGCGCCGTCGGCTCAGGTGAGTTCGCTGACAGAGTCGTGTCTGTGCAGTTCTGAAATGACAAAATAAAGAGACCCAAAACGGCAAGTAGGGGCGTTTTATTTATAAATTTCATTTTACAATCCCTCCAACGAACCGGTGCTATCGCCGAATGTCGTTCTATTGACGCCCATGGACCGTAAGAGACTCACATGCAAGTTGGCGAGTGGGGCAGTGACATTCACCTCGCGGCCTTGCGGGTGCAGCTGACCTTGAGCATTTCCTGCCAAGATGAGATGTAAATCGTTGAAGGTGTGACGGTCGTTAATGCCGTTGGCAAAAAGCACTGCCGAATTGCTCAGTAACGTCGTGCCGTCAATATCGAGCGTGGTCTTCATCTTTTGTAAAAAGCTTGCGTACTTGCTGATATAAAATCGGCTAGCGGCTTGATAGGCAGTAACAAAAGAAGCCGCTTCTCCTTGATAGTGTGAAGCCACATGGTGACCCATACCTCCGGCATTGCAACCGTTTCCGAACTCGCGGTCCATAACGTAAGTGAGAATGGAAGTCCGATCGCATTGCAAAGCCCGCAGGGTCAGGTTCAACATTAAATCGCAGTGGGTTTCAAAAAGCCGGGTTTCTCCAGGTCGAGTCATATCCGCTTGGCACTGCCGAACATCGCCGCTGTGGTCGGTGAGAGATATTTCCAACTCGCGCACGCCGGTCAGATACTCGTCTAACTTCTCTTTGTCGCTTTTTCCAGCGCGCCCGTTCAAACGAGCCACTTGGCCTTTGACAAAATCAATCAGACTTTTTTGAGATCTGATAGTGGCCGCAGGAATGCCCGAACCGCCCGTAAAAATACTGTCAAAAAATTCTTGGGGTGAACCAAGGCGATCTGCGGGACGGGGGCTTTCCCAAGATAGGTTGCAATAGTACTCACCAGCGTTGTTCGCCGTCACCCCAAGAGTACCATAGGGGCCAGAGATGGCGATGGGCCGCCGTCCAAGAGCCTCTCCCATGACCTGATCAAGAGATTTCTGCGCATTTACAACCAAGCGCGTGTATTTTGCACAGGTTAAAAAACATGTAATGGCGGGGGCATGGTTGCCAAGTCCTATCGCTGGAGCATTATTTAAGCCACGGATGAAGGTAAGATCATTGCGATAGGGTGCCAGAGCCGCAAGTTGTGACGGAAGCGCGCTACCATTGAGATCCCAACTGCCCTGATATTCGCCATTGGGTTTATAAAGAACGATGAACTTGCGAGTGGGTTGCAAGCCTGCTGCCGCTGCATTTTTGCTTACAATAGACTCTAGCAATGGCACAGCTAGGATGTATTTGCCGTTGCGCAAGAATTGCCGTCGAGACAAAGGCGACATTGCATTTTTCATTCATCATCTCCTTCACCACGTTGGTTTAAGAAACTCGGGCTAGTCACCACGGCTTTGATCAGATCTGAGAGAGTAAAACGCCTGCCGGTAGTCGAGGCTAACTGGGCGACACTTTCGGCCTGACACTTTTCAGTCGCGATCAGGTCGCGTCCCAAAGCGTACGAAAGCATTTTCTTTGCGAAGCAGATTTTAAGACGTGGGTCTTCACTGATCGTTTGGTTGAGCTCACCAACGTTGTGAAAAACTTGGCCACCGGGCGATAGCGTGCCGGTGCCGTCAATGGGTCTTTGCAGTTCATCTTTTGTTCTCCACAGACCGATGGCATTAAAATTTTGTAAACCAGTGCCAATCGGATCCATGCGACTATGACAAAAAACACAGGCTGGATTCTGCAAGCGCCCTAGCGATCGATCCAATTCTGAACTTGCGGGGGGTTGCATGATGTTGTCAGGAGGAGGGGGAGGAGTGTCGCAAAGAAGTGATTGCAGAACCCATTTGCCACGGTAGATGATCGACGGTTGATCGGAGTGCGACGTCAGTAACAGCACGCTGCCGTGAGTGATCAAGCCTTGGCGCTCTGAATTTGGATATATGACTTTACGAAACTCGGTGCCGGTGACACCCGGGATTCCGTAGTAGTTTGCGAGGTTTTCGTCGAGGAAAGTGTAGTTAGCTGTGACAATTTCAGACAGACTGAGGTTGTTTGCGAATATATACTGCAAGAAGCTCTGAGATTCTTTCAAAAGGCCTTGCCTGATGCTCTCGTTGAACTGCGGAAAGGCCGTGGCATTTGGCGTATTCTCACCGATACGATTGAGCTGAAAGAGTTGAGTCGCAAAACTTGTGATGAGGGCCTTTGATCTTGCATCTAAAAGCATGCGGTCCACTTGTTGCAAAAGCACCGTCGTTTGCAGTATCGACCCATCTTGCACTTTGCTCATGAGTATTGCGTCTGGCGGAGCACTCCACAGAAAGTAAGCTAGACGAGACGCCAATTCGCTTGCCGAGAGTGATTTTTGAAAATTACGATTGGTGGGTTCAGAAAGATCGATGTTGCGGTATAAAAATTGTGGTGCCACCAGAATAGCCTGTACGGCCAATTGAACACCTTTATCAAATCCATCAACCTTACCGCTTCGGTACACTGTCATCAGTTCGTTCAGCTCGTCACTGTTAAGGTCTCGGCGATAGGCAGCCGTTGCCAATTTAGAGATAATGGTACTGGCGCAAGTGTCTGTCTGTTCGGAACAAGTAAAGATAGAGCTTCGTTGAGTCTGCACAATTTGATCGACGGTACTTTTTGCAGCAGCGAAGTATTTGACCAGTTGTTTGTGGCTGAGTGACAGAGCATCGGCAGTGTTGTTGAACGTCTCACCAATTTGATCTTCATCAAAGTTAGTGGCTACGCTTAACTGGCTCCCGAAAAGAGCATTGATCGAATTGGAATACTCTAAATTGTTAAGACGGTGTAGCGTGGTACGCCCGACCCCAGCACAGGTCTTCTGTGCTGATCCTCCGGTTGTTGCCGTTTCAAATGAGTCTGATTGTTGCGGTGAAAAATTAGACTGACAACCTTGTGAGAGAACAACCAGAGCTGAAAGGCAGAAAAACAGATAAAATAAACGACGACATGCTTGCAAACTGACTTTGTCTTTTTTCACTGCGCTCCCCCCCAATAAACGTCATACCGATACATTGTCGCGTTGAGGGCAGTTGTTCTCAACTTTCAATTGCTGGCAATAGCGTCTTAGGTTTGGATTCTTCGAGCATTCAGGCGAGCAAGAGAAAATCGGCGTATCAGAATGAGGCGAAAAAAGCTGGCACTGGATGGGCTCCTACTGCACGCAACCAATTCGCTCCGAATCAATGCCAATTTCATCGATCCAGAGATCAAAGGTTTGCGTGCTTGTTTGATATTCTGACCAGCCGATCCACAGGGAATTAAAAGTAGGTAGCTTGAACTGAGACGAGTTTCCTCCGTGTTTGGTGAGTGACGTTGCCATGGAGGGATGTTCGACGCCGTCCCACCAAACCTTTGTGTCGCTGGTATCGCCTTTATGCATCCACTCGATGCAGACCCATTCGTTGAGGGGAATGCTCCTCGGCGCTCCGGCAGGGTCATTGTCGCTTTGGGTCCAATCCCCCGTAGGTCCATCGGTCCCGACGCCAAAGTAACTTAAGTTGTTGTGAAACCAACTTCCAAAGCGAACCTCACCCGACACTCCCGTTCCCGTCGCCGCTAAAATGGTCCAATGTCCGCTGGTCATGGGAGCTTTCGGAATGGACTGAAAGTTCACAAACACCCGACCGTAGTAGGTGTTATTTCGTGCGGGGAAAGTCACCTTTTCTTTAATGTAAGCAGAACCATTGCCAACCTTGTGGATGTGCATGGCCTTGGTACCACGAGCGCTCATGCCTCCTTCGACAACGACGGATCCCGAAATAGACCAAGCATTTGACACAGTTCCCGCTTCAAAATCCTCGCAAAGTTGGAGGCCGGCTTGCGCGCACCGACTGGCGCCAAAAAATTTGTTTCGGTCGGAAGTAAAATCCCGAAGTCCCGTCGTTGGGGTTGGGGATGGGGTGGGAGTCGCACCTGGAGATGCCGCTAGGCACTGATCACCCACCTTTTCAAATCCCAAATCACAACTTTGTACCCCGCAGGCCCCGTAAGAATTTCCTGACCAAACCGAAACACCGTGACCCTTGGTGACAGGACACGAAATAGAGTTGGGTTCACAAGTGTCTCTCAGATTGTCCGGGTGTTGATCAGGCGCGCATTGCTTTTTTGTACCTAAAACCAAAAGAGAACCATCCTCAGAACTCTCGGCCTGAAAAGTAGGCTGACAACCCTGAAGAAAAAAACTGCTAATGATCAGAATCACAAGTTGGTATCTCATAAGCCCCCTCAGCCTTTAATTTAGCAAAGTGATCTCTCCTTCAAAACAGATGTTTTGAAATGAAAATGTCTTGAATTAGGACTTTTCCATTTCATTTGGTAAGTTCTTCTCCCCTGGGTTCTCTGTTGTAATGTTTCAAGGGGGCCACATGAGAAATATTTTGGATGTCATTTTGATGATCGCGATTTTTTTGGTTATCGCGACCAATACGGCTTGTGTGAAACAGGGTTCTACCGACCTCGATGGGCATTTAGACCACACGCATATCCAAAGTGATCCCACACCCACACCGACGCCCCCACCAACTGCTATAAAAATCACTCTTTCGGGACCAGCCGATGGCGCCACAGTCAGCGGCACTCTAACATTGACCATCGCGGTTACCGGAGGCGCAGCGCTTTCGTCCGTCGTTATAAGAGCGGACAGTGAGATTTTAGCAACCCTCCCGGGTGGGAAGACAACCTACACTCATCAGTTGGACACACGAACTCTCGGTGATGGATTTGTCACTCTCACCGCCGTGGCTACCGAAGTCTCAAGTCGAAAAACGACGTCCAACCCATTGTCGGTAAGAGTTTTAAACGCGGACCCAACACCGACACCGACTCCTTCGTCGTCTCCCACGCCAACGCCAAGTCCTACCCCTGCTGGCACAACCGTTCGCGTTCCCCAAGACTACCCGTCACTTCAATCCGCTATCAACGCCGCGCCCACGGGAAGTACAGTTTTAGTGTCTCCCGGAACTTACCCCGGCGGAGTCACAGTTTCAGGAAAGGTCATCACGATCGCCTCCCTTTATCTCACGACGGGAAATGCCAGTTATGTCGATCAAACAACTATCGACGGCGGGGCGCCCATCATCAACATTGCATCCTCCGCGGCGGGAAGCCGAGTCGTTGGCCTTACGATCACCAAAGGCAATAAGGGCATTCAAGCTTTTGGCTACGCTACAGTCTTAAATAATAAGTTCGTCAACGTCGGATCAGACGCCATGAGTTTGGAGTCTTGCGGGGGGATCATAAAGAACAATTCTTTCACGGGCTCTACTGACGACGCTATTGATATGGATGACCCGGGAGAATCGCTCGTAGAGAATAACATCATCAAGAACTCTAGCGACGACGGGATCGAAATGCGAAACTTCGATTACAGTGGTCCCGTGGTTACCATCACCATCCGCAACAACAGCATTGATGGCAGCCGGGAAGATGGAATCCAATTGATTGACTACCCCGCCAACTCTCATCGCATTTTTAAGTTTGATCATAACTTGATCACCCATTCAACGGATGCGGGGATCGGGTTGATGGATAGCGGAGAAACGGTGGAGGATTTTCGGGCCGCCGCGGTTCCTGAACGAGTCTACGTCACCAACAACACTTTAGTATCCAATCACTACGGAGTGACCGGGGGTGCAAATATGATCGCGGTCAACAATATCGTAGCCTCAAGTTCGGCCACCGGGATGAAAGGAATTGCAGGCCTATCCCGAGTAAGTAATAATTTATTTTGGGCCAACGGCCTAGATCAACAGGGATGCTCTATCGACGCGACAACCACGTTCAATGCCGATCCTATGTTCAGCGCGGATTATCACCTCATGACTGGAAGTGCGGCGGTGGATCGAGGAACGGCAAATTTAATTTGGCGCAGTGAAACCGTGATCCAAATTCCGAGTTCTCAATTTTTGGGGCTAGCTCCAGACTTGGGCGCTTACGAGGCTCGCTAGCTTACAGAAATGCGTGGCCACAAAGACTATGTGGCTGTGACGCTAATCTGGGTCAAAGCTCTTCGATGAGCTCACCGAGATAAAGCTTATTGCCGATAGTGAGCTCCTAGAAGACCTTGAGCATCTGCAAGAGATTTGGTCTCACGAGATGCCGGGAGCTAGCTTTCAGGATGTGATTCGCAAAATGATGTGGCTCACGGCACCTAGTTCCTTACTATTACCCACATCTTTTTTGGGAGTCCGGCTTAGTATGCGTATGCCAAGGGTGGTGAGCACACGCCAGAGAACCTCCGGCTCCTCTGCCAAGCTCATAATCTCATCCGAGCTCGCGAGGAGTTTGGGCGTTGAATGCTTGACGAGTGCATCCAGCTTCTGCCCCGCAGTCCACAGTTAAAAATTGAAAATCCATTTCAGTGTGCCGCCCGTGTTACCACAGTCAGCGGAAGTCAGCTTTCCACTCGCAAGGGCAATGCATCGATTTGAGCCATATCTTTTAATTTTGTACTGCGCTGACGGGCCCTCAACAAAAACCATAACCTGATTGATATTTCCGTTATCGCAGGCTTGAAACAGGGTTTCGCTGTACTTGAGGGATCGTAGGTAAGGCATTTATTTGTATTTGAGTTTTTAACAATCGTGTATGAGACGCAAGAAGCACCGGTGCAAATGACTCTGACCGCAGGGCTTACGTTTTGCGCGAGCGAGCCCGAGCATGGATTCATAAATCCATTGGCGCCTGCGTTTGTGTCCATGCATGTTCCTGTTTGGGCGTTTTGAGTGTTCGCAGCTTGGGATGACAAAGCGAAAAGAAATAGGGGAAAAGAATATGGCCTTGAACATAGTTGCTCCTTAGTTAATCGTTTGACTCAAATAAAACTATTTATAAGATCGGTGATGTTGGAAAGAGAAATCCTGTAACGATGGTGATGTTTTGTTTCCTGTCAGTGCAACACTGTGCTTGATCAGTGATTTAGTTTCTGTTATTTCTTTTGATTCAACTGAAGGGTGGCTAGGGTTCCGTCGACGAGCACTCGGGTCTGGTCCAAGCTCCACATAAAACCGTCAATCGGCAGGCACCTCACAGGAAAAAAGCCTCGAGGGGATTAGGTTGTAAATGATCCTTGGAGAATGGCTGTTCTGAGAGCCGTTCGCAGTCTCTCATTGCCTGATTGGTACAAATCTACCACACAACACTCGGGTTAGTTAAAACACATGTGTTCCCATACACGCTTGGCATCGCGTCGTCAACATGGGCGTCGGCGAGGCGGCCCGTGACGCCAAGCTGATCGAGGGCGCCGTGCGCGACCTGGCCACCATCACCGGCCAGAAGCCGATCGTCCGGCGGGCCACCAAGTCGATGGCGCCCGGGAAGCAGCGCGCGGAAGTGGAATGTTCCCGACGAAGCGAGTGTGGCGAGGTTCGTGTTAATCGTGGATAGTGTCGATGCTTCGGCGTAAGAGCTTGCCGTCGTGACCGTCGTCCAAGCCGTGCCATTCCAGTACTTGTACGTTGTACCGCCGTCGCTGGAGACTTCAAATTTTAGATCATTGGCGGTTCCGCAGTCACCTGTGGCTGTAACATTAAACTGTGTTAAAGCTCTTGAAAATGCGCGTCCTGAGGCGGTTGTAATCTCAAGGGCGGGAACCACTGTTGTTGAAGTGACATCGGGATAGCAACTAGCTCCACTGCAAGCTCGATTGACATCGTCAGACTCCATCCATACCTGGTATTGAAAGTACCTTGCTGATGCCGGACTGAACGACCAGCTTGTCACGGCAGAAATCCATTTCGTGAAGTCTAGGATTGGGGCAACGAGATTGACAGTCCCTGAACCGTCGCCTGTCGAAGCTACTGAGAGCATATTGTGCAGCTCTGAGAACCAGGTTCCAGCAGTCTTATTGGGGCCTACCCAGTTTGAATTGTCTGTGCAAGCCGCCGTACTGCATGTGCGGAATTGAAAGAGATTGCGATTTGCGCCTCGCCTGTAGAGCTGCAAGACTTCGGCGCTCGAGAGTGCTCGCGACCATAGACCGACTTCATCGATCCAACCTTTCCAGTAGGTCGAACTGTTGGAGCTGGAGTAACCGACACGGAAGGTGCCACTGCATAGCGCGATGCCAGCCACCATCGTTTTTCAAATAGACATCGATCGAGCCATCAGCACCTGCATAAATCTCGAAGACAGGGTTTAACTTATAAAATAATCCTTGCTTCGTTGTTAGGGACGCATTGACGTTCTTCACCCAGCCGCCGACCGAAATCTCAGTGAGATTTCCTAAATCGAAGCCCGCATTTGTAACGAGATTCTCTGATGCGGCAGCTGAGTAGACGGACTTGTTAAACAGTCCTGCTTCATTGAGCGTGAAGCCGGCTCCAGTGGATGTTGTCTTAATATGTCGCCCCTTCCCTGAGCTATCTAAGAAATCTGTGCTAGATGGGCCGGTGTCCAGAGTCGCTTCGTTGAAGTGCCATAGGCCTTCTAAGCCTACACTTAGATTTTCACCACTTGGCGAGAGTGCTGAGTAATCTGATGTGCTGTCACCGTTGGGTGTGCCATCGGAGTCCGTGTCTCCTGGAAGCTCTTTACGGAAGGGGAGTGTGCTTGACCATTTTGCCGATGACCAAGTTTTTGAAACAGGAATCGTTTCTACCGGTGAGACGTAAAATCCGGCGAAACGGCTCACCTGTCGCGCAAAAACCTGATCCACTTCTTGAGTTGTGAGGGCTTTGCTCCAAATCGCGACCTCATCCATAGAGCCGATGAATTCGCGTCCTGTCGCTCCTGGGTCTCTTCCGATATTGAGCGAAGCTCCAATGCCTTGTGGCGTTCCAGGCGAATTGTCGAAGCCTTGCTTCGCGCCGTTGACGTACACTGCGCACTCGCTTGAAGAGAGGGTGCCGACAACATGCACCCAACCTTGGAGGCGTAAGTCGGTATCTCCAGAGGCGATGCACACATCCGCCACTCCTCCCGATGAGGACTTTAACCACAGTTTGCCATTGGTCTGTAAGCCAAACCAGAAGTTACGATCACTGGTGCTTGCGGACTTAATTGCGATTCCTTGGTAATTCGCCGAGTTGCCAGCGTTGATCCAGGCTGAAATCGTGAACTCGGTCAGATCCAGGTTCGCTGGCGATGTTTTGGCAACGTAGTCGCCAGTTCCGTCGAAAGATCCAGCGTAACTTCCAAGTTGACTTGATGATGTGAAGGTCGCATTTCCAGCTGCCGATAGATCATTGGCATTGGCGGTGGCATCTTTCCAGTCGCCGTTCATTCGCCAGTAGCCAGAGAGGCTATTCCATTGTGGAGTCCATGAAGAATCCAACTCGGACTGCGACATTTTGCCCGCCTGGCTCTCGTAGATGTATTTGACTTCGGTTGCGGTTAAGCCTGTATTCCATATGGCGAGCTCATCGATATCTCCAAACCAATGTCCATTCGTATTGTCCAGAGTCGAACAGTCGTCTTGAAGTTTGTAGCCGACAACCATACAGGCCAAAGTTGTGCTGTTGAGTGTTCCATTGTATGCGACAGGGGCCGCGACTTCTTGGCCATCTCGATACAAGTGAAGGTAGCTTCCATCAGCGGTCCCCGCGACAAATATCCATGTGTTTAAAGGCAGAGGATTTGAAATTCCCTGGCGGACTGTGACCGAGGTGTTATCTGTTTGTGAAATAACAAAACGCAAATCATGATCGTTGACGTAGGTCCCCAAAATAGCGACACCCTTGACAGCTGTTCCCCAGTTGGCAACGATGTCGGCACTTTGACTGTATTGCGTGAGGTAGATCCATGCGGTGACACTCATTTGAGTGGTTGGCTTTGAGGTAAAGCTCGCGACTTTACCGTAGTCTCCTGTACCGTCCAATCCCAGCGATTTTGCTCCGAGGGCTGAAGAAGCCACCAAGGCTGCATCTCCGTTTAAAACGAGATGATTTCCGACTCCACTGCCATCATTGGCGTCAGAATTGAGTGGCCAGTAGGCGATAATGTTCGACCATTTTGGCGTCCAGCTTGAAGCTAATTCGCGGATGGGGCGCATGGTTGGATTGAGTGTGAGTTTGTTGTTTGCATTGTCGTAAGTCGTTCCGACATGAGTTCCAGCATCGAATTCAGCTTGTGTATTAGAGGTGAGGTCAGGTGGCACTAACGTTGCTTTATTTTGTGCCTGCGAGGTTGTAAACAGCGTTGCATTGTAAGTGAAATCTCCCGCTGTACCAAAGTTCCATGTGCTCGCGACATAAGTGAAGCCGCCAGTCGATGTTACAGATCGTGTGCCGCTGGGTTGAGAGCCTGCTGTGTTTGTCAGCACAACGTTCTGAGCTCCAGCAGTGCCGGCAGGTGCAGAGCAGGTGAATGATGTCGAAGAAACTACGTTTGGTGAGGTGCATGTCGCTCCTCCCACGGTCGCAGTGGCTCCGGTTAAGAATCCTGTTCCAGAAATTGTAATGGTCGTTGCGACGGCGTCGGGTCCATCTGTCGGGGAGATTGTCGAAATGGTTGGCGCATCGTCGTTGGTTATTGTGCCCGTAGCGGTGGCGGTGGAAATGGTAGTTGCAGTAGGATTAGAAATTGTCACGGTGAAAGTCTCATCACCTTCGGCCGCTGTGTCTGTAGAAATTGGCACTGAGATCGTACCGGTGGTAGATCCTGCTGCGATAGTTAGAGTTCCAGAGGTGCTTGTATAATCAGAGCCCGCGGTCGCAGTCCCATTGCTGGTTACATAATCCACCGTCAAAGGCAGGCCCGTAGAACCTGTCTTTGTAACTGTAAAAACGAGAGGGCCAGCGTCTTCGTTGACACTATTATTTGCGATGGCTACTGACGGTACCGAATCATCATTCGTGATCGTGCCCGTTGCAGCCGCTGTTGAAATTGTACCGTTCGTGGGATTGGACAAAGTGAGTGTAAAAGTCTCATTATTTTCATACGAACTATCGGAAGATATGGGGACAGAGATGGTTCCAGTGGTGGATCCTGCTGCGATCGTTAGAGTTCCAGAAGTGGTTGTATAGTCTGAGCCTGAGGACGCAGTCCCGTTGCTTGTAGTATAGTCGACGGTCATAGCCAGTGCCGTAGAACCTGTTTTTGTAACGGTAAAAACTAAAGGCCCTGAGTCTTCATTGACAGAATTATTAGCGATAGCTACCGAAGGAGCCGTCTCGTCATTGGTGATCGTACCGGTTGCTGCTGCAGTAGAAATAGTGCTGTTCGTGGGATTCGATAGCGTCATGGTGAAGGTCTCATTATTTTCGTAAAAAGAATCAGCCGAGATCGGCACCGAGATCGTTCCCGTTGAGGACCCTGCGGGAATAGTCAAAGTTCCTGAGGTGCTCGTGTAGTCAGAACCTGCGGAGGCAGTGCCATCGCTGGTTGCATAATCAATCGTCAATGAGAACACTGTGGATCCTGTTTTTGTGACAGTAAAAACGAGAGGCCCTGAGTCTTCGTTGACGGAATTATTAGCGATAGCTACCGCTGGTGCAGAATCATCATTGGTGATCGTGCCAGTCGCTGCCGCTGTTGAAATTGTTGCGCCTGTCGGATTTGACAGAGTTATCGTGAAAGTCTCGTTGCCTTCAAAAACAGAGTCGGCGCTGATCGGCACCGAGATTGTTCCCGTTGTTGACCCTGATGGAATTGTCAGAGTTCCTGAGGTGCTCGTGTAGTCTGAGCCCGCAGCCGCGGTCACATTGCTTGTTGCGTAGTCGACAGTGATCGGAAGATTCGTATTGCCTGTGCGAGTGACAGTGAATATGAGTGGCCCGGAATCCTCGTTAACTGAGACGTCGGCAACAGCGAGAGATGGAACAGGGTCGTCATTGGTGATCGTGCCTGTTGCTGCACTTGTTGTGATAAAACAATCGGTAGGGTTGGAAAGTGTGAGCAAAAATGTTTCGTCGTTTTCGTAATTGGTGTCTGCAGTCAAAGGCACTGTAATTGTTCCAGTGGTTGCTCCTGCCGTGATGGTCAAAGTGCCAGAGGTTGCAGTGAAGTCAGAGCCAGCTGTGGCTGTTCCATTGCTAGTCGTGTAGTCAACAGTGAGGTCTGTCGTTGAAGCTCCTGTTTTTGTGATTGTAAATACGAGACTTCCCGAGTTTTCAAGAGCCGCATTTGAAGCTATCGCGACAGAAGGTACGCCGTCATCGTTAATAATGGTGCCAGTCGCTGCTGCGGTTGAAAGCGTTGCTCCTGTAGGATTTGTCAGAGTCATCGTAAGAGTTTCGCCAGGTTCAGTGACCGCGTCTGCTGTGATTGGGACTGAAATGGTCCCAGTGGTGCTCCCTGCAGGGATTGTGAGAGTTCCTGATGTTGCTGTGTAATCGGATCCCGCCGCGGCCGTTCCATTTGACGAGGCGTAATCGACGGTGATGGGAAAGCTCGTGGCTCCTGTTTTAGTGACCGTAAAAACCATGGGGCCTGAATCTTCGTTGACCCAAGTTGCGGCGATCGAGATTGTGGGAGCCGAGTCATCGTTGGTAATCGTCCCAGTTGCGGTGGCCGATGTAATACTGGCTTGAGTAGGATTCGACAAAGTGACTGTGACATTTTCGTCACCTTCATAGGTTGAATCTGTAGAAACAGGAACGGTGATAGTCCCGGTGGTGCTACCTGCAGCAATTGTCAAAGTTCCAGAAGTGGCTGTATAATCTGATCCCGAAGTTGCAGTTCCATTTGCAGTGGCAAAGTCCACCGTCAACGGTAAGGCCGTTACACCCGTCTTCGTGACCGTAAATACGATCTGTCCAGAGTCTTCATTGGCAGAACTATTCGATATCGAAATCTGAGGAGCTGAGTCATTGTCGATGATGGTGCCGATGCCCTGACTATCAATGATCGAAGCATTTGAAGGAAAGGACAGATCGACAGCGAAAGTTTCGGAGCCTTCATAGATGACGTCATCGAGAATGGTTACAGGTACCATGGCGGTAAGTTGCCCAGCTGGAATCGTGAGCGTTCCGAAGCTGCTTGCAAAATCCCCACCGAGGAGAGCCGTAACACCACTCGTCGCATAGTTGACAGAGACGTCTTTTCCAGACACCTGAGAAAGACTGACTGTGAAATCCAGAGTCCCCACGTTTTCATTGGCGCTGGCATCGGCGATTGTGAGTGAGGGAGCTGGATCATCATCGAGAATTGTCATCGATGCCGAAGGCGTGAGAACTGTGACATTGCTTGAGGCGCTGGAGATATTTACCGCCAAGGTTTCGTCGACTTCATTGAGGGTGTCAGGGAGGATTACAAGAGTTTTTGTGACCTGAGTTTGGCCGGCAGGAATGGATGCGGTTCCTGAGAGAGCAGTGTAGTCCGATCCTGCGACTGCAGTTCCATTAGCGGTGTCATACCGAAATGTCACGTCTTGAGCTGCGGCCTTTGATAATGTAAAAGTGAGTGTGAGATTTCCGGCGCTCTCGCTCACGGATGAATTTGCCAGAGACAAACCGATATTGGTTTCATCATCAACGACATCGATTCGGATCGAAGGTTCATTTTCGAAGTTAGATCCTGTGATTTTAAGAGTGTAGGAGGTGTTTCCTTGATAAACGGAGTCGTTCACGGTCTTAACAAGAAATGAAAATGTCTGATCGCCAGCCAGGATCTTTCCAGAACCCGAGGATGCCAGAAATCTTGAATCCGCAGGCGAGATGGACCATTTAAACTCTGCGTCTGTCTCTGCAGGCTGTGACAATCCGGGAAGAAAGTTGACACCATCGCCTTCCATGACAGTCACGACGGTGGGTGTTGTGATCTTTGCTGACCACGTCCCCGGCTTCTGCTCTACTAGACTTACGATGTCACCAGAAAGATCTCCGCAGCCAGAGAGAATTCCAGCTAACGAAAAAAAGATAAACACTTTCCAAAAATTCACGAACGTACCGCTGCTCACACCTATCTTTTCGTCTGGATTGGTAAAAATCTTGAATGAAATCCATAGCCTAAAATGATCAGGTCTTGTTTTGAAGCCTGTGTTTTGTTTCAAAGCGAGACGTCTTTATATTGGTGTTTTTAAACCTCTTTAAAGGGTGCTGCCAATCGCCGACACCTCTGCTTGTAGATGGTCGCTCAGTGGTTCATTTCGGCAGACTGGCGAGAACGAATTTGTATTCGATAATCCAGGATCTGATAAGGAGCTGGGGGCTGTTTTTAAAATTCGCAACAATCCCGGTTTTGATTTTGACCCCCTTGGAGTGGAATGCAAAAGAAATGTCCTAGGCAATTTGCGGCCAGACATCGCTTGTATGAGCGCAACCAAGCAAGTTCTAACAGCCGTTGATTCTGGCCCTGTGGCAACAGTGTCCTCATTCAAAAGCCGAATGAAAATGTTTGGGAACCTAAGTGTGTGTATTCAGGCGCACATTGATCCCCGCACCCTTGAATGATCACGCTGCGCCTGTAAACTGAATGAATATTACAGTTGGATTTTGTCGGGCGCTTTTTGCTCCTTTTGAGGTCTATGTAAAAGCGCGTAGAATGCGGCAATTCTCCACGCTTAGTTTCTCTGATTCAGGAAATTGTGTCTTGCCAGCCTGCTTAGTCCTCATGAGTTGAACATCAGAACTGGCGAGCGGGCGTAAAAGGATAAGTTTCACCCTTGTCAGAAAATCTAGTTTTCCAGCCCTCTTCAGCTAGCGAAGTAAATGTCATTTCATAAAGGCGATGTCATTGCTGCCGTTATTTGCGCTTACCACAAACTCAATAGAAGCCAATTTGCTTCCGTCTTTCCCATTTCCGCAATAACTATCTCCAGTTAGACGAGATTACATATCGGTATCTTTGCAGATGTAAAGACGCTCACCGGCCACAAATTACGGCTATGTGTTGGAAATCTTTCGGTAGTAGATCTTTTTACCGATGGTTCGATCCTTTAAAATAAAACCCCTCTCGAGCCAGAACTGGATGAGTCTTTTGGCCTTTGACCCAGAAATTTGTAAGATCTCTTCCAAATCCTTCACTACAAGGTGAGATTGACTGCAGCGTGCATTAAACAAAAGCCATAAATTCATCTCGATACTTTCATCGATTTCGAGAATTCCCTGGCAGGGAAGGATGAGCGTCATCTCGTCGGCATGAAAGCGCAGTCGCCAGAATCCTTTATAAACTTTGATTTGTGCTGGGAACTCAGATTCTGCCAAAATCCGCCTCAAATTGCCAACTGCCGACTCAACCCTTTTTTTTGCATTCTCATGCTGAAAATGCTGACCTGGATTCATCACCCAAAACAAATTGCCCAGTTGGGGGGGAAAATATCGGTCGGAGAGAAGTTTTAGAAACAATCGGCAGGACGGCAGTCCTTTTTTAATAACGAAATCTCGATCGCACCATTGCCATCGAGGCACATCCAAAATCTTTTTTCCGCTTCCGAAAGACACTTCATGAGGAAGATCCTCTAGGCTAACGTTTGCTAATTTAAGAACTCTCTGTTGATACTCGGGATAGGGAGAGCTAGCAAAAACTCTTCCGAGAGCTAATACATCCCGGCTCAACAGAGCCTCAAACAAATCGACTTCCCGAATCACTTCGAAAAATTGATATTGTCGCGCAAGTTTCTTTAGGTCACCCAGCTCGTTAGGTGAAACTCTATTCAACTGTCGTTTGGCGAGGAGCAACCATTTTTTTAAGAACAGTCTATTTAGAATCTCACGGTTTTCGCAACTCTCAAGACCCAACTGCGCATTTTGCGCAGCCAAATCAAAATCACCTCGGTAGAAATGAAATTGAGTGAGATAACTGCAATAGCTGGAGAAAGCGAACTTGTACTGAGGCCTTCCGATGGCCTCTGCCAATTCATCAAGATCTTCTTTGGCAGCCGCGAGATCCAACGAAAATAGCTTGGTCGAAATGAGATTTAAACGACAGATGATTCTCTGATAATCGGGTAAATCACTGCCAAGTAGTAGCCTCTGTAAAGTGGATCTTGCTTTGGAGTACTCCCAAAGCTTAATTTGCACCATCGCCATATAAAAGTCGGAGAGAGGATACTTTTGTGGATTGGCTTGTTCAATCAATGAGCGCGCCTCTTCCGTAGCTCCATATCGAACTAGAGACATTCCGTATTCTGCCAACTCGCAATCCAGGGCAGGCTCTTGTTTGTTAATCTGATTTCGAAGTGCGGGCCGTAGTATTCGTAAGGCTCGATCGTTCTTTCCAAGCCTGCGAAAATGGCGGGCCCACTCAGCTCTTTCTCCTCTATTAAGTTTGCTCTCACGTAAATCTTCCAGCAGAAGAATCGCCTCTTCATGATTTCCTGATTTAATGAGCTCGTCTGCGGTTCGAAGTTGTGATCGAATATCATTTTGATACATCATTGAATTGTACTTCCTTTTTAAGATCTCGCAAACTTAAGCTTTATTTGCCTAGCCAAATCATGTAGTGTTTAAGGATGCAAGAGTCGTCAAAAAGGCTTCTTTTTGGGATCTGCGTTCTAGGGGCGGGCGTACTCG
>JBGATJ010000045.1:0-35322 GCA_044229295.1 Pseudobdellovibrionaceae bacterium
CATCGATTCCTAAATACATTATTACCTTCTTCATGGGTGACCTCCCTTTAATCCCGTTTATAACTGTGTGATTAACATCACCTTTTGTATGAGTTAACCAGCACTCGAGTTTGGGAAGGTTGGTCATCCATTACTTCTTTGTTGAGACGGGCTCTTAACGTTTAATCGAAGGGTCGTAAAGAAAAATGTAGACGATGCACGAGGTCTGAATTTGCGCAGTCGAGTGATTTGGTCGAGTGCCTCGACAGTCCCGAGTCCCGAGTCCCGAGTCCCGAGGCTCAGTTCAGTTAGGGTTTGTCGGCAAGAGTTTTTTTATTCGAGGTGGTTGGTACATTTCAGACTGTGACTGGACAGGGCCTCGGGACCGAATACCCGGGACTCGGGACAGCGCTCAATGCTCAAGCGCGGGATCAGAATCCAAAAACTTCTGCGGCATTTGTTTTTCAGCTTTAGCCCCAAGCTCTCGCAGCATTTCCATTTGTCGAATAACATTTCCAGGTCCTTGCGAAGCTTTTGCGATGACTTGCTCATACACGGCTTGAGTGCCTTTGATGCGCTCCCCGAGGGTTTCAACATCTTTAAGAAGCGCAGCAAACTTGTCGTAGAGCGCTCCTCCACGGCGCGCAATTTCAAGCGCGTTTTTTGTTTGCCGCTCCTGCTGCCAAAGCGCAGAGACTGTTCGTAGAGTTGTTAGTAACGTTGTAGGACTGACAATCGCCACTTTTTTGTCCCAAGCCTCTTGCAACAGTTCGGGCCGAGTTTTGAACGCCAGTGCGAAGGCTGGCTCTACGGGCATAAATAAAATAACAAAATCAGGAGAAATAAGTTTCTCAGAGAGATAGTATTTTTTGCCGCTAAGACCGTCGACGTGCTTACGGAGGGATTCCGTAAAAGTGCGAGCCCAGGCTCCTTGCGCTTCGACATCAGCGCTGATGTATCCTTCGAAGGAAACGAGAGAAACCTTAGAGTCGATGATCAAATGCTTCTGGTCAGGCAGCATGACGACGACGTCAGGTTTTAAATGCGATCCCTCCTCATCTTTAAGTTTCATCTCCAAACCTTGAACAACATATTCGTGCCCTTTGCGCAGACCTGAACGCTCAAGGACTGATTCGAGAATAAACTCTCCCCATGCCCCTTGCGTCTTCACATCTCCCCGCAACGCTTGGGACAACTGAGAAGTCTCTACGGTCATTCGTTGATTCAGCTCGACCAATCGGTTGATCTCACCTCGGAGCGTTCCTTTTTCTCCACGCTCGACAGAGTAAAAATCCTCGACCTTTTTCTCAAAGTCTTTAAGTCGTTCTTTGAGCGGATCTAAAAATGTGAATAAAGCGGATTGCTGATTCTTATTTTGCTCGGCCATCTTTGCCGACTTTTCATCAAAGATGCGCTGGGCCAGGCTCTCAAACCTTTCGCTCATAAGGGTGTTATTCTGTTCAAGGACTCCAAGAGTTTGCTGGAGCGCTTTTATCGACTCCTGGAGGCGGAAATTCTCCAAAGTGAGGTCAGAGACCTTCTTTTCGCCCGCCATTTGAAGCCTCTGTTGTCGAAAGAGGAAATAAACCCCCGTTGATAAAGCCCCCAAAAAGATCCCTAAACTCAATCCCCACAAGGCCTCTGTCATAAGTTGTTTATTCCGCAGAAAAGAGGGCCCATGGCACAGACTACTGAAAGCAATTTAGACTACAATAAAGACCAGTGGATATCGATCAAAAAATTTGAAGACATCCGTTTTGAAAAAACCAAAGATGGTATCGGTAAAATCACAATCAATCGGCCCCACGTGCGCAACGCGTTTCGTCCGTTAACGGTGTTAGAACTCAAAGAGGCTTTCGAAATAGCGCGTGAAGATCAGTCCATCGGAGTCGTGATTTTGACAGGAGAAGGGCCCGATGCATTCTGCTCTGGCGGCGACCAGAAGGTTCGCGGATCTGCGGGATATGTTGGAACAGATGGTGTTCCAAGACTTAACATTTTAGATGTGCAAAAACAGATTCGTGGTTTGCCTAAACCTGTTGTTGCGATGGTGGCGGGTTACGCCGTTGGTGGTGGTCACGTGCTTCACGTCGTTTGCGATTTGACGATCGCGGCTGACAACGCAAGATTTGGACAGACAGGTCCTAAAGTTGGTTCGTTTGACGGCGGTCTTGGAAGCAGCTACTTGGCCCGCATCGTTGGTCAGAAAAAAGCGCGCGAGATTTGGTATCTTTGCCGACAGTATGATGCAAAACAAGCTTTAGAAATGGGCTTAGTGAATACCGTGGTACCTCTCGCTGACCTCGAAAAAGAAACCCTCAAGTGGTGCCGTGAGATGCTCGAGCATTCCCCCATGGCCCTTCGCTGTTTAAAAACGTGTCTCAATGCAGATTGCGACGGCCAAATGGGTCTTTTGGATCTCGCAGGCAATGCAACTCTATTGTACTACATGTCTGAAGAAGCCCAAGAGGGTCGAAATGCTTACGTCGAGAAGCGAACACCTGACTTCTCGCAGTTTCCAAGACTCCCATGATCTTTAAATCTTGGATTTTGGCCTTCCGACCAAAAACGCTTACAGCGGCGGTGATTCCAATCATCGTTGGAACGTCACTCGTTCACTTTTTAGGGTACTCCGTCCAGTGGTGGATTTCTGGCTTTGCTTTGCTCTCTTCTCTTTTTATTCAAATTGGGACCAACCTTGTTAATGATGCTCTTGATTTTAAAAAAGGAGCTGATACCCACTTACGCATCGGACCCCAAAGAGTCACACAGAGCGGACTCATCGAGGGCAGGACTGTCATGATCTCAGCCTTCGTGTGCTTTTTCTTTGCGTTGGTTTTAGGAGTTCCGTTAGTGATTCACGGCGGCCTACCTATCTTAGCGATCGGGATCGTTTCACTTTTTTGCGCCTACGGTTACACTGGCGGACCTTTTCCTTTGGCCTATCGTGGATTAGGCGATGTGTTTGTTATTTTATTTTTTGGACTTATCGCCGTGAGTGGTTTGATTTTCTTACAAACGCACCAATGGCCGGCTGAGGCTTTGCTTTCGGGGCTGCAAATTGGATCTCTTGCGACAGTCCTGATTGCAATCAATAATCTACGAGACCGTGAAGGTGATGAAAAGGTTCACAAAAGAACGCTGGCTGTTCGTTTAGGTCCTCAAGGGGCGCGCATCGAGATTTTAGTCCTGTGCTTTTTGCCTTTTGTTCTCAATCTCTACTGGATGACTAGAGGGTCCTGGTTGATAGGACTGTTCCCGATGTTAAGTTTGCCCTTGGCAGTTTCTATTGTCAGAAAAATCTTCCAGAACGAACCAGGTCCACTGTACAATCAATATCTAGGAAAAGCTGCTGCACTTCATAGTGTCTTTGGCATATTGATGTGCGCGGGGATGTGGATGGCATGAAGTTTTGGTTTGCAAAATATGAGTTACAGCCGGTAGTTCCATTCAATGGAACGCAGGCTAAACCTCGCCATGGAGCCTTACTGCAGGTGGAGTGGCCCGACGGGATTGGATACGCCGATTGCCATCCTTGGCCCGAATTTGGAGATGAGCCGATAGATTCCCAGCTCAAACTGCTCAAGCGCGCGAAACTCACTCCACTCACAGAACAAAGCATTTGGCTCGCAAAGCGCGATGCGGATTTACGTAGTGAAAATAAAAGCGCGTTTGAGAAATTTTCTCCCTTAAAAAACCACTACCTTATAACCGATATCGAAATCATCGGCGAAACTCTGTTAAAACATATCCAATCTCAAAAGTTTCAAACCTTAAAAATCAAAGTTGGCAGACAACCAGAAAAAGAGGTCGAGTGGCTCAATGCCCTCGGGGCCCGTTGGCCATTCCAATTTCGTTTGGATTTTAATTCGCAGTTAGATTATCTCAGCTTTGAAGGCTTTATCAAAAAACTCACGGTTGAAACTCAAAGAAAAATTGAGTTTGTCGAAGACCCGTTTCCTTTTTCCGTCGACACCTGGCTTGAATCTAACAACCTTTTACGGCTGGCTATCGATAAAGAAGAGGGCAATGCAGCTCTTGACTCTCTTACCGAAGTCCCCTTCTCTGTTATGATGATCAAACCGGCAACTCAAGACGTGGATCGCATGTCAACGTTCTGCCGCCGAAAAAATCTTAAATTTGCAGTGACTAGCAATCTTGATCATCCGCTCGGCCAAGCTCATGCCGCTTGGGTTGCAGGAGAGCTCAAAAGGCGTTTGCCAACGCAGATTTTAGATTGTGGAGTTCTTTCCCATGTGGCTTTCGAGCCCAATCCATTCTCTGAGCAAATCAAATCTGACGGACCTTTCTTCGTAGGAGTGGAAGGAACCGGTGTTGGATTTGACGACCTTCTTGACAGGGTTGATTGGAAAGAGCTGAAAACACTGTAAAAAATCACGAGCCTTGTCAAACGTATCAAGAACAGTCATCATTAAAAGAGACACTTCTACGTGGGAGGTCCCGTGCGTTTTTTTCTGGCTTTCTTGAGTTTCAATCTTCTTTCTTTCTGGGCTTACAGCAGTCAAATCTCTGGAAAAGATTTGGCTAAACAGATAGCTGCAAAATACTCCGAATTCAACACTCGCGAAGAACTTGTGAACTACGTTATAAAAAACTCTAACGGCGCGCTGGCACCGCTCTTTGACGCCGTTGATAAAGCAACGCTCAAACAAAGACTTCCTAAAATGGTTTTCGAAAATGGCGTGCTGTACATTAAAAACCCAGAGCATCCCCTCGAATTCACGGTCCCCTCCACAGATCCACTCATCCTTGTGATCAATCAAAAATCTTTTGAAATTGATAGATCCATGGACCTTCTCCCACAGTTTCAGAGGATTGAAGATGCTCTTTCTCAGAAGCAAGGATCTTTGCAAAGCCTCTTTTTGCCCGAGGCACAGGCCAAGTTTTTCGATAATCCACTTGCCTACGGCTTAGGACTTTTTGCGGTTACGGCTTACAAAAAACTCGGCGGCTTTTGGAAAACTTTCACGACAGGCCACGTTTACGACAATAACTTATGCGTCCAGGCATGGACAGGTTTGAAGGAATCAATATCTAAACTCGGCGCAACCGCTGAAGGACTCACTTGCGAAGGCTCTGGTGGAAAAGGTTCAGTCACTTTAAAAAGCGGGGACCAATCCTTTGCGTATGACTATGGAGATAAAGGCATCGCAAGCGCCACTTCCTATCAGTTTAAGATTCTTAATTCAGACAACTACTCTGTTTACTTCCATCGGAACAGTCGAAATCTAGGCTACTGGGCCGTCAAGAAAAATGAAACCGAGATATTAAGAAACGGTTTTAACAACTATGCCAGTAGATATTCTAAATTTACAGAAACGGTGAATAAATCCTCGCTTCCTGCAGCCACAAAAGCTCAAGCGCTAAAAGCCCAAGACCTCATGCGCCAGCTCGATCAATACCACACGGAGAGCAAATTTGAATTCTCTGACTGGTGCAAAAACTGCCAAGACTTCGACCAAGTCAAAACGGAAATCTTAAGAACTGCACCATCCTCGCAACCTGCCACTGGACAACCTGCTGCTGACGGTACATAACTTCCTGGAATGTTTCCTTCAGAGCCAGTCCTCTTAAATCCCTCGTATCCCGCCTCTTTCATTAATAGAGTGAAAGAGGCTACTGCTGATGTTCAATTAAAAGACCATGTTTGGGTTAGCTCCTCTGGAACAACATCGAATGGGTCGTCTCACAAAATGGTCGCGCTCTCTCAAAGGGCCATTGAATCTTCGGCCCTTGCAGTGAACCGTTTTTTAAAAGCCACTTCCAGCGACCGATGGATCCAAGTCTTGCCTGGTTTTCATGTCGGCGGGCTTGGAGTTCACGTCCGTGCGAGTCTCACTGGCTCTCAAGTTGTGAGCGGACTGAAGAATGGACGTTGGGATCCAGCGCATTTTTCAAAAATAAGTAGCGAGAGCGGTGCAACGCTTGCGGCCCTTGTCCCCACCCAGATTTTTGACCTCATCTCTGCAGGGATAAGATCACCAACTTCTCTACGTGCAGTGATTGTTGGTGGTGGAGCTATGAGTGAGGTTCTCTATTTTAAAGCAAGAAAGCTCGGTTGGAACATTCTTCCTAGCTATGGAATGTCCGAGGCCTGCTCCCAAATTGCAACAGCCCCCTTATCCTCTCTCTTGAAACAAAGCTTTCCTACAATGGAACTACTTCCTCATCTAGAAGCAAAAACCGACGAACAAAGTCGCCTCGTGATCAAAGGCCAGAGTCTTTTCTCAGGATATTTGTTTATCTCCGAAAACGAGACCTATTTCTTAGATCCAAAAGTTGACGGTTGGTTTACGGGAGAAGATCGGGTGACCATCAACCAGAACCAAGTTTTGTTTTTAGGAAGAGATCAGGATTTCGCTAAAATCAACGGCGAAAATGTATCGCTTAAAAACTTACAAAATCACCTTGAGATGCTAACGGCATCACAAGAATTTATTCTTCTAACAGTGGAGTCGTCGCGCTCCGGGCACGAAATTCAAATGGCAACCACGAATCGAAACTATGAAAAAGTCCTGAAGACATTCAATGAATCCGTACTTCCATTTGAACGTATTCAGCAGGTCCATCATATTACAAAAATTCCGAGAACTGATTTAGGAAAGGTTCAAATCGACCAGCTCAAAAAAATTATTTGGTCCAGGTGAACGAACGAATGATTTGGTTGCAGTTTTTAAGAGTTTCACCAAATGTCGATTTTTGATCACTGCAGGTGAGAACAACAGCTCTAGAGTCTTTTTGAAAAATGACCTGACGAAGTTGTTTTTCCTTTTTGGGGTGAACAAGATCAATCAAGAAAGCTCGCTGCCCGCTGACCTGCACAGGTTTGGCTCCCAAAACATCAAACCCATAGGAAGGGTAGTCTCGCATCCACTTTTTTGCAAATAGATCTAAAGTCGTCTTTTCTGCGAGTTTATCGACCCGAACAGTGAGTGAGGGAGGATCGGCAAGTTTTGCCGATAGAATCGGTTGGAAAAGAGCGACGTTCACGGCACTGTCTTCATCAACTGGTTTTAACTGCCAATTTGTTTTTTCAGCTTTGAGTGAAAAGCCTGTCCCAGATAAAAACAAACCCTTTTGAGGTGCGATCAAGGCTGATGACGTTGTTGCGGGATGTGGCGCTGATTGTACAACTTCCACAAAAAGAAGAATCAAAATACTAGTTATTTTGTTTAACACGTCAACCTCAAAGTTCACCCCAAAGTATACGTGTAACATGACTCAAAAGACAACTCGCTTTCACAAGAAGATCGCGAACATACTCATGAATTGGTGGCTACGTGGGCCATTGCCGATAAAATTTGGGTCCTCCAAATCGCCACTCAATAGAGTGGCGTTGAATCGACCCGTACAAACCAGATTGTCATCGAACAGTTTGGCAGGTCAGAGGATAAACCCGTTCCCCTACCCGAATTGAAGGTTCGTCCAAGTATATACTGAAAGAAGTTCCGTATCGGAAGCCAGTCTCTAAAGTGTCGCCTCGCGGACAAAAATATTCACACACCCTAAGGTATTCCTTGATCTCAACAGGATACACGCCCCCGTCCACAGTCGGCATCTCAATCAACCTCAAAGTCCTTTCACCATAAGGATTTGCGGGTCCGATTATGACCTGAAAATGATTTTGACCCCGACAGAAAAGACCGTCTTTAGGGGGTAAAGGCGCCGAGTGTGCAACTAGGCCCAACAAACTTAGCATTAAGATCATGGTAAAAATCTTCATAAAAGGTTCCTTTCAATAAAGACAAGAGTGCAGGAGCAGTATCATTAATTTCCTAATGACGAGTTAATATGTCGATGCTTTGTAATTTTTTCATTCACAGGAACGGGACTTTGCTGAACGCCGCTTAAAGACACTCCGCCTTCTCAGGAAGATAAGGAACGAGAAAGATCTGTAAATGGGGCCCGTAGTCTGTGACGACTGCGAGAGATTTGAGATTTGGGGAAAGTCGGGGTTGAATTACAGATTGGGGCGTAGTTATCAACTGCTTTAAGCACTTACCCGCTAGGTTGAACTGATAAATTGAAAACTGTCCTCGATGAGCCCAATCACTGCTAAAAAACAAAACAGGTTCACTTGGGTGCCAACTGAGATCGCGGTAAACTCCGACTTTGTCAACAAGGATAGGAACTACCAAACGCTTTCGATCCCTGACAAGAATCTTAGATGTACCCTCTTTGGAAAAGTCAGTCCACGCCATGAGATTGAGCCGTTCGGAATAAGTGACAAAAGACATATTCTTTCCAAAATTAAGCTGGCTTTGAGATCTTCCACTTTTCATAAGATGGAACACTGGAACCAGATCTTGGCCTCGGAGCGATTGATAAAAAAGACGCTCTGGACTGAAGGAGTAAACAAAACCATCAAATCCAGGATGATTGGTGACCCGTTGGATTTCGTCGGTCTCAAGATTTTTTACATAAATCTCGGTGCGGTCTAATCGATAGCCGGGAAAAAGCTCGGGATTGTCGGCTTGGTTGAACTGTTTACGAATAGCATCAGGGAATTCTTTGATCTCATCTGTTGTCGATAAATACAGAATTTTTTGAGGCGTGAGATATGTGGGCGAGTAATTCTCGCCATCTTGAAATGTCAAACGTCTTTCTTTTTTTTCGGCCAAATCAAGCTCGTAAACTTCACCTTGATCGTGGTGAGGGCGGTTACGACTGATGAATAAAATTTTGTTAGAATCAGGAGAGAAAAAAGGGTCCGAGCTATTCCCAAGCGACGTCGCTTGTAAGATGTCTTTATCTAGGCCAGGTATTTTAGACGGCAACATGACGGCTTTTCGCTCGACATCGAGCTGCTCGACATGGGGTTTTTTGCTTTGGCAGGAGGCCAAGACCAAAAATCCAAAAAGCAAAAACAGCAGCACTCTCATATTTAATTTTTCTCCACAGAGTGAGCCAATGCTTTTCTAAGGAGGGACGACGGATTGTAATGAGCCAATTTCAAAGCATCCACCCAAAGCCAAGAAGGTTCTTTTTTCTTCAACTCCCTATCGACAGAAACGAAGATCTTATGATTGGTGATGGTGTGAATAAAATCAAATTTTTTGGGGGCCTGTTTGACCTTTTTAAACTCTCCTGGAAATACGAGCGTCTTTTTTAAAAATGGAGCTTGTGTGTTAGGCACTAAGGCTAGGTGGCCCCGACGTTGGTGCACGGTAGGTCGCCAGACCCAGATTTCGGTCTCTGCCTTTGGTTTTTTTAGCGGTATCTCCAGTTGAGTTCGATTTTTTCGCGCTTCACAGGATGTCATCCATGGGCAAAGCAAACACGCAGGACTTTGTGGAGTGCAGACGGTTGCTCCAAGCTCCATCATAGCTTGATTGACGACAGAAGGATCTCCATGACTCACAAGTTGATCGGATAATTTTTGCAAAAGTTTTTGAGATTCAGTCTTCCACCATGGAATAGAAAGGTTCAATCTTCGCGTGAGAATTCGAACTACGTTTCCATCGAGCACACCGACAGATTCCAAAAAACACAGGCTTGCAACAGCCCTCGACGTGTAAGGTCCAAAACCGGGGAGCTCAAGCAATTCTCTTGCTGTCTTAGGGAAGCCTGTTTTTGCGATAAGCTGGGCACTTCGATGCAGGTTCCGCGCACGGCTGTAATAGCCGAGGCCCGCCCAATGAGCCATTACTTCTGGCTCTGTAGCGGCGGCTAAATCTTCCACCTTTGGAAAGGTCGTCATGAATTTTTCGTAAAATGGAATCACAGCTTTAGTGGTTGTCTGCTGGAGCATGACCTCAGAAATCCAGACACGATAGGGGTCACGATTTTCTCTCCATGGGAGGCTTCTTTTTTGTTGTAAATACCATTCGCTGAGTTGTCGAGTATCGGTTGCGCTGAGAGTTTCCATCAGCCCTGTTTGTGTCAAACCCAACACCTAAAATCAAGGTTCAAAAATGACTTCAGCGATTTCTTCGTGTATGCTCTATTAAACGGCTCTTATTTGCGGTGACGAAAGGAATTCAAAATGGAATTTAAACCACTGAGCGGGCGAGACTTTCCTAGATTTTCAGGGCTCAAAACGTTTTTCCGATTGCCCTTTGTAGAAACATCTGCGGATTACGATGTAGCCCTGTTTGGAACCCCCTTTGATGGCGGCGTTTCCTATCGTCCTGGCGCAAGGTTCGCTCCTACTAAAATCAGAGAATTGTCATCTTTGGGGCGAGGCTTCCACTGGGGTCGAGGAGTTTCACTTTTTGAAAAAATAAAAGTTGCCGATATAGGAGACTGCCCAACAGTTCCTATCGATATTGCCCAGACTTATGAAAAAATTGAGAGTTTTGCGGGCAAAGTCTTGAGCCTGAACAAACGATTCCTCTCCGTCGGTGGAGATCACTCTACCACCTTGCCTTTTTTGAGAGCGGTCCACCGTCACTACAAGGTTCCTTTGCAATTGATCCACTTTGATGCTCACCTAGACACTTATCCTCCTGCTTGGGGTCAAGAGTATCACCATGGCGCCTTTCTTAGGCACGTGGTGACCGAGGGTCTTGCAGACCCTAAAAAGACAATTCAATTTGGATTGCGAGGACCTTTGGCCGGAGAGCCTGATTTAGATTTCGTGCGCAAACATCAAATTCAGTCGACAACCATTGACGACTTACGAGAGACCCCATTTAAAGATTTTATGTCCCGCCTCAAAATTGATCCCAAACATCCTACATACATTACTTTTGATATTGACTGCTTGGATCCAGCTTATGCACCCGGTACCGGAACACCAGTGATCGGTGGATTGACGACCTATGAGGCGCAAAAAATTCTGCGGGCTCTGCCAGTTAACAATGTTGTCGCAGCTGACATCGTCGAAGTTTGTCCTGCCTACGACTCGAGTGATATTACGTCGCTTGCTGCGGTTGATGCGATTTTCGAAATCCTATGTCTTATGGCTAAGCATCAGTAGCAGCATTAGTTGCAGCCTCAGTACAGTTTCAGTGTCAGTTAGTGGCTGAGGTTTCTTGCTCGATCTGCCCGTGTTTTAGGATTGAAATTTTGTCGGCTAAAAACTCCACGTCACGACGGTCATGGGTGACTAACAGAACTGGGATTTTTTTTGCGATCACGACGGTTTTTAGATACTGCCTCGCCTCTTCTCGGAGCTCTTCATCGAGGGCAGAAAATGGTTCGTCAAGAAGCAAAATTCGTGGCTCGCCAACGAGCGCGCGTGCCAAGGCAACCCTTTGTCTTTCGCCTCCCGATAAGACCTGAACATGTCGATTTAAAAAACTTCCTAAGTTAAGAGTTTCGGCAAGCAATTCAATATGGCGCACAGAATTTTTTGTCTCGATCCCTCGCGCCCTTGCAGCAAACTCAATATTCTCTAAAGCTGTCAGATGAGGAAAAAGTTCAAGCGACTGAAAGACAACGCCAAGTCGTCGCTCAGGAATAGAAAGAGCTGCTAAGTCCACACCATGATATTGCCAGCGCATTTTGGGAGACCGCTCAAAGCCGATGAGATGCCGCAAAATTGAGGACTTACCTGCCCCTGACGGACCCCATAGAACCGTAATCCCTGTGTCCAAAATTTCCCACAGAGGCAAAGAGAGTTTAAAGTCTCCATAGTCATGATGGAGATTTTCGACCAAAGACATAAGGCATCTCCTTGAATAACAAAAATACCAAAGAACCGACGAGCGCTATCAGAAAATAAAACGACCCCGCGAAACCCATCCGATAACTTCCTAAAAGATCTTCCATGATTTGTGCAAGCGTTGCATCTGTGGGAAGTAAAAATGTCGGAATCGCAAAGTCGCCAAGAGCCCAAAAGGCACAAATGCCGCTAAGAGATCCAGCCACTCCTTTGGATTGAGAGAACGTAATTTCTTTAAATATTTGCCATTCATCAGCTCCCAGAGTTTGAGCCAAAATGACTTGACCATGGAGGCTGTCGATTTGCTCTTTCCATCTCATGCGATAGACGATGGGATAAAAAATCAAACTCAAAGCAAAACAAGTCAGAGCCGGCATTAAGAACTCCTGAGAGGGGGCTAAAAGCACTAAGCTTAAACCCATAAGAGCTGTTGAAGGTGCTTGAAAAAACTGAAAGAACTTTCTAAAAAAGGGATCGTCTCCCCACAACAGACTTATCTGCAAAAAAATAAATATCAAAAAACCAGTTCCAAAAGAGAGAAACAAACTTGTAAGAAGCGCTCTGGGCACGAGACTCCAAAGAGTCATATTGTGAAAGATGGTAAATCCTACACTCAAAAGATTCAAAAATGGCGCCGTAAAAACCAAAATAACTGCCAACAAAGGAATCAAAAGGCCGAGCGGCTGGTGGAGCAAATCAAGTTGATAACGACGGTCTTGCCTACGGAATGTCGATTTAGGAACCACAAAAGCGACAACGATGAGAAGTCCCATTTGAACAGCAGATAAACTCATGGCCTGTGAAAAATGAGAACTCCACCGAACTTTCTGGTAAATGAGCACTTCAAGTGTCACTCCTTGTTCCCCGCCAGTCAAAAGTGGAATCACAAAACTACTAAGACACATTGTAAAAATAAACGCCGCAATGATCAAAAGCTCCCGAAAAAGCATCTGTCTTAAGACACTTCGTAAGAATTGCCATGTTGTCGCACCCTCGATGAGAGCTAGCTCAGCATAACTTCCCACTTTCGACTGAAAAATCCCATGACAAATGACGCTGACAAGACCGACGTTCATTAAAACGTGAGTCAAAGAAATGCCAACATATCCGTAAGGAAATGGACGAATCCAATAGAGCGCTGAGTACGCAAGAAAAATGGGGGGCAGGAAGTTGGGCAAAATCAGAAGCGTCTCAAGCCAAATCGAATATTTGGGATAGCGATCACTCACCCAAGCTAAGCCTAAGGCACCGAACACTCCAAAGAAGACACACAAAATCGAACTCAAGGCACTTTGCGCAAGAGTGTTTTTAAGAACCCACAGGAGTTCGCGGCTATCAACTGATCCGATCGATGACATGTGATAAAGCAAAACCAAGTAGGGAACTAAAAATACGCCAATCACGAGGCTCTTGGAGTAACGTCTCACCGAAGAAATTTCCTTTCTCAGTTTGAATCTCGACGAATCTCGGTCCAATCGTTGATCAGGGAGTCCCTTAACTCGAGGTCTTCAAGGGATAGTGGCTCCAAAAGTTTGATTTTTTGAACTGCTTCAAATGGCGTACCATTCTCTACACCCAAAACAACGGGCATCATGTAATTCTTATTCATAATGACCTTTTGCGAGGGGCTCGTCAGGATAAAGTCGACAAACTTTTGAGCCAAGGCGCACTGCCGGCACTGCTCAGGAATTCCCATAAACTCGAATTGGACCGGATGCCCATCAGCAAAACTCAGAGCCACAAAATCATCATTCTTTTCTTCAATGAGATGATACAGGGGGGATGTCATGTAAGATAGAGCCAGTCGCGCCTGTTTGTTTTGAAATAGACCGTAGGCAGTGGACCAAGAAGGGCTCACACTTTGAATCTGAGAAGCGAAGGATTTGAAAAAATCTCGAAAGCCCTCTCGGCCTTTGATTTTGTAAATCCAAAATAAAAACTGCAACCCTGGAGAACTCGTCCTTGGATCTTCAAGCGCAATTTGTTTTGCAAACTCAGGGCGTAACAAATCAGAAAAACGTTCCGGCAGGTTTTTAAGGTCAGATTTTCTGCCCACGAATGCCAGTGGTCCGTAATCGTAAGGTAAAAAGTAGGTATTTCCTAGTACGGCTTCAACAGCAGCATTAAACGGACCTTCTGGTTTTTTGAGCGGCCTCCATCGAAGGTCTTTTGTCGCCCGAGGCAAGTCGAGCTGATCAAAGCCTATTGCAAAATCTACTGGCTCCCCAGGAGCTGCCAGCTGCTGCAAAATCAACCCAGCATCAGTGGCCACGGCAAACTCAACATGACAGTCGCAAATCTTTTCGAACTCAGCCTTAAGACTTGGACCCGGGCCCCACGCCCCCGCAAACGAGGAGTACGTCAAAACTCTCAAAGTCTGTTTACTAAATCCAATTTCGCCCGGATGTAGAATCTGTTGGACCACCCACGCTACTGCCACGAGCGCAACCACGAGGGGAATAAGCGCTTTTTTTACCACCACAATCCCCGTTGGCGCTTGTAGAAATAATAATCAAATCCAAGACAGCGACCTGCTCCCAACCACGCTAACGTAAAGTGAATGGCCGCAAACGTTTTGTTGAGGTCCTCAGCATTGGGACCGGCTAAAATCATCATGTTCAAACACAAAATCAAACCTAAAATGGCAACAGGCCTGACCAAAAATCCAATGATGAATGAAAAAGCGATAGCAAACTCCAGCGCCGTAATACCATATGAGAAAGCCTGCCAGTTAGTTATGATCTGAGTTTCAACAACCGTTTTATACCAATAAGGGGCGTGACTGGCAGGAAGGTATTCAGCAATAGTCGCAGCAAGCCGTGGGCGGATTAAAAAATCTCCACGATATTTAAGCAGTGCTTGATTCAGATAGTAATACCCAAGAAACACACGAAGCAAAGTGATTGGTAAAAGATGACCGACGTACTTGAAGCTTTCAAAAAATGCGACAAACATAAATCCATTCAATCGACATATAAGGTCGAAGTCAATTCTTACCGCTTCCGATGAGAGACTTTCCCGTGGGGCAAAACTCCAGCAAAAAACAGCTCTCGCAAGATGGAGAACGTGCTTTACAAATCTTACGCCCGTGACTGATAAGCCAATGGGAGAAATCGATCCAGTATTTTTGAGGAACGATTTCGTTGAGAGTCTTTTCTAGCGCCACCGCATTTTCACCATGAGCGAGGGACAGACGATTTGTAAGCCGAGTGACGTGCGTATCGACAACAACGCCGCTCGCGATGTGAAAGGCATTTCCTAAAACAACGTTAGCTGTTTTACGACCTACCCCAGGAAGCTCCACGAGATCTTCCATATTTTTAGGAACTGCCCCGCCATGTTTACTAACGAGCGCCTCGCTCATTCCCTTTAAGCTTTTTGATTTATTTTTGTAGAATCCCGTTGAAAGAATGAGCTCTTCAAGTTCGCCCAAAGGAGCCAAAGCCATTTTATGAGGATTTGGAAAGCGTTTGAAAAGAGCTGGAGTGACCAAATTCACGCGCTCATCAGTGCACTGGGCTGAGAGGATCGTCGCCACAATAAGCTCAAAGGGAGAGGTGAAATTAAGAGCACAAACGGCATCGGGGTAACGCGCTTGAAGCACATCTAAAATTTGCATCAATCGATATGTTTTAGACCCGTGACTCTCTTTAATTTTGACTGGTAAAGCCAGAACTCTCTTTTTATTTGTCGCCGAAGTCGCCGATGGCTTCGACGGGACATCCTTCCATGGCTTCTTTGCAGGCGGCTTCTTCGTCAGAAGTTTCGGGCTGTTTTTTAACGTAGGCATGGCCGTCTTCCTCGTGCATAGCAAAATTCCCAGGCGCGGCTAAAACGCAAGCGTCACAGGCAATACATGTTTGATCGACAAACATTTTACCAGCGACGTTGTCTTTCCATTTTTCATTAAGATCAGCCACTTATTACCTCTGAAAGATTGGTCCTAAATATAGAGTATCCCCACGTGATGTCAACGCCAAGGTGCCTGCTGTGAAAGGTTTAAGAAGTGCTGTGTTAAATATACTCGACCTCGACCCCAGTCTAGGGATTTCAAATGTAAATCTGCAACTGTTTTGAGAATTCCACAAAGACATACTAAAATTAAAGGAGAGGCCCCCAGCCAACGGGCCGGCAGGTCTCCTACAGTTTCGTGAAAGGATTCGCGATGGAAGGGCCCAGAGCTCCATTTAGTTCAGAGTATCCACAAGTCTTAGAGTTCCTAGACACACATCTAAGGCCAGAATCTGAATGGTCCATTGCCAGTGAGTATCCAACCGCCCTTCATGTCAACAACCTCCACAACATTCGGATCATAAAAAGCAATAACAGCATCGTTTCCCATGCTGTGGTAAAGCCACTGATCATCAAAACTCCGCAGACAATTCTTAAAGCGGGAGCCATTGGAAGCGTCGTAACCGATGAGGCAGCTCGCAATCAGGGGCTTAGCCAAAGCATCTTAAAAGAGTGCCTGCGCCTTGGTCAGCACCAAAGCTGCGATTTTGCAATTTTGTGGACCAATCTTTTCGATTTTTACCGAAAGCTTGGTTTTGAGCTCGCCGGGACTGAGCTCAGTTTTGTTTTTGAAAAGGAATTCACTGCTTCAGAGAGTGGGCTTCGCTTTTTGACGACATCACGGGTTAGCCCTGAGGCCATTTTCAAGGTTTATTCCAACCACACCGTCACTACGGTGCGCACCTTTGAAGACATTCGAAAGTGCCTTAACATTCCAAATACCAAAGTCTACACCGCCTGGGACTCCAGCAATCAGCTCGTCGCCTATGCGATTGAGGGCAAAGGAGCTGATCTCAACGGCTATCTTCACGAATGGGGCGGCCAAGTTTCGAAAATTATTTCTCTGCTTTCGTACATACGCAAAGAAAAAGGCCAACCCATGACTCTGATCGCTCCTCGTCATTCACAAAATCTTGTGAATGAACTTCTTAAAATTGATGGCGTTGTCAAAACCGAAGGCTTTTTGGGCATGGTCAAAATTCTCAACCACGAAGGTTTTTTCAATAAAATCAAAAGAGCCTTTCGCCATGAAGGAGTCCCCGACTTTCACCTTTCAAAAGAGGGCGACACCTTTTTTATTGGAGTGGGCTCCCAAGTTTTTAAAACCCACTCAGAAACCGACATCATCCGTCTCATCTTTGGTCCCCAAACCCTTCAAGAAATTTACCCCTTCGAAGAAAATGTCAGAACAACGCTAGCTAAGGTTCTACCACTCAACCTATGGTTGTGGGGATGGGACTCGATTTAACAGTGGCAGCACCAGCATTAGTATCAGCACCAGCATTAGTATCAGCATCAGCCGCAGTACAGTTTCAGTAAACTGAGACTGTACTGATGCTGCGGCTGCGGCTGCGGCTGCGGCTGCGGCTGAAGCTGGTGCTGTTACCAGTCTATAGTCAAGCCCAATTAAAGCTCGTTATTTTCCTCGATGATTTCCTACAGAATACGGAGAATTGGATTTCTGCGGAGATGGGAATGAAATGGACTTCGCAAAATCATTCAAGCGCGTGCTTTTTGAGCCTTGGTTTATTAGTTTTATTCTTTTGGTTCTTTGTTTGACCCTCACCGATTGTGTCAAAAAACCAGCCGCTAGAGATGAAGAGATGGACCTGAGGCGCAAGGAAGACATCGCTGCTGCGACGATGGATGGTTTAGGGGACCTGGTTTTACAAAAACAAAGGCGATTTTGTTTTCTTTGAAACTGAGCAGTCCGTTCGAGGAAGTGACGCAATTAATCCCATGAGTGGAAGCGCTGTTACCGTTCGAGCGCGAGCCGAGGACAACGAAATTGTCGCTTTTGGTTTAACTCAAGAAAATATCACTTATAATGGCGACGGAACTTCCGATCGTATTGTGAAAGACATTGATAATTGTGGAGCCATCAAGCCCAAATCGACGACAGCCAGTTTGTCAAGAATCCCTTATGCGGTCCCTTGAATTTAAGGTCAGACATCAACCATGGGGTCGCGCCAACTTCATACCAACAGCTCTAACTTTTTCTGTATGAACGAACCTCCGAACCAACCCCTGAACCTGAGGAAACAACCACTCCGACTCAAAGACCTTCGATCACCTACCACAACCTCAGCGTTGAGCGAAAACAAGTTCCACCTCCAGATCTCGTGGTGCAATCGGCAAATTGTGGAGGAGTTCCAAACTGCATCCTGAACGCCACTCTCATTAAATATGACGTGCTCGTAAAGCAAGGAGATCAGAGAGAACGCATCAGCGTAAGGCAGATGTTTAGTCAGGACGTTCCTCTTGTTCCGATTTTCAATCCTAATACCAGCAAGGAGCTCAATACGGTTTCGCGAATCATTGAGTCCTGCACCCAAATGTCGATCCCGGTCAAAGACAAAGACGGTCAGGAGCAGCGAGTTCTCGTCACCCAATGTGATCGTCTCAAGAACTTTAAGATCGGCACAGATTGACCTTCTCTGCCTAAATCGGTAAGGTTTGCCCTTTTGGGAGAGTCTATGAAAAAAGTGGCAGTCATTTTATCTGGATGTGGCTTTAAAGATGGTAGCGAAATCACTGAGGCCGTGAGCACTCTTATCGCTTTAGGCCGGTCGGGCTGCGACTCTCAGTGCTTTGCCCCCGATTTTCTTATCGATGCTACGGATCATGTTACGGGTGAAGAGTTCACCGGTGATCAACGCAATGTTCTCACTGAATCTGCGCGAATTTTGCAGAGGACAAATTAAAAATTTAAATGATCTCAAGGCTTCAGAATTCGACGCCGTTGTTTTCCCGGGTGGATTTGGGGCCGCCCTTCATCTTAGCTCTCGGGCTAACAAAGGAGCTACGTGTGAGGTTCTGCAGGAAGTTCGCAAAACCATCACTGATTTCCATATTCAAGGCAAGCCCATTGGAGCTATGTGTATAGCGCCTGTTCTCCTTGCTAAGGTTTTGGGTGACAAAAAAGTCACTCTCACGATTGGTAACGACAAAGAAACCGCCGCCGAATTGAAAAAAACAGGGGCACAACATGTCGACTGCCCTGTCGACGACTTCATTACGGATCGGGACCATAAAATTGTAACGACTCCAGCCTACATGTTTGAGGCAAAGCCCGCTGAGGTCTTTCGAGGAATTTCAAAAATGATCAAAGAGTTGGCGGAGATGGCTTAGGCCCTGCACAGGCAGGGTGAAGCAAATAATGCGCAAAATTTCCATATTTTTTGTTGAGTGCCTTGCAGGCCTCAACATCAACAGGACATTGAAAGTTTGTTTTGTTTCCTTTGAGAACTTTTTCGCGGATGTTGTTCTCGACAAGCGCCGCCATGGACTCGGTGTATCGATTGCAGTTGATGGCTTCGTCCCAGCCAGGATTCACGTAGGACTTCCAATCAAAATCATTCACTTTTTCCCAGTGACTTGAGATGTACCCTAAAATATAGCGTTTCGCTTTCGACGAGATGACTCCAAAAAAGATATCCTTCGTAGTTAGAAACAATATCAGCAAAAAGTAAATTCCAGTGGTTTGTAAACCGTAACTTTTTCTTCATTTGGATCCTGCGAAAGCCTCAAAGACGGCAGCTACGCCTGCGTTTTTAATGTGATAGTTATCATACTGGTCGACAAGCCGAGTGATAAAGTCGGAAGAGTTTCGGTACCCCCGTTTTTTTAAATCAGCTTCAAAATAAACCTGATAACCTGTATGGACAAGTGTCCAATTTTATCAGATGCAACAAGAGCATTATTAATCAAAGCCACTTTTGCACAGCACGGCTTAAACACAGGAAATAAACGACCCATCACCGAAAAAAAATAAAACTTCGGTTGAGACCAACCTAAATAAAGAGAGTCCTCAAGCGGAACGGCTTGAGTTCTCAGAGAGAATCAGGCGCCATCGCTCGATTCTTGGAAACTTCCCACCCTTGCAATCCGAAGACACGTTCAAAGATTTGAGTTGTTTCCTCACGCTCATCGCCTCCACACTTGAGATGATCTTCAGAAATTTTTTTGAGAACGTCGTTGAATTTTTGGTTAAGCTCATCAGTCATGTCCACAAAGCCTGTGCGGAGTTGGAAAGGCTCGTTCTCCATGGCTCCTACGGGCATGCTCAACAAAATCATAACGAGCAGCCAACTTGATTTTAACATTCCCTATTTGCCCACCTAAAATCGCCTCCTTCAACCGCTTCGCTTGTTGATGCGAAGAATTATTTTTCCCAGACTCAACTAAAACTGTATTATTTAATTCACGGTAATTCCAAATTTGTCCCGCTTAAAAGCTACATATTCGTTATTAAACGCAAATGTTAAATTAGCATTTAAACAGCTAAACTCAAAATTCATTTTGTTTTCATGATCGAGCATATTGACACGTTCAAGGTTTCTTGAACAAAACCTTAGAAAGGTGGTGCAAAATGGCAACCGCTTCTCCCCTAAGAAGTAACCAAAGTAAAACGGTGGGACTTTTCTTAAAAACAAAACGATTAGAAAAAGGACTCACTCAATCTGACGTTGCCCACAAATTGGGATATGGGTCTCCGCAGTTTATATCTAACATTGAAAGAGGAATTTCTAGCATTCCCCTCAAATCGCTTCGAGCTTTTGTGGATCTTTACAGTGCTTCGCCCGTCGAAGTGCTAGAGATTCTCCTGGCCGACAAGCGACAGTACTTATCAGAACAACTTGGTTTGATTCCACCTTCAACTGAGGCCAACAATTCAACTGCCTCACTTGAAGACGATGAAATGGAAACCGAGGTGCCTGAGAAAGTTCCGATGCAGTAACGCTAGACCTCAGTAGGACCTAGATCCTCTCTAAATTTAATTTGGTTTGACGATACGTCAATCAGACGAAGTTTAAGGAGGGTCCTTTGAGGATTCGATTTTTCAAGCTTCTTGTCGGGACGACTTGCAGTTATTTGACATTGAGTTTGGGTTTCCATCAAGACGGTGAAGCTCAACAATTCAACAAAGATGGAATGGCTCAACTGATCAACCAAATCGGTCTTGCCGAAGGGGTCATCGATCCAAACCAACGATCACTTCTTTCGTATCTGCCAGATGGAAGTTCTACGGCGCCTGTAGATCCCACTTGCGATCCAAAGCAGCTTGATCAAAAGATCCGCCCAAACCAGACCACGCAAGAAAAAGCGGCTATCTACAACGAATATTTCAATCGTTGCGATTTGCAGCTCAGAAATGGAAACTTCACAGGTCTTTTGGCCTTGATACGATTTATCCAGCTAGATTACCAAGCGGGATCCACTCGATGGGTAAAGCCCATTCTGCCGCAATATTCAACGGAAATATCAGATGGCTACATCGCGATTAAATCCGATGGAAAAAAGCGACCCTTCATCATTCTCAAATGTGGTTTGTTCTGCGAAGGTGAAATTGGTGGATCCACAAACAATTATCTGATTAGTCTTTTTGATCAAAGTCCGTTTAACATTTTGATCATTGGCAACCATACGGGCAACAACTGGATCATGAACAATCGCGCCCTGCGCTTTGGCGGTTTTGATGAAGCTCTTGAGGTTTTAGAAACCGCGTTGTGGCTGAGAGAATCCTCTCCTTACAAAGACCTCATTTCGAGCCTCCACTTGGCTGGCGTAAGTCTTGGCGGTCATACGGCACTCTATTCCACAATCTTCAATGATCGATATGAACAATCCACTGGTCAGAAAATTTACAACAGCGTCACAGCCATTTGTCCTGTGGTACAGCTCAAAGAAACGATGGAAGAACTTTTCAAAGACACTTCCGTAGTGGGTCAAGCAGCAAAGCTCCTCACCATGAGCAATATTAAAACCGTGTACGACTACGTTCCCGAAGCTCATCCGATTTTGCTCGCACAAGGATCCAGCCCATCTGGACCACGGCTGGCTCTGAGCATGGCAGATGTATCGACTCTCTACATGACTCTGAAATCGCCCATCATTGGGATTCCAGTTTACGGCGTTCAGCCAATCCAGAATCGCGACGACTTTTGGTACTACAACTCGTTTTTCAAAGTTGTTGATCGGGTGAGCACACCATCGCTGATCTGGGCCTCCAAAGACGACATGATCGTGAACAATCCAAAAAATGCAGCAACTGTCCAGGGCAGCGACCTTCTCTCAAAGAATCCAAATCTTGGCGTGTTGAACTTGCAGTACGGAAATCACTGCGGCTTTAGTACTGTGTACGGTGTGCCGACGGTCAGCTCAGTGCTCCGAAGTTTGTGTGTTATCTAACAGTCCAGAAATGCACGTAGAGCAGAAGACTCAGGCTTTTATTTTTGGAGACACGACCCTTGCCACACGCGAAAAACACGTTGCTCAGAAGTGGTCGGTCCAACCTTCGTCAGAAGATGTCACGCTCGAATTTCGCGTCTATAAAGAACGCGGGATCAACTGTGCTCGGTATCGCCCAAACATCTATACAGCGCCCGCGCGATGCTATCGCAGTTTTTACAAGACGTACAAATGGAACGACCTAGCACTGCTTCGTAACCGCGAACTTCCTGCCAACGATGTCGAAGCCCAAGTCGTCACACGCGAACTCAACGGAGCGTTGAAAGTCACCATGCCTGACGGCGGGAATATCAACGGGACTAATAATACGCCGGGAGCTGTGGCTTGGCAGAGTGTGGATTGATGTGAGTGGGCGCTGGGGTTTTTCCAGCGCCGGAAACGAAACCGCCTCTGTCCTCTTCCTAAAAAATAAAAAAATAATCGTGGCCTCCGTCCGCCTGTGTGAGCTTGTGAAATTTGTGGGCACTTGCTGTCCACAATTTTCATCAGCTTGCACGGCGCTCGATCGGAGAAAACTTTGCGTCAGAGAAGAAAACATTTGACCGCGTGTTTTGTAATTTTGGAATTGCAAGATGCAGACGAGAACTTCCTCTGTAGCTAGGGGTATTTCAATGAACGAAGCGTATACCAAACGCTCGCTGATTCTCAGACCACGTTGGAGTCTTTTTTTTCTTCGCGCTTCATGGTGAGCAAATAAACGTAAAAAATCGCTTCAAAAAAAACTGATGTATACCTGTCTCACTAACGGAGGTATTCCCATGAATCTCAAACATCTCACAGACCAAGCACTTCTCATCGACACAGAACTCGCCGTAAAAACGAAAAAAAAAGCTACCATCGTAGTGCTCTATCACCTCCAAAGTCGACCGCCGGCGCCTCTATGCGGATCTTAAATATTCAAGCCTCATAGAATACGCCAAAGGACAACTCAACTACGAAGGCGGCGAAGCCTACCGAAGAGTCGCAGCGATGAATCTTCTCACCGAGATCCCAGAAATAGCCCCAGCTCTTGAATCAGGAAAACTGAACCTCACTCATTTAAATATGGCGCAAACGCATTTTAACAAAGAGCGAAAGGCCCGAGGTGAAAAGCTCACGAAAGAAGAGAAAAAAGACACGTTAAGAAAGGTCGTAGGAACTTCCACCCGCCAAGCCGTGGTGATCATCGCGAAAGAGGCGTCTTATGAACAGCCTAAAACGGCAAAGCTTGAAGTGGATTTAGAGCTCGTAGAGAAAATGAAAAAGCTCAAGGAACTTCTTGCGCATGCGCATCCGAATATGACAGACAACGAGCTTTTGCATCTCCTTATAGACCAAGCTCTCACGCCGAAAAAATCCAAGACTCAAAAGGAGGTTTACAAGCGCGATGAGGGCAAGTGCACCAACTGTGGCTCAACCCACGCACTAGAAGTTGATCATCGAATCCCAAAATCCGTCGGCGGCGCTGACACGCCAGAGAACCTGCGGCTTCTTTGCCGAAGCTGCAATCAGCGCTCAGCCATCCGCTTTTTCGGCGCTGGGAAAATGCAGGGATATTTTTTCTGACCTACTGCCGTGTGTACTTATAATAGCAATTGCTATCCGGTCCATTCTGCGGAGTCATGTACAGAGTGGTGTCGTCGGCCGAAAAGGCGAAGTTCTGTCCATCGGTGGAAATTTGTGTTTTGCATTCAGTATTTTTGGTGTCGCTGTTGATTCGGAAGGTGAGTTTGCAATCGGTTGTCGCACAAGATAACGAGGCATAAGACAAGCTCAGCGAGGAAGGCTCTCCGGCTGAGAACGTCCCCGTTCTTGTAGCTGTGCACGCAGATGTCGTGTTGGTGATTGTGTACTGGGCGCCCGAAAATACGATTCGGTTTGTTATTCCAGTGGATGTGAATGTTTCAGATCCACAAACTGACTGGACCTCCTGCCACGTTCCTTGAAGGCGATCCACTGTCTGTGGTCCGCTTTTAGGTTGCAGACTTTTATTGTCACAACTGATGAGCAGGAAGAGTCCTACTAAAATCGAAATTTTCTTTGCGATCATTCTTTAATTCTAAACCGAATGCAGCATTTTTCGAAAGGCCTGAAATCAAGCCTCGACTGGCTTTCGGTCTGTGAACCGTTCTTGCAAAGAACTCCTTTTGCGGAGGAGCAAACATGAAGTTTGAAGAATTCGAAGAACTCGAAAAGTATTTTGATGATAAGTATCGCGACTATATTCAAGGTCAAAACAACTGCACACTATGCGGAACGCCTCTTGAACTCTCTCATAAGATCAATACCGTTCTTAGCACGATCAAGGAAGAAGCCAACTGTCCTCATTGTTTGGTAAAAACCAGAGTCCGAACTTTTGACATTCACTAAGAAGTTTCGTCACAATTTTGACTACAGATAATTTCAAGTCAACTTTTTGGCGCGAGAGAAAAGTAGAACCTGAGCTTCGGCGCCCTTCGGTCCATAAACAGACTGCTTTTGAGCAAGCCCTTCATCGAACACGTCTGGATTCATCCACTGGTTGATCCAGACTTGACCGACGTCAAGCTTTTCTGCGGTTCGCTTGGCCTTCTCAAGATCTCCGGAAAATATTAAAGCCGAATGGCCAAAGTCTGTAGTGTTTGACCACTTTACAGCCTCATGAATGTATTTAACTGTAGTTACCAAGATGACTGGTCCACACAGATCTTGCTGTTGGAGAGCCGAACAGTTTGGAAGATCAAACACAAGTGTCGGCGAAAACGCCAAGGGGCTTTGCTCTTTTGGATCGTCAAAGCCTACGACTTTTCCCCCTTCTTCTTTGATCAACGCCATTGCCTTTAACAAACTCTCTTTACGTGACGGCATAGCGACCGCAAAACGTTGAGCCGCGACAGGTGCAAACGTCGGTTGATCGCGCAAATTGAGCTGCGTTTTATGAAAGCGCTCGATCGCATCGAGAAACTGAGGTTTGAATTTTTCAATGTCTTTTTCAAGAATGAAGACTCTGTGAATATTCTGCACTAGCTGGCCGTTTCCTGAAAAGCAGGCTTTAGCTAGAATATCCAAGTGTTCCGGCAAAAAATCAGAAAAGACGATCGCAGAATTTTTAGATCCGAGAGACATGTGAAGAGGTTTCAAACCTGCATATTTAAAAATAAGATCCCCCGTCTGCTGGTGACCGACAAAACTGACCGCCTGAAAACTCGGGTGCCCGCAAAAAAGTGGCAAAAGATCAGTTCCCTTGCCAAACAAAACCTGAAAAACTCCTGGAGGCAGATTCGCCTCTTGAACTAGGTCCGCAAAAGCTTTGGCCGCAAATGGATTGCGACTTGAGGCTTTAACAATCATCGTATTCCCAAGGAGAATTTGCAGAAATACGCGCTCGGCGAGCTGGCGAAATGAAAGTGGCCACGCGGGAACCAAACTTACAACTCCCATGGATGAGAGAATCAATCCTCGATTTACAGCACTTTGAATTTTTTCGATCCAAAAGCGAGCCATCGTTTGCGCATATCTGACCTCTGACTCTAAGACAAAATCAAAAGCAAAGCCTTGGGCCAAGGCTAATTCTTGAGCCAATCCATCTTGCTTCTCTGAAAGCCGGTCGACGATGTGAAGAAGCATTTCTTTTCGCTGTTCAAAAGAAGTGCCTGCAAATTTGACTTGGGCTTCTTTCGCAAATCGAAGGGCCTCCACCACGTCCATAGCCTGAGAGTCGGCAAGTTCAAATGCCTCTCCTGAAGGATTCAGCGAAACAAGGCCCCAGTTTTTTGATTGAGACGTTTGAAAACCACCATTGACATAGTTGTGATATCTGATCATTAGGCTGTCATAGAGGCGAGATGACGCCAGCGTCAATGGGATAAAAAAAGGGAGCACCCTTTGGGGCCTCCCTCATTTAAGAACTTCAAGGCGAAGGATAGCCTATTTGGCTACTTCCTCCGCCTTGGTACTATCTAACGGATTTAACATATAGCACCACCTCCTTTACAGCCCCAATAGAAGCTTGATTCCATCATAAAAGAGGCCCGCGACCGATTCCAGTGAATTTTTTGTGCTCCCAAGGGATCAAAACTCTATGATTTGGGGAGAGCGGTTTTACTGAGGTTTGGCACCTTTTTAAAGGGTGTCACTTATGCAAGGTAGAAATATTATTTTTAAAAACTTCCAACACGTTACGCCAGTCACGCAGCGCCAGCCCTAGCTCATTTTCAGACGACGACCGCTCCTGATCTCGCAATTTTACAGCAGCCATAAGGGACTCATGGTAGCCGAGGATCGCAGGCGGCGCTCCCTCAAAGGCTCCCCAAATCTTTGTCCCGTATCGGTCCAAATCATAGTTGAGTTGACCAACGTTGTGCCACTTATCACACGCGATCACTAGCAGCGATTCAAAATGCACGTGAGGAATGCGATCGATGAAATTTTTCTTCCGCTGCTTCCAACCGATTCTGTCTTTTTCTTCTTTTGAGAAACTGTCGGTACAATCAGAAACCATCTCAGAAATACGTTCTCCGAACTCATCTGCGATTTGACTTTTTGTGATTCCACAATCCTCGATCACATCGTGTAGAAGCGCTGTAATGGCCTGATTTTGTGTTCCTTTACGCTCGATGACTCGTGCAGAAACAGACATCAAGTGAGACACGTACGGCACATGAGAAATCTTTCGCGTTTGTCCTCGGTGCGCATGATCGGCAAATGCAAACGCTCGTGCGAGCTCTTTATCGTAGCTCACAGGAGATGGGCCCGAATGCGTTCCAAAATGTCACTCATATCTTCGCTGGACCTACGCTTGGCATTTGCAAAACTCATCTCAGAAACATTCGCGGCTGGAATTAAATGGAGGTGAAAATGCGGAACCTCAAATCCCGCGATCACCGCGGTCACTCGCGGCGCCTTGGTCGCTTTGTGAATAGCTTTGGAGATTTTTTTTGCCGCCTTAAAAACGGCTTGGTAATCCTCATCTCCTGCATCGTAAAAATGATTCACCTCAGTTTTAGGAATCACTAACGTATGACCGAGACTCACCTGATCCAACGCTAAGATAGCAATGACTCTGTCATCTTCGTAGACTTTAAATGAAGGTAACTCTCCACGAATAATTTTAGTAAATACAGTGGCCATAATCACTCTCCTAACTGAGCGGTCCCTGGGTCAGTACCTATAAAGGTGACTCCCATGCAAAGGCCTGAGCCTGAAGCAAGGAGGCTACGTGCCCAAACCACACGTGCGATAAACTCGTAATCTTTTTTTGCATCACCTGTTTGCACCTTTAGCGTGATGCGGTCGTTGGGCGCGACGGGGGCATCATTTCCCTCATACTCAACGAAGGCCCCACTGAGCGAGAGGTTTCGGATGACCATGGAAAATACCTGCTCCCCAATTTCAACCAAAGCTGTCTGATTGACCATGTACCGCTGATGAGCCTGCTGCTTTCCTAACTCACGTGGGTGGATATAATCATGAATGGCGGCATAGACTTCCTCCCCATTAAAGGGCGTGCGTAAAATTTTGAATTTATCGAAGTGGACCCCCGCATGAATGATGGGAGGAGATAAGGTCGGCGTAGAAAGAACAAGCGGAATGTTCTTCGGTACGTCATCCGTCAACTTCTTTAAAAAATACGGATGAAAAGCCTCGTCCTCAGGGAGGCAGACAATCAAAACGGCAGGCATATTCTCGAGCCACCAATTAGCTTCTTGGCCAAATGAGGCCGACGTCACAAAGTTCAAGTCTGGATCTGATTTAAAAAGCTTCGCATCTTGAATCTTTTTTTCTTCGTCTAAACTTGAACTAATGATCAGTATTGTCTTCATGTTCTCTTATTAAGCGGCTGCCATTTTAAGTCTGACTTACCGCTCCACTGCCCCCGAGGTCTGTAGATTCGGTTTTTAGCATATTGCTCAAAGCAATGTGCGATCCAGCCACTCACACGCGAAGCCGCAAAGATCGGCGTGAATAGATCTGTAGGGATCCCCATACTATGGTACACGGTTGCTGAGTAAAAATCTACATTTGGAAGAAGCCCTTTTTGTGACTGAACTGTTTCGTCGATTAAATTGGACATCTCATACAAATGCGGTTGGCCGATTTTTTTGGTGAGACTCTCGCTCATTTTTTTTAGAATATGAGCCCTTGGATCCCCATGTTTGTAAACGCGGTGACCAAAGCCCATAATCTTTTCTTTATCTGCAAGTGCCGCTTGTACCCACTCTTTGGCCTTTTCAAGGGATCCAATTTTTTGCAGCATGACCATAACTTGCTCATTGGCTCCGCCATGAAGAGGGCCTTTTAAAGCTCCGATGGCACTCACGATCGCCGAGTACATATCGCTTAATGAAGAAGCTGTCACCCGTGCGGCAAAAGCAGAACAGTTGAGTTCATGATCGGCATGCAAAACAAGACAGGTATCGAGCACTTTTACAAAATCAGGGTCAGGAGTTTTCCCGTTGAGCGTGTAAAGCAAATTCCAGGCAAGAGTTTCGCCCTCTTTTGCAAGGACAGGCTCACGACCCTCCCGAAGATGATGAAACGCAGTGATCAAAAGGCCCATCTTTGCGGTCAGGCGAATGGCTTTTCGCAAATTGGCTTCCGGGGAATTATCTTGCGCATCAGGATCCCAATGGGAAAGAAGCGAAGTGGCAGTTCGCAGCCACGCCATGGGATGAACCTGCTTTGAGGGAATTCCCTTGAGAGCTAAGATCAACTCGGGATGAAGGCAGGCTTTGCTAAAAAGGTCTTTTTTAAAACTCTCAAGCTCTTTGGCATTAGGGAGGCGATCGTTCCATAAAAGAAAAGTCACTTCTTCAAAATTCGAGTTTTGGGCCAAATCTTCAATCGTGTATCCGCGGTAACTCAAAGTTACATCTAAAATTGAAGAGACTGCAGTGGTGCAAGCAACCACTCCCTCTAAACCTTTATCAACCGCGCCTGCATAAATTTCTGCCATGAATGTCCTTTCATAAAAAATCTGAGCCATCCTACTGGTCGAGGATAAAAACCTCAAAATCTTTTGGAATTGACCAATTGCATTGGCTAAGAACGGGAGTGAGTGGAGAGCTTGATAGCATGATCTTTCACTTCAAGAACAACAATCGTACGATCACGCTCTACTTCTTGGGTCTCTGTGAATTTTTCCACACGAAATAAAATTTCGTTTCGCACTTCGTGCACCGTGGTTTGAGGAGCTTGGAGAATCGCTTTGTAAATCCGTTCAATACCGAACATCTCACCTTTAGGGTTTTTCGCATTCACCACGCCCTCACTTAAGATCAGAACTTTGTCTTTGGAGTTTAGAGCGGTGTGTTGCGAGCTCAGTGTAAAATCAAAATCTCGGGTCAACGGGTTGAGAAGAGACTGGAGCTGAGAAATTTTCTTCTCTTCAGCATTAAAAACTAGAGCAACTACTCTCCCCAGCGAGCAATAAGTGATCTCAAGGGTACGGCGATCAAACACGCAATAAAATAAACTCGCCTTGTCTTGGGGTGCGATGTGAGGAGCCATCTCACGTCCCATTTTTTCGAGCATCACATGAGGCTCGGCGCCTTTTCGTGCCTCGAGCTGACCCGAGAATTTCAAAAGCACCGAAAGGAAAAGGGCCGAGAGACTGTACCCAGAAGCGCAGGACACCATAATTCCAAATTTCAGCTTGTCGTTGTGCTCAAAGATGTCAAAATAATCACCGCCCGAAGTCTGTCCTGGAATGAACTTAGTACTGATCTCGATTCCAGGGATATGGGGAACTTCCGTGGGCGACAAAACTTTTTGGATCAGGGAGGCCAGCTTCAATTGATCTTCAACATTGATGATGGCTTTTTGTAAGAATTGATGAGTTTCCGCGAGTTCTTTTCGGATACGAGCCAAGTCAATGTCTCGGTTGCGAATCTCGTCCTCGAGTTCTTTCACTCTGATTTTTAAAAACTCGTTTTCGTCTTCCATTCAATTCCATAATACGAACTTTGTTTTGTATAAGTTATTTTTTTGTCGCCCTGAAAAAAGAGTTAGACGAGAGTCTAGGTGAACGTGGTAATCTAAAGTGGGTTTTTATCGGGCCCTGTCGGAATCACTTGAAATGTGTCAAAACTGCTAATAAACAAATGACTACAACTATGACTGCTATCAACAAGACGACTCTCTTCGAGATCCTAAAAACCCCTGAGGGGGACTCTTATGATTTAGTCAAAAAGTGGGCTTACATTCAGAACTACATCAAAGAGCAGGATAGTTCCTTCCAATCATTGCGGCGCATTCAGTTTATGGGTTTTGAAATTTCGGAATCGTGCCAGGGCCTACATCCTCTGTTGCGATACGAAACGGTGCGTGACTTCTTTTTTGATAAAAAGGGTTTTTCTCATAAAAGCGGTGATGTCACTCACTGGAAAGAACTCACTTTAGAGAGTTTTTTAGAGACCAAACTCGGTCCCGATTTTTTAGTTGGCCTCATTTTTCGAACTCTTTTGTTAGCCACTCAGCTCGAAACTGATTTTGTTTTTCTCGGCAATGATCTTTGTCTCAAGCTCATTGTCGACGGTCACTGCTACTACCTGGACCTCCACCACAGAGGTCTGATCTTTGAAGATCAGCAAGTTCTGCAGAAGCTAGCCCTTTCTCACGGTCACCCCGTATCTCAAAACGAACGAGACCTCGAAGACATTAAGCCCGAAGGAATTTTATCGTTGGGCCTTTCGACCATCGAAAGAAAGTTCACGTCTCAAAGCTGTCAGCCATTTTTAGTTAAAGTCTGCGAAATCCAAGTTCAGCTAGGGCAAAATCCAGCTCACTACCTCATTAAGATGGCAGAAGCTAAAGTCGAAATGGGACTTCGCAAAGAAGCTTTTGGAGATCTCAAGAGGGTCATGAGTCTTTGCCTTGAGAAAAATGTCCCCCCACGCATCCGCGTCCTTTACGACCAGCTCCGCTTTGAGGTGGAGGTTGGGTCGTCCAACCATTCTCCCCCTACGGTGATTCATTAGCCGTTGTTATCGACAGGTGTTCGACATACATTGAATTAAAATACTTAATCCCGTGGCCACCGTTAGCTCTCATCAGTCGAACCACCTCGTCTTTTTCTCGCTCTGATCGAGTCACTACGTTGACCATCCAGTGACCTTCACGAATTTCTTTAGCTGCATCTTCTAAATGAAGCCATTCACCAGTACGAAGAAACTTTTGCCAAAAACGAAGAGCTCTTCCATAAATTCCATGATGATGCCCCTCTATATCTAGTGTTTCGATGGCCTTTTTGCCGACTTGAACGTCGATAAGTTCTCTTTTTACACCTGTTGCCGTAATCTCTTTAATGAACTTCTGCACGTTTGTTGGGCTATCAAAAAAAGCCGACGTCCTGTCAGTTGGATATTTGACAAAGTCTTGATGCTTGTCGAAATGAGTTTGGGTTTCCATCAAATCCTCCTGCACCATAATAACCCTGAAGCGAGTGAAATCCGCAGAACTCTCTTGAATTCGATAGAATCGCCACCGGAACATCACAAATTTTAAACAACTCTCCAGGGCGCTCGCCCTACATTCGATAAATGTCGTAGCGGATTTTACGGCCCTCGACCTGATAGCTGGGCTTTTTGACAAGCGGCGACGCCCAAATGGGGCGTTTGACCACAACTCTTTCAGTTGCAAGTTCTAGGGACAAAGTAAGAAGCTCTTCGTTATTTGTCGGCTCCGAAATGAGTTTTCGTAGAAATTGAAACTTGCCTTTGGGCAGAGCTTTTTCATTGTACTCTTCGAACATAGGGTCAAGGAAAATTCCCTCAGGTCGCAGTCCGAGATCTTTCGCTAACTCCGCATTGCCAGGATGAAACTTCAACCTCTCAAGCCAACTTTGCATTTGTGGATCTTGCTGCTGAGATAAAGCCTCGTCAATGAGCGGAATCAACCAACGAGATCTCTCCCACACATGAACTACCGACGCACCCAAACGCACAAAGCAAAGCGCATCCACTAAGAGTCCACCAGTAAAATCAAAAATGGTTTTGGGTGTTTTGGCAGAGAGCCCGAACACTTTCGCGAGAATTTCGTTTTTCCCGCGTAAAGGTCTACGATAGTCCGTCTTATTTTTTGCAAAATCAATCTGGAGTCGCTGTCCGTCTTGATGACAAAGCTCGAGTTTTTGATCGTGAAAAGAAAAAAAGAAAGGCTCTGTGCTAGAGCCAACCACGCGAAATCCCCAGCGCTTAACTAAGTCTCTAACGTCAACATCACCCGTTACGACGAGGTCAGCACTAGACACCCGAGATTCCATACTCCACGAGCCAACTCAAAATCCACCAAACCGCAGTGAGGTTATAAAACACCTGACTGAGATGAGTTAAATCACGAAGATCAGAACCTATGCACGATCTCAACTCCTTCAAACGCAGCCAAATAAAATACGCCATACAAATCTGACAAGCGGCAAGTGTCCACAAGGTAATGTACTTCTTACTCCAGAAATTGAAAATCATCGGGAGAGCAACGGAGGTAAAAATCCAAAACTGAACAAGCCGCTTAGATCGATCAAATCCCAAAGTCGTAATGGCGTTACGAACTTTTGCCTGAGAGTTTACCAAAATCTTTTCAAAATTTTTGAAATGCAACACCAACAGCGCCAACCATCCGAAGGTAGCCCCTAAGGCGGCGTGAGGCCAGAGCACCTGCGTGGGAGCTACGGCCATTGCAAAGCCAACTGTAAGGGCGGGACCTAGTAGAAAAAATCCAACAGCCTCGCCAAGCCCTCGGTATTTAAGGCCAAGCCGATTCGAAGAAAACTCCCAAACTCCCAAAAATACAAATGGACCGATCAACCACAAAATCTGAGGATTTGAAACGAGGGCCGGCAACCCTAGAAAAAAACCCAACGCAATAAACACATGAGATAAACTCAATCCTTGAGCTGCCGTGATCCAACCCTTTTGAATCGCGCGACCGCTCTTAGAGAGCTCCAACCGATCAAGGCCTTTCGTATAGTCATAGAAATCATTTCGCAAAATGACCGCAAAAAATAAAAGAAAAGCACCGAGGGAACTTACTGCCGACAGAAAATAAGAGGGATGGTGACCCTGGGTCCATGTCACAAGAAAAACCATGAGTAGCGGCGCGAGTAAAACAGGGGCCTCATGCAAACGCAAAGCCTGGGACCAACGCTTCGAAAACGATGGCACCTGAAGCTCCGACAAAGAATGGATAGCAAACGTAACCCGTTCATGCTCGGAGTCCACGTTGAGACTGCGAATAGGCAAAGCGCGCTCGTCTTTAGAAAAAGTTCCTAAAAGGTATTGCTGAAACCCAGGGTCTCTCTTTGAGAGAGTAATGAGTTTTCTTTCCGTTTCCATCACTTGGTTTTTCGCCAGTAAAGAATTTCGGACAAAGGACGAAGTCCATCGATCAAAGAAGTTTGTTGAGGTGGCAACAGATCTTTCAATTGGCCTAGTAAGTGGCTGTAAAGCCGAATGAGGTCTTTATTCATCTCATCAAACTCGCTCAATTTCAGTTCAAACTGGGGAATTGTTTTATAGACCTCATCGAGTGTCTGACATTTTACAAACTCCAACCTTCGCTCAGCCGAAAAGTCCGCACAGAGGTACGCCGAAAACGAATTGAAGTACCCCGACTTTAGATCTCCCAACACCAGTTTGTTTTCTTCATTACGGATGTTGAAGTCCAGGAGGTCGTCGCTTCGTTGAAAGAGAAGCCCGAGCAGCGTTCCCAACTCTTCGAGAAGGCGATGAAGAGTCGGATCTTCATTTTTCACAGCATAGAACGGGGCCTGCAAACACCATTTAAAAAGCGAGGCGGTTTTGAGATTGTGGACGCGGTCCAATTGTTCAAGAGTCACGCTGTAATCTCGCATCAAAGAGTCTTGAATCCATTCACCCTCGAGCAGGTCCGAAATCGTCTGACTGGTAAATTGAACGAGCTTGATGTTTCCGTTGCCTGAAAGATTCACCATCACACGTGCCAATAAGTAGTCACCGGCAAGAACCGCGTACTCAGGGTTGTACTTGAGCCAAGCCGCGGGTTTCCCGCGCCGCAGTTGGGAACGATCCACCAAGTCATCATGGAGAAGAGAGGCATTATGGATAAACTCGATGGTTTGCCCTAAAAGCAACTCGAGATCTTCGCTCAGTCCCAAGGGAGCAGCAAAGATGTGAATCAGCTTAGCACGAAACCCTTTTCCACCCGTAAACAGATCGTCGTACAAATAATTTAATTTGGGCAAATAAGACGGAAAATCTTTGGGGTCGTATATCTTTAAATTCATAGCAGGTGTGAGTTCTTTTTCGGGGAGATGGCACCTGAAGTCAAGAGTTTAGATGGGGATCCTGGAGGCTGGAGTCGGTATTACGATTTCATAAAAATTTTTCCTCTTTTAATGGATAGATGGCCTTTGACCTTGGCTCTTCACCGGCAATAACATAAACGGCATGCAAAGGAGTTGTTATGCATTTTTCTTTGTTTTTTGTTTTGGCTTTTTCAAGCGTGGGTTTTTCAGCCGTTTCTACGATGAAAGACCTCGTGGTAAACTCGCGGTTTCATCAAACAGTTGCTTTCTCAGGGAAGGTCCAAAGGCAACTCAATGAGAAACAGGTCATCGTTAGCGACGGAACTGAAACCTTTCTCGTCGACTTTTCAAAAGTTGGGCAAATGAACCTCAAAGAAGGTCAAGCTATCAACGTGACCGGAGAGTGGGCCCTAGGCTCGACAGAAACCGCACGCAAGTTAGGTGCTGCGACAGCTGTAAACGCGAAGAGCGTCACCAAAACCGAATAGGACCTAGTGCAGCCCAGCCTCCCGGCGATATTTAAGTTTGTTGTGAGTGGCGCAAAGGATCTGGAGATTCTCGGGATCGTCGGTTCCTCCGGCCCATTTTGGTTGGATGTGATCGACCTCGAGTTGGTACTGGCTTTGGCATTTCTCGCCGTTGGGTTTTTCCCACTGGCAGTGCTGATCGCGCGTGAAGATTTGCCTTCGTTTTGGTTCGGCTCTTGAACTGGGGTCTTTTCTTTGGATCTGGTCTTGAGCAAGAGCGGTGATGATTTCCGCAAGCGTGGCGCCGGGGTGCGTGTGCGACATCAGGTTCTTGGCTTTTGTGAGGATCTCCATCTGCTCTTTGGTGAACGTAAGCTCCACGCGCACGGACTCGTCTTTTTGCAGACGCTGCTTTTCGTGCTTGTGAATCGTGAGGTCCAGCACTTGTGCAACGATCAGCTCCGCCTCTTGCGCCGTTTTGTGTTTGATCGTTTCTAAGATCTCCGCTTTTTTCTTGGAGGTCGTTGGCTTTTGCCGCGCAGCCTGGGCGACAAGTGCTACTTTTGTGAGATCCAGCGCGCCCTCGGAAATATCTTGGTTGAGAGTTGGAACTTCCACGGACATGTGAACTGCATCGATTCTGAGTTGCGCTGAGGCTCGGCAGTAACCGATCTCTTTGATGAGAAACGCAAACAGCGAGGTGTAGCCGTACTCAAGGTAAACTTTGCGTTTGTCGATCTCGCGGA
>JBGATJ010000046.1:0-34789 GCA_044229295.1 Pseudobdellovibrionaceae bacterium
GTCCTCCTAAAGACGGTGAGCGCTACTTTGCTCTGTTGAAAGTTGATTCTCTCAATTTTGAAATACCAGAAAAAAGTAAAGATAAGATCCTCTTTGACAACCTAACTCCGCTTTATCCTAACTCTCGATTGAAGCTTGAGCATAGCCCTGGGGACTACACAACGCGTGTGGTAGACATGATGGCTCCTCTCGGAAAAGGCCAAAGAGCCTTGATTGTGGCGCCTCCAAGAACAGGTAAAACAGTTTTATTACAGAACATCGCCAACGCCATTTCAGTAAATCACCCTGAGGTAAAGTTGATTGTTCTGCTGATCGACGAGCGCCCGGAAGTGGTGACCGATATGCTTCGCTCGGTGAAAGGTGAGGTCATCAGCTCAACGTTTGATGAGCCGCCCACTCGGCACGTTCAAGTTTCAGAGATGGTCCTTGAAAAGGCCAAGCGACTTGTTGAGCACAAACACGATGTCGTCATTTTGTTAGATTCCATCACCCGTCTGGCTCGCGCCTACAATACGGTAGTTCCGCCCTCTGGTAAGATTCTGTCGGGAGGGGTGGATTCAAATGCCCTTCATAAACCGAAGCGATTCTTCGGAGCTGCTAGGAATATTGAGGAAGGCGGAAGCCTCACAATCATCGCAACGGCCCTTATCGACACGGGTTCGCGTATGGATGAGGTAATTTTCGAGGAGTTCAAAGGAACGGGTAACTCAGAGATCCACTTAGACAGAAAACTGATGGAAAAACGTATATTTCCGTGCATGGACATCAATAAATCAGGGACTCGTAAAGAGGATTTGTTGATTGAAAAAGGCGATCTCAACAGACTTTGGATCTTGCGTAAGGTACTTGCCCCCATGAACGTTGTGGACAGCATGGAGTTCTTGCTAGACAAGCTCCAGCACTCAAAAACCAACCTGAATTTTCTGCAGAATATGAACGGATAATGAACATTGCCGCGCATTAAATAGATCGACAATGGGGCGCGGCCTGTGCTAAACACCATCCCTTGTCAAATGCTTAGTTTGGAGAGAGTTATGAAAAAAGGTATTCACCCTACGGTCCGTGATGTGGTCTTTAAAGATGTTTCGTGTGATTTCGCATTTTTAGGTCAATCTACCAGCGGTTCTAACGAAACTATTAAATGGGAAGACGGCAAAACTTATCCTCTCCTTAAAGTTGAGATTTCAAGCGGTTCTCACCCCTTTTTCACAGGTAAACAACGGGTGATGGACACTGAGGGTCGTATCGATCGTTTCCGTAAAAAATACGGCCCTGCTAAAAAATAATCACGTTTTCGAATGTTTCCAATCTCAATCAAACCATTTCAATCTGAAGTGGTTTGAAAAATCTTCTGTAGCTCTACTCACAGATTTTATCTAAGATCCCTTTATGAGTATTTTTTCAAAATTAGACGCGGTTGAGTCTCGCTACGAAGAAGTCAATATCCAGCTCCAAAAGCCCGACATTGCCGCCAACCAGAAACAATATCGAAGTCTCATGAAAGAGCTCGCCGAGCTCGAAAAAGTCGTTGATGTGTACCGCGGCTACAAAAAAAGCAAAAGTGATCTTGCCTCAAACGTAGAACTTCTCGAGACAGAAAAAGACGAAGAGATCAGATCTATGGCTAAGGAAGAAATCAAAACTCTTGAGCCCCAAATTGAAAAGCTTGAAGAGGACCTCAAGGTTTTGCTTTTGCCTAAAGATCCTAACGACGATAAAAATATCATTCTCGAAATTCGCCCAGGTGCCGGCGGCGACGAGGCTAGTCTCTTTGCCGACGAGCTATTTCGGGCATACGCCTACTACTCCCAACGGCAAGGATGGAATGCAAAAATCATTTCGATGAGCGCAGGAAATGTTGGCGGAGCTAAAGAGGTGATTGCGAGTATCTCCGGAGACAAAGTTTACAGTAAACTCAAGCACGAAAGCGGAGTCCATCGAGTCCAGCGCGTGCCAAAAACAGAGACCGCAGGTCGAATTCATACCTCGACAGTCACTGTTGCTGTGATTCCGGAAGTTGAAGAGGTCGAAGTTAAAATCAATCCTAACGACTTGCGAATCGACGTCACTCGCTCCCAAGGAAGTGGTGGCCAATCCGTAAATACCACCGACTCTGCAGTTCGAGTCACTCATCTTCCGACGGGTATTATGGTGTTTTGTCAGCAGGAGAAGTCTCAGCTCTCCAACAAAGAATTGGCGATGAAGATTTTGTACGCTAAACTTCAAGCCGCTGAAGATGAAAAGGCGAGAAAAGAAGCGTCAGACACGCGACTTGCACAAATTGGAACCGGCGATCGTTCCGAGCGCATTCGGACTTACAACTTTCCTCAGAGCCGGATCACTGATCACCGAATTGGTCACACGGTTCATCAAATTGATGCATTTATGGGTGGTGAAGTAGAATTGATGATTGATGCGCTGACAGCTCACTACCAAGCCGAGGCTCTTAAAAACCAACAAAAAGATGTGCGTTAATGACGGTTCAAGAAGTTTTAGATCGCACGACGACATTTTTTTCGCAAAAAGGGATTGAGACTTCGCGGCTGGATGCTGAGCTTTTGATTGCCGAGGCTCTTAAATTCAGGCGTATCGACCTTTATCTTAAATTTGATTCTCCTCTCAATGAGCAGGAGCTTGAAATATGTCGTGCTCTTGTAAAGAGAAGAAGTTCGGGAGAGCCTATCGCATACATTGTCGGCAGAAAAGAATTTTACGGCCTTAACTTTTTGGTAAACTCTTCGGTGTTGATTCCTCGTCCTGATAGCGAAACGCTGATCGAATCGTGCCTGGAGTCCACCGCTGGACGTGCACAACTTCGAATTTTGGATCTAGGCGCGGGAAGTGGATGTTTGGGTTTAGCGCTCATTTCAAAAATTTCAGACTCTACATTGGTAGCCGTTGATAAATCTGCCGAGGCCTGTGCCGTTGTCAATGAGAACTCAAAGCATCTTGGTTTTGAAAATCAGGTGGAGGTCATAAACTCTGATGTGGAAAGCTTGCAAAGCGTTTTAGCCCCCCAGTCGTTTGATGTTGTTGTGGCAAATCCTCCATATATTGCTGAAAACGATACGAACATCCAAAAAGAAGTTAAGCTTTTTGAACCCGCGCTGGCTCTTTTTGGAGGAGCCGATGGCCTTCAGCTGTATCCAACTTGGTTGCAAATAGCTTTTGAGGCGCTAAAGCCAGGTGGATTTTGTTTTTTCGAAATTGGAGCAACTCAAGGAGAAGAGATTAAAAGCCTAATGATTAAAACTGGTTTTGAATCAGTGAGCGTGACGAATGATCTCGCCGGCCGACAACGAGTGGTTACGGGTCAGCGCGCTTCTAGTAAAGGAGACGTTGGTGGATAAAATTGTTATTAAAGGTGGAGCGCGACTTTCTGGAACCGTTAAAACCAGTGGTGCGAAGAATGCTTCGCTCCCGATTTTGTTTTCGACGTTGCTTGCTGAAGGAACTCACGTTTTTAGAAATATTCCCAGACTCAAAGATATCGAATCCACCCAACAGCTCTTGCACTCGCTCGGATGTCAAACCGAATGGAACGGCGATGTTTTTAAAGTGACTGTAAAAAAGCCGCAAACTTTTGAAGCGCACTATGATTTGGTGAGAAAAATGCGTGCAAGTATTCTTTGCTTGGGACCACTCGTCGCCCGTTATGGTGAAGCTATGGTGAGCCTTCCGGGCGGCTGCGCCATTGGCACTCGGCCAATCGATCTGCATTTGGATGGGCTTAAACAGCTAGGTACTGAGATTGAGCTCAAAGAGGGTTACGTTTTTGCTAAATGCAAAAAGCTCCAAGGGGCTACGATTTTATTTGAAACGTCAACGGTCGGTGGCACTGAAAATTTGATGATGGCTGCGGTGCTTGCGGAAGGCCGTACGATTCTTGAAAATGCCGCCAAGGAGCCGGAGGTCGTTGATCTTGCGGAGTACCTCATTAAGATGGGCGCAAAAATTTCGGGTCATGGCACAAGCATTATGACCATTGATGGAGTTTCGTCGTTAAAACCGGCAGAGCATCACATTATGGCCGATCGGATCGAGGCTGGAACTCTTGTCATTGCTGGAGGGATCACCGGCGGCGAAGTTACAGTCACTCATTGCAAACCAGTTTGGATTGAATCGCTCATCATGAAAATGCGTGAGAGTGGTTTTAAAATTTCTACGACCGACGACTCGATCACTGTTCACCCGTGCACGGCTTGGCGTGGAGTTGATGTGACCACAGCGCCGTATCCGTTATTCCCCACAGATCTGCAGGCCCAGTACATGGCACTTATGAGCGTGGCTTCTGACACCAGCGTGATCACCGAAACGGTTTTTGAAAATCGATTTATGCACGTGCAAGAACTCGTGCGGATCGGTGCTGATATTTCTCCAAAGGCTCGAGTGGCTGTTGTGCGAGGACTCCCGAACGGTCTTACGGGAGCACCAGTCATGGCAACGGATCTTAGAGCCAGTGCTTGTTTGGTGCTAGCCGGCCTGGTCGCTAAAGGTGAGACCACGGTCAGTAGGATTTATCATTTAGACCGTGGCTACGAAAATCTTGAGGGTAAGCTCTTAAGCTTAAGTGCGAATATCAAGCGGGTGCGAGAAAATTCTTAAGGTTTCTTCTTTGAAAAAACAAGAATCCAACGAAGTTGGTCGGGGCATCCTTTTGCAGTGATTGTAAGTTCAGACAGTGTTTTTTTGCCTTGAATCTTTTCTACGACTTCGTTTCTCTGAAAAAGAGAGTTTAATCCCTCGACCTGCTCATCCATGATTGCTAAAAACCCAGAAGAGTGAGCATTCTTCCAAGACACGCTCCAATTATCTTTTCTCTCGATAGATTCCCGACGAACGGTCACAGTTTGCCTCGTGCAGAACTCGCCAACGGTCGGTGTCTGAGCAAGATCTAACATTTTTTGAGCGAGAGCTTGGTCTTTAGGGTCAAGAGTGGTCACTGAGAGAGTAGGATCTGTCGTATCAGGCTCTGCCATGGCTTTTTCTTCTTGCGCATAGATGAGTTTTTCAATTGCGTTGTTAGTGATTCCCGCAAGTCGGGTGCTCAGCTCGTCTGCATATGTCAGGTTCAGCAAACTTTCAGGCACAATAATGGAGCCCATGTAGCATCCTCGGTCAGAGAGAACTTCTCTAAAGGTTTCCGTACCTGGAACGCGAATGCGGAGGCTGGCGAGGCGCGAAGGAATCGCCATAAAGCAAATTGCCCCTTGATCCACTTTATGAATAGGCGCCGTAGCGAGATTTGTCGTCCACAATTTGTAGAGCTTAAGGTCAGCTCCCGAGAGCTGGACTGTCTGGGAACCATGAACATCAAATGTAATAACACCAGCGTCATCAACAACGAGTGTTTTAAAACGATCGGAAAATTCCGAGCCATCTTGTTGCACTATAATTTGATTTGCTAGAGCCGAGATCGCGATACTGAATGAAACAATAAATCCTAAAAATCTCATAAATCCTCCAATAATGAGGAGGGATACTTCCGCGAGCCTGAGATGTCTATCGAGACTGTGAGGTTGAGATCTGTTTCTGTTTCCCTGAGGTCAACACGAAATGGCGCGCCCGGATGGATTCGAACCACCGACCACTTGATTCGTAGTCAAGTACTCTATCCAGCTGAGCTACGGGCGCATATTCGGTTGAAGACCGACAACATAGACACTCCACGCCTCAAAATCAAGCCTTCCTCATTTATTACTACGCATTTTACCGTCAAATCTTGTAAAATCTCCTAAACTTAGCAAAGGACCCTTCATGAGCTCTCTTGAAACTTGGAAAACCTGCCTTGCAGGCGCTCAAAAAACCCTCAATCAGTTTTTAGAATCTCCCGACCAACTTGAGAAATGCCAGAAATTCAGTCAGATGCTCATCGATGCCTACAAGAATAAAAAAACGGTTTTTTCCTGTGGAAATGGAGGAAGTCACTGTGATGCAATGCACTTTGCTGAGGAACTCACTGGACGCTACCGAAAGGATCGCCGGCCCCTTGGGGCATTGGCTTTGGGAGATGCCAGCCACGTGACCTGTGTAGGCAATGACTACGGATTCAACTACATCTTCTCACGACAGATTGAAGCTTTGGCGCATGAGGGCGATATTTTACTAGGCCTCTCGACCAGCGGCAATTCCGAAAACGTGATTCAAGCTATGCAAGTGGCCAAACGCAACGGTCTTAAAACGGTCGCGCTTTTGGGAAAAGACGGCGGAGAAATCAAAGGCCTCGTCGATTTGTCCATCATTATTCCTGCTGAAACTTCAGACCGTATCCAAGAGATGCACATTAAGCTCATCCATACAGTGATCGAAACCGTGGAACGCGAACTCTTTCCAGAACTTTACTGATAACCACTTGATTTGAGAGGGGCGCTGTGGCACTTTTTCTCCTCAAGGTCGACCAACGGAGAGGTGGGTGAGTGGCTGAAACCAAGCGTTTGCTAAACGCTCGTACTACCAAAAGTTGTACCGCGGGTTCAAATCCCGCTCTCTCCGCCAACGCAACCTTGGCAAAAAGGCAAAGCCATTTTGCCAAGCGTGCGTGTCCGAGGATGGCAGAGGAGACTTGCGACGACGCCATCCGCAGGATCGACGGCTGAGAGGCCCTCGAGGGGCCGTCGGCCGGCTTATCCACCGGGCGCCGGGGATGAGACGGAGATTCTACGGAGAACCGATTCTAGTTGCTGCCCGATTTCTTAAGGCAGATAAAAAAGGATTTTTGTGTAAATGGGTTCTACCCGGGGCTCTTCTCACTTAATCGTATATCACTCAGCGCAACCTAGAAATAACTGGTGATTTTCCGCCGCCAAATCCGTTTAGAACTTACTGGGGCATTCAAGCTCCGGTACTAATCGTTGTGCCGTGCGCCCGTAAAGCCGCGTTTAAGCCTTTCGGAGTGGGATCTGCACTTTGTTGACCGTGCCGGTACTGACGAATTTTGGTGGCGAGGGACAATCCTCGCCTTCCAGCTTTCCCTTTAGTCGGCAGATTGTGGCTTCATCAAACGGCTTCAAAGGCCCGTCAGATCAACAATGCGACCCTTTTAGATCACTTCCGCAAGTTTGGTAGCAGATTTCGAACAGGAGCCTTCGGGAAGGCCAACAAGGCACATTTAAAGGCGGTCATTCGGACCGCAGAATGATTACTCTTCTTTACACAATAAATGGCATTAGATATGTTCCTCGCGGAGGAACCCATGACGCCAAGGGGACTTATAAAGAAATATGAGAAGTTAGTTAACCAACATGATTTCGATTTGTTGGCCCCGCATATTTCAAGCGATTGTAAATTCTGGTTCTCTAGCGGCACATTTGTCGGCCTTGAGCAAGTGAGGCAGGCCTTTGAAAAAACTTGGGGATTGATTAAGAATGAGATCTATTGCCTGTCTGATCTTGAGTGGCTCGTTGAATCTGACGTCGCCGCGGTTTGCACGTATACTTTCCATTGGAAGGGCTGGGTTGATGGGCAACAGCAAGAAGGCACCGGTCGGGGAACTTCCTGCTTCCAAAAACTGGCGGTCAGCAAACACTTCATTGTACAGCCCAGACGAAGATTTCGTCCAAACATTCTTCGAAGACTAGCACACAGCCGCAAGCAACTCCCAACTTTTTACGAATTTCTGAAGGAGCATCAAGCGGAAGCAAACTTTGATTCTCAAGACACAGAAAGTGCTACTCTCGCCGGATAATTTGCATGGGGCCTTCGGAAGAGAAAATTTCCGAAGGCCACCATTCAACGGTTCTACAATCGCCGAATATCTTTAGCAATTCTTGAAAGGATTTCGTCCAAACTGGGCCGATCTTGATAGTAAAGACTGGCGGCGTTGTTGTACTGCTGTCGGAACGAATCTCGCACGGAATTGTTCGACAAAATAAACGCTTCATTTTCAGAGATCTTCTTGTTGTCGCCGCTACGAAAGCGCTTATTCTTGTGTTCAGTATAGGCTTCTGTCCCAATAAAATTTTGAACCTCGGGGACTTCTAAAAGACGATAAACGTCGTAGTAGTGCCTCATAAAGTTAGCGGGAAAGCTTCCTGACTCCTGCTGCTTTCGAAACTTAGTTGAGATGGTCTGAAGTTTTTCAACAAACGTGTATTGCGGCAAGTAGCATGGCACTTCTGTCGCTCGGTTATCAACGATTGTGACATTTGCCTTCGCAGCTTCCTCAAAAGCCCATGAAGCAATTCCGAATTTCTGATTGGGTGTGGTATCATCAAATCCTACTTCCAAAAGGACCCCATCCTTGACGTCAGGCAACTGTTCAAAATGAGATTCGTAATTTAGCCTGATACCAGCATTTCTAAATTTTGAGTCATCAAAGGCGTGGTCACGAGCCGCCACGATCCCCGGTATTGAAATGGCGTTAGCTAGCCAATCAAAATAGTTTGAGCGCGATAGAATATGTTTCTCGTCCGAATGGTTTTTCCCCGTAAAAACAGTCATTCCACTTGGGGGCTCAATCTTAATATCGATATCCTCGGAAAAACGATGAATGATTTTATAAGCCTTGGAGAGAGAGGTTCCGCCTTTGAGTTCGAATCGAAAGTTTTGTTTTTGAAGTCCCCAAAGGCAATGCATGATCCAATAGTCTTTTTCAACGAGTTGATTTTGGATTTGTTTTTGCTCGGAAATAATTCCGATAAGACTTTTAAAATCTGGGTGCTCATGGAGGAAGTTAGCCTTAGACATCCAAGAACTCTCGAAAAAATTTAAGGGTCGCAACGTGAGCATATTGTTTCAAGGAACGTTTCAAACGTTTCTGGTCCATGCTCATAGCTTTTTGCTTCACTTTCTCCAGAAGCATTTCAAGGTCTTCACCGACTGAATCTAAATTATTAACTAAATCAACGAGTAGAAATTCCTTTGTCAGTGTCGATGGAAAGCGAGGTTTTAATCGAAAGTCGAATGCCTTCCCGTTGAGAGTGAATTCGCCGTGACGTTTATGATTATAAACGACAGTTAAGTTTCTAAGCTGAGTGAGTCCGAGCCCGAGTCCATTGTACAAATTCGGCGAAAACATCAGATAGCGATGATCGTTCAGGAATCGTCGAACGAGAAAATTATCATCTGGCGGAGCTTTGCCAAAAACTGTTTGCTCAGGCACGTAGTAAAGGCCTTGGTTGGCCTTCTTTAAAAAGCCCTCTTTGAGTAAGGCAGCTAAATGGCGGTCTACACTCTTAGACCATCTTTCTAGATCTGACCTCCTGTACACTTGTCCAGGTCTTAAATGTTCTTTTAAAGATTCTACTGCCAGCATAATTACCTCTCTTATTTTATAAACCAATCGGCTAAAAAAGTAAAGTTTTTAATTTAAAATTCATGCATTTTGAGTTTCAAATACCTGTAATTAGAAGGACTATTCTATACGTCTCATTATGATACTATTATCCTATAAATTTTTGCCCCCTGCGACCCCTTTAGGGCGGGGGGCAAAAATTTTGACAAGACTGGCGCTGATTGCATCGAGCTTTCACCCGCGAAGTCGTCATGAGCATTTGGTGGCGTTTAGCTGTAAGCGCCGCGGGTTCTGCCCGAGCTGCGGGGCAAGACGCATGAGTGAGACTGCGGCCCACCTAGTGGACTCGGTTTTTCTAATCGTTGTTGGGCCTATTGATGTTTAGGGATTAGTTTACGAGGCCGCGAATGAAGGCGATGATTGAGGGGGCTCCGAAACCAATGCAGGCTCCAATGATCGCAAGCCATAGATGCTGCCTCGCACCTGGATTTCCTGTAAAAAAGCTGAACGCCGCAAAACAGAGACCTAGAATTCCTGCAAGCGGCAAGATTACGTTGATCAGCTTGGTTTGAATTGCCGTCAGGGTCGATTCAACACTGCAGTGTCCAAATATAGGTACTAGAAAAATAGCGACAATGATGAAACTAAAGCCAACGGTCTTTGACAAATTCATGAACGATCCTTTCATTTTGAAGTTCAGGGACTCATGAACTCGAAAGGCACTTTCGAGAGATCATTTTGATTGGGAGTTCGGAGAGGATCTTATGCTGAGATCTCGGTGCTAATTGTCCTGAACAAACCCTAGAGGGTATTTAAGACTTGTTAACAATGATCGAACTAACACATTAATTGGGGAGCGAAATGAAAACTTTATTAATATCATTCCTTCTTGCTGGAAAAGTTTTTGCGGCAGATATCACTTTAGATGACTTAGCTGCGAAACAGACCGTTGACACAATTTCACCTGTTTCCTTGAAAGGAACTTATTTTTCTACACAGGAGCTTAGCCAAGAAGACGTTAATAAGCGCTATCCAGCTTTGATATGCGGTGCCTTTGGCTACAAACAACTGATTGGTTTCAAAACAGAAAAATGTCCTAAAGGATCCAAAGTTACAGAATATGATAGTTATGGTGGCGTTGCCGCCCTCTCTTCAATTTATGAATGCACAGGCAGCGACGGAGATCCTGAACGGTTTGCTTCAATTACCTGCGCTAAGTAAGGTCTAATATAAAACGGAGTCCTGATGCAGAGATCAGATCGCCTGGAAGAGGAACAGTTTACCTACAAATCTACAAAAGATGGAAAGCTGTTTGTCTATTGGTTCGGTAAACTTGTTAGAACTTTTAGTGGACCAGAAGCTCAGTCAATTATAGCTGAAATTGGCGCTTCAAGTTCCGACTCTGATGTTCAATTTGCACTAGCTTCTGTCACTGGAAACTTCAAACGTGGAAATGAGAAGAATGCTAAAAAGAAACGCCAAGATATGAGGTAGTTTTTTGAGGCTTTCAATGAATCTGAAAAGTCAATTGAGCTTCGCGGCCGCCAGAGGGGCTAACACGCCCCTCTGTATTCAAAATTCCGACACTGCTATTTAGTTTCCGAACGTGTCCGGTATGTATATTTCTAGGCCTAGACCAGCCCCTCTAAAAACGAGACCGATTTTTGATTGAAGTGCCTCCCCTCATCAAAACATTTTGCAATACTCCTCAAGCAACTCCTCCACTGGAAGTCAGCAAACTATCGACGCTTACGTTGTCTGGAAACAGACTCATGAATACTCGCTGACGTGGAAACGTGAATTGAATCTCCAGGTGTTTATTCAAATGCGACGAGATAAAGCCAAACCCTACTGGACGCCGAAACACAGGATCGGAGTCGTCTCCGACTTTTTTGGCAAACACCGTAAAGTTTCCATCATCTCCTCGATTTGAACTTAGATAAAAAACTTCCCGCGGAAACGACCACATCTTAAGAATGAAATACGGCTTCGCTCCGTTTTCAATCTCATATGCCTCGCCTGCCTGAAGTTCATTTTTTATCGAGCTCCCTTCCCTGAAGCCCGTATAAATATGATACCTAGCCTTAACTTTAATATTTTCCATTTTCCCCCTCTCGAACCAATTATGACCGAGTCAAGAGAGCCCGCCAAAGTTCGGATTGTTTGGCTTGAGGTGTATCTGACTAGATGAGTGCCGCTGAATTTTTCTAAGCCTGCTTTTTTCCACGCTTGATTGTAGTACCAGGCGATCAAACTATAGCGAATCGGAAGTCCCTTAACTGTGAATAGATGTTCTGCTTGAGAGGGCGACTCCCGAAGTCGTTGGTTGATAATCGAAACCTTTGTGTTGTTGAGAAAAATCTCGCGGATCTCGCCGTTCTTGGGAACCGCGTTCACCTTAGGCGTGCCCTTTCACCCAAATTTTTCGATTCTTGGTCGGGCATTCTTTTATCACCCCGAGCTTTTTGTGCATAGATTTGATTGGATTCACATAGTTGGCTTCAGCGAGGGCGCAGAACACAGCTTGGCTCATTTCAAAGTCGTCTGGCTGGAGTGGGACAAATCTCTGCGTTTTGACATGCATTTTGTTTTCCCAAATGCTTCGGAGCCATTGAAGAGTCAGCGTCTCGTCGCTACTCCAGCTTCCATCTAAAATAGGCAGGCCCACTTCATTTCAAATGTCGACTCATCGAAAAATGGATCGAGACGGCTGCGAAACTCGGGAACCACTGCTGCGATAAGTGTTAATGTCCTATGGCGCATTCCATTGCGTCTCTGACGGATCTCCGCTCGTAGCTTTGCAAGCTCTGCCTCCCTTCTTTGGCCTTTTGTTTTTTGAGTTTTGGGAAATTTTTGATTTCTTAGAAGCCTTGAGATTCTCGTACTTGCCAGTGGTGGGGTTCCACTTGCGCGAGGGATTCAAGCGCTCAGCTACAAAAGATTGGATCGCGCCAACGTGGTCAGTGCCTTTAATAGTGCTGCGAAATTTTTCATAAAGAGCCGCGAGATCGGCGCCAGACAAGCATTTTGGCTCGGGAATGCTTCTACCTCGAATATAACGGCAGAGGAGACTTGCGACGACGCCATCCGCAGGATTGACGGCTGAGACGGAGATTCTACGGAGAACGATTCTAGTTGCTGCCCGATTTCTTAAGGCAGATAAAAAAGGATTTTTGTGTAAATGTCACCTGGGCACAGGTATTGATAGAATCTACACTAACGTCATTTTCTTTCGCAATATTGAGGCATCCCCTAAACGACCCCCGCTTAAATGTCACATTTGCGCAGGCAGTAGCCTGTTCTACGGTAACACCAATTGGTGGTTCAATACGCGGGTCTATTAGGTTACTGGCCCACCTGGAGAGAGAGAATTTGTTGGATCTGATTTCTCTCCTCTTCCGTAAACTCACAATACTTCTCTGCATCCTCAGATTGTGCGAGATAAATCGCGTAATCTAGCTGCTGAATTGATAAATGAATCCTAGGGGCGTGACGTTCACCAGCCACAATCAAATTATATCTTTGAGCGGAGTTCAGATTCTGTAATTCGACGAGGCCGGTGGGAATAGCTTTAGTCAACCGGCAGGTCACGTTGTCTTCGGTACGAGCTATCGACAACACGCTGGAAATAAATACCAATACAGCAAGTTCAAATTTCATAATCCTCTTTCCGACAAAATTTGGTGAGCACCTGTCAAAAATGTTATCATCTCTTTGCTAGGTCCAGGATGGTTTTGACCTCAATGGTGGTTTATGCAAAAGCCAAGCCTTAACTTAGAGGCGCCGTGCGAACACTCCATCACTTGGAATTGAGAATATTTAGGGACTCAATGACAGATAGGTTGTCACTTGGAAGACAGACAACACGCGCTTTACCGTATTGCGCTTGCAACGCTGTTAGAACTTCACCGAGCCATGATGGTCCTACGGCGAGCACGCCATCGAAATCAAGTTCAATGCGCTCACCTTGAGAGGGCTTTTGATAGGCTTTGATTGCTAGTGCAGCTTCTCGGCCTGCCTCCCTTGAAGTTAGAATCTCACCGAATTTAGCAAGTTTAATTTTCATCCTAATCTCCAAACCAAAAGTGTGAGCGTCCCACTCACTTTCGCAAACCTTTTCTTTAAAAGAGATGCACATTCGTCTCCCCAACTTCCGTAAGAAATGATGCCGGAACCTGAGATGCATGCGATTCCTCGATCAGTGGCCCCAAGAATGGTTCGCTTCACAAATTTCAAACCGTTCCCACGTTTCTCAGGGGCTCTGCCAGAAATGAATTTTTCGAAAGCCATTTCGATCGCAATTTGTTCGTTATTAATTCCATCGTTAGTCTTTGATAGGGAACTATAGATGCCTTGACCTCGATCCGCTAAACAAATCCAGAGGCGATTTCCAGTCGGCTGAACTTCAAACCAACAACCAGAGATGTCTCGCCACTGCCCGAGGTTATGATCGAAAGAGTTGTTGCCGATTTCACCAACTGTTGAAATCAAGAGTGGAAGGTCGTTTGGGTTTAGGCCTTCTCGAACCAAGTTTTTCAGTGGACTTAAGCGCGCCGTCAGGACGTCACGTGTTTCGCAGACTTTACCGCTGGGGTTTTGTTGAACTATTTTTTTTCCGAGCCACTCGAAAGCCTGCGAAAAGTCGGCAACTCCCGAAAGTGCGTAGAAGGTTTTTGGAGATTTTCCTTGAATTACTAGAAGGCCCTCTTGAACCATGAGCTTGAGTTGGCGATGCAGGGCCTGTGGAGAAATTTTCAGAACCAAAGCTAAATCTGCGGGCCTCTGTGGTCCTTTTTTTTCAATAACTTTTCCAATGCGAAGACGAGTGTCCGTTTTCATTATAGTTTATAGTTTACTATAGACTATAAACTATATCAAATGATATAGTCGTTTCTTTAAGCAATTGATATTAGTAGTATTTTTAGTTCCGCCGCAAATGCTACTCCGGGCGTCAAGGACTCACTCGCCAAGATCCCTTTCGTGGCTAAACGCCGGACAAGCTCTGACTGCTGCATCGTATTCTCGTCTGCTCATCTTGGGGCGAACTTCATCGCGAATCTGAACGTCGAGCAAATAGATTTTCTTGCCGAGGGGACCGCTGCCGAACCATTGCTCATCATATTCTTGACTCGCATGAAGGTGCCGAGTTGTCAGACTGGCGAGTCGGGCAAGAAGGGGTGTCGAAGATGCAAGTTTCTGAAGGTTTGCAACGCAAGCCTGGTCATAGCGTAGATCCGCAGACGCAGTAAATGCAGCGAGCAAAACTCCTACACAGAGGGTGAGGCGAGCTAGTTGTTTCATAGGTACTCCTTTAGTATTTATTGGAAATAGACCTGGCAAGCATACTGCCCAGTGAATTGTGCGCCGTCCACGCCAGAGATCTGCGCGAGCGCCGTATTGCCATCGTGGAGCTCTTGGATCACCAAGTACTGCCGGCCAACGCCTGCGCTGAACATAATGCCCGTACCGCCGTCGTAGTTACCAGTACTCACAAATGTCCTGGGGCAGTTGCTGCTGCCGGCGCGGAGTTGGCACGAAAAGCCTTTTGCGAGTGTCTCAGCGGCTATGGCATAATCGTTTGTCGTACGTAACCATGCTGAGGCTTGAAATGAAATCATCAATGTGCAGAGACTTAAGACTAAATTTTTCATCGAGTTCCTCTTTTCAAAATTTGTTTAAAACGATCTTAGGCAAACCAACGCGGAGTGGATCGCGTTTTTAGTGACGGCGTACCCATTGAGGTGGCACTTAATGAATCGGTATGTTGAATTTTGCAGACAGTATTGGGCGGCGTTCAAGCCGTCAAGGCCACCATCGGAGGACGTCAGCATTCCGTGGCAGTAAATGAATTGCAACACGTCTCTTGTGGTGCCATTCGCGTCTGCTTCACGGCAAGCGTCGGCGGCAGCTGTTCCGCTGATATTGCTTTGGTTGATGAGATGTTGTTTACAATCGTCCAAGTAATCAGCTTTTGCTGATAAAGTGATCAAGGTTGTAGCTAAAAAGAAAAGGTGTCTCATAAATTGTCCTATTAAGGTTGAGTGCTAATGAGGGGTTGATTTTTTTCTGTCCATATAGAGAGCTGTTCCGTTATTTTTTCGGTGGATTGTGGGCAGCCGCCAGCTACGAAAACTCTTCGGCCCCGGCTCGATTTTTCAATGTGTAAATTTCTCTTCGATCCGTTGATGGAAACGGTGATGTCCAGGTCCTTTGATAAAAAGCCAAGGTTACTTCCACATGTTGTCCTGTAGCCGAAGTCGAAAGTTAGGTTTTCTCCAGACCAATCTTGAGACCAGCTGCCTTTGGTGAAGGCTGTGGCTTGATAGGTAACCTCTATTCCTTGATCATCAAGAACTGTGAGTGAGAACGGGTTGTTTCCAGAAATAAACGTGTTGGTAAAAGCTTGCGCGGAACTAACGATAAAAAGTGTGATTAGGAGAGTTTTCATAGAGTTAAAGGGGTTCCGATTGAATTTCTTTGACGTTAACTAAACCGGGTCTGCCCGTAATCGCACATTTGAGGATCAGCTGCTTGCGGCCTGATCGCTCTATCATTCCAGTGCCAGGGAGGTGGGTCGGAACGTGAAGGCGAGCGGTTCCATAAAATGTATTGATGCCTTCTGCAGTCCAGAGCTGGCGATCGCTTTGAATCTTTAGTTGGTGGTAGGTCTCAATGCGATCCTCGTCGTCAGGTCGTCCCGTGAAGATTACTATCATTGGGATGGGTGATACGTTGGTCGCTACAACCACCTCCACTGGACCGGCCCAACAGTGAAACTGTACTGCGAGGGCTTTCTGAGATGAAAAAACTAAGCAAAGTAACGTGAAAAGAATTTTGGCGCGCATATTTAATTCTCCTTGGGTTTGAAATTTTTTATTTTGCTCTTACATTCATCAGTCTGGGTGACTGCATAAAGCGCAGCGAGGTGATGAGTATCCATGTACTCTTTTACCTCAACGAAAAGTCCATCCTTCAGCACAATTCGAAAATGGTATTTGTTGTTGTAAACGAAAGGAGCTCCACAGAGGTGAATGCCAAGAGATTCGACCTCAGCTGCAACAACGTCACCTTCAGCGACGAGACTTCGAACTGAAAGCCTCATGCCTCCCTGGAATCCCGTAAACTGTGGCAGAACTTTGGTTAAATACCCTTTTTTATCGAAGGTCCCGCCGAAAGGAAGAGACTCGGGCACCCACCACTTGACCTCGTTGGCAACGAGTTCAAAAGCTTCTTTAGCTTTGCCAGCACTGAAGAGTTCGAAAAAACGGGAAACAGTGTTTTTATTTTGCTCAACCATAAATTAACCTTTCAGTATGGCCTTGTATTCCATCGTTTGTAAGACGGTGTTAAATGCCGTGAGTTGGTAGGTATCGACATGTTCTTTAACTTCAGTGAACAGGCCGTCTCTCAGTACGATTCTAAAAAGATATTTCTTGTTGCTAGTGAAAGGCTGGCCACACAAATGCAATCCACGAGACTCAACCTCTGCCACGACAACGTCGCCCTCTGCAACGAGGCTCGTGACAGAAATTTTCATGCCTCCGCGAACTCCTACGAATTGAGGCAAGACGCCGTAAGGTAGTGATTCTGGAACCCACCATTTCACATCAGGAGCCACCAACGCAGAAGCCCTTGTTGTTTTGCCAGAGTTTAAAAGTTCGAAAAAACGGAAAACAGTGGTTTTGTTTCGCTCAGTCATACACTAAACCCCTTCAAGAGTTGTTTGGACGGCACTGTCGACAAGAATCTCTCGGTCGGCACCTTGGCTTTTTGCCTCTTCGCTAAGGTCGATCAGTTCTCCCTTCACGCAGATATCCAGACTGTTGTAGGGACGAGACTTTTGAACCAGTATGGTGATTTGGCGAAGGCTCTCTTTTGTTCGAGGTCTGAGAAAATAGTTTTTTGAATGGGGCCATCCCCATCCTGCCACAAATCGGGTTCCATTGAGGAGGTAGCCATGTCCTTGTTGAATAAAAAGTCCACAGTACTCAGCTGCGGAAGCATGACTTGCAACTGAAAAACTTAAAAGTAAACACACGATCCATTTCATAAAATTTCTCCTTAAAATGAGTTAGCAAAGTTTGTTGGCCGGTCGCTCTCTGCGAGAGAGCTACGCCGGCCGACCTGTTCTACCAGGTCGAGATTTCTAGGGCGTGTACGGAAGTTATCAGAGCGCCAAACGCGCCGCAATATACATGTTGTTAAAAAGTGACTCTATTGGTAACATATTGTTATGTTAGCGAGGAATGCTCTCTCAACTTGCCGAGACTGCTGATTGTTGCGTTTTTAGTTTTGCTTAGGTTTGAAATTTTTTATTTTATTTTTACATTCATCAGTCTGGGTGACTGCATAAAGCGCAGCCAGGTGATGAGTATCCATGTACTCTTTAACCTCAACAAAAAGCCCATCTTTCAATACAATTCGGAAATGGTATTTGTTGTTGTAAACAAAAGGCGCTCCACAGATGTGAAGGCCAAGGGATTCCACTTCTGCAGCAACAACGTCGCCTTCGGCGACGAGACTTCGGACAGAAAGCCTCATGCCTCCCTGGAATCCCGTAAACTGTGGCAGAACTTTGGTTAAATACCCTTTTTTATCGAAGGTCCCGCCGAAAGGCAGAGACTTGGGCACCCACCACTTAACGTCGTTGGCAACGAGTTCAAAAGCCTCTTTAGCTTTGCCGTCACTGAAGAGTTCGAAAAAACGGGAAACGGTGTTTTTATTTTGCTCGGTCATAGATTGGACCCCTTCTAGAGTCGTTTGGCCGGCACTGTCGACGAGAATCTCTTGGTCAGCTGCGTAAGCCTGAGTTGCAACTGAAAAACTTAAAAGTAAACACACGAGCCATTTCATAAAATTTCTCCTTAAAATTTAGTTAGCAAAGTTCGTTGGCCGATCGCTCTCTGCGAGAGAGCTACACTGGCTTGTCAAAAGGTAATCATTTGAATTGCTTCGCACAATTGTCCAACTGCCAACCAAAAGTTTTTCGAGGCCAAAGGTAATGCCTACGCACCGGCCGACCTGTTCTACCAGGTCGAGATTTCTAGGGCATCGATCGGATTGACTTATGGAGCTGTCAATCCTCAAGTATAGGGAACATTCACTATTTATCGATGCAACCGCTTCACCATTTGCAAAACAGACATTTTCGTAGAGTTCGTTGTGAACAGCGATATCAAAGCAATTTGCATTTTCTGGACGATAGAAAATGCGCATTTTTGGAGAGTTTGTAAGATGATTGGTGTAAGTTGCCGCGGCTCCCTCGTAGCGAAACATATCGCGAAAATGAGAGTCGGCTGCAGCCAAATTCGCCAGAGCCAGGGACATCGCCAAAAAAGTGAAGACGGCGCTCATGACTATTCCTCCACATCTAATATAATAACTGGAGTGCAGGTCACGCTCCCTCGGTCTACGACAAAACTAAGTTGATCGCCGTAACTTGCTTTTTTTAGAACCTGGGTCTGATAAGTAGCTCCCTGAAACACCGTGACTGAAATATCTAAAAGCCTAAAACCGTTGTTATAGCCAACAGGCTTCGCAGTCGTAAGCACGTAGATGTCTCTAAGAGACTGTATGTTTTTTTGAGTTTTCAGTTGAGCCTTTTTAATAGTCTGAGGTGAAAACAGCTCATTCATATTGAGAAAATTAATCTCTTCTGAACTCACTGCGATAGGATCGTGCAAAAAGATACTACAGCTAATGTGGGTGACGGCCATACCATGCGCGAATACGCTTGGCAAAAAGAGCGCTGCAAAAACTAAGAAATTTTTCATTGTAAACCCCCGGTTGTTTAAGTTGTACGGAACTTATCAGGCCGCGCAATGCGCCGCCATATACATGTTGTTAAAAAGTGCCTATTTTGGTAACATATTGTTACAGTCAAGAGGTGGATAATGTCGGCAGGCAGTCTGAACCAGAAGGTTTTCACATTTAATAGCTATAAAAAATATTTGCGTCTTCGAGTTTCGGAGCGAGGAGTGCTCTCTCAACTTGCGGAGGCCGCCGGTTGTCAGCGCTCTTATTTTTCTAGAGTGTTAAGCACGGAGGTTCACCTGACTCCTGATCATGGATTTCGACTTTGTGAGTTCTGGCAATTTACCAGTGAAGAGCACGAATACTTTATGACCCTCCTGGAATTTGAAAGAGCTGCAGATGCAAAGTACCGCCGTCATTTGCAGTCAAAGCTAAAAAAATTAGAAAAGACTTACGAAGATTTGAGTCTACGCACGAACCTAAAACTAGAATCGTCAGAGAAAGATCTTTTTTTATACCACTCTTCGTGGCACTGGGCGGCGATCCATATGCTAACTGCGGTTCCTCGTTTTCAGACTGTAGCTTCGATATGTAAGAGATTAAACCTGTCTGAAGATATTGTAACTCAATCTCTCAAACACTTGCGATCCATTGGCTATGTTGAGAATCAGGGTCACAGATGGTCCTACGTTAGAGGAGAGACCTTTATCTCGCGAAACTCGTCCTTCTTACCCATCTTTCATCAAAATTGGCGGTTGCGCGCGGTCCAAGACTCTTTGGATCTTAAAACAGATGCCGTTCACTTCTCAAATGTTCAATCCTTAAGCGAGGAAGATTTTTCGAGATTAAAAAAAATGCTTGTCGATTTTATTGACAGCTGTTTGAAGATATCGGCTCCCTCCCCGCCGGAAGAGGTCGTTGCATTTACCTTCGATATTTTTAAGGCTTGAGATCGAGAGCCAATGGGATCAGTATTTGCATGGAAATAGGGTTTGTGAGGCCAGACATGACAAAATTTTTATTGAGGGTTTTTCTAGCAGTTCTAGGTTTTACAGCAGTTTGTAAAGCCGGCCCTGGCGTATCTGGTGGTGGCGACGCCATTGTTTGCGATGAGGGCACTCCTGCAGAGCGCGTTTATCTTGCTGATACTTTCGCATTGGCTCGATCCGGCCGTTTGACATCTTTTCAGGCTTTAGACCCATCCTACACAATCGAGTCAGCATTGCGGATTTTGGAAGAAGACAGCCCACTTATGAGCTTTCCCCATCCCTTTTCTAAGGATAAGAAAGTCAGTTTTGCGTGGATGATCGATTACAGCCTCAACATGTTGAATTTTGAACCCGTTGGTAATGTTGAAGAGCTGGATGACGACCATATAGATCCTAAGAGCTTACCTAAGGGGTGTTATAAACGCCAACTGGGTGTGCAGAACCTTAAAAAAATGAACGTGAAGTACAACTACCTCTTGTTCATGAAGTTGAGCTTTGCTGAGCGCGCGCTCTTTAAAATCCACGAGGCCTTTATTTCTCTGAGGAACGTTCCCAGCCTAGATACCACTCCTTTGAGGAAAGAAGTTGCGGAAATTCTGCGAGTGAAAAACTTCTCGTTTGAAGGTATTGTGCGCACCCTTGTGGCTGCCACCCCTTTTCAAGATATTAAACCTCCAATCTCTGAAGTGCCTGAAAAGATGATCTGCCGGGTGGGTGGCGAAGGACAAAATGATTTTGGCTGGAAGCCCAGCGGTTTTGAGGTGAATCACACCCAAGCTGGTTGGCAGATTCATTTTGCAAGAAACGATGGTCATCGTAGGTCCCCAGCTCCAAGAGCCCATTTGATTACTTATTGGGATCGGAAGGACAATCTGGCCCTAAAAGACGCCCTTGATCTTGGAATCTCGTGGGAGTCCGATGACGGCTTCACGACGGGACTTTTTATTGAACGCTATAATGAACGGTTGCAACAGCTGGTGGGCTCTATCGAGCTCGACTACGGCGCGCCGCTTGGTGAGTACTCTGTTTATACGGTCATGTGCTCGAGTCCTGAGCTTAAATTCAAAAATCACTAGTGGCGAGTCCCCCAAAATTTCAAATTGAGACACTTGGATCGCGACAGAAATGTCGATTAGAGAGTTTGAGTTGTTTTAGTATTCTGTAACTGTCTTAGATAACAAATTTCCGGGGGGATCAAGTGAAAGACAGTTCTTCGTTCTTTCTTTTAAAAAAGTTTCGTCTCACATGGGCTGTTTTTGTAGCTGTGCCCTTTCTCACAAACTGCTCAGCAGTCAGTTCGTTAACAGCAAAGAATGAAGATACAGATCCCTCTGAATTGTCAATGCCTCTTGGACTCACGCCAGTCCCAACGCCGACGCCTTTTCCAACACCGACACCTACGCCTACACCGACGCCAACTCCGACTCCCACCCCCACGCCAACGCCGAATCCAACGGCAACCCTCAGCATTGAAGCCTCTCCGAGCATGATTAATCTTGGAGAAACATCGACGTTGACGTGGACCTCAACTCACACCTCCGCTTGTACGGCCGCAGGGGCCTGGACTGGATCCAAAAGCCAGAGTGGGACTCAAACCGTGCATCCTTCTGCGGTGGGTTCCTACACGTATACTCTGAGCTGCAGCACTGCGAGCGGCAGTCTTAGCCGATCAGCAACGTTGACTGTGAACGAGCGCTCCGGTCGCAATCGTAGCGGATTGCCATGGAAGTCGGGAGCTTCACCTGGCAGTGGAATCGGATCGATTGCAATTGAAAAGAGCGCTCAGTTTGGTGCCTGGCGCGGACGACAGGTCGACATTGCTAGTATTTTCATCGGGAAAGATTCTTGGACCGAAAGTTATGAAGCCTACTTGACCAATCCGGTTTTACAATCAACTGGGGCCGTTGCGGCTTACAAGAATGCGAACATCCACATTCTTTTGACTGTGCCACTTGTGATCGCTGCTGATAGAGGTCGTTTTCAATATGTTGCAAACGGCGGTATTGACAGCAAACACCAGGCGATCGCGAATAAAATCAAAACTATCGTCGGAACGGGGCCTATTTATTTGCGTCTCGGGCACGAGGCTGACGAAGGTTACCCTTGGTCTTACACTGGCCATGGAGGATCAGATCCTGACCCGGCAATCCATACAGAGTATCAAGATGCTTGGAACCGAATTGCCCACATTTACAAAACAACATTGCCGGGTGCAAAAATGGTTTGGAACGTTTTAAAAAACACTCGCCAGCGCGTGACTGATTACTACCCTGGTGATGTGAACGTGGACATTATTAGTATTGACGTCTACGACAATGGCTCTGGAGGCTATTGCGACTCAGAGACCTCTGCAGGTTGGGTAAATATCTGCCGCGGTTCTTACGATGCTGCTACCGGAGTTTCAAATGGCATCGCCGGTATCTTGGCTTTTGCAAAACTTCATCATAAGAAATTTGGCGTTGATGAATGGGGTGCAACGAATAAAACTTTGCTACCAACAGACGGAGCTAATAACAGCTTTTTTGTTCAAGGGATGTTTGAGTTTTTCAGAGCGAACAGTGCATATCTAGAAGATGAGTCTTACTCCAATCGCGCTGGGGGCGGGAAACATCAAGTTTGGCCAAAAACGACTTACAATCCTTTGCCTAGTGATAGTTACCGATTGAAATATCATCCGTAGGTTTTTTGGCGCTGGGTTGATTGCAACTCCGGCGCCGGAGTTGCCGTTAGTAAAAGTTATTGTGCTTGATCCACTTTCACACAAGAAATACCGCCAGAAGATGCTCCCGAATACGATGAGTAACAAACAACATTGTTCAGTTTGTCGACCCATTTTTCCCCTCGGAAAAGTTCCGATGGAACTCGGACTACGTCGATAGTTTTCGTAAAAAATTCAGCAGGCTTCCTGGTACCCTCTTCTTTTTCTTGGGTTTTAGAATAAGAGAATGTGGGAGCCAATAAAATGATAATCGTAAAAATCGTTTTCATTTGTCCTCCGGATTTATCTTTTATCGGGGTAATTTAAAGAGCGCCGTAGTCTTGAAACCGAAGGGCCAGCGTCTCAATTTGAGATCTCATAACTATCAAATTTAATAACCACTCTCGCGGGTGAGGAAATGTAGACTAGATCTATGGGACGTCCTCGTAGAAACAAAGGGGGATTTATGTTTTCAAAAAAGGGATCTTATCTAATTTCGGTTCTTGCGGGAGTTGCCGTTTTGGTTCTCTCTTCCCAGCCTCAAAGAGGAAGCCTCGTTGACATGGCGCTAGCGCTTGCCGGCGGCTCGGCAGGACCTGGCGATTCAGGCTCAGGCGATGACGGGCACAACGATACCGGAGGTCAACATGGCGGATCTGGTGATACCGCAGGCCGTGACCATGGAGATGGTGGTTATCAAGGGTCACCTGGAATGGGGCCTACCGGAGGATATGGACCGAGCATTGAGTCTTTGGCGCAGGTGGACACTATGACTCAAGAGCAGATTGATGCGGATCTTGCAAATATGAAAGAGGAAGCTCAAGTTCAAGCCATGATCGAAGGAATTGTCGATGCAAAAACAAGAACCAAAATAGCAGAGGTTCAAGTCGCGACCGAAGTTTACATAGATATTCTCAACCTCTGGGTTCCTGCGGGCCCGATGCAAATACCTGGTTCCGTTTACACTGATCCTGTGACAGGAAAAAAAGGTAGGTTTACGAACACGTATAACATTCCTGGACAATGACATTAATCCTGTCCCGTTCACCTTGCCATTGAACCTGTTTCCATGGTCGGATACACATATGAAGAAGCGCACTCAACAAGCTGGATATTCCGCAATTGAGATGTTGGTCGTTGTAGCCATGATCATGGCTCTCACATATGGCTCAAGTTCGGTAATGTATTCGTTGATGAAAACCCAGGTCTCCTCCCGGCTCTCATCGGTTCTAGTGTCGATGAAAACGCAAACTATGAATTGCCTTGTCGATCCGAAGGGATTCTTTGCGACACTGGTAGATCCAGTCAACTTTGCGCCAACATCGGCACTTTTCAGATGCCTGAATGTCCCGGGTTCTTGCTACGCCTACAGCACCGCCACACAACCCACCATCCCTTTGAGATTGAACGGATCAGCCGCCGCATTAAATCCACAAAAGACGGCATGGGCTTACTACACCTGTGGAGGTTATGACACTCTCCCTCCGAACAGTGGATTTACCAGAACTGGAAGTTTCTGCTCTACATTTAGCACGACGAATCCCGACCCGAACTGTCCTTTTCGATATCAAGTTTCGTGGAAGCCGGAATGTATCGACACTGAATGCAGACTGCCGAGATTCACCTTTTATGGTGAACTTTTGAATACAGGAAGCGACGTGATTAATACAGAAACCTATTCCTTAAAATATTCCGCTTCGGCCAACACAGTTCCCGTCAAACAGTTTGGTGCTGCTTTTTTTACAGATTCCCAAGTCCCAGGAGGTCGGTGCAATCCTGGCAAATGGACCCCAAGACTTTTTAACGTTGTCAATTATGACAGTGACTTTGGATCTCCTGCGGGAACGCCCGGCAACCAACTTCTTTGGGGTCAAATTTATTTTAAAGGAGTTTCCATGAATCTTCTGGTCCTCCAGGGAGAATACATCTGTAACGGTTGGGCCTCGGCGTTTTCTGTGGGCAAACATCGGGTTCGTCTTAAGGTGACAGACAAAAATGGCACCCGTTATGTCTATGGCACAAATGGATACTCGAGTGATAAAGCAGGTTATCTATCCACAACATCAGAGGTCCACGGAAAAATTTCGCTCGCATCGGTGGGCTCGGTTGAACTTGAACACTACTGCGAAACGAGTCATGGGCCCTTTGACTTCGGAAGGGCTGTCGGAACAGGGGAACCTTCGGTACAGGCCCCTAACACTCATAACAGCTTAGACTGTGTGAGAATGAGGTAAGGAGATAGAATGAAAAGTCGTCGGCGATCCATCGTCATTAACCCCGCATTTCAGCTTCGCTTTGGTCTCTACATGGTAACGATGAATTTGGGAGCTGCAGCGATTCTGGTCACTTTCTATGTCCATTGGATGGTGGGAAGCTTGTCTGCATATTTCGTGGATTCGGGTCTTCAAAGTCCTGAACTTTTGAGTCAGATCCAAAGTGGCGGCGCTGTTTTATTCACCACTCTCATGGTGCTCAACTTGATCGCTTTTTTATTCTCTGTCCGCCAGTCCCATCGTATCATTGGCCCCATCATGCGTTTTGAAAAACACGTCGAAGGATTGCTTAAAGATCAAACTGAAGAACGCATTCGTCTTCGGGAGGGAGACCATTTTCAGGACTTGGCAGTCTTGCTCAATCGGCTCTCCGAAAAAAGGGCGCAGGAAAAAAAAGGAGTCTAACGTTGAAGATAAAACAAGCTCATGGTTTTTCGATGCTCGAAGTTTTAGTGGCTCTTGCCATTCTGATGGTATTTTCTCTGGGCATTCTCGAGATGTATAAATCGTCCATCTCTTTAAAAACTCAAGGGGTCACGCGTTTGCAAGTGGATCAAATTCGAAGCCAACTTGCGGCCTGTGTTCTCAGCGCCGAAGCGTGGAAGCAGACGATCAATAGCCCCGGGAATCCAGAGCTTGGCTGCCTCAGAAACCCAACTGCGACGTGTCCTGTCACGCCCCCTCCAGCGCCCAGCATCCGCCTGCTCGATGCTAAAGGAAACCCGTGTCTTCAGAACGCAACGCCGGGTTCAGGTCCGGCATTTTATGACGCCAAAAACAACAACCACGGATTCACCAAAGACGGAATTTTCTGTGATGCCAGCGCCAACCCAGATTGCTTGATCCGCCCCAATGTCCAGTGGCGTCCCATTCCTTGCGCCATGGGACCTTGTCCAAATCCAACCTCGGCCGTCGACATCACGTTCACCATGTTTGCCGGGCGAACCGGAGGGAATTTCGCTTTGAATTTGAGTCTGTACAACCAGACCGTCATCCGCGGGAACGATTTTACAAAAAACGAATACATTCTCCTCACCGAAGAAATGCCCAGCGGAACCAACGCGGGTTCGTGCAAAGTGGCTGAATGGCGCGATCGAATGATCAACACGAAAAGATCCGATGATTACGGGAATGTCACCCTCACTGGAAGTGGACACATGCTTTTTAAAGCGGGGACCTACAGCTGTAACTTTTATGCCCCCGGATTTCGAGTGAATCGTCATCAGGCCCGCCTTAAAGATCGAACTGCCAACCTTGTGAGAATATGGGGGTCCAATCAGTTCTCGATCAAAAATTTGGCTGGAAGTATGACCCAATCCGTAGGGAAGGGTCTTTTTACTTTGACCACGGACTCAGACTTGGTACTAGAGCACAACTGTCCGGCCGCAGACAGTAATAACAAAATGGAATTGGGAGCGGCACTTGGCATTGACCCTGCCGTTCCCGAAGTTTACTCAATTATGGAATGTTACAGACGGAATTAGCTGTGCCCAATTACTGGTGTCTGACCGCGCCCGTTGCCATTGACCCTGCCGGTATTGATCCGATGCCAACCCAGCTGCCCGTTATTTGACCTAGTGCGTTTCTGGTTGGAAGGCTTTCGCCATAAGGACCTTCGACGATTGGGGTGACAAACTGCTGAAATCCTTCCACCACCTGGACATCGGTAGTTTTGGTTCTGGTTCTCGCATCGACCATCCCTTCGACCATGGCGCGCACGTTAGCCTCCGCTTGCATGTTCGCTAGGTCGGCATCGATATCCGCTTGAGTCATAGTGTCCACTTGTGCCAAAGATTCAACGCTCGGTCCATATCCTGACGTGGAGCTAGGCCCCATGCCCGGAGATCCTTGATAGCCTCCGTCTCCATGGTCACGGCCTCCGGTATCACCAGATCCGCCATGTTGGCCGCCTGTATCGTTGTGTCCGTCATCGCCTGAGCCAGAATCCCCAGGTCCTGACGAGCCGCCAGCAAGAGCCAAAGCCATATCTACTAAGCTGCCTTTTTGTGGTTGTGTCGTTATGATGAGGCCTGTAACGCCTGCGACAATGGAAAGAAAATAAATCGTCTTTTTTGACATAGAAACCCCCTGTTTTTTTTGCCAGAATCAGACAACGGGATTTCTTTCTGGTTTTTCTATATTGACAGGAGAGATGAAACTATCAAACGAAATAATATGAGGACATCGGTTTTGTCTCATAAAAAAACAAAAAATGCCTCAAAACGAGGTAGGTCAAAAAGAGGGTTTGATATAAGGTTTTTGTTGGGGATTTTTATTTGCTCAAACAACTCTTTTCAATAAAATCAATAAAAAGCCGAGATTTTGATGCGAGGTCTGAGCCATTTCTTGATGGGCAGCTTCGTCGGCCAGAGAAATTTGTGGAATACAAAACACTTTCATAGATTAACTCCTTTTCCGTATCAGTTTACTTGGTAGAGGTTTTTAGAGGAGTTAAATAAATTGATAGATAGGGCGGTTCCTTTTGAGACGAGCTTCAATCGTCTTTGGCGAGCGGAGTACCACATCGTAGGCAACATATATGCGGCAAAGATGATCGGTAAAGTGGGAGGAGTTGCCTTACCGGACAGGGCAGAAAAAATAGGTCAGCTCAAACTCTATATATCGAAATTTTGCGAGCCCAACCGTATTACTAGATGCTGCCTGTTGACCTTCTTGTCCGAAAATCCGACCAACACTATTCGGTTCCAGTTTATAAAGTGTTTCGGATTTTCGAAGCGCCTCTAAAATTAACCTGTCCAAATCCCTAGCCTCATTGCGATTGGTCTTAGGAAGAGTTAAAGTTTTTCCTCCCCTTGAGGAGGTTGATTTGACTCGCAAACTTGTTATCATGGCCCTATTGATTTTAGGTGGAGGCCTCTTATTTTTTAAAAAACATAACACCATTCCGAAGGAAGTTCCTTCAGGAATGGTTTGGTTAAAGGGTGGAACTTTTCGGCAAGGATGTGGCGACTGTGCAATGGACGACGCTCAGCCCGTACACCAGGTCACAGTCGATGGTTTTTGGATGGATGAAACACCTGTCACCAATCGAGCCTTTGAAGCCTTCGCAAAAGCGAGCGCTCATTTGACGGTAGCAGAGCGGCCTCTTGATGAAAAAGATTTCCCGGGTGTTCCAAAAGAAAAACTTGTTCCAGGTTCAGCTATATTTACCCCTCCTACGGGCCCTGTACCTTTAGACAATGAGTTGCAATGGTGGAGTTATAAACCGGGAGCCTCTTGGCACGATCCTCAAGGGTCAGGCGTCTCTGCAGAAACTTTGGCGGATCATCCCGTAGTTCAAGTTGCCTTCGAGGATGCTGTCAATTATTGCCGGTGGCTTAAAAAACGACTTCCGACGGAGGCGGAATTTGAATACGCTGCACGGGGCGGTCTGGAGGGGAAAAAGTACAGCTGGGGCGACGAACTCACTCCTGACGGTCGGTGGATGGCCAATATTTATCAAGGCCATTTTCCAGATAAAAACGAAGGCCTCGACGGGTTTGTCGGTACGTCACCGGTCAAGGCGTTTCCTCCTAATGGGTTTGGACTTTACGACATGTCGGGAAATGTTTGGCAGTGGGTTTCGGATTGGTACCGATCAGACTATTACTCCACGCTTGGGGAAGTTACTCACAATCCAAAAGGACCTGACGAGAGTTCTGATACCAGGGAGCCGGGTGTGCAAAAACGTGTGCAAAAAGGCGGATCGTTTTTATGTAGCTCCCAATTTTGCACGCGCTATTTGGTTGGCTCAAGAGGAAAGGCCGAACCAACAAGCGCAAGTTCGAATTTAGGCTTTCGATGCGCGAGAGCTGCTGACCCAGATTGAGACGTGTTTAATTAAACTTGGTTTATAATTTCTCAAAAAATCAAACAACCGAATTGTTTCATCCCCGAGTAACCTATTGAGAGTCGAGGGGGACAAATGAAAAGTTTTAAACTACTCAGTACAACAGCATTGGTAGCCAGTTTGAGCATCGCGGTACACGTATCAGCGAGAAATAACGACAATCTTTTTGAAAATCCATTTAACAAAGGCAGTTACCACCACATGCCAATCGGTAAGGGAGCGAGATTTGCCGCCGACTCTCATCCCATGCAACGGATCTGGAACGGAAAGCCCGGCGGAATTCGATTCAATGGAGGATTTGAAAATGGCCGAGATGTTTACCAGATTGATGACTCAATGGCACCTCGAGTGGCTAGTTTCCATAGACAGACGACTGTGGAGAAGGGGAGGCCTTTTGCGCCGGTGTCTGTTCCATGGCCAAGCGAGCTTGTCAATGATGGAACATTTGACTATCCGACAGATAAGTTTGGCAACCGCCGTAGCAATTTTGATGGAAACATGGTCTTCATGCGGCCAACTGGAGTTGGAATGCAGTTTAGACAATTTTTGTGGCCACAAGGGGCTCCAGCGCCAACAGCGAGTTACTTTTATCCCGGGATTGATGTGCGCGGCCTCGGTCATGGCTTAAAGGCCGGTGAAAGGGTTGGATCATCAGCGGCAGGCGTAAATGTTCTGTTCGGTCTTATTAGAGCAGCTGACTTTGATAACGGCAGAGACGACTTTGGGCACGGCCTTCAGCTGGTATTACCTAGAACGGTGGGATCAGGTTATAGAATGTTAGGGAAAACGTACATGCTCCCTGCCACAGATATGGATCGAGGCGCAGAGTTAGACAACATCGCTGGCGGCATTCCTTATGGAAGTGCCTGGGCCATTCCGTCTAACGTGAAAATGCCTCCAGGTCTTACAGCATGGGGACGAAAATTATTCTTAACACTCCAAAGGTATGGCGCCTATCCTGTGGATGGCGGTGGAAGTTTAGCAATTCGTTGTGATCAAGGCGTTGACGTTGATTCTCTTAACCACGATGGCGTTATTATTAAGAACCTTATGAGAATGATTACCAATCATAGTTACACGCAAGATCGAGTTCTTAACACTGTTGGAGGTGGGTTGCCTGTCGATGGCTCCAACAACACGGCCTACGATGCTCCTTAAAATGGTTAGCGAGCCTGTTCAAACTCCGGCTCTGACCAAGTATGGAATTTATTTGGATCAGGGAGTTGTCCAGTTTCCAAAGGTTGAAACATTACGTGAATCGGGATGAGCCTATTTTATGGACTCAAAAGGCTTTTACATACAGGCTACTTGTAAAACTTTAAAAGTAGCCTCATGGCAAGGAGTTCAACATGCGTAGTAAAGTCGTCTGGTTCGCATCTCTAATCGCAGGTCTTATGGTTTCTACCGCGTCGTTCGCGGAAAAAACTGTGGAAGTTGGAGGAGCCGCGATGTATCCGTCAAAAGATATCATTGATAACGCAGTAAACTCCAAGGATCACACAACACTTGTTGCAGCCGTTAAGGCGGCTGGTCTTGTTGAGACTCTCAAAGGGGCTGGGCCTTTCACTGTTTTTGCGCCGACCAACGAAGCCTTCGATAAATTACCGCCAGGGACTATCGACGGTCTTTTGAAGCCTGAAGCAAAACCAACATTGACAAAAATTCTTACCTATCACGTGGTTCCCGGTGCATGGACTTCAAAAAAAGTGGCCGACATGATCAAAAAAGGAAAAGGCACTGCAAGTGTTAAGACTGTCGCTGGAGGAATGCTCACGCTATCCATGCAAGGGAAAGACTTGATGATCAAAGACGAAAAAGGTGGATCTGCTAAAGTAACTATCGCCGATGTAAATCAGAAGAACGGCGTGATTCATGTCATCGATACGGTCCTAATGCCAAACTAGGAAGTTTACAAACTGGAATGTCAACGCGTGCCATCCAACATTCCAGTTTGGGCTTCAACGCAAAAGAGATATGATCCTTGGATCGTGGAAGATTTCAAAAAGTACATTGCTGACTATCCGAACTTTCCCATTGAGGGAGTTTTATTTCGCGATATTTCTCCCCTCCTAAAAAATCCAAAAATTTTTGCAAGCTTTCTCGATTCGTGGTCTTCAATGCTTGATTGGTCTGCCATTGACTACGTCTGCGGTATCGAATCCAGAGGTTTCATCCTCGCGTCTGCTTTAGCCCAAAAAAATCAAAAGGGATTCGTAATGATTCGTAAAGCAGGCAAACTTCCGCCCCCGATTCTAAAAAAGGCGTGCGTTTTGGAATACGGCAAAGCCGTCTTAGAGATGTTTGCCGGAGATGGCCGAGTGCTCATCATTGACGATGTATTAGCCACTGGTGGAACACTAAATGCCGCCATCGAGCTTTGCCAAGAGGCTGGTTACACGGTCGAACAAGTAAGCGTGATGATCAATTTAACCTTTTTAAATCAAATGACCTTTCGTGGACGCGCGATTCCTTCTGTCGTCCAATATTAAATCTCCAAAAATCGATGGCATCCAACTTTTTGAAGAAAGTCTTGATCGTGAGAAACAACAATGAGAGCTCCTTGAAAGTTGTGCAGAGCCTTTTCTAAAAACTCAAGGCTCGCTAAATCTAAATTATTGGTTGGTTCATCCAGAATGAGCACTTGTGGAGCTGGATTCTGTAGAAGAGCCTTAGCGAGACCCGCTTTTAATTTCTCGCCACCGCTCAGCGTGCTGACCTTTTGATTCGTTTGCTCCCCCGTAAAGAGAAAGCGTGCGAGGTAGTTGCGAGTTTCAATGGGATCAAAGCGAGAGGTCTGAATAACATTTAAGAAAACGGACATCTCAAAATTTAAGGTTCCATAGCTCTGGTCGATATATGCTACCGGTGCGTTTCCAATCCGCCAAACGCCAGTAGAAGTGCCTGCCGCAAACTTGCCATTGTTTTGAAGCAATTTTAAAAATGTGGTTTTTCCTGAACCATTCGCTCCTTGTACAGCCAGTCGCGTTGGTCCTCTGACCGTAAGGTTTAGGTTTTCCTTCCAGAGATTGTTCCCGGCGCTGGAGAATCTAAAATTGGCGTCTTCACAGGAAAATATCAATCGACTCTCACTGATCGATGTCTCAGCAGAATCAAAATAGAGAAGCCCTTGTTTTTGCTCTTCAAAAACACTGTTGAAATTCTCAAAGCTGGCCTCAACAAAAAGATCTTCCTTTTTTTGAATCTTAGCCAAAGTTTTTTGCGCCTGGCGCTTTCGTGCTCCAATAATGATTTTTGGCAGGCCCATTTTTGGGGCTGCTTTCTCGGCCCATCGTGATCTTTTTTCTTGCCGCTGCAGCTTCTCAAATCGCTCTGTTTGCCGTCTTCTTTTTTCCATGCGCGCTCTTTCAAGTTCAACCTCCTGCCGTGACATTTCCATCTGTCTTTGTTGGAGATAAAAGTCGTAGTTACCACCATAAACCTGTAAACCGCGATTGCTAAGCTCAAGGATCTCATCGACCTCTCGTAGGAGATGGCGGTCGTGGCTGACAACAAGGATGGGAAAATCAGCATTTTGTAAAAGGCCAGTGATTTGAAGGCGAGCTTCGGAGTCGAGATCGTTTGTAGGCTCATCAAGGATGAGCAAACTCCACGACTTACAAAGAGCATGAGAAAGCCTGGCCCGAGCCCATTGTCCCCCACTCAATAAGTTGCAAGGGGAATCTAAGGGAATATCCTTTATTAGATTTTGAGCCAGACGGAGTTTATCTGGCGGCGCCTGCCAGATGTCTATCAAGTACTCTCCAAGAGTCATACTACTGGCTGTTTCAAACTGTGGAAGGTAGAGGGCTTTTCCCCCAGTCTGCAAGGATCCGGAAGTTGGCAATAGAAGGCCGGCCACAATTTTTGTTAAAGTGGTTTTGCCGACACCATTTTCTCCAATCAGTGCGTACTTCTTATTTTGTAAACTAAAGGTTAAATTTTTAAAAATGACATGACCATTATCATGCTCAAAACATAAGGATTGAACGGTAATCATAAAACCTCGCCGAGAACGAAAATTTAGGGATAAAAAAAAGATAGGGGCGAGGTTATTTTCTCATAAGCATCGGGTTTTGGAGCCCGATGCCTATATTATAGGTTAAGTCTAGGAATGTATCAATAGATCTATTTGAGACATTTAGCGAGCTTGGATGCAAACAGCACAATACATTTTGTTTGAAGCCTTCACAGCAAAAAGTGAATTGTATTTGTCGCTTCCGCAAAGGTCTTGAATGGTCCCATCACCTTCATCGCGAGTCGCATAAATCATTGAACCATCTGGAGCTTGCCCTTGGCCGAAGATATCCTGAAAATTCATCGTAAGGACGTTACCTTCTGGAAGGCCACGGACCTCGATGACAGGTGGGCGAGCATTCACATCAGTAAATGTCACGGTAACATTACCTTGGACGCGTACGTGTTCTTGGCTCTTGATTTGTGAGCATTTCAAGGGTTTAAAGTCTGCCGATGCAACCACTGAATAAAAAGCCACTCCTGCAACTAGAATTTGAGTCAATTTCATTTTTTTCTCCTTTGTTTTTTTTGATGGTGTCTACATCTTGTACGAAGACTCTGTCCACCAAAGATGCTGACTAAAGGTGAAATTTCCGACAACTCAGCTTTTAAGGGACAAAACTTGTTACTCGATTAGAAAAATTTTCCATAAAAAAGGCCTGAACTCATCTGAAAACCGCCTAAACCGTTGTCGCAACCTCCCTTTCCTAGGGCACGAGACTTGTAGAGAAGTTTGACAGCGGTCACAGTTCAAACGGATTAGAGAAAGGTCACAGATATGATGAAACGAATTTACTCAACTGGTCTTATCACGTTGGTAGGAGCCCTAGCAGCATTAAATGTGCAAGCAGCAAAGAGCTCAAATGACGATCTATATATGGATCGAACGGAGATGGTTGAGTCGCAGGTTGATGAAGAAACAGCTGCTGCCGAGTTTGATGCAAAAACAACTGAAGCAGAAGAAGCTGCAAAAAACCTCGAGGCTTCAAAGCAAAAATACGCTGAATCTAAAGAGCGCTCACAGAACACGTACCGTGCTCTTTCTGCACGCATGAGAGACCTCCAGCGCCAACAAATGAATGACGAGAAACAGACAACGCAATTACGCTCTGAAATGACTCGTATGGAGCGAGAGTCTGCGCACTTAGAACAGAAAACTAAAAACTCCGAGCAGAAAGCTCTTGCAGCAGAACAAAAAAGACAAGACTTTCAACAAAAACAGCAACAAGCATATGCTCGTAAACAAGAAGTTGAAGGCCAAGCTCAAGAGGCCTCTAGTAAGTTAGCGAATATCAACGATCAGTTGCAAAAGCAAAAACAAGAGACAAACGCCGCTCTTCGCGAAGAGAAGGTTGCAAAAGCAAAGTTTGATAAAATCGAAAGCAAGTTTAAAGCTCTCCAGCGCTCTGGTCAGCCAACTCTTGGCAAGCTTGAGCGTGATTTGAGAACTTCACAAGCCAATGCTGAAAAATACACTCGTAACGCCGAGAAACTTGAAGAGCGCTTAGAAGCCCTTCAAGAAAAACTCCGGGCTAAGAAAGACGAAGTCAGATTGGCTCGCGCTCAAGAGGCCAAGAGCAAAAAACGCGCTTTGATGGCTGAGAACCAAGCTAACAAAATGAAGCGCAAGTTGGGAATGGACGCTAGACCCACTCTTCCATAAGTATTTATTTATCTTCGGGGGACTCAGGATCGAGGCCTCAGGAGATTTTTTAACTGGGGCACATGTGTGTTTCAAAAACTGAAGCCGGACTGGGGGAGGATTTTAGATCCTCCTTTGAAGTTCGGCTTTTTTATTTCGCTGGATTGTTTAATAGGAAAAAGTTGTGAAATGCCATGTACAGCTGCAGGTGAGCTCTTAATCGCTCCATCTTTTTAGATGTGCACCACGTTTTTCTAAATAACCGGTTCTGATTTGCCCTTAGCATCGCGCACGTGTGGTTGATCGAAAATATCGGATCTTTACCACCTTTTTTCAGC
>JBGATJ010000002.1:0-151656 GCA_044229295.1 Pseudobdellovibrionaceae bacterium
CGGTGCCGGAAAAATCTTTCGCGCTCTTTGCTTCGCCTGACGGAAATCGTGGACAACTAAAGTTGCCCACAGATTTCTACACGCTCCCGCGCCCTATTCCTTCTTCAAATCCTGCACCTCGAACGCTCCAACCTTCTTCAAAGACTCGAGCACCTGCTTTTTATCCGAATACACCAACACCTGGAGTTTTTTGGGATCAAAGTGTTTTTTTATAGCGGCGTTGACTTCGCTCAGAGAAATATTGCTGACGTTTCGGTAGAAGTTTTTCAAGTAATCATCGGAGATTCCGTACAGCCGTAAGAGACAAAGATTCATCGCGTAGCTATCCACGGTTTCAAGCGCCACTGGGAACTGGCCTTTGAGGTATTCTTTTGCATCTTGGAGCTCTTTTTCCGTGGCTCCTTTTTCAACGTAGTTAGCAAATACGGCCATGGCTTCTTGGACGGTTTGTGAGGCCTTGTCGTTACGAGAGAAGCTTGTCATCGTAAACGCCCCTCGGTCTTTGCGCGAATCAAGACTGGAGCTGATTCCGTAAGTCAGACCAAGCTCGATTCGGATACGGCTATTAAGACGAGATTGAAAAGTACCGCCTAAAATGACGTTGGCGAGTCGAAGCTTCAGAAAATCGGGGTCTGTTCTTTGGATCCCAGCATGGCCAATTCGGATTTGGGATTGAGCGAGATCTTTTTTGTGAACTAGCAAAAACTTCTGTGACATCGGCTCAAGAAACGGAGCTGGCGCCTGCGCCTCTAGCGCCCGCTGTTCCCAGGCGCCAAACTGAACTTGCACCTGAGTTTTGAAACCTTCGTCGATGTCTCCCGCAACTACTAAGATGGCGTTGTTGGGTCTGTAGTATTTAAAATAATGGCGAATTACATCCTGGCGTTTTATCGTTTTCAATCCAGCAAGCCGTCCCTCTTCGCCAACTCCATAGGGATGATCTCCAAAGAGCATGGTTGAAAACTGATCTGAGGCGACGGTGCTTGGCGAATCATATTTTCGCAAAAGCCCTGCGACCATCTGTTTGCGTTCGCGTTCTAGGTCTTTAGCCTGGAAGGTGGGATTGAGAATGACGTCTGCAAAATACTTGAGGAGTTCTGTCTTTTGATGGGCCAAACCGCTGACTTCAAACTCTGTGAAATCGCTATCAACACTTAGTTCCAGCTCCGTGCCCAACTGACCAAAATCGTCAGCGATTTGTGAAGCACTTCGTGTGGTCGTTCCCTGATCGGCAAGATGGGCTGTGAGGGAATTGAGCCCACTCATGCCCTTGGCATCATGATAAGATCCGACTTTGAAAAAAGCATGAAGACTCACCCGAGGTAAAGTGGATTCCGGGATAAAAATCACTCGCAACCCATTGGGGAGAGTGAGTTCTTGAATCGGGCGGAGCGTCAGCTCTCCAGAGGAAGAAAAGCCAGCTGGAGACCTCGAAGGTCCCGACGAGCAACCGATGGCCAATGTCAAACACAGCAGTAAGGTCAGCTTGCTCATGGCTTTTCTCCTTGGTTGGATCTCAAGACAACGAGATTTTGATTTTGCGGTTTCAGATACTTTTGGGCGGTCGTCAGGATTTGTTTTGCCGTGACAGCTTGGTAGCGCTCCAGATCCTTAAACATCATTTGATAATCTCCAAATAAGATCTCGTTGGTAGCCAGGGCTCTTGCCTTTCCGTCGATGGTCATAAGGCCATCGACGTGCTCCTTCATCACTTGATTTTTTGCCTTCTCAAGTTCTTTGGGAGTCACCTCTTTGTTTTTCAACTTCCAAACTTCAGTAATCACAGTATCAACGATAGGCTCCGCTTTTTGACCGGGATTTAACGCCACGAAAATTTCAAACGTAGAGCTATCCTTCAATGTTTGATTAAAGGCACCTGCCCACGTCGCTACTTGCCCCTTGTAAACGTATCGTTGAAACAATCGTGAGGAATTTCCCGACCCCAGAATATTTGCCGCCAAATCTAAGACATAACTGTCGTCAGAGCCTGCCGCAGGACCAGGATATGCCAAAATAAAAGTGCTGCTCGCCACATCTTTTTTAACTTCGCCTTTTCGCGGCTGTAGCTGTTCTTTTTCTTTGGGATAATTGGGCTTAGGAAGTTCTTTAAATGGCAAGACGGCATATTTCTTTTCGATGAGAGCTTTTGTTTTTGCTGTATCGAAATCTCCGACAAGCACAAGCACGCCATTATTTGCGACGTAGTATTTATTGTGAAAGTCGCGGAGCTTTTCGACCGTGTAGTTTGTGATGTCTTTCATGTAACCAATGACCGGCCAATGATAGGGACTTGTTCGAAAAAGAGTCATCATGAGGTTCTCGCGCAAAAGCCCCATTGGATTATTGTCCACCCGATATCGTCTTTCTTCTTTGACAACCTCGCGCTCGCTGGTGAGGTCCTCAGGATTGAGGCTTAAATTTGCGATTCGGTCTACCTCAATGTCCATCATCAAATCCAGTTTTGTACTTGGAAGATTTTGGTAGTAACCAGTGTAATCGTAGGTTGTAAACGCGTTGTTGGACATGCCGTTTTCATGCAAGATTTTTTCAAAACTGGTACGGGGGAATTTCGTTGAGCCTTTAAACATCATGTGCTCAAGCATGTGGGCGGAGCCAGTGTAACCAGGCTGCTCATCTCTCGAGCCGACACGAAACCAAGTATGATAGCTCACACGAGGAATAGAGTGATCTTCTAGAAGCAAAACGGTCATTCCGTTTTTTAAAGCGAACTTCTCAACCTTAAACTGAACTTTCAAGGCTTGATCGTTTGACGACGGCGCCCAGCCTTTGAGCGTGGATTCGTCTTGGGCGATCGATAGTGATGAGAAAGAAAAAATTAATAAGCAAAGACAAGTTCGCACATCCATGATCAACCTCACATCCCAACATTCTGACAAACTCAAGGGATGAGGTCAACGGAGTTACTGAACTACAAAATCGGTGAAGTAAATATCTTTGATAACACCTTTTTGTAAAATCGAATTGAGAGCCACTGCAATCTGATCTTTCAGAAACAACTTGCCTTGAATGCTCTCAAGGTCACTAAAGGTTTTATCGTTGAGAATTCTGACGATCGAATCACGCGCCCTGGCTTTATTGTCATTGGTAAGCACTTCTTCAAAACCATCTTGCCCTAGCATCTCTAGGTTGATTTCAAGTCGAATGCTCCGCTTGGGCTGACCGTTAAGATTGGCCGTGAACTTGTCCATAGTGTAAATCAAAGGATGCTCCATGCCTTCGTCGAGTTCTGTTGTGAGCTCCTTAAACGCCTCTTCTTCAGTGATCTGCGGCGGATTCCATCCCAAAGTCCCCATATACACTAACGCTAAACCGCCACCGTTGATAATAAGATTAAGCGCGATAAATCCAAACATCGCTATCTTGGCTCCGCCACCACCGCCGCCGGACTTTTTTGCCTCTGCTGCCTCTGCCATCGAACTCTCCTCTAGACGTTCCTTCGGGAAATCGCTTCCCCGCTCGACTTTTATCGGCATTTCTCAGCATTCCCAAAATTTTTCGAAAAGTATCAAACTTATGGTCAGTAACAGGGGGGCCAGCTCAAATTAGCCTACAGTATAGGCTTGACGTGCCGATGAGTCTTGACAAAGGGTGTTTAAAACCGTCACATTAAGGAACATATGCCGGTTACGAAAAAAGTGCTGAGACGTCAAGTTCAGATCCTGTTTTGGGGATTGCTTCAGTTATTCATGGGAGTGCATGCGCACGCCCAAAGTGAGCCAGCGGCAACAGCCCCCATCGATACCCAATGGCCAATGGGTCTTGTCAACTTTCCACAGAGTCCCCTTTATTCAGATGTCGCTTTTGTTGTTGATAAAAGTCAGCGGATGCTTGCGGTATGGAAAAATGAATCAGGATCCCTTAAGAAAATCACTGAGTTTCCAACAGATATCGGTAAAAACGACGGCGATAAATTTAAAGGTGGCGACGCCAAAACACCTGAGGGAATTTACTTCTTAAATGATAAGCTCGTAGGCCCATCGGTTGATTATAAGCTCTTTGGTTCGATGGCTTTTGTCACAGACTACCCCAACTTTTTTGACCTTCGCCTTGGCAAAACAGGAAGCGGAATCTGGCTTCACGCCATCCCCGACACTGTGGCTCTGACGCGCGGATCTCGCGGCTGCGTGGTTGTCAGAGACAACGTGATTAAAGAACTTAGCCAGTTTGTAACTCTCAAAAAAACGCCGCTCTTGATCTACGACAAAATCATTTATGCTAACTCAGACACAGTTAAAAAGAGAAAAGAAGAGTTCGATACTTTTCTTGAAGGCTGGAAAGCCTCTTGGGAAAAGAAAGACCTTGAAAGCTACATGAGTTTTTATCACCAAGACTTTCGCAATCAGCATATGAATTGGAAGGCCTGGAAAGAGTATAAAAAGACTCTCAACGAAAAGTACAAGTTCGTTAAAGTCCAGTTGACCGATCCCCAGGTTCTCAATCACAAAGACGATTACATCGTGAGAACAGTTCAGAAGTACGAGTCTGATGTTTACGGGGATTCGGGTGAGAAGATCCTATTCGTGAAGCACACTCCGCAAGGATATAAAATCCTTGGCGAAGAGTGGAAGACACTGCCTAATAATTTCAGCGCACGCTAGTCTAGTGAGTATTAGCCCCAGAAGGCATTGGCTCTTCTAAATCCACAGGAACAGCCATGTGCGTGTTATCTTCCAAAGTCTCTAAGTGCTTTTTGAGCTCGTCACTTTTGAGATGGCCATTTTTAATATTCCACTCGATCAGGCGTTTATCAAAAATCAGTTTTTTATGAGCTGCATCGATTGCCAAGAAAACCTCCGGTCAGTTCCAATATTTAGGGCCTTTTTCGTTTTCAACTTTGTCGTTGTTTACCACAAGACGTAGGTTGCGTCCACGTCTCTTAGAGGCCTTTTGCCAGTTGTAGCGTTGAAGAAGAGCCCAAATACGAAGGTAGATAAAGCCTGCAGCAATGCCTCCCAAATGGGCCAGATAGGCCACCTCTCCCCCCGAAATTCCCGAGGTTAGAAGGGAAACGAGCTCGATCCCGCCTAAAATCATCACAAAGTAGCGAGACTTCATTGGGAACAACATCATAAAGTACACGACTCGATCCCCAAAGAGGATCCCGTAGGCCACCATAAGGCCAAAAATAGCGCCTGACGCTCCAATCACTGGGATAATCATCTCTTGCACAGATCCAGTCACCGCCGAATAAATCCAGATCCCCAAACAGTAGATAATCCCGGCGCCGACACCACATCCCAAGTAGTATAAGAAAAAATTCTTCTTTCCCCAGTGCCCCTCGAGCTCAGCCCCAAGCCACCAAAGCAGAAGCATATTAAACACGATATGTGTCCACTGGAGACTGTGGAGGAACATGTAAGTCACCGGCTGCCACAAGAAAAAATGGAATAAAAATTCGCTAGGGAATAGCCCGAGAAATGCCGTGAAAGGAATATGGAAATAACCCTCAAGGATCACCTGGCAGACAATCCAAATCGCCAAATTTGCAATCACCAGCGCCTTTACCACCGGCGTGAATGGCACCGTCATTTGAACTTGAGAATTGCGATTCACCGACACTCCTTACCTAAAATAGGGTAACAAGCGATCATAGGTTTGTTCAAGTGTTTCTACTACCACTTTGGTCTGGGCGATCAGCGGAAAAAAGTTGGTATCCCCTTTCCACCTGGGAACTATATGGTAGTGCAAATGTTCAGGAATTCCAGCCCCGCTACAAGCTCCATGATTTAAACCTAAATTAAAACCCTGAGGTCCAATGCAATCAGAGACCGCCTGCACGGCCTTGCGCAGTGTAAGGGCTAGGTCGGTGTATTGTTCCTCGGTGAGCTGAAGAAGGTCCCCACAGTGCGCCAGTGGCAAGACCAAAAGATGGCCGTTGTTGTAGGGGTATTTATTCATCACAATCATGGAGTGTTTTGACTTCCACAACGTCAAACTCTCAAAAGAGACTTTTGCAATTGCCGATTTACAAAAAACACACCCGGGCTCCTGAACTTGCTTTCGAACATACTTAGAACGTTCAGGTCTAAAAAAAACCTCACGTCCCAAGGGCCCCGGAAGTTTCTTTGAAGCGGTTTTGTTTTTTGTTTTTTTCATGTCTGTTAGAGCCAATGACCAGGCATGAGATAAAGAGGACGGTTCAAAAGCTGAGCTCCAAGAAGGCGCTTCATAGACCCCTCAAACTTGCCTTCCCAGTCTCCGTCTTCTTGGTTGAGAAGATGCCAAAGGCTTCCTCGGCGTTTGGGCGGCTCGACAACTTCATAGTCCCCTTCTTTAAGGCCAGAGAGCTCAGCTGCGACTTTAAACGCATCATCTAAGGTTCCAATTTTATCGGCAAACTTGAGCTTCACCGCTTGAGCACCAGTGAGAATTCGTCCATCAGCGTACTGGGCAACGTAGTCTTCTTTGAGATTTCTCCCTTTAGCAACAGCAGACTTGAACTGGGAATACACATCGTTAATTAAATCTTGAAATAACTTTCGCTCATCCTCACGCATAGCCCTATACTCAGCACCCGAGTCTTTAAACTTTCCGGAAGTGATGGAGTATCTTGAAACTCTCGCCCAGTCGTAAAGCTTTTCAAGGTTTGCAAACTCCATGATCACGCCAATGGAGCCCATCAGCGTGCCCTCATTAACGATGATCTGCTCTGCCGCTACAGAGGCGTAATAGGCACCGCTCGCATTGAGTGTCGACGAGGAAACGACAACGTGTTTTTTGAACTCTTCGCGGGTTCGCAAAATTTCTGAGTAAATTTCTTGGCTCGGTCCAACAACTCCTCCGGGAGAGTTGATGTTGATCACGATCGCTTTAACCTGATCATCCTTGCGGTACTTTTTTAGCTGCTTTAAAAAGCGATCTTCATCGGCGATCACGCCTTCAAGTTTGAGCAAAAGGACTGCGTTTTTTTTGGTGACGTTCAGAGCGTCGCCATCGACAGAATTGTAGGAGGGTTTTGTGAGGTAATAAAAAAGACCACAGAAGATAAAAATAAAAACGACAATCAAAGTCCAAGGGTTTTTTCGCATGAAGCAGATCCTTCCCATAATTGAGATGAACTCCAAATCTACTCTCTCAAGAAGGACAACACAGCGCTTTATTCATCGCATTATTGATATCACTAAAAATAGTACCGAATCCCGATGCCACCCATGATTTCAAGTCCAATCCCAGGAACGAGATAAAGACTTGGAACAATTTCCAGAAAAACGCCCAACGGAACCTTTGGAGTCAACCACTCAATTCCCAAAGGCACACGCAAATTCAAGTAAGTCGAGTGGTAGTGGCGATCTTCGTAAGGCGTATAACGATGGTAGGTGCTCCCGTGAGAGTGAAAAAGCAAACCGAATCCAATATAAGGAGCAAGTTCACGAGAAATGGTTGAGCGCCCCGCAAACACGCCAGGGAACTCTAAAAGATAGTCTCCAAAAATAGTTGCATCCGCAAAGTCTAAACCAATTCCAAAATCGACAGCGGCATTGTTAGCAAGCCAATATTTTGCTGAGAGCGCCGTGGGAGTTCCAAGAACAAGTCCCAAGCCCATCCCCGTGCCTGCCGGCTTTGCATAAAGAGTTCCAGGCAAAAAAAGAAAAACTAAAAAGATCCAACGACGAAAGTTCATGTCTCTATGGTTTTCGAATTTTTCTCAAATAACAAGATAAAAAAAAAAGGCCCCGAATTTTCGGAGCCTTTCCAGATACAATGATAAGACTAAGAACTATTCTTTGTCTGATTTAGTAGGCATCGTTTTGAGTTGCTCTCCGAAAAGATCACCCAAACTTGTTTTTGACGTTGCCGTAGCTTTTTTCACGTAATCATCGACATCCGCTTTTTGCTCTCTGAGCTTCACAAGTTTTGCAGACAACCCTATTTTTCGAGCCTCTTTATCAATCGTCATAACTTCGGCTTTAATGGTTTGACCCACTTTAACGAAGTCCTCTGGATGATTGATACGCTCTGTGGTCAACTCAGAAATGTGAATCAGACCTTCGATATCACTCTCCAGCTCAACAAACACACCGAAGTCAGCAGTTTTAACCACTTTCACTTCATGCTGAGTGCCAACACCGTATTTCTTTTCGATGTTAGCCCAAGGATCGTTTTCAAGCTGTTTGAGGCCTAGGCTGAAACGTTCATTTTCAATATCCACTCCCAAGACAACCGCTCTGACCTTATTGCCTTTTTGGAACATTTCGTTGGGGTGATTCACGCGTTTTGTCCAAGAGAAATCAGAGATGTGAACAAGACCGTCAATGCCTTCTTCAATGCCCACGAAAATTCCAAAATCAGTGATGGATTTGATCTCTCCTTCAATAATGGTTCCAGGGGCATAAGACTCTTTCAACTCAACCCATGGATTTGGCTGAAGCTGTTTCATACCCAAGCTGATACGGCGAAGTTCGGTGTCTACACCGAGGACCACCACTTCGACTTCGTCGCCAACATTGGCCACTTGCGAAGGATGCTTCACGCGTTTTGTCCAGCTCATTTCAGAAACGTGGATAAGCCCTTCGATGCCTTCACCCAATTCTACAAAGGCTCCGTACTCAGCAAGCGATACGATTTTGCCACTGAGTTTTGTGCCAACGGGATAACGCTCGCGAACGGCTTCCCAAGGATCCGGCTGAAGCTGCTTCACACCTAAAGAGACACGCTCTTTTTCGTGATCGTATTTAAGAACCTTCACTTGAATTTCGTCACCGACCTTCAAGATTTCAGAAGGATGCTTCACACGTCCCCAACTCATGTCAGTGATGTGCAGAAGTCCGTCCATACCGCCCAAGTCGATGAACGCACCGTAATCGGTGATGTTCTTCACGCTTCCGGTCACAATCGAACCCTCTTTCATAGTATCGAGAGTTTGAGTGCGGAGGCTCTCACGCTCTTCTTCAAGGAGAGCGCGGCGAGACAGGACGATGTTGCCTCGTTTTTTGTTGAATTTTAAAACTTTAAACTTGTAGCGTTTGCCAATGTAGACGTCCATGTTGCGGACCGGACGCAGATCGATTTGGCTGCCTGGCAAGAAGGCCTTAACACCGATATCGACGCTCAAGCCACCTTTGACTTTAGCGATGATCGTGCCTTCGATAACTTCTTCGTTTTCGGCGGCTTTAGAAATGTCGTTCCAAGCACGAAGCATGTCAGCTTTGTCTTTAGAAAGAACGATCATTCCATTTTCATTTTCGATACGATCGATAAGGACTTCAACGTTGTCACCGGGAGATACTGACTTCACGCCTTCACCGCGGAATTCAGCAATGGGGATCAGACCTTCTGATTTGTAGTTGATATCTACGAGAACGTAGTCTGATTGCACCTCAACGACGGTGCCATTAACTACATCGCCCACCTTAAAGTCTTGTTCTTTGGTAGACGCCTCAAAGAGTTTTGCAAACTCATTGATGGACCGTTTTTCAGATAACAAACCTGGATTTTCAGGAACGTCTGAATCGGCGCTGTCGAGAAAAGCTAGAACCTTCTGTTTCTCCAACTCGGCCTTTGTTTATTGTTTACCCATAAGCAAAAAAAACCTCCCACTGGAAGATCCCTTAAATGGGATCGACCTTATAGACTTCAGGCTGAATAAAGAGACCAGTCTATCCAAGAGTCGGTTCTTTTGGAAGGATTAGCCACTGGTGATGCCGTAAAAACAAGATTTACGGACTGATCTTTTTATTCAGCCTGGCTCACGTACAAGACTGCGAGACGACCATTTTTATAGACTGCTCTGAGGAAAAGTCAAAGAGAACTTTGCGTGACGATGTGAAATATGGTTTCAACCACTTGATCGAGTGTCATGAGACTGGTGTCGATGACCTGCGCTCCGACGGGAACTTGCATGGGAGCAGTTTTGCGATTTTCATCCCGGTGATCTCGAGCCGCTTGGGCTTTTTGAGTTTCTGCGATATTGGCGCCCACCTCTTGCGCTCGACGCACAGCACGATGAACACTATCAGCGGTGAGGTAAAATTTGTTCCGCGCCTGGGGAAAGATCACCGTCCCGCAGTCCCGGCCTTCGGCGATAAGACCTGGCTCCACGAGGCTGCAATCCCGTTGGGCTTGAAGCAAGGCGCTTCGAACTCGAGGCAAAAGGCTAATTCGACTCGCAACCGCGCCAACATCTTCGCGATTGAGGTGTTTTGAGACATCCTGCCCCTGCCAAAAAACTTGGGTATTTTCAACGTGCATACGCACCGACCAAAGCTTCGAAGAGCAGAGAGCCTCAAGTGCGGCTTCATCATTGAGATCGGTTTTAGACTGCTGAGCCGCATAGGCAAGACCTCGGTAAAAGGCGCCCGTTGAGACCCAATTCCAACCTAACTTTTTGGCTAAGTTGCGCGAAACAGAAGACTTTCCAGAGGCTGAAGGGCCGTCAATGGTAATAACTTGAGCCATGGTCAATGTCCTTTTCGCAAGAAAGTGAGAGCGGATTTCAACGCCGTCAGGGCCCGCTCATTTTCGTGAGGCAGTCCCACACTCACTCTAAGGTGCCTGGGAAGACCATAGTTTTTTAAGGGGCGGAAAATAACACCTTGGCGAAGACAGTTTTCGTAAACATGAGCGGAGTCCATGGTGGTGTCAAAGAGAATAAAATTACCCTGAGATTTAACAAATGGAAGCTCTAGTTCCTGAAACTTCTCATAATAGACATCCAAACCTTGCCAGGTGAGGCTCACCGTTTTTTTGACGAAGTCCTGGTCTAAAAGCGCCGCTTGCCCCGCCACCTGAGCCGCTAAATTCAAATTAAAAGGATGGCGAACACGATTCACAAGGTCCACTGTATGTTGGGGACCCACCAAATACCCAAGTCGCAATCCTGCAAGGCCATAAGCTTTACTAAAAGTGCGAAGAACAATAATGTTCCCATCACTTTTGACCCAAGGAAGGGCCGAGGAATAATCAGTGGCTCTAACAAACTCCACATAGGCCTCATCGAAAACAAAGAGCAGGTCTTTTCGATGCGCGAACTCTTCGAGAAATTTTTGCAGAGGTTTTGCTGAAATGTAGGTTCCCGTGGGATTGTTGGGGTTTGGGATGAATACAAGTTTAATGCATGGATGGGATCGTAACTGGGCCGCCATAGCTTCAAGATCAGTTTCAAAATCGCCTTTGAGTTGCGAAAAAAAAGTCTTAACCCGAGCAGCCTGCGCGCAGATTTGGTAAGCGATAAACGCCTTGTCGGTCGTCAAGATGCTCTCGCCTGGCTCGCAATAAATCCGAATGAGCAGATCGATTAACTCATTAGATCCATTTCCAACCGTGATTTGCTCGGCGGGAATAGAGAGATGCTTTGAAAGACACTGTAAAAGCTCATAGTGTGTAGCATCTGGATAGAGATGCAGCTGCGAAAGAGAGTCTTTGATGGCTGCCAACGCCAAAGGGCTTGGACCAAGGGGGTTTTCGTTACTGGCGAGCTTAATAACCTCGGAGATCCCGTACTCACGCTGAGTCTCCGCGATGGGTTTGCCGGGTTTGTAAGGGACAAGATTTAAGATGTCTTCGGATACTTTCATGATTGCCCTCGGTTATCGTATCCCCTGAAAGTTTTGACAAGTCCAAATGTAAAAACTTCGGGCATAAAATTCCCCTCGATGGATGGGAAGCTCTTCTTTTTTGCAAGAGTCGAATCGGTTGAGGTCTTGCGGATTGTCGTTGTACTTGTTGGTAGTTACAAACAGAAACGTTTGGCCTTTTAACGATTCCATCACTTGGGGCGTCTGCCAAATTTGATATTGGTTCATATCGTGACTGAGACTGAAGGTTTCTTCTTGAGCTGCATACCAAACACGCCCCACAAGTTCGTAGCGATAGCTTGCAAGTCTTGGCCGAACTCCCGCTTGCGATTGAATTTCAGAAAGGCGCTCACGAAGGCGCGCGCCCAGCTGCTCCCAACCAAAAAACTCATGGCTGTAGTCCCAGTCTGGATGGGACACATCTTTGCCTTGAGCCGCTGCAATTTGGGTCAGAATCGGGTGGTAGAGAGGGACATATCCGACAAGATTCAAAGGCACGACAAAAAGGAGCACTCCCGCAATGACCCAGCGGCTGCGAGGCCGAATCCAAAACACGCCCTGCTGCCAAAGCCACCCCACTCCAAGGGCTAAAATCAGATAGGCCGGCGCTGGCCAATGGGGCTTAAAAGCCGCCTTAAGAGGCTGAATGTAAAAAATCAAAAGTGTTGGAGCGCTCATCAGAACGATAAAGCGAAAACGTGTCTCGTTAAATCTTCGAATCCCCCAAATAAAAACTAGCACTAAAAAGAAATAAATCACCGGAGTCATAAACACGTTTTGAAGCGCAAAAAACTCAAACCATCGCTGGAGACTGAGGCCACCCTCATCCTGGTGCCTTCGATAAAATTGGTACACGAAGCTCGGCCATCCGTTTTGGATGTTCCAAATCCAAACTGGAAAGGCCAATGCCGTTGCCAATAAAGCCCCGAGCCAAGGCCACGGCGTCTTAAGCACACCCCGACCTTCGCGCGAGGTTAGTAAATATAGCCCCATGCCGAGAGCCAATAGTACTATGGGAAATTTAGTATTGAGACCCAATCCCATAATCACACCCAAACTGAACCAACTGCGCGGAAGGGACCAACGGAACTTCCCGGGCCTCACACTCTGCCAAAAAACCCAAAGTCCAAGGCACCACAGAAAAACAAACGGAGGTTCAGGAGCTGCGACAAACCCACCAAGGCCCCACAGCGGCGTGAACAAAAGCAGAAAAACCGCAACTTGAGCTGCGATAAGGCCGAACATTTGAAAGGCCAACGAATAAAGCAAGAAACAGCCACCCAAGTGACAGAGAAAGGCCGGAAGGCGTAGACCAATTTTGCTAGGACCAAAAATCAAGGTCGTCAGAAACTCCAGCCAAGCCACCATTCCTGGATGATCAAAATACGAAAAATCAAGATGGGTGGTCCACGTCCAGTGGTAAGCTTCATCGTCGGCCAGAGGCGCTGTGCATGCTACGATCAATCGCAAAGCCGTGATCCCCCAGAAAAGGATCCAGAATTTCTTTTCTTTCATAGAGAAAGAGAATAGAGCTTTCGGGAACGAAGTCACGCGATTTTGCTTCTCTTTCGAGAAAAAAACCAATAAGGAGTAAGTCGATGCCCATCGAAAAACTTTTCCCGACCCTCGTGTATAAAAACTCAGTTGTTGGGCACCAGAAAATGAACGCGGACCTTCTTCACGATATCGATATTTTGAAGTGGGATGATGAGGCCGGCCTTCGTTGGTCAGAAAAAAATTATGCCGGCGGATACACCTCTTACTCCTCTTTTGCAGATCTGCATCGGCGCCTCCCCTCATTCCAAAAGTTAGAGAAAAAACTCAATGTTCATATGCGCGAGTTCGTAAAATCCCTAGAGATGGATGTGGATCCAAAAAAAATTCACATGACCACATGTTGGGTGAATGTGATGTCGGCGCTCTGCCATCACAGCCTTCACCTCCATCCATTGTCATTCATAAGCGGGACTTATTACGTGAGTGTCCCGCCCAAATCAGGTTCTTTCAAAATCGAAGATCCACGCATGGCTTGCTTTATGGCATCGCCGCCAAGAAACGCAACTTGCTCTCGCGCTCAAAAAAACTTTGTGAGTTTTCAGCCTCGCGAGGGGCAGGTATTAATGTTCGAGAGTTGGCTTCGTCACGAGGTGCCCGCCAACTTAGGATCGGGCAACCGCGTGAGCGTGAGTTTTAATTACGAGTGGATTTAACACACTTATAGGACTCAGTATAAAATCCGTCAGGCCCACTGTTATAGGTATTTAGCAGCAAAGGTCTGATGACCTGTTAGTAAAATAAGAGTTGCGATAAGGCCTTTCATGATCTTCTCCTTATAATTTGGTTTGGAGGATAAAATAGTGGGAGAACACCGGGAGTTCAACAGCAAATAATGCGCAGAACTATCATCGCTGTTCAACCTCGAATGGAGGAGCCAGAACTCCACCAGGCTCGCAAACACCTTTCTTTGCGGAGATTGGAGTTGGATATCGGTTTTAGTTGATTGTGTTTTTGGTTCTTTGTAGCCTTTGAATCAAAAAGGGGAGGCAATATGCGACTTTGGCTAACTGTAGCAAGTTTCTTTTTGACCACACTGGCGAATGCTGACGGAGCTCATTTGTATTCAGGACGAGTCGTCGGAACAAGCACCAGTGATTCAAACCTGGTGGTTCGCTGCGACTACAAACTCACCATTGATAAAGAAGGTTCTAAAATTACCTTCTACACGACGATAAATAATTGCGATGACGACGATTGGGATTCTGATCAGGGAGATGAGGGAGTCTTTAAATTAGAGGGTAAAAAAATACTCTATGGAAGTAAGGTTATCGGCACTTACGAGCGGGATCGAATCACCAACTCCGAATGGCGCTTGGTCCTTGAGCGAGGGATCGGTGGATGGACTACGACCGAGCACCACAGCCTCTATGACCAAGACGGAAATCAATATTTTTTCGTCTTTCAAGGAAATGTCAGGCGAAAAAGGATTCATTAGTTTTCAGAATAACTGAAGGGTTCGGGCACAAGTATATGGACCTGCCCCACTGGCAGCCGAAGTCACTTCTGGAATGGCCTGCGACTCGGACCCTGCTCCAGAAACTGTGGCCCGTGGGCTGTGGCCGGCATCCGAAAACGTCAACTTTCGGGTAAGCCCCAAAGTGAAGAACTGCCATCAATCCCTACATAGCAACGCAACGAATGTAGTCGTTTTCTTCCCAGCTACCAAAAATGTATCCACCGATATCACCGCCTCGCAAAGGCCCGCCGCCTTTGAGGAGCTGAGGTTGTACATAATAGGTTTTCATACTGGTTTCTGAATCCGATGTCACATATACGTAGTTGTCTTTCATGCGGCCACTTCCGCCTTTCTCACCGTGATTATCATAGATAACCATTTTTCCTATATATGCGGGAATTCTCATATGAGAGGCATCGATGGTGATTTCTGCTCCCCACCCCTGATTTTGCGACTGGCAAGAGTACTTAAAACCTTGGGCATTGGCGCTGACACCTAAAAATAATAAAACTGCGAAAATGTACTTCATGAGGGGGACTCCTTTTGTGAATCACCGGGGGGTAGCAGCCAAGTCGGAGTTCTGTCAACCTAGAGGATTCTGGCACCCATTTTTTCCAAAGACTCTCGAATGAGTTGGATGTGTTCAGCACTGGAGGTTTCAAGGACGAAATCAATTCGCGTCTCTCTTAGAAATAACCCTTTAGAAACGCGATCATGGTGAACCTCTAAAATGTTTGCTCGATGTTCGGCAATCGTGTTGGTAAGGCGGCTCAGACTCCCAGGAAGGTCGTCGACAATCACTGAAAGTTCTACCAAACGCCCCCTGCGGATTTGCCCCTTTTCGATCGTTTTAGAAATAATATTGAGATCGATGTTTCCACCGCTAATGATCACACAGGTTTTCTTCCCAAAGGGAACTTTATGACTTAAAAGCGCGGCAAGGCCAGCAGCTCCGGCGCCTTCGGCCACCGTTTTTGAGCGCTCGAGCAAAAACACGATGGCCTCGGCGATTTCGTCATCACTTACAGTGACGATTTCATCAACGATTTTGGAAATAAAAGAGGCGTGCATGTTAGGGCTTGGATTTTTTACGGCAATTCCATCAGCGATGGTAGATATACGCCGAGGGGTGCTTGAAACTTCCTGACCGTGATAAAGCTCAGACATCCCTGGTGTTTGATTGGATTGCACTCCGATAATACGACAGTCGGGACGGCTGTCCTTCACCGCAAGAGCAACGCCGCTGATGAGTCCGCCACCTCCGAGTGGCACGATCACCGTGTCCACGTCCGGCAATTGCTCAACAATCTCAAGTCCTAAAGTTCCTTGACCTGCGATGACTTTTTCATCTTCAAAGGCGTTGACGAACACGTAGCCTTTTTCTTTCTCGAGGTGCTTGGCGTGCCTGAAAGCTTCGTCGTAAATTTCGCCTTTGAGAATCACCTCAGCACCGTAGTCTTTTGTGGCAATCACTTTTACTAACGGCGCATTTTCTGGCATCACAATAACGGCGGGCACACCAAATTTAGAGGCCGAGTACGCGACTCCTTGGGCGTGGTTTCCTGCCGAGCTGGCAACCACGCCGCGAGCTTTTTCTTCGGGAGAAAGGGTTGCGATTTTGTTCATGGCTCCACGAATTTTGAAGCTGCCCGTGATTTGCTGATTTTCAAGTTTGAAAAAAACATCGTGGCCAAGAAGACGACTGGCGCGAATGGAGTGTTCCAGCGGGGTCTGCTTGACAACCTCTGAGATCAGAACCCTCGCCTGCTTGATTTGATCGATGCTCACTTTCATGGGTCAATCTCAAATCTAAATCATGGACTCGTCAACATATTTACCAGTAGAGGGAAAATCCCCTCAAGGGGCGGTAACCACTTGCGGTCGTAAGGTTGTAGGGAGTGACATCGTCTTGATCGAGCTTTTTTTCGTCGAAGTAGAAAAACGGCGCAAAATGCTTTCCACAATGCTGACACTCCTGAACCGGCGTGCCTTCAGACTCATTAACACCACCGCAGATATGGCACCTGCGAATGTGGTTTAAATTTGCGGAGCTCTTGTTTTCCACGTTTTCCTCTGTATACAGGATATACCTAGACCAAGGTCTGCGCCAGAGACATTTTTTGGCTAACTCATTGATTTATCTTGCCTATCTGCCATATGACTTAACGCATCATGAAGAAAATGAAAGGACATTCGCCACTTAACCACAGGGGTCAGAAGTCGCAATATTAGAAAATAAGATCATGACCCATTGCACGTGTCACAAATCCGACAGGTTTAAATTGAGTCACCGCAAATCGCTAAGAATGAATCAAGCTCTAAAGCCGCGCCTCCAATGAGAAACCCGAAGACCTCAGGAAGGGCAGACAGACTTTTGGCATTGTCTGGTTTCACACTCCCGCCGTACAGAATAGGAATATCAAGGCCCTTTTCAGGATTGAGCTTTACAAGAAGCTGCCTCACCCAGTGGTGCGCCTGCTGCACTTGCTCGACTGTTGCTACCTTGCCTGTTCCAATAGCCCAAACTGGTTCATAAGCGATGACGAAGGGTTGCGCGGGAGATAGGGGCGCAAGCGCTGCCTCTAACTGTGCCCGTAGAATGTTTTGCGTGTGTCCGCCCTCACGCTGCTGCAGATTTTCTCCAATGCAAATCATAGGGATAAGACCCAGCTCTTGGGCATTTTTTGCTTTCTCTGCGACGTGGGCATCGGTCTCAGCAAAAAGCGTTCGGCGCTCGCTATGTCCAACGAGAACGAACTGACCACCGAGGTCTTTTACGACTTGCGCGGAGGTCTCGCCGGTGAACGCTCCCGAGTTCTTAGAGTAACAATTTTGGCAGCCCCAGCGGATCTCTGATTGTGAGAGCACTTGAGACGCAGCCTCAAGGCAAGCGGCTGGAGGGAATATCACGACTTGGTGGCGCTTGAAATCCGGAAGACGCTCTAACAGTTGAGCGAGAAACTCCCGAGTCTCTTTAGGGTTTTTGTGCATCTTCCAATTGGCGGCGAACAGCAAATTTTTTTTCATTGAATATTCTCGGATCGTTTCACTCTAAGGACCTCAAGCCCTGGCAGACGCTCTCCTTGAAGATATTCAAGGCTGGCACCACCACCTGTTGAAATGTGAGTCATCTTTGGAGCATAACCCGACATTTCCGCGGCTGCAGCGGAGTCTCCACCACCGACGATTTTCATATTTGGATTTTCTGCCAGCGCTTTTGCAACGGCAAAGGTTCCTTTTGAAAACGCCTCAGTTTCAAAAACTCCCATGGGGCCATTCCAAAAAATGGTCTTAGCTCCTGCAAGAGCCGTTGAAAAAATACGAATACTTTCGGGCCCAATATCGACGCCCATCTGGTCATCTGGAATATGTTTTACAACTTTTGCCGAAGACACGTCTGTGATGGAAGAAGTCACCACGTGATCAACGGGTAGCAATAACGTTTTGCCTCTGGCCTCCATACGACCAATCATCTCTTTAGCGTAGGAAATTCGATCGGTTTCAACAAGAGAGCGCCCCACAGGAGCCCCTTGAGCTTTGAGAAATGTGTAAGCCATCGCGCCGCCAATGACAAAACCATCTACAAGGTCAATGAGCTTTTCGATAACAGCAATTTTGTCACTCACTTTGGAGCCACCAAGAACTGCGAGGTAAGGCTTCTGCGGATTCTCTAAGAGATGGTCGAGCATCTTGACTTCTTTTTCTACGAGAAAGCCGATTCCTTTTTCGCTCACCAGCTCGGGCAAAGCCACAATGCTCGAGTGAGCGCGGTGGCTGGCGCCAAAGGCATCATTCACGTAAACTTCTGTGAAGGCAGCGAGAACTTGAGCAAACTCGAGATTGTTTTTGGTCTCGCCGGCGACAAAGCGCAGATTCTCAAGCATGACCACTTGGTTTCGTTTGATCTGGTGAAGGGCCCCTCGAATTCCATCGGGCTCAAAATCTTCCATCAGCAAAACTTCGACTTTTGCGAGCTGACTGAGGTGAGTCGCCACTGGCTCTAAAGAGTATTGTGTGTCCTTTTCTGACTTAGGTCGACCCAAGTGAGACGCAAGCACAACGCGTGCGCCTTTTTCGAGAGCGTACTGAAGAGTGGGAAGCGATGCCCGAATGCGAGTGTCATCGGTGATTTTGCCCTTCTCAAGAGGGACGTTCAAATCCAACCTCAAAAATAAATTCTTATCCTTGAGGTCAAGATCCCGAATGGTCCGAATTCCCCGCAAACCTGACAAATGCATTTTATAACCCTTTCTCAGACATGAACTGCGCCAGATCGATCATTCGATTGCTAAATCCAGTTTCGTTATCATACCAAGACATAACTTTCACCATGCGAGAACCGACAGCCATCGTGCACTTGGCATCGACGATAGAGCTGTAAGTAGATCCATTAAAATCAACGCTGACGAGAGGTTTTTCTTCGTAAGCGAGAACTCCTTTGAGGGCGCCTTGGGCAGCTGCTTTTAAGGCGGCGTTGACAGTGGCGGCGGTGACGTCTTTCTTTGTATAAGCCGTGAAATCCACGAGGCTCACGTTAGGAGTTGGAACACGCACCGAGGTGCCGTCGATTTTTCCATTGAGCTCAGGTAAAACCAAACCAACGGCCTTGGCCGCGCCCGTGGTTGTAGGGATCATAGACAGCGCTGCGGATCGAGCCCGGCGCAAGTCACTGTGAGGGGCATCCAAGATGCGTTGGTCGTTAGTGTAAGAGTGGATGGTTGTCATCACTCCATATTCCACCCCAAAGCTCTCGTGCACCACTTTCGCAACCGGTGCGAGACAGTTGGTCGTGCAGGAAGCGTTACTGATCACTTGATGTTTGGACGGATCGTAGGATTGATGATTAATTCCGTAAACCAAAGTCGTATCAACTCCATCTGCTGGCGCTGAAACCATGACTCGTTTGGCGCCGCCTTTTAAATGGGCGAGAAAATCATCCTTCTTTTTGAAAGCTCCCGTACACTCAAGGACAACGTCGACTTCCCAGGACTTCCAGGGGATCTCAGCAGGATTCTTAACACTCGTGTGAGGAATTTTACGGCCGCCAACAATGAGGTGACCTTCATCACAGCTGACCTCTTTGTTATAAACGCCGTGGGTGCTATCGTATTTAAGAAGATGGGCCGAAGTTTCAGCCTTTCCCAAATCGTTGATTCCTACGATGTCAATTTTGTCAAAACCTGCACGAAATAAGATACGCCCGATACGTCCAAAGCCATTAATGCCCACTCGCAAACGCGCCATGATCGCCTCCTGATTATGAAGTGTTTATTCGCCCCGAGAACTTCAGGCTAAAGGGATGAAAAGGCAAGTTTTTTCTAGGGTGAGGAGAACCCTGAAATTGAAAAATGCTCGAGGAAGAAGGAACGCGTGCATTCCAAAGGGTCCTGCTCGGAGGCAGAGATCACTCCTGACACGGCGTGAGATCGCTCCCGAAAAAGGGGCGCTCAAATTTCACACAAATCTGGATTGAAGTTTTAAGGTTGCCATCGATCTTGCCGCGAAATTTTTTTTGCGAGAATTTCTCCTCTGAAAATAGAGCAAAAGCACTAAATTCACTCTTCACCATGTCATACTCTTTTTTTAGTTTTCTTTCACAGATTTTGTTGTTTAGTACTGAAGTCCGTTCTGATTTTTTTTCGACAAGGAGAAAATCATGTCGCAAAAGTTGTCTCAGTTTCTCTCACAACCTCTGCAGCAGTTTTTAGTTGAACTTCACCAGCGTTTTGAAAATCGTCGACAGACTTTAATGCAAAATCGGCGAGAGCGCGAAAAACTCTGGAGCACTCAAACTCCCGAGTTTCTGAAGGCCACGCCGGCTCTCAAAAACAGTGAGTGGAGTGTCGCTCCGGCTCCTGGGGATTTACAAAAACGCCATGTGGAAATTACCGGCCCTGCAGAGCCCAAGATGATCATCAATGCTCTGAACTCTGGAGCTGACGTCTTCATGGCAGACTTTGAAGACTCCCTGGCCCCAAGGATTGATCTTCTCATCGCAGGTCAAGAGGCCCTCTCGCAGGCCGTGCGCAAGAATCTCACTTTTCAAAGCGGAGACAAGAAATATCGTCTGAAAGACTCAAAAACCACTCTTGTTGTACGGCCTCGCGGCTGGCACTTGTCAGAAAATCATTTTCTCATTGATGGCACGCCAATGGCTGCCGGGCTTTTTGATTTTGGAATCTTCTTTTTTAACAACGCCCAAGAGCTCGTTAAAAGAGGAAGCGGACCTTACTTTTACCTTCCAAAAATGGAAAGTCATCTTGAAGCCAGGCTCTGGGCTGACGTCTTTCGTTTTTCTGAGACCTCCCTTAACATCAAACCCTCAACCGTCAGAGCCACTGTTCTTATTGAGACCCTGCCTGCGGCTTTTGAAATGGAAGAAATCCTCTTTGAATTGAAAGACTACGCATCTGGCCTGAACGCTGGACGTTGGGACTATATATTTAGCTATATCAAAAAAATGAAGTCTCACCCATTTTCTCTGCTTCCAGATCGAGCTCAAGTCACAATGACAACTCCGTTTTTGCAATCCTACTGTGAGCTTCTGGTTCAGACCTGCCATCGGAGAAAAGCCCATGCGATGGGTGGAATGAGTGCGTTTATCCCAAATCGCCAAGAGCCGGAGATCACGCAAAATGCCCTTGAGAAAGTCAAAGCCGATAAAGCTCGCGAAGTGAATCTCGGCTTTGACGGAACCTGGGTGGCTCATCCCGACCTCATCTCTCTTGCAAGAAAAGAGTTCGAAAAAGTTTTATCGGATCAACCTCATCAAAAAAAGGTAAGTCCTATTCGAACCGTGCTTGCCCAAGACCTTTTCGTTCCGCACATTTCCTCGCCGACAGTCACTGAAGACGGAGTTCGAAACAACATCAATGTAAGCCTCTTGTATCTCGATCGTTGGCTGAGCGGGACTGGAGCCGCAGCTCTCTATAATTTAATGGAAGATGCTGCCACCGCCGAAATCTCTCGAAGTCAACTTTGGCAGTGGCTGGAGCGCAAGGTTGTACTCACCAGTGGAGAAGCCATGACTCCTGAGATTTATAGGCGCTTCAAAGATGAAGAAATCAAAAAAATAAATTCCCAGTTTCAGACCACTCATCTCGATCTTGCGGAAAAGATTCTCGATGGTCTCGTGCTTGCTACCGACCTTGCGGATTTTTTAACCCTCCAAGCGTACGCCTATCTTGTAGAGCCCGAAAATATTTTTAACGTATCAGCAAAAAACTTTTTACAAGGAGTAAAATCTTATGAGTCAACAACCGTATAGCCTGCAACTTGAACACGACTGGAAAACCCTTCCTCGTTGGAAAGGTCTAACCCGCAGCTACAGTCCCTCTGAGGTTGTCAAATTGCAGACCTCGCTGCCCGTTGAGTTTAGCATCGCGAGGCACGGCGCTGAAAAACTCTGGCAGTACCTCAATCAAGATGGATACATCAACACTTTTGGAGCCCTCTCGGGCACTCAAGCTGTGCAAATGGTCAAAGCTGGCCTTAAAGCCATTTACCTCAGCGGTTGGCAAGTGGCTGGCGACGCGAATCTTGCCTCGCAAACATATCCGGATCAAAGCCTCTATCCCTCAAACTCAGTTCCCCAGGTGGTAAAGCGGATTAATAATGCGTTCATGAGAGCCGACCAAATCTCTGCAAACAGCAAGGACTGGGACAAAGGCCCCCAAGGTGCTGACTGGTACGCGCCGATTATCGCTGATGCCGAAGCTGGTTTTGGTGGACCTTTGCATGCTTTTGAACTGATGAAATCTATGATCGAAGCAGGTGCTGCTGGAGTCCATTTTGAAGACCAACTAGCCGCAGAAAAAAAATGCGGGCATTTGGCCGGAAAAGTTTTGATCCCGACATGCAACTTTGTACGCACCCTTCAAGCAGCTCGTCTGGCTGCGGATGTGCTCAATGTTCCAACGGTGCTCATCGCGCGAACCGATGCTCTCAGTGCCACGCTTTTGACTTCTGACATCGATCCTAATGACCGAGCCTTCATCACGGGCGATCGAACTCCTGAAGGTTATTACCTTATCAAAGGCGGAATTGAACACGCCATCACTCGCGCACTGGCGTATGCTCCTTATGCTGACGTTTTATGGTTTGAAACCTCCAAGCCTGATTTTAAAGAAGCTCAAGCATTTGCTAAAGCCATTCACGAAAAATTCCCTGGGAAAATTTTAGCTTACAACTGCTCTCCATCTTTCAACTGGAAAAAACATCTAAGCGATAAAGAAATTGCGAGCTTCCAAAAAGATCTCGCATCTTGCGGTTACAAGTTCCAATTCATCACGCTCGCAGGTTGGCATCTTCTTAACCATCATAGTTTTGATTTAGCAAAAAAATACAAAGCCTCTGGAATGAGCGCCTATGTCGATCTTCAAGAGCAAGAGTTTAAAGCTGCGGCCGATGGCTACACAGCTGTTCGCCACCAGCAAGAAGTCGGCACCGCCTATTTCGACCAGGTTCTTCTGACGATCACTGAAGGCCAGGCATCGACCAGTGCTTTAGACGGCTCCACTGAATCGGAGCAGTTTAAGGAGGCTGCCTCTGCCCATTAATTGACAGAAATGGCTCGGGCCCCTCCTTACCCCGCCCGGGCCATCCTTTGTGCTCAAATGTGCTTAGATTTCAGGGGACGAAAATTTTAGAATGGCAACGTTTTAGGAGTGTTCACCCGTTTCTGATTGCTCCCAATAGGTACAGAGTTTGCATTTTTAGCAGCAGAGTTAATTGAGCCGGGATAGGCCAAAGGAAGACCTTTGTGAGAACGAAAATAGCGATAGCTGTCTACTTTTTATACACTTTGTTGAGCGGCCTTGAGAACGTGGCCTTGGCAAAGCCTTCCACCAACTTTGATATCACCAAACTTTTCGCTACAGCCATCGAGCCTGGTCAAAAAGGCCGCCTAAAAGCGGAGTATTTTCCGTTTTACATTAACGCCGCCCCAATCAACATGAGCAGCGACCTTGGAGCTCAGCTTGCAGACGCCATGACTATAATTCTAAAAGGTGGCTTGGGAAAAGATCTCCAACAAGCACTCACGCGGTCAAAAACCCCCGAGCGCGATCTGGTTTTAGCACTTTATTCTTTTGGTTTTGACGAACAAATTTTTAGAATTATCAAAAACCTTCGATGGCCTATGACCAAAGGCCTCACAGAAGAAAAGGCGCAAGCTTACTTAATCAGTGGATACCAAAGTGTTCCTTTCAAAAAAACTTTCTATCTCCAGTACGTCAAAGACCCTGAGTTCCCCTACTCGAGCTTCACCGTTTTTGACAATCGTACCATTCTCTTTAAAGGCGTTGATAGTTGGAGCTTCAACGACCTGATTCAGGTGGTCGCCCATGAGATTTATTTTGGATTTACCGTTAAGAACTGGATCTACGATCCAAGTCAAAAAATGGATATTTCACCCACCCTTATTGATAAGTCCGAAGTGCTATCTGCTTTTTATTTTGAAATTCTCATTATGCGTGACCTCACCGAAAAAGGACTTATCTCGTGGACACCTGGAAGTTCTTTTGAAACGCGAATTCTTAACGGCATGGTCAAAACTAGAAGCGAAACGGCCTGCCGAGAACTCCTTGAAACAGCTCGGCAGATGTCATGGTATGCGACAAATAAAAAGCGACAAGAGTTCGGGACCGTCGAGTATTTTAACAGAAATTGGCCGCTGAATCGCCACGATGGATCTCAGCAGTTTTGTTTGGATCTCACAAAGTATGATCTAGATATTTTTAATCACTTTATCAATTCGGGACCGAGAATTAGAGCGGGCGGTTGGTAAATGGAACTCAGTCCTTCGGCTTCAGAGCGCTTTTCTAAACACATGCTCGCGAAATCCCTTTTGCAAAATGGGGATTTGGGCAAGTCGCTGGAAGTGCTTTTAGAGGCGGATCAAACTCACCCACCCTACCTTGGAATTATCGCCGATATTTCACACTGCTACTACGCTCAAGGTGAGTTTACAAAGTGGCGCTCGTGGAGTCAGAGGCTCGAAAGAGAGTATTTTGCAGTCAAAGATTTTCTTCAACCCGAAAGTCAGGTGCGCACAGAAATATGCATTGGGAAATTTTACGAAGAAGAGGGCCGAATTTCCGACGCTGTGAAAACTTACGAATCGATTTTAGAAAATAGGGTCACCGACGAAAAATACCGACTTCTGGTCATAAGCCAACTTTTACGTGTGAGCTGTGCCTTTCAGCTTCCTATCCAACAAATCGGTCGTTGGTATAGAGAGCTTATGAGTTTGGAATCCTCATTTTTGACCTCTTTTTGGGATTTTGAAACACAACACGCTTTGTGCTGTGCCGAACTGATGCTTTTTGATCTCGACACCGCCCTTGCGCGAATGGATCGATGCTTAAACAGCGCTAGAGATGTTGATGATCGACTGTTGATTTTTGACTTGGCCGAAATTCACTTTTACCTCGCAGAAAAACCCGATGAGAGGATTCTCAACGCTGCGCTGGCAATCCCAACTCAAGACCCTTTTGAAACGGCAATCCAGGGTCTCTGTAGAAATGAAGAAATCACCCGGTCTCAATTTACAATACTCGCAAGGGAAATGCCGATCACATCGCTGATGCGACTTCAAATATTAAATTTCCGCAGGTTTCCTTCTTCTAAAACTCCAGGTTCTCTTGATCAGCTTATCACTTTGATCGAATCGCTTTCGCCCGCGAATCAATTGATTTGGAAAAAGCGATTAAGCTTTGTTGTTAAAACAAATCAGGAAATCTTAGAGATCATCATCGATGATAAACAAAAAACTCTTCAGTTTGGCAAGACCCCTTTGGATCTTTACCGACGGCAAACCCTCTATAAGTTACTGGTTTGTGTTCTTAAAGCTGGCGAGGTTTCCCTCCAACAATTGACCGAGGCAATCTGGCAAGAAGCGTATGATGCAAATCACTACAATCGTTTGAGAGTTTTAGTTCAAAGGGCCAACTCGGCTCTGGGACAGGCCTTGGGAAGCAACGACCTTCTCAAATTCAATCAAGAAGGCGTGTCAGTTCATTTCAAGCAGACTTTTAGGATTATCGACGAACAGGGCTGATGCAGTACATTTGAACTTGAGCCGATTGGTCACCAGCAGTTTCGGTGAGAATTACGGCAGTCAACGGAACCAATCCACCAACGACCACAGATGCTGTGTAGAGGTGTGGTTGACGGTCATCGATGCAAGAGATCACGGGAACGCGTTCGTCTCCATGAGCGAGGCTACCGCCACGGACCTTCTTACAATGCAAATTGACCAGAAAACGCTCATTAGAGGTCACTCGTGCCTCCATCGTGCCGTAATCTAATACGAAGCCCATGGGACCATTGTCACCTTCGGCATCGAGTCTGCAGTTCAGTTTTTCGGCCGCAAAACTTTGAGTACCAGCAAGAACAAAAAGAGCAAATAAGATAGATTTCATAAAATCTCCAATTGGTTATTTTTGGTGAAGTTAACAAAATCTAAAGCCTTCGAACACTAGAACCTAGAGATTGGAAAACCTTACCAAGGGTGGTTTCAATTTTGGACCACTAATCTCCAAATAAAGTGAAAAGAAGCTTATCGCTGCGCGAATACTCGGGACTCACGAGAGCCTGTGTCCAAGTTTTGGTGTCTTCAAAGACGAGTCGCGCGCGCCGTAAGACCGCTCGATCGACCCAGGGATCCCAATTTTTGTCTTGAAATGCGGCCTGCCCCGCTTTTTTCCGAGTTTGATCAAACTCTACGGTCGTACAGACAAACTCGCGGTGAAATTTCTCTTTGAGCACGTAAGGTTTAAGAAACTGGACGGCAGATTTCACTAAGTTTTGCGACTCGGCAGTGAAGACCTGAGGCACAAAAAGCTCTAGTGTTAAAAGGGCTCTGAGATTATAGACGTGATAGTCAATGGCGTCCCGCTGTTGGAAATCAAGTCCCCCATACTCACTGACAGAACCAATATTTGCGCAGTCCTTTCGCGGTTTCCACCCGGCAGGCATTTGCAAATTCTCAATGAGGTGAGCCTGAAGTGTGGCCTTAAGACCTTCTAAGGCATGCGAGTCTCCCAAAATCTGATAGATAAGCCCTTGAATCATGAGGCGGTGAGAATTCCAGTTATTCTTCCGAACCTGACGCGTGGCTGGTAACTTTGCATAGTAGTCATCTAACGAATGCGCAACGGAGTTAAGCCAGAGCTTGACGGATTCAGAGTCGTTGAGGTCCTTCCACAAAATATCAATGCTTAAAAGCAAGGGCACAAGGTTTGTTTGATTGATCGGATTGCCATCAGATTGGTATTTAGCCAGCCAATCTTTCACCACAGGAAGCGCTCTTTGTTTACAGCGTAAAGAAAGCTCCCTTGTCGAAAACTTCCCGCACAATGAAACATTGAGAAGCATATCCAAAGACTTAAGATGCTCCCTTGCCACCTTTTTAACTGGGTCACTATCCAGCCGACCTTCGGTCTCGACTTTGACGGGAGCTGAGCCCTTTGCGAGTTCTAAAAAATAATCAGGAAGGCTGCTCTCCAGACTTTTGAGGGCTTTTGTAAAACCTGGGGAAGTTTGGGTTTGCCAGCGAAGCCCGCGATCCCCTGCTACAGCGGTCAAAGATAAAAAGAGGATGAAGAAAACGTTCATGAAACAATCTTCTTAAAAACCTGCCTGGCGTTTTGACCTGTCTTCTCCGCAAGCTGCTCTAAAGAAATGGATTTGAGCTCGGCAACCTTTTGCGCTGTATGAACGACAAAGGCTGGAGTGTTTTTTTGACCGCGAAGGGGCACTGGCGCTAGAAAAGGTGCGTCAGTTTCGACATGCATTCGGTCTAGCGGTAAAAATCTCACCACGTCTCTTAACGGTTCGGCTGTTTTAAAAGTCACAACTCCACTGATCGAAATATTAAAACCAAGATCGAGACACTGGCGCGCCAGCCACTCCGTGCCCGTAAAACAATGGATCACGCCACCAACACTGCCTTTGAAATCGCGCAAAATTTCGACGGTGTCTTGTTCCGCGTCTCGCGTGTGGATTTCAACAGGAAGCTGAAATTTTTGCGCGATCTCAAGCTGCCGGCGAAAGGCCCGCTTTTGAACTTCGCGATCCGAATGCTCGTAGTAATAATCCAGGCCAATTTCTCCAACGGCGACGACTCCAGGATCATGAAGATTTTCTGTGATGAATTTTTCAACGGATTCGTCAAACAACTCGGCTTCGTGAGGATGAATTCCAAGGGTGCAATAAACACGAGGATAAAAACGCTTTGAGAGAGCCAACACCACGGGATGGTCGGCCGGCTCGGTGCCGATGGTGATGACGCTTGTCACGCCAGCGGCCTTTGCCTGCTCGAGGGCCTGTTCGGGAGTTTGCTCTAACTTATCAAGGTGTGTATGAATGTCGATCCACATGGTCTAGAGTGTACCTTATTTACGACTTCAATTCAGCGGCTTTTTTACAAAACTGTTCAAAAGACAATAGTCCATCTCGAGGACCATTTAAGGTCGATTGCCATTTTAAACACAGATGAGCGACGTCTAAGAGTTTTTCTTTGGGGTGTTGGCTTAAGACTTTGAGTAAATCAGTTTGATCGATGTTGAGAACATCCCTAGACTCTGCCGGCAAGGCAGCGTCTCGCAGATAAGTGACCCAATACTGGGAAAGCTCTTGCGCCGTGTTTTTTTGCTTCACAACGAGCTTGACCTCATCATCAAGAAACACAATCTCGCCACTCAGAAGACTCTTTAGCCACTGACCCGCGCGGACTCTTAAGTCGGAGTCATTTTGCTGAAGCTGCGTGAGTTTTTCCAAACTTCCGCGAGCGGTTCTTCGCATCCACAAAGGGGACGGACTCAAAGCATTGAGAACATCAATGGAGAGCGGTTCAAAGCGAAGGACTTGGGACCGGGACCGTAGCGTCGGGAGGATATGCCGTAAGTTAGAAGTTATCAAAAAAAAGTAGGAATTCTCTGGGGGCTCTTCAAGAAGTTTTAAGAGAGAGTTTCCCGCCTGCGGGTTGAGAAAATGAGCTTCGTCAATAATCACGACTCGCGCTGATGACAACGATTTTAGCTTGAAAAACTCTTGAACTTCATCACTCTTTTCGACTTTGATTTGAGACTTTTCAGCTTCTACCAAAAGCAAAGATTCATGCTGACCTTTACTCACGCGCTGGCAATCCCCGCAGACTCCGCAGGCGAGCTCTGCCTTCTGGCATAAAAGCACTTGCGCAAGGGCGCTTGCGAAAAGTTTTTTGCCAACACCACTGGGACCATCGAAGATTAAGGAGTGAGGCCATCGCCCGGTTTTCAAAGCTGCGATCATCTGGCCTTTTTGAGGGTCATGACCATGAACTCGATCTAGGAGGATATCCATTTTAAGTCCTTGAGATGATTCCATAGCTGATCTTGTAACTCCTGTGGGCTGTGATTCCCATCCAGAACCAACCACGTGCCTGGGGCACTTTGCTGAGCTTGGCTTAGAAATGAATTTCGAACACGCTCGTGAAAATCTTTGGGTTGCGATTCGATACGATCTGCTTTTCCCCTTGTTGTTTGCCGCTGCAAACTCACATCAATGGAAACATCAACAAGCACCGTGAGGTCCGGCTTCAATCCACCTGTTGCAAACTCATTGAGCCAATGGACCTGATCGGACTGAATATTGCGGCCACTGCCTTGGAAGGCGACAGAACTTGCAGTAAAGCGATCGCACAAAACCCACTGCCCTTGGTTGAGGGCGGGCCGAATGAGCTTTTCTACATGTTGGGCTCGGCTTGCCTCATAAATGAGGAGTTCAGCTCGATCGACGGGCGCATCTTGCATGTGAGACAAAACTAGATTTCGCAAACTCTCGGCCAAGGGTGTACCTCCTGGTTCCCTTGTTGTTATAACGGGGATGTGAGCGCTGTTGAGACGCTTGGCAAGTCCCTGAAGAAGAGTTGTTTTACCAGAGCCATCGACGCCCTCGAACACTAAAAATCTCATGCCCCATTTGCCAAGGATCCCTGCCGCAAGTCACGCAGGATCCTACGTTTTGCAACGGGTCAAGCGCGAGCCCTTCGCCAACCGCTGCTCGCAAGCCAACTCTCCGGGACGGAAATGAGATCGTTGATAAGTTTCTTCTGGCTTGCGGGAATCGGAGGCAGTTTCCAATCCAAGTCGCGTCTTGCGCGTTTTAAGGTTTGAACATCATTGAAAACTCCGTAGCTAGAAAATTTGTCATAGACCTGCCTGCGTTTGAAATGCTTGCACGCATTCGCAAGAACGTAGACAAGTGCGTTTCTGACCTGAGTTGGAGTTTTGAGGATCTTTAAATCAAACCTGTGTTTGAGGACTGGCTGCGAGAGCCTTTTGAGTCTTTTCAGACCAAGAGCTAAGCGGACATTCAGGCACTTCATCGCCCTGGTGAGCGATTGCAAATCTGGCGCTTCTACGAGCAAGTGAAAATGATTTCCTAAAACGGCGTACTGCAAAACCCTGAGCCCGAACCTCTGGCTGGCCTTGACGGAATTTTGAAAAATACGAAAGGTCTCTGCGGACCTGAGGCTGACGACTCCATCTGACAGGCGCACGGTGATGTGCATGGGATGTTTTTCTTGAATGCTCGGGCGTTTGATATGCGGAACTCCGGAGTTGGGGTTTTTCTTTCGTCCCGCGCCTTTGCGAGCGCCGCCGTGACCATGGTACTTGAGGGGAGGTTGCTTGGATTTTCTTTGCATGGAGGTGATGTAAACTTGAATTCGGCAGACGTCAAGATTTTTGTTAATTCCGTCGCGCGGGTCCACGTAGCTCATGTCTCTATAAGTTCTAAGAACGGGTTTACCGTCAGCCCCCGGCCAAAGTTGGATGCGTACCGTTATCGGGTGCATCACAAAATTAGTCACTCTCCCGAAAAAAATTTCATTCTAGGCCGCACGACTATAAAAGCTAACTATTACGTGTTATTTAGCTCCCATGAAAAAGTCACTTCTATTCCTCGCAATATCTTTCTTCGCCTTCGCATGCGCCAAAAAGGAAAAACCCTCTGAGCAACCCGCGCAAGCTCCTTCGATATCAGATAAACTCATGGGGTATTGGCAGGTGAAGTCCCCAGCTGGTGAAATGAACCAGGAAAAATTTCGGATCGATAGGATTAGATTTGTAAAAAATCAATACGGCATTGATCTAATGTATTTTTGTGGGTCGGCAGACACTGGCGAATTTAATGGAGTAACGATGCCTAAAATCTCCGACGAACAAATTGAAACTAACATTATGACTGAAGCGTTCAACATAAAAAAGGCGTTTGAGCCCAAACTTTACAAGGCGACAATTACGATACTCAATGAAAACCATCTTCAGTTTGATGGTCACATGGATTATGAAAGATTTACGCCTGCCCAAGAGCTTGCAGTCGATCACGAGACTGACGCTCTTTGCAAGCAAACCCTCTAAAGCCCCGCCAGAGATAGCGAAAGCCCCTGGCCAACACCCGAAGGACTCAATGTTTTTGTCTGCGGTGAATATCGTAAAGGCTGCCCTTTGAGATAATCTTTCGGGACCTCAGCGATGATCTTTTGCAAAACCATTTCGTTAAGGTTTTGCGGAAGGTGCCCAGTTCGTCTCTTGAACTCGCGAAGGCCAAACCAAGTTTGAAAAAGCTGAAGCCTTGTCAGATGGAGTTTCAATGACCCAACATCATCAGGGGTCCAAAGATCTTCAAGTCTTTGAAGGTAAAAGATAACAAAAAGGCGGCCCATGGGATTGACCGTTGAGGCATAGAAATGTTTGTAGGTGGGCCAGACTTGCGGTTCTGGAATGATTTTAAGATCTTTGGACTGAGAACTATCCAAGAAAGCAGAAATCCTTTGAACCCATGGCCAACTCTCCCCGAGCTGATCCTTAAGCTTTGATTCCAAGGCTAGGCGTTCCGCACGGATTTCTAAACTCAAAGGACGATAGGGGTTTTGCTTGTACCTCTGTTGCCATTTTTGCGCATGAAAACTGAGCTCCTTTTGGAGCGATTCGATAACCAAGTTCTGAGGGTGAGCGAGTAAAAGCGTCTCCGCAAAGTCGGAGAGGTCCTTGTCTTTTTCGGCGCCGAAAAAGCTCTTAAAATTTTGCCAGGAGTCTTTGGCCGGCTGAGGGCCACGATTGAAAAGTTCTTGTAAAAGCGATGCACCGTCTTCGTGGGGACGGTAACTTGCCGTTGCAAGACTGTAAACTCTGTCTTTTTCGCCTTCGATGACTTGGCCGATTGGGAAAAGTTTCGGAATACTTGCCAGCATCTTTTGATCATCGACAAACGAAGCCTTTGCTTGCGGCAGCATTTGAAGCTCCTCAAGGCCGAGATCGAGAATGGCGCGACCCACACGCAAGGTCACCTCATGGCGGCTTTCATTGACCAAGTTTTCGCCAAGGGTAAGGACGGCAGTCACATTCTCACGAAAAAGATCGTGGCGATCTTGCCTGATAAAAGCGCGTCCTTCGAGGAGTACAAGTTCTGTGAGGTGAAGGGTTCGATTCAGCCACTCTCCGTCTTGCAGAAATGCAAGGTCCAAATTCTCGGTTTTCCACTTCGCCAAATCTTTTGCTAAATCTAAAGAGAGACGATTGGCATTAAAAAGCTCAAAGAGCTCCTTATCGCTGGCAAGGGGACTCTTAAAGTAGGTTTGGATGGCATCCTCACGCTGGAGAGACTCCATTGCGACTTTAAGTTTTGTGTCCCAACTGTAGCCAATGTAAGACGTCAGAGTTCGCGGATTGACAGAGGCCGACGAAAGGTCACAGACCATCAGAAATGGGATCAATACTTTCTTCATATTTTTATTCTATGGGAGTGGCCGCGAAAAGTGATTTGATTTTGCACCACCTAGACTTTGATCGCGTTCAGAGGGGGCGGTTTTTTTCCGATTCTTGGGTAATGACAAAATCCAAAGTTCTTATTGCATTTGCGGACATCAATAAGGCCAACCACCTGAAGGGCCAACTCGAAGCTGGTGGATTTGATTGTCTCGCCGTCGATGACGGCCGGCAAGCTTGTGACATTGTCAAAAAATGGCAAGCAGAGTACATGCTTATGGACCTTATGCTCAGTGGGCATAATGCCATGGAAGCCATTAAAGAACTCTCGCGAGAAAATCTCTTAGGCCCTACAAAAACAAAAGTGATTATCATCTCGAGCCATGGAGCATCTGCAAACATTCGGCAATTTATTAAGCTCGGGGCGTCTGATTTTCTTGTTCAACCTTTCGATGTTGAGGAGTTGATTCGAAGGCTCCTGTTTCACGCTCGTCAGCAGCGTGAGCTTGCCGCTGTCAATAAATCCAATGGTCAACTCAAAGGCGAATCGCAACAAGACAAAAACTTATTTTTGCACCTGACCGGTCTTGTGTTGAAACAAACTGCAAGAGTCAGCAATGAGCATGATTTTTTATTTCGACTTACAAAAATGACGTCCATGGCCTTGAACGCCAAACGCTGCTCCTTTATCGAAGCCCGTGTTGGCGACTACGATGGAGTCGTACTTGCTTCTAGCGACAATAGCAAACTTTCGGGCCACGGAATTGATTTGCGAAAGTATCCCGAAGTTCTTCACTGCGTTCATACGCACAAAACCGTGGTGCTCGACAACCTTGAAAACGATCCGACCATGGCTGCAGTTCAAAGGCTTCTCAAGGAAGTGCAATTTAACGCGATCATGATCGTTCCTGTTATTATCGACGACGAGGTCATTGGAGTTCTCTCTGCTCGAATGCCAAAAGAGCGAGAGAGTCTGACTGATGAGGAGATTCGATTTGCTCAAGTCGTCGCAAGTTGCATGGGGCTTGGGTTATCGAACTTGCAGGCGCGACGGGCGCTTGGATACGAGGGAAAAGCTAGTTAAACTGAGGTGGCGTCAACACTGTTGCCGTCGAATTCCTTCCCGAATCTCTTCGAGCGTTCCTCGTTTCTCGATGATGCATCCTCGGCGCTCTAAACTTCCTAGGTACATTGGATCGTAGTAGTTTTTTAGGAGGGATTGGATCCAGATCAGGTGGAGGTGGGGATCTCCGCTTTTGAGATATTCCTCGTGCGCGTCACTCAAGGATTTTAGGGTCTCGGCCGTCTGCATTCCTCCTAGTTTTTTGCTGATTCTATTCACTCCTTGAACCAAGCGCTCATAGACGGCTTCAGTGGTTGTAGGACAAGACTTGATTTCCAACAAGATGTAGCGCTCTAAAATGTGTTTCGCACGAGACTCAATGGGTTCTTCAATTAAAAATATGGGAGACTTACGGAGGTTCTCAAACAGCGGTAGTGGGATCACGGAACGCCCAATCAGCCGACTTTCATCTTCAATCCAGGTCACGCGATCAGCTTGCAATTTGAAAAAATCGTGGGCGATCCAGTTTTCAAATTGAGCTTGGGCCGGTTGAGGTACGCTTCTGACTCCAAAAGCAGATCCTCTATGACAAGCTCGGTCCTCCAAATCTACAGCTTGAATATTTTGTGAATGAAGGCTTTCAATCAGCACAGTTTTTTGGCTACCGGTGGTTCCTGAAATGACTTTCAGATTGTATTTAGGAATTGCGGTTTGGAAAAACTCTAGAATTGACGTTCTTAATTCCTTATACCCTTTTCCAATGCGGGGGACTTCGATGCCCGCTTCAAAAATCCATCGTTGCGCCAATCGAGAGCGCAGTCCTCCCCTAAAACAATAAATAAAACTCCCAGGATGGGATTTAAAAAACTCAACCCATGCTTCCACCCGTCTGGCCTTGATGTTCCCACTGACGAGGCTATGCCCAAGCTCAATGGCTCGCTCTTGGCCCTGCTGCTTGTAACATAGACCAACGCGCTCTCGCTCTTGATCGTTCATGATTGGGAGATTGACGGCATTGGGAACATGACCTTGAGCAAACTCAACTGGAGCTCTGACATCCACAGATGGGATGTCGTTTTTAAAAATTTGCGTAAGGTCCGATGGAAAAATCTCAGATGAATTCAATTTTACTCTGCTGCTGAGGAAGGACGCCGCCAATTTTGCGCGCGTCAGGAAATGCCACCTGGATTTGCCGAAGAACTTCGGTAGCATGCTCCCCAGGAACTGAAATTAAAAGGCCGCCGCTGGTTTGAGGATCAGAAACTACGGAGGTCAATAGAGGATCTTTGAGATCTCTCCATCGAACTCGCTCGCCGGCGTACGCAGTATTAGACCGATGGGCTTTGGTGAGAAAGCCCGCCTTGAGACTGTCCATAACACCTTCAAAAACCGGAAGAGCTTGCGAATCAATTTCGAAAGTAACTCCACTGGCCTCTGCCATTTGTAAGCCATGTCCAATAAGTCCAAAACCGGTGACGTCAGTAGCCGCGTGAATTTTTGCCGCGACTTCGGGAGACAGAAAATCAATCACGTTGTTGAGTCGGGCCATGGATTTGAGCGCAGGCTCTATTTTTTCTTCAGTCGTCTCTGAGCGCTTGAGGGCTGCGGTGAGAGTTCCGGTACCAAGGGGTTTGGTCAGAATCAAAACATCGCCAGGTCGTGCTCCTGCATTGGTCCACATTGTTTGCGGATTGACGAACCCCGTGACGGAAAGGCCAAACTTTAAAGTGTCATCGTCAATAGAGTGACCGCCAGCAAGACCTGCTTTGGCCTCTGACATCACATCGCAGGCACCTTGTAAAACTTCAGCGACAAGCTCGGGCGCGAATTGCGCGACCGGGTAAGCCAGAATCGCCATGCAGGTGGCAGGACGGCCCCCCATTGCATAGACGTCGCTAATGGCGTTAGCAGCTGCGATTTTTCCAAACCAGTGAGAGGAATCCACAATAGGAGTAAAGAAATCAAGCGTCTGCACCAGTGCTTGAGTGGGTGAGAGCCGGTAAATAGCCGCGTCATCAAAATGTTCCCCGTCGACTAAAAGCTCTTCGGGCTTTGCTGGGAAGCGAACAAGACCGAGCAATTTGCGGAGCTCGTGCGCTGCGACCTTAGCAGCACATCCCCCTTTTTGTACGGTTTGAGTGAGACGAATCGGTGTCATACAGGCTCCTCTGAAAGAATTCCTCGTCTTGCCATAGATTTTTTTTAGGATTTTGTCATTACTTTATACCGGATTCGTCAACATAGATGAAAATTCCCTTAGGCCTCCGGCAATAAACCGTTGACCTGGAGTTTCTTCAATAGCCTTACCCTTCTTTCCCACGTAAAGTTAATTTTAGAAGTTAACGAGGAGAATCTAGTGGATTTTAAGCATCATCGATTTGAAGCAGCCTACAAATGGTGGCCTCCTTTTTATAATTACCTTTTTGGGCAGCTGATCTTCGAAGGAGGGCGAAAGCTCTCGATTGACCTTCTAGAAATCAAACCTGGTGAAAAAATCTTAGAAGTGGGTGTAGGAACCGGTCTTACATTTCCGCTTTATCCTAACTACTGCCAGGTGACGGCGGTGGACCTTTCTGAAGAGATGCTCAAACAGGCCCACGCACTTAAAGACAAACTCAGTCTTCCCAATATCGAAATTCAACAGATGAATGCGTCTCAATTAAAATTTGCGGATAATACTTATGACAAGGTTCTGGCCAACCTCTTCATCAGCGCGACGAGTGAGCCACTAAAAGCCCTTGCGGAGATGAAACGCGTGTGCAAACCATCCGGCCTGATTGTGCTTATGAATCACTTTAAATCCGATGATAAGCTCATCTCCCAAGCAGAAACTCTGTTTGACCCTGTCGCCAAAAAGCTAGGTTTTACTTCAACTCTTGAGATGCAGCCCTTGTTAGATAAGGCCGGCCTTAAAATCAAACGCCTTGAAAAGATTAACTTCTTAAAAATGTGGACTGCCGTTTCGACAACCTTCACCAAAGGGAGTTTATGAACCAACATCAAAAGAATCTGTTATGGCTTTCGCTGATTGCTACAAGCCTTATTGCACTCATGGCCTCTCTCGCATTCGCACAGGCACCGGCGAAGGCCGGCAAACCGTCCAAATACAACACCCATGTTTACGAAGCCGAGGCTCAAGGTGAAAAGGAAATTTTCAAAGACAGTGTCGCGCAAATTCAGGACGATGGCGACGATCACCGCATTTTTTTCAAGCAAAAACGCGGGCCTTACGTTCTTTCAGGACAACTAAGTACTGCGGCTAAAGACATAGCTCTTTTGCGCGAAAGCCAAAAAAAACAAACCTCAATCAGTATCGAAGCTGATAAAGAATCTAAGCAAATCAGCAAAGTTGAGGGATCTAAAAAACCGGAGGCTCCATGAGCGAAAAAATAGAAACAGAAAAGACCCCTATCTCGACTGAAAAAAGCTCTATGAAAATTCTTGTGGTCGAAGATCAACCTAAAATGGCCCAAACCATTAAACAAGGACTTGAAAACGAGGGCTACCAAGCCGATGTCGCTGAGACCGGCAAAGTGGCTGAAGACCTGGTCTCTCATAATGAGTATGCTCTCATCGTTCTTGATGTCATGCTGCCCGACCAAAATGGAATTGAGACCGCTAAGAAAGTTCGCAATCAAGGCTTTAAGGGATCGATCCTCATGCTCACAGCTCTTTCAACAACGAAAGACAAAGTTTCTGGCCTAGACGCAGGCGCTGACGATTACGTCACCAAGCCGTTTTCATTTGAGGAGCTTTTAGCTAGAATTCGAGCTCTTCTCAGACGAAATCAGGCGCACTTAAATCCGAGCCTTTTCTATGGGGACATGGAGCTGGATCTCATTGATCGAAAAGCCAAAAGACAATCGCAAGAAATCTCGCTTACCGCCAAAGAGTTTTCGCTTCTTGAGTATTTCATGAAAAATCCTGAGCGCCCCCTGTCACGGGCTGAGCTTGCAGAAAAAGTTTGGGAGATTCGGTTTGATTCCGAAAGTAACGTCATTGACGTTTACGTGAACATGCTACGCAAAAAAGTCGATAATCCCTTTGACAAAAGGCTCATCAACACTGTTGTTGGCGTAGGCTATGTTCTTAAACAAACTGTGGAATAGAGTCGTTAATATAAGGGTGAGACTCACCCTGCTTTATTTAGCGCTATTCGGAACCAGTCTGATTATTTTCAGTTTGGTTCTGTACGATGTATTTGTTGAATCCCATCTTAAAGAATTCGACGCCGCTCTCTACAATTATGCCGTCGACGTTTTGGAGTCCATAGACATCTCTCACGCGGGAGATCTCTCAGTTTCCCCGACGGTTGATTTTGATCGCGGAAAAACCTTTCCGTTTCCACTTGGCACTGGACTCATGCTGATTCGTACTCTGAATGGAAGTATCATCACTCGTTATGGTCCGGAAGACAGTTTCAATCCCCCCTTCAGGGAAGACTTTAAACTCTTAGCCCGTGGACATGATGCCGTTTTTCGCACACTCGAGAAGCAATCCATGGGTAAATTTGTAGAGGGTAGCGCTCATCAGTATCGATTGATCAGTTTTCCGATCGATGACTCTCCGGTGCCGCAAATTATTTTGCAAATCGCCGTGCCAATGACATCGCTTGAAAGGCAAACGAAGGGGTTGGGTCGATTTTTTCTAATCACTGTCCCAATCATTTTGTTTTTAGCAACCGCACTTGGCTATTTTATGGCAGGCCGGGCTCTTAGGCCAGTCACTGGAATCATTAAAAAAGCCTCGAGCATCAACCCTCAGGTTCTTTCGGATCGCATTCCTCTTCCAAAAATCAATGATGAAATCTACCAGTTGATTCAAACTCTCAATCATATGCTCGATCGCATCGAGCAGGCATTTTTGAGTCAAGAACGATTTATTGCCGATGCTTCTCACCAACTTCTCACGCCTCTTGCAACGATGCGAGTTGAACTCGACGTGCTCAATAAACAAGAGGGTGAAAAAAACTTTCACTTTGCGAGCTTCTCCCAAGAGATCGACCGACTTTCTCGCATCGTCAAGGACATGCTTCTTTTGGCCAGGGCCGATGCCGGCGTCGCAAGCCTTCAAATGCTCAAGGTCTCTGTGACCGATCTCGTTTTCTCCATGATCCAAAAGGTAGAAAAAGCCTATAAAGAAAAAAATGTGCGGATCCGTTTTACCTTAGCTAATCCCGAATCTCTTGACGAGCCTCTCATCAATGCCGATCCAGACCTTGTCGAACTTTTGATTTACAATCTCTTAGAAAATGCTGTCAAATACACGGCACCAGACTCCGTAGTGAAGGTCGAAGTCGCCCATGGCAATCAGGCAATTTTGGTATCGGTCAGCGACGAAGGCCCTGGCATACCGAGAGGCGATCATGCAAATATCTTTGAACGTTTTTACCGCAGTCCTTTAACTTCCCAAGCGGCAACTGGGTTTGGTCTTGGTCTTGCGATTTGTAAGAAGGTTGCGCAGCTGCATGGGGCGACCCTTGACCTTGATGCAAATTACACTCAAGGGGCACGTTTTGTAATTGCGTTCCCGGTTATTTCAACAAACGGCACATCAGGATAAGGTCAGAAAAAGTTCCGTTTTTTTGCCGAATGGCTTTTCTCTGAACGCCCTCTTCCACAAAATTCAGTTTGCCGTAAAGTCCTAGGGCCGCGCGGTTTCCACTCATGACATGAAGCTGAAGACGGTGAAGTGGCGACTGATCTTCAGCCCACTTAAGAGCAATGTCCAGCATCGCTTGCCCAAGCCCGATCCCGCGCCAGTTTTTGTGAATGCCCATGCCGAGTTGGCCAGAATGACTCAGCTTCAGTTTATTGCGACGAGAAATATCTAATAGAGCTACGGCCTGGTGATCGTGTTCGGCCACCAAAAGCAGACTTCCTTCATCGTCAGTGAGCGTTTGAATCCACTGCTTTTCACTCTCCACGCTCACTTGAAATTCGTCAGGATCCGTTTCAAGGTAGTCGCTAGTTTGAAGAATTTTTTTTGCAAGTGCCAGGATCGCAGGAGCATCGCCGCCAACTACGGACCGAATTTGAACCTGATGCCCATTTTTTATGCTGACTAAACGTTTTTCTATAAGCCCCATGAGAGAATTCTGACACGCAGAGTGATAGATGGCTAGAAAAACCATTTGGGGTCGTCCAGGTCCTGACAAAATGTGTCTTAACCTTTGATCTCACTCATGAATTTCTCTCGCCTCTAGGGCATTTATCAAAGTAAGATCTTCTTACATGGATCCAAAGACCAAGCAAATTTCAGAAAAAAACCAGAAACGCTCCATTCTTATAGCGCTCGCCGTAGTGGCTTTTTTCGCGATTGTGGCTCTGGGATTTGCGCTCTGGGACTTTCGTCTCGAGAAGGTTTTAGGACCTGATGACTCTGGCGAATCTGCGGAAATGGCTCCTATCCTTGATGACATTCAAAATGAGGGCAAAGGTCCTGAAGGTAAAAAAGGAAACTCAGAGCTCGCATTAAAAACGGCGCAGAACTGCATTCATCAATCGTCTCTTCCGCAGCTCCAGTCCGTGTTTGATGGACTCAAGGCTCCCGTAAAACTCGACGAACTCACAGCCACACTCAAAACGAAGTTCAATCAGACTCCCGAAGTCCTTATTTTCCAAAGCCTAGAAATCGACACTCCACATGGGGGCGAGCTCCTCTCTTACGAACGCGCCGACAGCTCGGCAGACACTCCTTGGAAAATCACGTTTTTGCAGAATGATGAGGAAGGTCTTGGCATGCCAGCTCCTATTCCACCAGAGCTCAAAGGTGACAATCCCCAAAAGGCTTTTGATGAGTTCCGAAAACGCGGGACCCTCAAGGTGGAGGAAATCAGTCATAAAATCTCAATCAGCGACAAGGCTGGCTTTAACTACATGACTAAGAACTCACAGCTCTTTGCTCTAAAATTGAATTTTGATGGACACGGTCTAGGCTGCAATGTAAACGAAAATGACCTCGGCGCCCTTTCCTGTGTTTGCTTTCAAGAAACGTTAGATGCCGACGAACCAGAACAAGATCTTTAAGAATTAAAGGGAGAAATTATGAAAGAGGGACTTCGTTACGTCATACTTTGGTTGAGTGTGCTCTTTATTTACCCCAATCTGTTGATTGGTCCAGTGATTACGGTAGCCTTTATCGCGGCACTTTTACACCGAGCCGTTGGTCACTAGGGCCTTTCCTCATTCTAGCCTCTAGAACATAAAATCCGTGGCCGATCTAATAGGCATGAGCAACTCTCGGCAGGATTCTATGATACAACAAGACCGCCTTTTTTTAATTCTTCAAAATCGAATCGAAAACTTTTCTGAAAAAGACGGCGACGTGGATGATCTCGTTTACCATTCTGTAGGTGACTACATCGCGGAGCTGTTCACTCAGGCTCACATCCCGTTTCGCCAGCTGGATCATATCGAAGAGTTTCTACGAGAAGAAGCCGACGATATCATCAAAAAGCTCACCTACGGCACTACGAGCTTTCAAGACTATCTTGAAAAGCGAAAACTCAAACGCCAACAAGCCTAAGTCTTGAAAAATACATAGGGCCAAAGCCACAACGATCAGGCCAATGATTCCATCCCCATTTTGTTTTTTCAGCAAATGGACTAGGAGCTTCCTCGTGTTCGCACACCCATTGAGGCCGGCGCTCGAGAAGTTTTTCTACAACGTCGTCGTTTTCTTGTGTGCTTAGGGCGCATGTTGAATAGACAATCACGCCGCCTTCTTTCACGGCAAGGGCCGCTGATGCCAAAAGTGAAAATTGCTTTTGCGCCAATTTTTTAATTCTTTGCGGAGTCCACGCCTGAAGCTCCTTTTTGTTCTGGAGCAAATGCCGCTCTCCAGAGCAGGGAGCATCGACCAAAATCCGATCAAACGCTCCAGGCTGTGCCATCCCGACGCGCTGACCATCCCATCCCTTGACCCAAAAGCGAGGGCGTTGATCCGTGGGAATATAATTCTGAATCACTTTGAAAAGCGCATGCCTGCGCCCCTCAGAGGGTTCATTACTTGTAAGCTCGCCACTTTTTACAAGGCCCTCCGCCAAGACCAGAGTTTTCCCCCCAGGAGCTGCGCACAGATCAAGAACTCGGTCGCCTGGCTGAACACCTAACGCTCGCGCCACAACTACCGAAGCAGGATCAAGAACGTAGCCTTCTAACAATCCTGTCGATTCATCCCGCTTGAGCTCCCCGCCCTCAAAAACCTCACAACCTGAAAGCCACGGCGCAAATGCAGGGCGTGTGCTTTTTGCTGGAATAAATGGATTTGGATAAAGTGTTTGGATAGAATCTGAAAGCAGGGCCTGCTTGAGGCTGGGCCACCGAACTCCAAACGTGTTGCTGTAATACTCCTCAAACGTCATAAGTCACAAATACTCTTGCTTGCACAAGGTGTAAAGTTTAGTGTGAACCCATGGACAAAGACACGGTTCCAAAAATCCACTTGTTCATCTGCACGAATGGGCCCGACAAAAAAGGCAAATGCGGCTACCTTGGGTCTGAGGACCTCAGGCGCGAAATCAAAGAGCGTGTCAAAGAACTTCCTCAAGGCAGAGATTTAGTTCGGGTGAACGCCAGTGGTTGCCTAGGCCAATGCCATCGCGGGATAAGCTGTGTGCTTTATCCAAAAGGCGAGTGGTTTTTTGAGCACTCCAAAAAAGATGCGGATTTTTTCGTGGACCTTATTAAAAAAGAAATCAAAACCTAGCGCGACAGATCCTCAATAATTTGGTTTTCAGAGAGAAATCCATCGTGCCCACTGGAAGAAAAATTCCGATAGTGAATGAACCCCCCCAAAGCATGAACTGCCTCTAAAAAATTGATGGTTGGGACAAATGTATCTTTGGATCCTGAGTACAAGTAAAAAGAAATTTGCGGGTGCTCTTTGAGTTTGAGCTTGAGATCTTCAAGCCTTAAGGGATTAGGAGGAACTGTTTTGAGAACTTGTTCGATGCCAGCCCACTCTTCGTCTTTTTCGCTATTTTCTGATTGTATCTCAGGGGCAGAGAACATGCATTCGTGGAGGAGCCAAGTTTCTGGATGCTCTCCCATTTGCTTTAAGTCCCTCATCACTCGTGGACAATCGCCGTCGTAGATCATCTCCATGCGATTGATGATGCTAGGACCGTAGGATTTCTCCGAATAAATCGTCATTAAATACAGAAAGTAGCGAGACCAAACTTTGGACTGCGAAAGATCATAAGGTGAGGCCCTCAAATCATCCGAAAGAGCGATGACCCATTGGTGCATAGAATCCCAGCGGTTAAAGCCTAATAGAAAGTTCAGTCCAACCATCAGCTGTTTGCCACAGAAACGACTCCGAGAATCTTTCAAGCAAACCCTGGGAGATAGCAGCTCCTTCATGTCTTGAAGCCTCGCTAGATCTTCGGGATAGACTTTGAGGTATTCACCTAAAACTGAATTTTGCGCTTTGATGCGCTCAAAAAATCGTTTGTAGGGATCGGAGTTTAAAGTGCTACCGTGAGAAAACGCAGAAACCACTCCGTCAGGGGCGTCCAAAATGTAACGATGAACAATGAGGCCACCATAACTTTGTCCAAAAATTTTCCAAGGTCTATCTCCAAGAAGTTTTTTCCTCAGGACCTCAGAGTCCGCAACAATTTGCGGTGAATAATAGTGAGTGAGGCGAAGAATATCTTCAGTTGAAGAGCCTTCAGGATAGAGAGTCGAACAGCCTGTTCCCCTCTGATCCATAAAAATAAACGACTGACGCCCCCATTTTGCATCCTTCTCTTGTTTGTCTGAGATTCCATAATAAGAAGACCAACTGGATCCTCCTGGGCCACCGTTGTAAAAGAGGATAGGCGTCTCGCCATCTTTGATGGCACCGTAGTAGAACACCAAAATTTTTCGGCCCTCTGGCAGATTGTAATCTTCTGGAACCTCTAAAAACCCATGAAGAGATGCTGCTGGAAGGTTGTTGAGAAATTTCTGGCACTCTTCGGTGAGTGTGAGGTTAGACTCCCAGATCTCTTCGTCATTGGGGCCAGGAATATCTCCTGTTCGAAGGAGATTGGACAGGCGCGCACGAACTCCGTCAGGAGACCCATAAGAGACCTGTGCATTATGACAAGCTCCCAAGGCGAGCAACAAACTCAGCCCCAATAGGAACTTTATCCAAAATTTCATTGAGATCCCCCTCACCGGGTCCTGCATAGCATAGGTGGGAGAGCGACGCACACGCAAAATGAATATCAAACGCAGCGTCAAGCCTCCGCTTGAGGAAAGGTACAGATAAACTCAGCGCCCTTGCCAGGTTCGCTATGAACGGCCACAGAGCCCTTATGGTTATTCATGATATGTTTGACAATGGCGAGTCCAAGGCCCGTTCCGCCGATGTCCCGTGAGCGCCCCTTATCGACGCGGTAAAACCTTTCGAAAAGCCGCTCATGATGTTCTTTCAAAATTCCAGGACCATTATCAGCAACCCTTAGCACGACGGATTGTTCCTGGTTAACTTCCCAGAAAATATCGATCCTCCGATTGGAGGGAATGTATTTAATCGCATTAGAAAGTAAATTCACCATCACCTGCTCCACCTTACGCCCATCCGCCAAAAACTCATGGCAGCCAATGCGGTAATGAATCATGAGGTTTTTCTCTCTCGCCTGCCCTTCTAGCTGATGAAGCACGTGATGGGTGAGAACTTCTGGATTTACGGGCTCTCGTTTGATATCGCCAAGGGACTCCAAGGTTGACAGCGTCAGAAGGTCGTTCACAAGCTCAATGAGCCGATTCACATTGCGCGATACAATTTCTAAAAATCGAGGCGCAGAATCAAACCGCCCTGCCTTGAGGTCTTCTGACAGAGTATCAATGTACCCCTTAATTGAGGTGAGCGGTGTTCGCAGCTCATGAGAGGCGTTGCCTACAAATTCGATACGGATCACTTCTGCTTTTTTGTGCTCGGTCACATCATGGAAAATACCAAGGGCCCCATACACCTCTCGGGTTTTTGCCTTTCGAAGAGGAGACACTGACAGCGAAAAATATCTCGCGGAATCGTCAAGAAGTGAGGCAATTCGAAAGGTCTCTTTGTAAGACTCACCCCCTCGAAGACATTTCGTGAAAAGATCTAAAATATCGTCTCGACGGAATAAATCCGCGAGCTGGGGGCTCGTATGTGTTTGTTCGGAGTGCATAAAGTGAGTCGCAAAATGGGAATTAAAAAACGTCACGTGCTCATTGAGATCAACACTCACAATAAGATCCATCACCGCGCTCATTAAAGCTTCTGTTTCCTCGCGCTCTTGTGCGAGGCGGTCTCTTTTTTTGCGCATTTTTCGCCGGATACGATTGAGCGCATTTTCTAACTCGTAGTACTCACCGATTTCTTCGGTGAAGACCTCCCAGTCATCTTTTTTAACATTTGTATTTGCGATTTTTTTAAAAGCCAGGCGACGGGCTTTGAACATGACGGTCGTAAGAGGTGCTGTGAATCGATAAGCCACCCACAGTGAGCAAACCCAAACGCCGACAAGGCTCCCTGCAACAAGGGTTAAAAAGAGGTCCCAATGACCTGAGACCGGCATCTCTAAAAGAGATAAACTCACGGCTAAACAAACAGTGAACACAACGGAAAAGCAAATGACCTGCAGAAAAAAGGTCCGCCAAAAAATACGCCAAGGAAAAAAAATCGATGTCATAAGCCTCATAAGGCTTTTACACGATATCCCACTCCTCGGATAGTCTCAATCAGATCTGCACATGGGCCCATTTTTTTTCGAAGTCCAAAAACATGGGTATCGATGGTGCGTCCGACCACAGAAATTCCCTCGCCCTGAATCTCCTGGACAAGCCGATCACGCGTGAGAACTCGTCCAGCGTTAGCCACCAGAGTGCCTAATAATTTAAATTCGGAAGGAGTGAGTTGAAGAGCCTCTTCCCCACAGCGAGCTTCGTAGGTATCAAAGTTTAAGATCAAACCGCCAATTTCTAATTGACGACTTGATTTCTCTGTCTCGACTTTTGGAGTTCGGCGCAAAAGGGCCTTCACTCGTGCCGTCAAAACGGCTGGCTCAAAAGGTTTCGTGAGATAATCATCGGCTCCAGCCTCAAGCCCCATTACGATGTCAGCTGGCTCACCTTTCGCTGTCACCATTAATACTGGAAGATACGAAGTCGCATCAGCGATACGTAGAGCCCGCACGATATCAACCCCCGAGGCCTGGGGAAGCATCCAATCGAGTATCAGCAAATCAAATTTATGGGCGCGGATTTGTTTAAGTCCATCTTCAGCATTGTCAGCCTCGTGCACCTCATACCCTTGTCGTAAAAGATGGAGGCTGATAAGCTCGCGAATTTCTCGCTCGTCCTCAACCACGAGGACCTGGGGCAATTGGCTATTTGCTTTTTGGGTTTTCAGGGGAGTTACCGTGTCTAACGTCGCGTCCGGAAAAAGCATATATCACATCCTCCGCAATATTGGTTGCATGATCACCGAGTCGTTCTAAATTTCTAGCAATTAAAACTAAATCCATGGCGGCCTCAATATTTTCAGGATGCAGACTCATGTACTGAATCAAGTCCCGAAAAATTTTGTCTTTGAGCTCATCGACAATATCATCGGTCTCAAGCACACCCTTGGCAAGGGCAAGATCTCCACGCACGAAAGAGTCAAGAGCGGCTTTCACCATTCCTCGAACTGTTTCAGCCATTCGAGGTGTGTCCACGAGTTCCTTGACTGGTGTACAGGTGAGATAATGTTGCCCATTGTGGGCAATGTTAGAAGCTTGATCTCCCATGCGCTCTAAGTCCGTGTTGATTTTGATGATAGACATGATGAATCGCAGATCTTTAGCGACAGGCGCCTGCTGTGCCAAGAATTGCACGCAAGCATCGTCAATCTGAATATGATCGTCGTTAATTCGGCGTTCGATGTCGTGCACGACTTTGAACCCGTGGATGTCCCTTTTTATGAGGGCCTGGGTGGCTTCAAAAATCGCGCGTTCGACATTTCCTCCCATGGTGAGGATGCGTTTTTTTAATTGATCAAGCTGGACATCAAAATGTCGTTCCATCGCGTCCTCGATTTTCTGGCGACCCTGTTATAATTCGCTTAAAGAAGCCATGTCATATTAGGAATCTGTTAGAGTTCATTCTCAGACTGACTCTCCGTGCCACAAGGGTCAAGGATTTTTTTGGTTCTTCGGCCCTTAGAACGTCGCTCGCGTCGAAAGAATCAAACTTTCTCGATCCTCGTTCTCCACTCCATACTGAGGTTGATAAGTGCGCACAAGAGTGGCGATCGTGAAAGTAAGATCGTCGCTCCAATAGCAGTTCACTCCGTAGGTGCTCGTCAAGCGGTTGTTCTGTTCAATTTGATTGTCGGGATCAAAACTTGAACCTTCCACAAAAATCTCAAAGAGATGACGCTCGGAAATAAAACTCAAACCGAGAGCGGCCTGAGCCTGCCAGCCTTTGCCTTTAGCGATCTGCCCCGCCCTCGAGCTAAGATCCGGAGGGCCTGGCTGAGTGGTCGGCAGCCCATCGATAGCATCTTGAGTCTCGAAATACTCGCCAAGCAAGCGAAAAGTGCGCGGCCATTGGATCGCAACCAAACCCAAGGTTCGATTTCTCACATTCTGTGTGGGATCAATATTTTCATAATTGCCTTGGTGATAAGCAGCAGCCAGAGTCCAACGGAAGTCCTTCTCATCCTCGGGGGAGCCAACGGTGATCATGCTCTCTATATCTTTGTGACTGCCCTTTTCTTCCGAAGCCCTGCCCTCGCCATTTTTGTAGAAAAAAAGCAGGTGCATGTAGCGCGAAAGACCATCGTTGGTTTTTATTTGAAGTCCCATATCGTCCGTCAGAAAATCAAATCTTTCGAGAGTTTCTCTTCCCTCTCGGGCGAGGGATGCGAGCGCCGAATAGGAATTCCAAAGCTCATTCCAAGGCGAGGGCTGGAGGCCCAAACGCGCCGTCAAACCGTAGATGGGCTCACCAGAAATCCACATTTCTTCAGTCTGTGTGTCGTAGCGATGTGATGTGGCATCGCGATTTTCGCCTAACTGCATTGTGGCTCGCAGGAGGGCTCCGGAAGCTAATGTCGTTTCAGCTCCCAGAGTTAAATACGGAATAGAAAAAGCCCCATGATTTTGCTCAGAGGACGGGCGCTGAAGGGTTTGAAATTGAAAAATGGCATCGCCCAAGAAATGCAATTTCTTGAGATCGATATCAGACTCCCTAACCGCTTTGTAGGGGACCGCTTTTTGCTCATCCAAAGGAGTGACATCTACGGGAGCCATATCATCAGCATGCACCGCCTGAGTCGGTACCTCATCAGGAGTCACTGGGGCTGAGCTTTCTGTTGGAGGGGCGGGCGCCGCCGGATCTGGAGGAAGCGTCGGAGGCTCTATTTTGGGAGCAGGCTCTGGCGTCGAAGGAGGTGGCACCGAGGCTGGCGACTCGGGATTAGGGATCTGCGCATGCGACCACGAGACGTTCAAACATAAAAAAACGGCAATAAGCCCTGGGGGCCACGAAAAATATTTCATAGCCTGCCATCAGATCAGATTACCAGACGCCGCGGCAACTGATGGCCCCATGCAGAAGAGGGGCTAATTGGGATTTTGTCTCTTGCACAAAAAAATTGTACATCTTTGGGAAATGCTCTTTTTCAAATCCTAACGACTCCCATTCGGCAAGCGCTTTTTCTGGTGACCAGCCTTGAGCCTTCACACGATAAAGAGCAGAAATCAAGCCGGTACGATCGCGGCCCATATGACAATGTATAAAAAGTGGGCGGCGAGCCGAGTCTTGCAAAACCGAGAGAATCTTAGCGATGTCTGCCGCTGGCGGTGTTTTAAAACCATCCATTGGGATATTAATGTACGTGATCCCGAGGGAAGCCGCCATCGCCTTTTCAGCCTCGGTATCGCGATTTCTTAAATCCACGATGGTCGTAATGCCTTTTTGCTTGAGAAGATCGTAGTCCGCAGCTTCACTAGGATGACTTCCCCGCCAAAGGCCATTTTCGATTTCAACGAGCCGATCGATCTTTGCAAAAACTTGCGCAGAACAAAGAAGCGTCAGTGCTAAAATTAAAACTTTGGCTTGAAACATTTAGTAGTCGCTAACTTTTGTGACTTTACAAACAAAGATCGCATCACGAGTGGCATAGACCAAGCGGCCATCATTCAGACGGAGAGGTCGTGCAAAGTGAGTCATTTTAGACGTGCATTCAGGGAGTCGCTCCACAGGGTCCACATAAACTCCATGATTGCCTTCACCTGGATTTACCGTGCAGCTATTATTCCCTGCGCAGTCGTTGTGGCCTGCAAATGCCGCGCTCATTCCTAATACGAGGATTTTAAAAATCATGGAGCCTCCGAGTTTTGCTAAAACTAACGGGGCCTGGGCTCAATTTCACCTTAGAATTGGGATTCTGAATTCTTTTCTTAAGAGGTGGATCAAAAATTGTCACATAGTGAGCAATTCCCTAGTTCGCGCCAGCCTGGATCCAATCGCGAATTTTTTGAATATCACTCGCCGCCATCTGGCCACCGCCACTAGGCATATCCTTTGTTCCACCAAGAACATGGGTGACCGCTTGAATCAGCAGCGAATTCGGAGGATCGCCTTTTTTAATCCATCCTGGCTCAGCCAAGATCCAGCTTTTTGAAGTAATGCTCGCATGACAGGCAAGGCAGTTGCTTCCTGAAGTGTTTTTCGTGGCCTCGAAAATCGCGGCAATTTGTGGGAACACATCGGTGCCTCCTGTTCCGTTTCCGCCGCCTGTAGGTGCTCCCTCGATGGGCCGTCCTGTCCAGTAGTTGAACAGATTTTTCGAGTAATAGAGCAATTCGTCGTCAGAAAGCGCACGTCTCCACATGGCGAGCTCTCCAAGTTTGAATCTTCCGTAGCTGCCATACCCAGTTTCTATATGGATAAAAAGTTTTCGCGGGGCCAATGGAAGCTGGGGCGGCGATCCTTGAGTTGCAATGTCGGCTGTGACTTTGGCTCCGTTGATGAGCAAGGTCAGTTTGTCGCCCGCCTTGTTGTAGCGAGCGACCAGAGCCATAGTGCCAGTTATCACACTCTGATTTTCTAAAACGTAGGTGTAACTTTTCACATTAGTCGCATTAAAGTAAATGAAAACATAAAACTGAAGGCCACCGGCGGCCGTTGGAGCAACATCTATGCCCAAGTATCCAGTTTCATCGCCATTTGTAGGAACCAAACCAAAGAGGCGGACAACCTTGGGATCATCCACCAAATTGGCGCCTGGTGTGACTCCCTGAACGACAAGCGCCACGGTGTAATTGTCAGAGACAAACTCACTCAAGTCAGAGGCTACTGAGGTGAGCGTCGTCTGTGGTAAAAAATTAAGCCATTTTCTATTGTCGACAGCACCTAGTCTTGGAGCCGCGTCCAAATTGAGAGAAGCGGTTCCTATGCGATAAGGCGGATAAAGAGAGATCCCGTCCATCGTTTGATCTAAAAGACGCTCAACCTGGGAGTTCTCATTGACTTTTATACTCTTGGACTCAGCTGACCAATTCAAATCCGCGTAGGTCCCTTGTGAAAACGCTGAAAAGGCGACCAGTGACGAGTCATCCCCCTCATAGTTTTGAAATGGGCTTGAGCAGTTTGAAAAAAACAATGTGAGAAATCCCATGGCACACAACAGGATACGTACATTCCAGGTCACAAGACCTCCCAATTCGGCGACTCACAAAGGAGCTGAGTTAAAAACCTCCAGCGATCCAGAAGGGTGGCGTTTCTGCTTGCAAGTTCTCGGTCCGCCCAAATCAATTTTTGTACAACAGGTTCAGAAAGCCCCTCAGGATAAAATTGGGCAGCTAAAAGCCGAATGCTTTCATCCTCTGGTCCCGGCGAAGCGCCCTTAACTTGGTTGACAACAACGCCCACAAGGCCCGCGTTAGAGGTCAAACGCAAACACACTTGGATACGAGCTGCTTCGCGAGTTGATGATGTCGAGCTGACAAGCAAATCGGCAAGGTGACTGATGGAACCTGCACACTCCTCTAAATTTCCACGACGGGCAGGCTCACAACTTCCACCCACTAAATGCATCATAGGCCGAAGTTCAAGATTTGAAACCGCCTCAATGTACGTGTTCAAATTGGCATCCGCATTAGGGTTAAACGCCATTTTCATAGAGTCTGTAATTTGTTCTGTGTCCATTAAAGGAGTGCGCGTGCCACCGTAGTTCGCCGTAACGCCTTGGTCATCGCCAGCAGGATGATTGCTCGGGAGATCAACGCTGACAACGTCTGACTGCGCATGCTCAGGAGCACTACAGTTTTGAAAGACGCTCGTGACAAATCCAAAGGATAAAATAAAAACCGTGATAAAACCGAGAGTGTTTTTATGAATCACGTGAGCCTCCCAGAGGCTTTCACGTAGGCACGGTTATTTTGCAGACCCACCAGCGGCTGAGCTAAGTTGATCCAGCGATTTTCTGGCAGTCCCATGAGTACCGCCATTGACGATGCGACGTGGGCGGGCCCCAGCACCAAATTCTGTGTTCCAAGATCAGAGTTGATCGTCGTCACGTCTTTGTTTCCATAAGATGTTGTATAGGCGCCGCCAATTCCATTGCGGTTCACGTTGCCTACGACCAGCGGGCCTTTTTCGATAACACCCGAAAAAACCGATGTGATCATTCCATCATATCCGTGATCAGCTCCATGACCTGTGTCCCGCGGAGTTCTCCCAAAATCCGAAACGACGTGGATGAAAGACTTCTCAAATAAAGACTTTGCTTTCAGAACTCGAATCAATTCCGTCAAACAAGATGCAAAACCTCGATACATCGCAGTGTTGAGCATAAGGCCCGCATGAGATCCGGTTGCATGCTGGTCCAAAAGCACCGAGATTTGCTTTGTGACTGGTGCAGGCAAGCCCGTGCTTGAAGAGGAAAAGCTTCCTGTCAGCACCATCGTAGAGAAGTTTTCAATTCCCAGCTCGACGGTGCTTGCATACTTGTTGACGACTGCAAACTCGGCCAAGGCAAATCCCTGAGCAATGCGGGCATAGTTTGTGGTGGCCAACCAAGTTCTGATATCTGTGCCTGGTGTCGGATAGTAAACGCCATCGATAGTGTGCAACCCAAAGACATCGCCCGGTGCGAGATTAGGCACTAACGAAGGCACGATGATTGGTTTATCCGTTAGAAAAGGCACGTCTAAAGCCCGACTCGTGGCCGTGATCAGATTATAGTACTTTTGAAAAAGGCCAGGCCACATGGCGATAAGATCTTCAACGCCATTTATAAGAGTTTTTTGTGCGGCCTCATGGTCTTTGATGATGGCTTGAGCGTCTTGGACCTGATTGTAGAGATCATTTTCAAAGCTCATTTGAACTTGCTCAGCGACATCTCGAAATTGAGTCTTGAGCCCCATTGCTGCGGCAGTTTCAGTCTTAGCTCTAAATGAGCTCAGTGCCGAGCTGAGAAGGTTAGTTGCCGCATCCACCGGCTGCAATGTTGTGATTCCAGTTCCAATATTGGATCGATAGCCAGAAAAAGTTCCAAGGTCTGGGTATTGCAAAGCTCGAAGCGGCGTTTGCGAAATATCGGCGATAGCTCCATGAATGCTTCCAACGGAAGGAACAGGCGCAGTTTGCATCACTGAATTGTTGGGATGACCATCAACCCCAGTCCCATAACCACGGATGACAAGCATGTTATCTAAAAGACCCGTCAGTGGAACCATGCCACTCACACCTGCCACTGACGTGGACCACATGTGCGGGACGAGCACTCCATTGTGACTAAACAAACTGTACTCAGGCTGCGTGTACGTCGCTCCGCCGCCGGAGTATCGAGTGCTCACCAGAGAGTTAGGATATAGATCTGGTTCAGTAGGTTTTGTTTTAAGGAAGTGATCAAAACACCACCGAGGAGGAGCGCCTGCAAAATTAAAGACGATGTAGTTAGGAACATCAGAGTCTGCAGCTGAAGCCGTGCCATTGAAGCTTCGTAAGAATGTATTGATAAATTGTCTGACTGGCGGACTTTGCGCTGCTATGGCAGACGTCGCTCCTAACAAACCACTTTGGAGTAAAGCCCGACGTTTCATTTGACCTTCTTTGCACGGTTGAAATCTGTTTTTTTATAAAAATCTGATGCAAAAATTCGCTGGATGACTTTTTTCACTTGGCCCGTAACTTTGAGTTCTGCCCCGAGATCGATAACAAATTGCCTTGCCTCTCTGTCAGCCGCCGTCATGGAACTCACACGAGACTCGTTAGCAGTGTCACTCATGTCAAAGAGCGGAACTTTAATTCCTGTGAAATATTCCAAGTAGTGGTCCGCTGCACACGCGTAAAAATCATCGGTCAAGCTTAAGGCAGTTCCTAGCTCATCGAGATTATTCACAGGTTTTTGCACGAGAGTTCCATCAATGGAGCGGAAAAAGAGCTGACCCTTTGGGGGTTGTCTTGAAAAATTAGTGACTGGCAATACGGGCCATGGCTCTTGCCCGGGGCCTTCCGCTGTGTCCACAACAAAGTGACCCGCAGTCGTCGTTGTGCGGCCCCCATCTGCGGGGAGAAAGTTTGAAAATGAAGCAGGAGTAATATTTCGTGTGGTCAAAGCTGCTTGATCGTAAGCAGAGTGGCAGCGCAGACAAGATTTTTGCTGACGAAAGGGAGCCGCCGTCGCGCCTCGTAGGTAGCCGCCAACGTCAGTCTCACGAGCCATTGCGCCGCTTCGGCATAAAAAGTCTTCGAACACCGACTGCATCCAACGACGTGGAAGCTTTGTTGTTCCATTGGTTTGATAAGTGGTGGAATGACCAAAGTTCATCAGCAGATAAGGAATGGTTCCAATGGCGCCGCCACCGTAGTTTTGATAGATGAGCTGTGGCACTACTATCCCAGGAGGATTCACGGGAACCGATGGATTAGGCGCTCCCAACCATACGAACGGTGAAGACGCCGTCTCTGTCTGAGGTTCAATCCCCATAAGAACACCGACTTGCACTAAGCTTGTCGGAACACGAACCAAGGGTCCAGCAACTCCGCCGCTCACATCGATAAAAAAATCATCATACTTAGGATCGGCATTCATATATCGAGATACCCGCGCAACTCCATTGGCACCTTTTGCATACACAGACAGGCTCGACGGATCGCGTTTGGCGCGAAGGCCTGTTGTTCCTCGAAGCACGCTCTCATACCTCATCCCAGGAGTGAATAATGCTCGAGTGATAAACAGAGAAGGTTCTGACCCGTCGTAAACATCAGGCGTGAAGAAAAACGGATCTTGCGACACATCCGCTTGGTTGATCCATTTTTTACCCAACCAATTTCTGTGAATTTCATGAAAGCGCTGGAGGAATAAAACTCCATCCCCGCGAGACGATTGGATCATGTTGTTTGAGCCGAGGGAAACTGAGTCCAAAAGACTTGCGCAAAGAAGACCGCCATCCTCACCGGCTTTAGCGCGCTCTAAAATAGGATCTCCAGCGCGTAACCTGGTTCCTGTCATTTGGATGTAACAACGACGGACAATTTCGGAATTTGTGAGATAACGAGCTTCGACGCTTGTTGCAACTATCATCCCCAAAAAGAAGAAATAGGCTATTGATTTCAAAATTCCCCCGACGTTTTATCTTAGCATTCTCACTTGCGTCACCACTAACTTTTTTGCATTAAAGTGTTACAAGTTGAGACAGCAAGTTTGACTTTTCAAAACGCAAAGGATGACATGCTGGTCCAACTGCCCGCCAGACCTCGGACCGTGTCCACGAAGACGTCAGTCGTAAAGTTTTTAACCAGTGCTTTCCTTTCCCCAAAAAATGCAGTTAAAATCTTGCACGAATGAAGACGCTCATCATCGCTGAAAAACCCTCTGTTGCTCGAGACATCGCCCAAGTCATTGGCGCTGTTCAACCTGGTCCCGGAGTCTTATCTGGCAACGGCTATCAGGTGACCTGGGCTTTTGGCCATCTCGTGACTTTGCCTGAGCCTCACGAGATCAATCCCGATTGGAGGAAATGGCAGGCAGCAGCTCTTCCGATGCTTCCAAAGTCCTGGCCCCTCAAAGTCATCGAAAAGACAAAATCTCAATTTGAGATTATCAAAAGCTTGATGCGCGTTTGTGATCAAATCATCTGCGCAACAGACGCTGGACGAGAGGGCGAGCTGATTTTTCGCTATCTCATGGAAGCAACTGGCTGCCGCATACCTGTGTCGCGCCTTTGGGTTTCGTCACTCACATCGGAGGCGATTCGAACAGGACTTGCGAACTTAAAACCAAGCTCCCATTACGAAGGCCTTGCAAGTGCGGCCAAAGCTCGCAGTCAAGCTGACTGGCTCATTGGCATGAACTATTCGAGAGCCTACGCACTTGCGACGGGAGAACCATTTTTTGTAGGGCGAGTGCAAACTCCAACTCTCAAACTCGTCGTGGACAGAGATCAAGAGATTCAAAACTTCAAACCTGAAGATTACATCGAGCTTAAAGGCCACTTCTCATTTGAGAACCAGGCGTCTTACCAAGGTTTTTACATCGGAGAACAACCCCAACCCCCCAGCAAAGAGTTCGCAAAAATCTTGCGTCTTGCCGCCGACGGAAAACTTGCAGAGCAGATAAAGACTCGAGTTCTCGGTGGCCACGCACTGATTCAATCGCTAGAAGAGCGAGAGGATCGTCAGCCGCCGCCCCTGCTCTACGATTTGACCGAACTTCAGCGCCATGCCAATCGAGTCTTTGGTTTTTCTGCCGCCAAAACTCTTGAACTTGCACAAGCCCTCTACGAAAAGCACAAACTCATCAGTTATCCTCGAACCGACAGTCGGCACCTATCGCAAGCCGTGTGTGAGACGCTTCCCGAAATTGTTAAAAATATTCGAGGTAGCTACACGGTCAGCGAGGAGACTGGCAAAGTTCCTCTTGGACCAAGATTTGTAGATGACACTCAAGTGACTGATCACCACGCCATCATTCCAACAGAAGTTCCCGCGCGGTCGCGGTCCTGCACTGCTGATGAAATAAAGATTTACGATCTCATCTGTCGAAGGCTCCTGTCCTGCTGGCAAGGCGACCATGTGACATCCGTCACTACGCTCATGACACTCGTAAACTCTACTCACAAAGACCTTTTTCGAACCATCGGAACTGTTATTAAAAAGATGGGTTGGAAGGACCTTGAGGTTTCGAACAAAAAAGATATGTCTGAAACTACCGCGGAGGACTTCCTTTCACCGATTTTGCTCCAGGGTCTAGCCGTCAAAGTCAGCGAAGTCGAAATCAAGAAAAAAACAACCCGGCCGCCACCCCACCTGACGGAAGCTGCCCTTCTTACAGGCATGGAAACAGCAGGTCGCAAACTCGAAGATAAAGACCTCGCGCGCATCATGCGAGACGCAGGTCTTGGAACTCCTGCAACCCGCGCGACAATTATTGAAACCCTGCTCGCAAGAGGCTACCTCGCCCGGGATGGAAAATCTCTACGTGCAACTCCCATGGGATTTCGTCTGATCGACCTTGTCCATGAATCTGTCAAAAGTCCAGAACTCACGGCAAGATGGGAACGTGATCTTTCTCTGATTCAATCAGGACGAAAAACTCACCATCAATTTATCGAGGAGCTCGAGACCGAAATTCGCGGGCGCGTCTATGAGGCACTAAAGACAGCAAAACCAACACAACCTCCCACGGAATCGATGAAAACTCTCATGAGTACACCTGTTGTACCAAGAGCTGCTGCTGCAACAAAAAATATTCATGAGCTTCTCAAGACACGATTTGGTTTTGAAAAATTTCGGCCGTCTCAAGAGCAGGTGTGCCAAGCCCTCGTCGACGGACATGATGCTCTTCTTGTCATGCCGACGGGCGCAGGAAAATCACTCTGCTATCAATTGCCTGGACTAGCTCGGGGTGGAACGACTCTTGTCATAAGTCCTCTTGTCGCTCTCATCGAAGACCAAACCACAAAACTCCGTAGTCTCGGGCACACCGCCGAACGCATTCATTCGGGGCGCGAACGTGCCCAAGCCCGCCAGGTCTGCGTTGAGTATCTTGCCGGCAAACTCGATTATTTATTTGTCGCACCCGAACGTCTTGCCGTCCCCGGCTTTATTGAGCTTCTGCAAAAACAACAGTTAGCTCTAATTGCCATCGACGAGGCTCACTGCATTTCTCAATGGGGACACGATTTTAGGCCAAATTATCGCCTTTTAGGCCAACGCTTGAAAGACCTCAGACCAGCTCCAGTGATTGCTCTTACAGCGACGGCAACACCCGTCGTGCAAAAAGACATCGCCGATCAGCTGGGATTTACATCAGCAAAAAAATTCATCCAGGGTTTTCGCCGCACTAATATCGCTATCCAAATTTTAAAAGTCGATCCGAGCCAGCGCTCAGCCGCAATCCTCAAATTGCTTGGAGGCAACGAGAGATTTCCCGCCATCGTCTACGCATCGACTCGAAAGGCCGCCGAACAAATTTGTGCCGACTTACGAGAGTCTTTTCGCGTGGATCTTTATCACGCTGGAATGTCGGCTACAGCCCGCGATCGATCTCAAGACCTTTTTCTCAACGGCAAGTTAGATGTCATCGTTGCGACTGTAGCATTCGGTATGGGCATCGATAAGGCGGATGTCCGCACAGTCATCCACGCAGGCATGCCTGGAAGTGTCGAGAGCTACTATCAAGAAATTGGCAGGGCGGGCCGAGATGGTCTTCCTGCGAAAGCGTATCTTCTATTTTCGTACATTGATTTAAAGACCCATGAGTTTTTCTTCGTCAGAGATTATCCTGAAATAGAAATCTTAAAGAAAATTTTTCAATCTCTTAAAAACACACCGATCTCTAAAGAAGACCTTCAGGAAAAGTTCTCGCACCTTGACTCTGAAACTTTCAATAAAGCGGTTGAGAAATTATGGATTCATCAGGGGGCCCTCGTTGACCCCGAAGAGAACATTTCCAAAGGAGATTCTTCTTGGGAAAAGGGTTATTCCCGGCAATTTGAACATCGACAAAATCAACTGAAGCAATCTTTGGCATTTACAGAGAGCTTTCGTTGTCGGATGCGCGTTCTTGTTGAGCACTTCGGCGACCTTACAGATGCCGGGAACGACTGTGGAATTTGTGATATCTGTGCCCCGTCGGCATCGGACTTCCAATTTGAGAAACGCTGCCTCTCAGACGACGAGTGCGAGATTGCAGCCATTATAATTGCAAGCCTCGAAGGTAGCGACAACCAGGCAGCCGGTCGACTCTTCGAACGTGTGTCGTCGCCCAAGATGCAAAGCCAAATCTCAATTTCACGGCGGGCTTTTGAAAGTGTTTTGACAAGCCTAGCTCGTGGAGGTCTTGTAAAAATCTCCCAAGCTGAATTTGAGCAAAGTGGAACAACTATAAGTTACCGGAAGATCTCTCTGACAACTCAGGGTCGGTCCATTGCAGATCAAGACCTGGCCAATCTTCCGGTAGCCAGTGAACAGGCCTTTGCCTCTTCGCTCCCAAAAAAGAAAAAGCAAAAAACAAAACGCAAAACAAAAGACCGATCGAAAAGCAAAGCTCCTCAATCGGACCTTTTTCTCACTTTAAAAGCTTGGCGGCTCGAGCTTGCAAAAAAACGAGGGATCCCGGCATTTCGGATTCTTACTGATGAAGTGCTCTCGGAAATTTGTAAATCTCAACCTCAGACTACCAACGATCTTTTAGAGATCAAAGGTCTTGGTCCCAAACGTGTGGATCAATACGGAGCTGACTTGATTGGGTTTATCAAAAATATTGAATAGAAAAGGGCATATGGCATATTGGCATATGTTCACGGCATAAGTTAAAAGTGGAAAAGTGTAGGTTGTGGCCAGCTTATTGTTTCTACACCCTCAAGCCAGATCCTGATGCGGCCGCTGAATGCCACGTTGCCTGACTTGCCTGGTTGCCTCTCTCGCAAAGCTCTCGCCCTTCAAAGAACTTGAACTCCACTTTTTGCCGGCGAACAGCCTCAAGCACAGCCTCAGGATGAGACTTGCAGTCAATTAACGTCTTCCATGAATGGACATGCTCTGGCCGATGAAAATCGCTTGTCGCTAGTAGAGGAAGACCAGACTCAGCCACTTCTCCAAAAAAGTGAGGTCCACTAGCGACCTCCCACGCATCAAACGAATTGCGATAACAATCACGGCGATCCCACAGATGATAGGTTTGTTTTTCAAATTTTCTGGTCGATACCGGATGAGCAGCGATGCAAAGAGCCCCTTGTTCTCGAATTTGTTTGATAATCTCATCAATCTCATTATCGGCACTCACAAATCGCGATACCCCGATTCCCAAAATATGGGCGGAGCGACTGTTTCTCAGAGAGTTTTTTGAAACCTCAAAGCCCGGAAGCACTTGCATGCCGTACTCTCGAAGGGCTCGCTCCCCTTGCTCGGCGATGAGATCCAAGTAATGGTCAAAATTTTGGGGCCTTAACGTGTAGTTAAGAAACTGCGCCGCGCGCCCCATGAGAGTTCTTTCTTCACAAATATGATCCGTAATTGCAATGGCTTTAAAACCGCGAGATCCATAAAAATTGATGATCTCTGGAATTGAGAGTTGACCGTCACTAAAAGTAGAGTGAATGTGAAGATCAGACATCAGCATGATTTGATTATGCAATAAAGCCTCCAAAAACACTGTCAGGATCGAGTCAGCAAGTTGTCAGGAAGTTATTGAATGAATCAGAATTACGCCGCCATAGATATGGGCTCAAATGCTTTGCGACTGATTATCGGTGAATGGAACACCGATAGCCAGCGTATGCGTATTTTGAAAAAAATTCGTGAGCCCGTTCGCCTCGGCCATGATTCTTTTTTAGATGGAGAAATTGCGAACAAAACCCAACTCAAGGTCGTCAAGGCTTTTGACCTGTTCAAAGCTCAACTTAAAAAATTTGATGTCAAAAACTGCAGAGCCGTCGCGACTAGCGCCGTTCGTGAAGCCAAAAATCGCGATGAGTTTATGTCTTTCATACAAAAAGAGACCGGCATTAAAATCCATATCATCGAAGGTGATGAAGAAGCCGAGATCATCTATGTTGCGGTAAAAAATGAAATCGACCTCGCTCGAAAAAAAGTGATCGCCATCGATATTGGCGGAGGGAGCGTTGAAATTTCCCTCAGTGAGAACGCGCGCCTTGTTGCCACTCAGAGTTTTAAGATGGGAACGGTCCGGCTTCTTGAGCGACTGGTTAAAAATAAAATGGACGAAAGCCATCTTAATCTTTTAATTGGCGAGTTCATTGAGCCTCTGCATAGCTACTTAGATTCTCATCTTAAAGGTGATCCAGTCGCATTTGCGGTTGGTACTGGCGGCAATATCGAGTGCCTTGGGCGACTCAAACTCCAACTTCTTGGAAAAACACCAAACACCTTTGTGACCCTTTCTGAACTTAACGACATCATCAATCGAGTTAAAAGCTTCACAGTTCAAGAGCGAATGCAACGTCTTGAGATGCGCCCAGATCGCGCTGACGTCATTCTTCCGGCAAGTTTTGTACTGCAAACGATTTTAAGTCAACTTGGAGTTGAGAAGCTTGTGATTCCGTATGTGGGCCTTAGAGACGGAATTCTGTGGCAGATGGCTAAGGCTGCTGAAGGTCAAAAAACCCGGTAGTTTTCAGAATCTTTGAGCATCTTTGCAAAATCCACCAGCAAGACGATTCCATCATGATCGGATCCTCGTTTTTTCATTTCTTCATAGGAGCTCGGAGGTCCACTTACAGTTCCGTCGGGCTTGATATCTCGTTGGATACGCGCAGATTTGATGATTCCTTCAGGCCCCGTGTACAGCACTCCGTCGAGCTGCTCAATCTTTAAAGACGATGTCCCGTCGGGAGTTCTTGGAAAGTAGTACTTGGTGCCTCGTTGCTCGACAGGAGGACCATCAGGCGCAACGTCAAACGCGTTTTTGTAATGGTCGCGCAAGCTGTTAAATTCAGGGGCCGTTGGTATTTCATTATTAAAATCACCCGCTATGAAAACTGGAATAGGCCCGAACGCCTCGATGACGTCAGAAGTAACATACTTAACTGTGGCTTCAGATTGCTCAGTTCTTTGCACATCTCCATGGGGACTCTCCGGGAACTCCGGAGTCACTGACTGGGATTTCATGTGCTCGCCCACCAGAGAAAAAATCGGCTTTGCCCCAGGCTGGCCTTTAGGCCGAAAAAACAAAATCGGTAAATCTCTCGAGAAAAGGGGAAACTCCGGATGACTGGGAGACTTCAAAAGTTTGTGACTCTGAACCTCGACCTCAAGCGGAAGATCTTTTTTAACAAAAAAACAAATGTTGATGCCACGTTGATCGTTCCCTGGAATCAATAAGGGCTCGTACTCGTCGCCAAGATAGTTATGAGAAAATGATTTTGCAATCTCGGCACTTTCGATTTCCATCCCAACGAGAATGTCAGGCTTGACGAACATGACCCGTCGACCCAGGCTTTCTAATTGATTTACCGGTTTTTCATAGGGAACAAGATCGCCGGTATTTCCTCTATGAGATGGCATTTTGGTAACAAGATTCTCAAAATTTTGCGACATAATAGTCAAAGTCGAAAGATTTGGCAGTGGACGTGTCGTTGCCTGCGGTCGAAAGTGAAGAATGGGACCAAACTTTCCCATTTCGATATTGTGAACGGGATCGAGGTGGCCTGTTTCAGCAAACTCCTTACGGGTGCGCTCATCAATCCGTCGCTCCCCTTTTTTGCCAAACAGATGCTTCCAGTCCCGGCTTTCACGTCGCGTGTCCCGAACATGGGCTGATTGGGAACTAAATTCCTCGCTTTCAACATCAAAGGGACTTAGAAAGTAAAGACAACCAATCACGCAAAGGCAAAAAAATCCAAGAAATGGAAACTTCATTCCCATATCTCGGCAATTTATTAAGACGGCCCAAGTCTAGGTCAGAACCAGGCCTTTAGGCCAATATCAGTGGTCGCGGGCCTTAACTGCCGTGTCAGGAAAATCTGAGAAAAGTCCATCAACTCCCAACTGGAAAAATTGACGGTATTCTGCGAGAGGGTCACCTTTGTAGTAAGGATGTAAGTACTCTTTATCCGTCCGAAAGGTATAAGGGTGCACCTGCAGTCCTGCTTTGTGAGCCAGCAAAATCAGATCGGTAGGCGGTTGTAGAACGTGATTTTTCTCTGGAACAATAGATCTTTTGTCAGGTCCAATACCCGTCGCATACTGGGCGATTTCAGCCAAGCCCTTTGCAGTCATCATGTCAGCAAACGTGCGAGGATCTTTTTTCAAAACAAAATCAAAAGGCTGTTCCTGAGTCTCACCTAAAAGTTGAATCAGTTTTACCGGAGTTACGGCGTGCAGCTGCTTGAGATTCTCAACTTCAAAACTCTGAATGTAAACCGGAGCATCNNNNATACTCAGACAACATTGCTAAGACGGCATCTTCCATAGGAAGGCCCACAGATTTAAAATAACTAGAATGCTTAATCTCAGGGTAAATCCCAATCGGCCGCCCAAGCTCAGCTGACTTCTGCCGAACAAGATCCAAAATTTCTTTAAACGTAGCCACGGGGTAGGCATTGTTTTCATCTTGAGATCTTGTTTTCAATCTCTGTTTGGCTTTGAGCTCTTTGATTTCAGACAAAGTGAAGTCTTCGGTAAAGTATCCCTCAACCACGACGCCATCAATGGACTTTTTGGTTTTTCGTTTTGGAAACTTTTCCGCCACGTTGGTTGTTCCAGAAATTTCATTTTCATGACGTGCAATCAGCACTCGATCTTTAGTCATCACAAGGTCTGGCTCGATAAAGTCAGCGCCCTGACTGATGGCAAGCTGGTAGCTTGCCAGAGTGTGTTCAGGTTTATATCCAGAAGCTCCTCGATGCCCTATGACAATAGGTTTTTGCGGTTTCAAGGGATCCTTTTTCATCTTTAGACCCTGACACCCCGTCATCGCTGCTGCTACTAAACTCACAACTCCAATTAGCTTTTTCATAATTTCCTCTTTTCAGTTCATTCGATAAGGCCTGGCTGCAGCAACCAAAGCAGTTTCGCAGTACCGGCCTCAAATTTTGCGGGCGACGGGATGTAAAGTCCTGCGACTCCACTTTTTTTCAATTGCAAAATCGACTCTTCCTGCCCCGTGAGACACCAGCTTGCAAATCGCGAGAGATGGGGTTCATGGCCGACGGCCACGACCCTTTTGGCCTCCTTGCCATGGCTCTTGATCCATTTCAAAAATGTAGGCACAGGAGCATCGGGGGCAAGATCTGGCGCCTCAGTCACCACCGAGTCAAAATAAATTTGAGAAATAATCTCGGCCGTCTGCCTTGCACGAGTCAGAGGACTCGTGACCAAAAGATCGACCGAGGGATATTCGGTTCGAAGATGGATGGCCATTTTTTGCGTGCGCTTTCGACCCTTAAGAGTTAGCGGCCGAAGGCGATCATCTAAATTTTTCTTTTTGAACTCATCACGATCTTCGGCAAGACCGTGCCGAAACAATAATAGATCCATAGCCGCCCTTTAACTTCTGTCCGTAGAATTTCCATCGCTGAAATCTCCGGAATGAAATGCATCTTCCGTATGAGTCACGCGACCCTTTGTCAACAGCATCAGCTGTTGATGTGTGCCTATCGCAGGCTCGGTCCCACGACGCTGAATGTAGGTTCCATCAGGCTGCATGTCCCAAGCTTGGCGCTGGTCCTTAAGCATAATTTGCAAAATTTCCCAACATTTCTCCCGGAGAGGGCGATCTAAAATCGGAACTATGCACTCAACACGAGCATGTAAGTTTCGATACATCCAGTCCGCCGATCCAATAAAGAAATCTCCATCAAGGGGATCTTCTTTGCCATTTCGAAAATAAAAAATCCGCGAATGCTCTAAAAACCTACCGATCACAGAAACCACACGAATGCGTTCGCTGACACCTTTCACTCCAGGCCTTAAAGTGCAAAATCCGCGGATGATCAAATCGATTTCCACCCCATCCTGCGAAGCCTTCGTCAGAATCTGTGTCATCGTACTATCTTCCATATTGTTGAACTTGGCTACAATGTGCGCGGGACGTTTGGCAGCTGCATGCTCACGCTCACGGTCCACCATTTGGGTGAATCGAGTGAGCATGTTCACAGGCGCGACAAGCAAATATTGATAGTCATTTTTGAGGGATCGACCGGTGAGATAGTGGAAAAGCTCAACGATCTCAGAGGTGATAGGTTCTTTTGAAGTCAAAAGCCCCAAGTCGGTGTAAGAGCGCGAAGTTGAAGTGTTGTAATTTCCCGTGGCAATGTGGCAGTAGCAACGAATGCCATCATTATCTTGCCTCACGACAAGCGCTGTTTTTGCATGGGTTTTAAAACCCACAATTCCATACACCACATGCACGCCGGCATTTTCAAGCGCCTGCGCCCAATAGATATTTCGCTCTTCATCAAACCGAGCCTTAAGCTCCACGAGACAGACCACTTGTTTACCTGCTTCGGCAGCTCTGACGAGCGCTCTAACAAATGGGCTTTGGTCACCCGTTCGATAAAGAGTCATTTTGATGGCAAGCACCTTTGGATCTTCGGCCGCCTGGCGAATGAATTTTTCGATCGTCCAGGCAAAACTCTCAAAAGGGTGATGCAATAAAAAATCGCTGTGACGAACCAAGTGAAACACATTTGCATTTTCTTCGGCAAAAAGCGGAGGCACCGTAGGCGCCCACGGCTCAAACTTTAATTTCGGAAGAGGTAAATCCACAAGCATCGAAATGTCTCGATAATCGAGAGCCTCGGGATGCTCGTAAATATCCTGTTCCAAAAGCTCCAACTCATCGATCAAGAATTTTAAAATCCAAGGATCAGGATTGGGCCCGTGCTCTAGCCGAACAATCTCAGCAAAACGCCGCTGCTTAAGCTCCTCTTCAATCATCTCCAAGAGGTCTTCCGCACCATCTTCATCCCGCTCGATCTCTGCATTTCGAGTCAGCCGAAACGGCATCACATGAAGGATCTGCATCGAAGGAAAAAGCTCCTTCAGATTTTCTTCAATTACGTCAAGAAGGCTGACAAATTTGTATTCGTTGGAATCAAAGGTATCAACCTTGATCCACTGCGGGAGGACTTGAGGGACCTTGACCCTTGCAAAAAGTTTTTCTTCACGATCGGGATGGCGTAGAGTCACACCCAGTGACGTCGAAAGATTAGAAATGAATGGAAATGGATGACCTGGGTCCACGGCAAGAGGTGTTAACACCGGATAAACGGTTTTCATGTAGAATTTTTTAACAGCGTCTTTTTCGGCAACGGTGAGATTTTTCCACTTCACAAGGTGCACACCGTTTTGCGCGAGAAGTGGTTTGAGAACATCGCGAAAGCAACGGGCCTGATCTTCCACCATTTTAAGAACGACCTGACGAATCACCGCCACTTGTTCTTGTGGAAGACCATCTTTAGCACTCACGCCCAAATGCATCAGCTTTTTCAAGCCCCCAACCCGCTTCATAAAAAACTCATCTAAGTTGGACTGGCAAATGCCTAAAAATCGAATGCGTTCCAGCAGGGGATTACGAGCATCTTCGGCCTCATGCAAAACCCGGCGATTAAAATGCAGCCACGCAAGTTCCCGGTTCACAGACTCCGACTCCTGCTCCCGAGTCGCTGGTTTTTTAGGCTTGCGCAGGGTCTTGATTTTCGAGCGCTCTTTTCTACTCATAGATGGCCCCAGAGTGCTTGAGGTGGGCTTATAAATCAACTGCATTTGTCACTGGAAGTCAGGCAGGCCCGACCCCCGGGTTGAAAATATTATGCAATATTGACGCGAAGCGAAAGTCCCGAGTCCCAGTTCTGTTATGTGTTTGTGGCAAGGGCAACTCTCTCATCTCAAACTGAAGACTGGACAGAGCCTCGGGACTCGGGACTTTGGCCTACCAAGGAGAATTGAGTTAAAAAATGGCCTCCTCCCACGGCCAACGAAGGCCGATACGGCTTTAGGATGACCGACACATCATTTAAACACTATGCCCGCGCCCCCCGCTACGTTTTAAGGCCTTTTGAAAATCAGCTGATCCGATTTTCAGGACCCCAAAATGAACCTTGGGAAGAGCAAACCGAAATTGAAAATCTTTCGATGACAGGGCTCATTTTCTCAGCGCCGCGGTCCCTTTGCCCTGGAACGGGCGAGCTTGTAAAAATTCAGTTTGAAGTTCCGGGAAGCGTGCAGATGGCCTGCTACGCCGTTGTGACTCGTCTTGAGACAGAGGACTCTTCTGATTTTGTGAAGGTCGCTGTAAAATTTGAGAATCTGTTACCGGCTCACAGGAATGTGCTCAGACGAGGCCTTGGAATTCGCCTGCAGTCAGAAAATGAAGATGAGGACGAGATGACGGCTCCTCCGAAAGAAAGGCAGTTCATACAAACTGCGGTTCTTGGACTTTTGCTTTTAGGAATCTGCGCCGCGTGGATTTGGCTATTAAGTCGCGGCGGGTGGGCCTTCTAGATTCGCGCCATCAGCTTGTGAATGACTTCATCGGACTTAATAAAATGAACTCCCACGCCCTGCACGGGGTCCTTACCCTTAGAAACCCACTTCACCTCAGCATTAATCACGTGGTTCTTTCCCACCTGACTGAGATCAATCCGCATGCGGATCAAATCGCCGACGTTAAAATCCACCTGAGGGCGATCCCATTCCAGATAAGCCCCAGTGGCGGAGAGGTTAACAACACTTACAGTGGCGCCAGCCGCCCGACCGTAAACTTCAATACTTGCTGTTTCGTTAGTCTGATATCTTTTTGCCATACAAGTAACTTATCGTTCCTGGCTTCCCCAATCTTTAGTTTTAATTTAAAAAACATGAATTTCTTTATGGCAAAATTATAAGCAATCCGAGTGTCGAACTTTTTGCTTCTGCATTGTAGAAGCGAATTCCGTGTCATTCTCTCAACATAGCGCTACAGAAAGCGCCGTCGAACTTATGGACTTTTTTGCGAGGTTAGACAGCGTCTCAAATTGATCTTCGCCGAGAGCTCAGCGCCAGCTCATAATTTGAGACACGGACTTAAAATCTAAAGTTTCAGGATGATTTTTTTGCGCGCCACCCAGCAAACTTAAAAATTTGGTGCGCGAGATCTCTTTGGCTCCGAAGGTTTCAAGAACTGGAGTCACCATTTGCGTGTCCATCCAATGCACGCCTGCAGATCGTAAGAATTCAATCGCACCGAGCAGGCAAAACTTTGAGGCATCAGGCTCAAGATAAAACATGCTTTCTCCAGCGAACACACCCTTCACATACACGCCGTAAAGGCCGCCGATGAGTCGTTCTCCCTCCCAACACTCAAAACTATGAGCGTATCCCGCTTGGTGAAAATCGATATAAGCGGTCTTCATTTCATCATTGATCCAAGTGCCTGATTGACCCGGGCGAAACCGCGTTTGGCAAGCTTCGATGACGGCCGCAAAGGCGCGATCACTCGTGAGTTTCCACTGTCGTTTTTTGAGACTTTTTTGCAGTGATTTTGGAATCTTTAAATCTGCAAAAAACAAAATCCCGCGCCGGGGAGGACAAAACCAGAGGAGCGGCATATCTTCTGCCGGCCAGGGGAAAATCCCTTTAGAATAGGCCAAGTGCAAGTTTGCCACCGAAAGCTCACCCCCAACCCCAATGAGGCCTTCCGACGTGGCGGCACTGAGCGGTGGAAACTCAATGGTTGGAGTCATGTTTCCTCACGCACACATCACAGTGCCCACATGCGGGTTCCCCTCGAAATCCAAAATAATCGGAAATCAAAACCATGCGGCACACGTCGTTTTGTTGGGCCCATTGGACCAACGCCAAAAGTTTTTGATTCTGGAATTTTTTCCTCTCGGGGGCCGTCACAAGCTCGAGCCATTCCGCTGAAGGCGCTTCGAGCACATGAGAAAATCGCCGATCTGCGCTCATTTCAATGGAGCCGGCCCGCTCTAAAAGGTTCATTGTGGTTTCGAGACGAAAATCTCTGGAGTTGTAAAAGTTGAGCTGCTGCCTAATAAAATCCAAACCTTCCGCATGAATTCGCTGCCCCTGCTTTTCGAGAATGCGGTAGACCCCCATGATAAAATCTTTTTCGGGATTTGCCCACTTGATAAAGTCCATGTGAATACTGACGTCATCCGGATCTAAAAGCAGCATGCCTTTCGCTGGCGCCCCATCTCTCCCCGCACGCCCTACTTCTTGAAAATAAGCTTCGATGGACCCAGGAAGTTCAAAGTGCACGACGCTGCGGATGTTAGGTTTATCAACCCCAAGGCCAAACGCAGGTGTCGCCAAAAGGAGTTCATTATCGCTTTTGAGAAAGGTCGCTTGCGAGGTGCGACGACTGTCGGTGGCCATTTGCCCGTGATATGTGAGGCTTGAAAGCCCTAACTTGCGAAGCTCGTTTGAGGCCTTTTGCAAGGTTTGGATCAAAGAAAAGTAAACGACCATCGGGCCCGGATTCTGGTGCCGAAGGCCAACAATCCCACGCACCTTTTCATCGGCGCCATAGACCTCGTGAACATCAAGGGCCAAATTCGCCCGCGCCGGGCGATCAATGAGGCACAAGGGCTCGCGCATACGAAGCTCCTTGACGATATCCGACTGCACCGTAGACGTTGCCGTTGCCGTCAAGGCCATGACTGGAAGGGGCGCCTTGGACAGGCGCTCCCTGATTTCTCCAAGTCGTGAGTACTCCGGCCGAAAGTCATGCCCCCACTGAGAAATGCAGTGAGCCTCATCCACCACGAGCAGAGAAAGTGGAACGTCTTGCAGAGCCTCCCAAAAAACGCTCTGCCGAAAGCGCTCGGGAGTGACAAACAGAATTTGCAGACGCCGACCCTTGAGCTTTTCGAGGGTCTGCTCCCTGACCTGAGCCGGCATTTGCGAGTGCAGCGCGCCGGCACGCAGGCCCACCGCTTTGGCTCTCTGCCACTGATCTTGAATAAGGGCGACCAAGGGTGAAATGACAAGAGTCAGACCTGGAAAAACAGAGGCTGGAAGCTGATAGCAGAGAGATTTTCCACCGCCAGTGGGCCGAACAAGTAGCACATCCTGACCTGAAAGCGCCGCTTGAATCGTCTCCTCTTGCAGAGGCCAAAACCGCGTCAGCTTGAATCGGCGCTCGAGAAGTTCTGTCAGGTTTTCATTTTTTGGCATCTATCCACCAAAATGCGCTTTGCGTCATCGGCGCTTCGTCAACTGCGAGATTAAGTCTTTTTTTGCACATTAACATACAGTATGATACCTCACAGAAATTCGATCATCTATTAAGTTTTTCGAGCACATGCGTTGTGCACAATAGACCTGTTTTCAAAGGAGAAAGAATGGCCAAAAAGTGGGACATCAATAAAGTCCGCAATATCGGGATCTCTGCCCATATCGACTCGGGCAAGACCACACTCTCAGAGCGGATCTTGTTCTATGGAGGTCGTATCCACGCTATCCATGAAGTTAAAGGAAAAGACGGCGTCGGCGCCACCATGGACTCGATGGATTTAGAAAGAGAAAAAGGGATTACGATCCAATCAGCAGCCACCCAGGTTGCGTGGAAAGACTACACCGTCAACCTGATTGATACTCCGGGGCACGTGGATTTTACGTTCGAAGTGGAACGCTCTCTGCGCGTTCTTGACGGCGCCATCCTTGTTCTTTGCGGCGTGGCCGGTGTTCAGTCCCAGTCCATTACCGTTGATCGTCAGATGCGACGTTATGCCGTTCCTCGCTTAGCGTTCGTCAACAAACTCGATCGTCAAGGAGCCAATCCGTTTCGCGTGAAAGACGCGCTCATCGAAAAACTTCGTTTGAACGCCGTTATGGCGCAAATTCCAATTGGTCTTGAAGATCAACACGTCGGCGTGATCGACCTTGTGAAAATGAAAGCCTATTACTTCAAAGGCGAAAATGGTGAGAACATTGAAGTCACCGACGTTCCCGCTGATTACATGGATCAAGCCAAAGAGTACCGCCAGACATTGATTGAAAAAGCTGCGGATTTTGACGATGAAGTCGGCGAAAAATTCCTCATGGGTGAACAGCCTACAGAAGCCGAAATTCAGCGCGCTATCCGTAAAGGTGTCATCGGGCTTGGCCTTTGCCCTGTGTTCTGCGGATCTGCCTTTAAAAACAAAGGCGTGCAAACCTTACTTGATGCCGTTGTCGATTACCTCCCAACGCCTAATGAGAAAAAAGAGCACGCGTTTGATTTGGACAACAACGAAGCCAAAGTGGAGCTTGCTCCAGATCCTAAAAAAGCACTTTGTATGTTGGCGTTCAAACTTCAAGAGACTCAGTTCGGTCAGCTCACTTACGTGCGCATTTATCAAGGGACTTTAAAAAAAGGCGACTTTATCGTCAATGCCCGCGATCAAAAGCGTTTGAAAGTTCCACGGGTCGTGCGCATGCACTCCGATGAGATGGAAGAGGTTGATGAAGCTTTGGCCGGCGACATCGTCGCGCTTTTCGGTGTGGATTGCGCTTCGGGAGACACATTCAATGACGGCACAGCCAACATTGCGATGAGCTCTATGTACATTCCAGATGCGGTAATCTCGCTTGCGGTTCAACCCAAAGACAAAGGCTCTTCAAACAACTTCTCTAAAGCTTTGCAGAAGTTTCGAAAAGAGGATTTGACGTTCCGAGTTCACCGTGACGAAGAGTCTGGTGAGACAATCATCTCCGGAATGGGTGAACTTCACCTTGAAATTTATATTGAGCGTATGAAGCGTGAGTTTAACTGTGACGTTGTTGCGGGTGCACCTCAGGTGGCTTTCCGCGAAACTATCGGTCAAGCTGCCGAGTACGACTACACTCACAAAAAGCAAACGGGTGGTTCGGGTCAATTCGCCAAAATTATTGGCCGTATCGAGCCTTTGCCTGCTGATCATCCAACGACGTTTGAATTTGAAAACGTGGTTGTGGGTGGACGGATTCCTCGTGAGTTCATTCCTGCGGTGGAAAAAGGATTTCGCGAACAGATCGTCAAAGGGCCTCTTATTGGGTTTCCGATTGTCGGCGTGAAGTGCATTCTTGAAGATGGTGCTTACCATGACGTGGATTCATCAGAGATGGCATTCCGTGTTTGTGCGATGGCAGCCATGCGCCAAGCCTATGAAAAAGCCAAGCCTACCGTGCTTGAGCCGATCATGAAGCTTGAGTGCCGAGTTCCTGAGGAATACCAAGGTCCGGCCACAGGTCAGATCAACCAACGCCGTGGTATCATCATGGGAACAGGTTCGCAGGAAGGGTACGCGATCATCGAAGCGGAAGTTCCACTTTCTGAGATGTTTGGCTACTCTACTGACTTGCGATCTGCGACCAAAGGAAAAGGCGAATTCTCCATGGAGTTTTCGCGGTACAATCCAGCTCCTCGAAATATTCAAGAAGAGCTTGCGAAGAAGTATCAAGAAAAGCGCGCCGCTGAAAATAAGTAAGTTTGTTTTGACAGGCCTTCGAAGTTATTTCGGAGGCCTTGGTTTAACGCCAGCGATACTGGATGCAGCGAGATCCAAAATAAAATTGTGACCTACTGGCGCCATGACTCCGTAACAAATAGCCATGAAATTGAGCGATGATTTTGCCCCTTCTGTTGGTCAGGGTCGTCGCCTTGCTGCAGAAGCGAGATTTAAAGACTTGAATCTTTACCGTAAACTCCAAGCAAAGAGGGAATTTGTCAGAGGGCACAGCGCAGGCGGAGGATTTGGAATCAATTATTTCCGATCAATTGACTTTCAAACGATGGGTTCAGCCGCCCAATAAGAAGGTGGATTTAACTCACGGTTGATTATTTTTATACCCATCATAGAGCGCCTCCACTATCATTAAAACACGCGGAGGCTTCATGTCGAATTTCAACCCCGAAAGCGATTCCCCCAGCCACGGCCATTGGCAGACAATAAAGACTCTCGGACTTTATCTATGGCCAAAAGATCGCGCCGACTTGAGAATCCGCGTCTGTATCTCGGTGTTTTTTCTGATCGGTGCAAAAGTTCTCAATGTCTACGTTCCATTTCTACTTAAAACCGCCATTGATCATTTTGGAAATCAAAAACTCACGCTCCCTCTTGGAATTATTATCGCCTACGGTGTCGCAAGAATCATGGTGCAAGTTTTTGGAGAGGCACGAGACTACATTTTTGTGAGCGTAGGTCAGCACGCACAACGAGTGATTGCCTTGAGCACATTCAGACACCTTCACGAACTGTCCCTTGAGTTTCATTTATCTAGACAAACCGGAGGCCTTTCGCGAGTCATCGATCGTGGGACCAAAGGAATTCAGTTTGTCTTAAACTTTATGACCTTTAATATCATCCCCACGATTATTGAAATTATTCTGGTCACGGGGATCCTGCTTTTTCGCTACAGCGCTCTTTATGCTATAGTCGTATTTCTTACCATTGGTATTTACATATTTCTCACTCTTGCAGTCACAGAATGGCGGTTGAAGTTTCGCAAAAAAATGAATAGCGAGGAAAGTAAAGCGAATACCAAAGCCATCGATAGCCTGCTCAACTACGAGACTGTAAAATATTTTGGTAACGAAAACCACGAGTACCACCGATTTGACAGCTCACTTGCAGGGTACGAGCAAGCCGCTGTTACAAGCCAACTGAGTTTGTCGCTTTTGAATATCTCGCAGGTCACCATTATTGGAATTGGACTTTTGATCATCATGATTCTTGCCGGCAGAGACGTGGTAGTCGGCAAAATGACGGTCGGCGATTTTGTTTTGGTGAATACATTTTTAATTCAGCTCTACTTGCCACTGAACTTTTTGGGTTTCGTTTATCGAGAAATAAAAAACAGTCTCATCGATATGGACAAAATGTTTGAGCTCATTAAAGTGCATGCTAGTGTTGCCGATGCCTCGGATGCCGGCGAGCTGAAAGTGGATCGCGGCACCATTGAGTTTGACAACGTCAGGTTTAGCTACAACTCCCAGCGCGAGATTCTCCACGGAGTCAGCTTTACCGTTGATCCAGGGAAAACTCTAGCGATTGTCGGTCCTAGTGGCGCTGGCAAATCCACGCTCTCTCGACTGCTCTTTCGATTTTATGATGTTACTGGAGGGACTATCAAAATCGATGGACAAGACATACGCTCGGTGAAGCAGGCTTCTCTGCGCTCTCACATCGGAATCGTCCCTCAAGATACCGTCCTTTTTAACGATTCTATTGGATATAACATTAGCTATGGAAATCCGTGTTTGTCAGTAGAGCAAATGCAGGCGGCCGCACGCCTTGCAAAGATTCATGATTTTGTCGAGTCTCTTCCCACTGGTTACGAGACTCCTGTTGGTGAGCGTGGGCTCAAACTTTCTGGCGGCGAAAAACAGCGAGTGGCCATTGCACGTACGATCTTAAAAAATCCGCAGATCCTGCTTTTTGACGAGGCCACCTCCGCCCTTGACTCGCAAAACGAAAAGCTGATTCAAGCCTCGCTCAAAGAGATCTCTAAAAACCGTACGACTCTTGTGATCGCTCATCGGCTTTCCACCGTGATTGATGCTGATGAAATTATTGTACTCAAAGATGGACAAATTGCAGAGCGAGGTAGGCATCTGGATTTGCTTGCTAAAAATGGAGAGTATGCGCAAATGTGGTCAAAGCAGCAGTCTCAGCAACATGCGGAACCTTCACTCTGAAGCGGCAGCGGGAGCCGGGGCCTGCACGTGTATTCCTTGAGTCTCAAGAGTCGGCTTGTAAAGGAGAGTCGTGGGATCAAAGATGTGGGTTTTCTCAGCGGCTTTTCTCTCCTTTTCGATGACTTTTGCATCTCCAGGAAATAATTTGGTGAGAAAAACCAGGGCTTTCAGTGGGACGGCGTATGTTTCAGCATCGTAGGATTCGGCTTTAAATTCTGCATTCTGCTTCGGAAGTCTTTGGCGACCTACAGAGAATAGGGACGGCATCGACTCTTCCTGCCCCGTAAATGTGGTTTGGGCGTAGCCTCTATAAAAATTTCCACAGCGATCGACATAGACGTCAGAAATGAGTGCATACTCAGCTCTATCAGCCTTGAGGCACTTATTTTGCGGAGGACGCTGTTTCACTAAACAGGGCTTGTCAGTCCCTTTTAACTTGTGGGCATTGTAAGAGCCGTGCATGTAAGAATGGTATTGCTTTAGGATCTGGGTCGGGTGGGTCGGATATAACCATTTATCTTTGCAATCAAGGGTCACGGCCGTTTTGTCTGGAAACTCGACTTTCTGGTATTGTTTCCAGCCACCAAACGCTTCGGGATTTTCCAACTCGTCGGGGCCTGCAGAGATCTTCTGACCAGATTTAGGGTTCGCATACTTCACCTGCCCATCCATCACGTCCATCTTTGCTGAAGCTAGCGCCGCCCAAATTAAAATCGAAAGTCCTTTTAAAACCATAAAGCCCCATCGGTTTTATACAGAGGAAACTTAATTTACCAATGAAGTTTATTTCACGTTAAGAAAGGGTTGTTGATCTCTTTACAAAGGTCTTCTACCATCGTCCAGGAAGAGGCTTCGGGGGCTCACATCGACTCGTTTTTAGCAAGTTTGACCCATTTTTTTAATAGCGAAGGCTTTATGCCTCATGGCCATTGCTACCTATGGCAACCTTCGCTGATCTATAGCCACGTCATCAGCGATTTTCTTATTGGGACCGCTTACGTCGCGATTTCTGTAACTCTTTATTTTATTATTCGAAAAATTAAAATCCCCTTTTCCGCTGTGGTCCTTGCGTTCGGGGTTTTTATTGGCGCGTGCGGCGCTACTCACTTTATGGAAATTTGGAATTTGTGGTATGCCGACTACTGGCTCAGCGCCTTGGTCAAGGTCGTAACCGCGGTGGCTTCTGTGGCGACGAGCATATGGCTTTTGAAGTTGCGACCACAGATTTATCAAGTTGCCGAGGCCGCTGATTTAGCTCAACAGCGACAGCTCAAACTTGAGGTTCTTACCAAAACCCTTGAATCTCGAGTTGAGGAACGGACCGCCGAGCTTAAAAAAACGCAAAAACTTCTGACCGACATTTTAGATCAAACACAGTCCCCTATTTTCGTCAAAGATCTCAACGGGCAGTTTGTTCTGGTGAACAATAAAATGGCTGCTATTCTTGCTAGGAAAAAACGAGATCTTCTCGGTAAGACCGACTACGATGTTTTTGATTGGTCGCAAGCCGAAGCCTTTGCAGCCAATGACCGAAGAGTCATCTTAGGCGGCGAGCCGACAACCCTTGAAGAAACGGTTCGAGAGCACGGGAAAACTCAGGTCTTCATTTCAAGCAAATTTCCGATCCGCGATGAAGAAAATCAGATTTATGCTGTTGGAGGAATTCTCACAGACACAACTGAACAAAAGCTTCAGGCAGAGCAGCTGCAAAAGACAGCTCAGGAGCTCCAGGCTGCAAAAGAACAGGCCGAGGGAGCCAATCGAACCAAATCTCAATTTTTGGCAAACATGTCTCATGAGATTAGAACTCCCCTTGGCGCGATGCTTGGCTTTGCTGAACTGATGCTCGAAGAGCCCCAACTGACAGAAGGTCAAGAAAACAGCCTTAAGACCATTATCCGAAATGGCGAACAACTCTATCGAATCATCAATGAACTTTTGGACATTTCAAAAGTCGAAGCCAATAAATTCGAAGTTGAAATGGTCACGGTCGATCTGGATGAAGCGGTCCGGGATGTAACCGCTTTGCTCTCTGTAAAAGCGGAGCAGAAGGGCCTCGCGTTTGAAGTTCGAAGCCAAGGGGCATTGCCAGAAAAAATCACTACCGACCCTCTGCGCTTTCGCCAAATCCTTATCAATGTGATTGGAAACGCCATCAAATTCACTCGGCGAGGCGCCGTCACGGTGGACTTTTCTCTAAAACATTCGTTTTTAGAAGTCCGTGTCACAGACACCGGTATTGGCATTCCAAGATCTCTTCAACACCGGTTGTTCCAACCGTTCTCACAGGCTGATAGTGCCAACACTCGCAATTTTGGTGGCACCGGCTTAGGCCTTTACCTCTCCCAAAAGTTTGCGCAGGCTCTTGGAGGAACGATCACTATTGAGCGAAGTGCTTTGAATGAAGGCAGCACGTTTGTGATTGTGATTGACGCTGGAAACATCACGGCGCAGCCCCACCTTCATTTTTCAAATGGTCCTGGAGAACACATCATTACAGCCGAAATTAAAAGACCGAGTCTAGAGCGCCTTGATAGAGTGAGAGTTTTGGTGGTCGATGACTCTACAGACAACCTTGAGTTGACAAGACGTTTTTTAACGGCCGCCGGAGCACAGGTGGTTTGCGCTTTAGGGGCGGAGAAGGCCTTTAGCGTTCTTAAACAGCAGTCTTTTGACGTGATTTTGATGGACATTCAAATGCCTGGAATCGACGGCTACGAAGCCGTCAAAATTTTACGCCGAGAAAATTACACTAAGCCCATTGTCGCACTTACGGCCCACGCTATGAAGGGCGAAAAGGAACGCTGTCTAGAGGATGGTTTTGATAGCTACTCGGTAAAGCCTATTGATCGCGCCGCCCTTGTCAGACAAATCAAACTCCATGTGGCCCAATCCAATCGAGATCCTGATCTATTTGTATGATTAAATTTGAGATCTTTGTTTCAACCTGAAACAGATTTTGCTTCTTAAAGATTCAATAAAAATAAGTTCAAGTGATTTTCAAGAACACCCTCAAGAACACCGAATAATCCTTTGTGATGAAGCAACGGTACGTTTTTATTATGTCTCTCATCGCGACACTCCTTCTAGTCGCATGTCAACGCCCCGCCGGTGAGGGGGACGCCTCCGTCCAAATTTATATTCCATCAGTTCAAGAATTTGGCAGCTCTACCCAGAATAAAATTGCAAGCCCAGTCATCGATTATAATCGTCTCTGCTTTGTAGTGAATGTCAAAGGCAATAACATACAGACAACAAGCAACTCCTGCGACGTCGAACGAGGAATTTTTCAAGGAAGTGTTGGCCCCAGTGAAACATTGGCCCTCGAAAAAGTTCCTCCTGGCAACACAGCCACTTTCGAAATCTACGGCCTCTTAAGAAAATCTACTGCGGAGTCGTGCCCTACGGGTTTGACTACGACATTTGGTTGGCCGGTTGAACGAGTTTACTTTTTGGGAAGCGCAGAGAATGTAAAAGTTGAAGCCCCAACAACCACAGTTGATATTACAATCAGTTTGCCTGAAACCAGCAAAGACTTAGCGACACTCAAAGGCTGGGCGACAAGCTGCAGATCAAAGGCACCTCTTCTTCCAACGGCAGGTCGAACGACACTCTCAGCAGGGATTTTAACAGGAAGCCAATACAAAAGTTATTCAAGGATTTCAGATAAAAACGAAATTAAAAATCTCCAGGGAACACAATATCAGGTGCGCAACTGGAGAGCGAGTGTGGAAGAATGAAGGAGAACACTATGTTTTCAGCTATAAAGTGGTACGTTGTTGGAATGCTGTTGGCAGCAAGCCCGGCCTTTGCCAAGTTTAACTACGAAGGCTACTTGACAGACACCAATGGTCAGCCGCTAGCGGCGCAGTCGGTGATGGTAAAGCTGCAACTTCGAAGCCCTGGAACCGAAGACTGTTTGCTCTTTGAAGAAGTTCATACGATCACAACTCGAACTGATGGTTACTTTTCGGTATTCGTCGGCGCTGGAACTCGGCTTGACTCAGGCACAGCGACACTTGCAAGACTTTTTGAAAACCGTGGATCGCTTACAGGTTTGACCTGCACAACTGGAACTAGCTACTCTCCGGCATCAACAGATGCCAGAAGCCTTGCTGTTTACGTAAGTGGTGACACCGGTTCCACCTATGATAGCCTAGGATCTATTTCTTTAGACGCCGCGCCTAGAGCCAGTGTTGCCGGCAGTGTTGAGGGATTTACTCCGAACACTTTAATGCGAGTTGTAGATAACAGTGGAAATCCCGCGGCGGCTCCAACTTTTTCGTCAGCAAATGCCAGCGAACTGATGCAATTGATTTTAGGAACTTCCACTCAATATCTTAAAGCCGGTACAACTACAAATGGCGCCGTTTTACCAACTTTCTCGGCGACTCCATCATCTCCAACAGTTGGAAGTATCTGGTATGACTCTACTGCAAACGCTGTGAAATACTACAATGGAACAGCAACTCAGACGGTAGCAGCCGGTGGTAGCGGACTTTCCTCTATCACTCTGTCTTCGAACCTTACAGGCAATGGAACTCCTGGAGCCACACTGAATGCCCCTGGCACGATCGACTTAGCAAACACTGTCACTGCAGGAACTGCAACTAAAGTCACATACGATGCAAAGGGCCGCATCACTTCCGCAACGACGCCAACAACTCTTGCCGGTTACGGGATCCTTGATGCTGTTCAAGGATCTGGAGTTAACCAAATTCAGGCAGGAGTATCTTCAGGAAAAGGGACAGCTGGAACTGCAGGACGCGTATTTCTTGCAACAGACACTCAGCAAATTTTCAGAGACAGCGGATCTTCCTGGGATCTGATCGCTGGAGCCGGTGGCTCCGGTGGCGAAATCAACACGGCCTCTAACCAGGGAACAGCGGGGGTTGGGGTCTATGATTCTAAAGTAGGCTTTGATTTACGTTTTAGAAATATCTCAAATACTGACGGAAAAGTGGATATCAATTTAGACACTCCCAACAAAAATATCATTCTCGGAATTAACGAAGCCAATTTAGACCATGCAAATATTGGTGGTACAGTTTCCGTCACTCACGGCGGAACTAATTCTACAACTGCTCTCACCAACAATAAACTGATGATCTCGCAAGGTGGAGCCATCGTTGAAAGCCCGGCTCTATCTATCAGCTCAGGGGGACTTACGGTCAATGGCGGGAGCGATGTTAAACAGCTTGTTGCCAAAGGTTACTCAACACAAACTGCAAACATCTTCGAAGTCCAAGACTACGCCTCTGCTACTAAGTTTGGTGTCACAAGCGCTGGTAACACCACTGTTGGTGGATCCTTTACAACAATTGGTAACACATCCTTGGGTGGAACACTGAACGTCACCGGCAACTCAAACTTAGGAAGCTCCCTGACGGTAACTGGACAAACAACTACGGGTGGTCTGATATCAACCGGTCCAGCTATGATCCAAGGCAGCTCCGACGCTGTTCAAATGATTGTTAAGGGAGCCAGCACGCAAACCAACAATGTGCTCGAGGTAAAGAATAACTCCAGCGTTATCAAGTACAATATTCGCGGAGACTACTTGGTTTTCTGACTCTACAAGTATCGCCTCTAAAACTATGTAGACACGGCTGTGTCATCGGGAACAGCTGGGACAGCTCTAAGCTCTTTCAGCCAACCCCATCGATTGCGCTTCAAACACATTTGCAACGTCTATTGCTGCAAACGGGGATTTGACATGTGCGGGGATTAATCTTGCTACAGATACCTTAGGTGTTTTACCAGTGAATAGAGGGGGTACAGGCACTTCTACGACTCTCTCGAACAACCGAATTATGGTGTCATCGTCTGGCTCCATCGTTGAGAATCCAGCTTTACAAGTGAACACCGGCGGGATGGCTATTATTGGGAGCATCGACTCTCGAGAGCTCCTCATCAAGGGCGCTTCTGGACAAACCGCAAACTTGATGGAGTTTCAAAACTACTCTGGCTCAAATCTAGTGGTTGTAAGCTCGGCAGGAAACCTAGGAATTGGAACCACAACTCCCACTGCAGCTCTTGATGTCAGCGGACCAGTAACACTAGGAACAGGCTCTGCAAGTATAGCATTGGGCGGACCAAGCACCGTTCCTTTTAAACAAGTGACGTCTGCTTCCATCAATACAAGCTCAACGGCGCCTGGGTTTTCAGTCACTAGCCCCCTCAGTTACGGATCTACAGTGCAAGGAACCACTTCGCTCTCAGGCCTGCCCACAGGATTTTCTTCAGCTATGACCGGCGATAACGTCATCTGCTCGCCAGCTTCCGGCGCTGGAAGTATCGGTCAAAATTTAACATGGTCATGCTTTATTAGTGGTACGAATTTAGTGATCAACATGGCCTGCGGAAGCACTCCAGCAACCAGCTGCACTCTGCCCACGCAGTGGAGAGTGACTTTGATCAGATGGTAATCTCTACCTTGGTCCCGCTCTTAGAACGGGACCGAACTTCACTTTTTTTTCTCGCAAAAATTTGCTGTAATAATGATTCCAACAAAAAGATAGGATCATATGAAAGACTTTTTCAAACAATGGGAAACTGAGTTCCTTAAATTTATCGACAGCCAAAACCTTGCTCCCTTTTACGAGTTCATGGATCAAACCCTTCAACAAGACTTGGAAGATTGCAAACGCGCCCAACAGTTCTTGGGCCAGTTTCTAGCTCCTTTGTTTAAAGCTGCAAACGAATTTCGCAAAAAGTGAACACCGCTGAAGCCCTCTGCGTTTACGTGACAGCTCCTGATCAAAACACGGCAGCTCAAATCGCGCGAGTCTGTGTGGAAGAACGCCTCGCTGCGTGTGCGAATATTGCCTCTCCTCATCAAAGTCTTTATTGGTGGCGCGGTCAGATCGAGTCCTCAATGGAGGTCGCCGTGATTTTTAAAACAGTGTCTGCACGATTTGAGGCTTTGAAAAATCGGATTAAATCGCTTCACCCCTATGAAACTTGTTGTATTGTGGCCTGGCCTATCGTCAAGGGCGAGAGGACATTTCTTGATTGGTTGGCCGGCGAGTGTCGGTAAGCGGGGCGTGAACCGAGAGCAAAAACTGAAGGCCAAGCAATAGCCCCAGTGTCATTGCGCCCAAGAGCACAAAGATCGCTAGAGATTTAAGATCGTTCTTTTCTCTCTGGTCCATTTCGACTCCGCTTGCGGGGCCATGGCGCCCCTAAATACCAATAACTCAGCATATTCCGTGCCAACAAAAGCTTGTCAGACGTCTGCGTCATAGGGTACGTCTCCCCCATGACTAAAAATGAACTTGCAAAAAAAATTCTAGAAGTGGCTCACCTCACCGGGGAGTTTAAATTGCGCTCTGGCCAAATCTCCAGCGAGTATTTCGACAAATACCGTTTTGAATCTCGGCCCGAACTTCTCTCTGCCATCGCCGAGCATATGGCCCCATTAATTCCTCCAGGAACCGAAATACTCGCAGGACTTGAGATGGGAGGGATTCCAATTGCAACAGCGCTGTCTCTTAAAACGGGGATCCCAGTAGCTTTTGTAAGAAAAGAAGCCAAAGAGTACGGAACCTGCCAAGTGGTTGAAGGCCTTGGTCTTCAAGACAAACATGTGTGCGTGATCGAGGACGTTGTTACAACTGGCGGCCAAGTCATCTTAAGCACCCAAGACATGCGAGATATAGGGGCACAAATATCGAGTGTGCTTTGTGTGATTCATCGTGGGAATGGACAAGAGCCAAAGCTCAGCGAGATCAAACTTAATTTGATTCCGCTTTTCACCATGGAAGAAATCAAATCAAGCCGATGAGCTCTTTTAAAAATTTCCGCGAAGCACTCACTCTTACTGTTTTCGTAGCCGGTCTTGGATATTTCGTCGATCTTTTTGACATTGCCATTTTTGGGGTCGTTCGCATCAGTTCTTTAAAGGCCCTTGGGCTTACGGATCCAGCTGAAATTCTAGAGTCTGGAGTCCATATTTACAACATGCAGATGGTGGGGCTCATGATCGGCGGAGTTCTGTGGGGACTCATCGCAGATCGTAAGGGTCGCTTGTCAGTGATGTTCGGATCCATTTTGCTCTACTCTCTTGGAAACATCGCTAACGCTTTTGTTTGGAATGTAGAGTCCTACGCCTTCTGTAGATTTATCACAGGAATTGGCCTTGCTGGCGAGCTTGGAGCTGCAGTCACGTTAGTAGCAGAATCCCTGCCCAAACACGTGAGAGGGTACGGCACGACCATCGTTGCAACACTGGGACTTTCCGGATCAGCATGCGCGGCCCCCTGGTCACTCAATGGATGGATTGAAGTCATGTACATTTTGGGTGGAGTCCTTGGATTGTGTTTGCTCGTAGCCGTAGTTCAAGGTGTGAGTCTCATCTCTTGATGAGCTTAAACCTCAACCAAAAAGCGAGACGCTCGCCTGCTTTTCAAAGACGGAAGAGCTATCAAATACCTGTACTGCATTTTGCTTGGCATTCCCATTTACTTTACAACAGGAATTTTGCTCATGCCTTTCACCAGAACTCATACTTAGTGGGCGGCACCGTTGTTGCCGGGACAGCTATCTTTTACGGCTCAGTGGGACTTGCCCTGGGGGATTTACTCTCGGGACTTTTAAGTCAGGCTCTAAAAAGTCGAAAAAAGGCCGTGCTTGTCTGTTTGGCTGTCGCATTTATTTGCATGTGCCTTTATCTTTTTGTGGCTGGCCTTTCCGTTAATTTTATTTATGGAATTTGCTTTGTTCTTGGAATGGCGGTTGGTTACTGGGCAGTATTAATCACGATGGCGGCAGAACAGTTTGGAACGAACATTCGCGGAACAGTAACCACGACGGTTCCAAATTTCGTAAGAGGCTCAGCCGTGCTCTGCACTTTGGGATTTTTAAAGCTCAAACAAACCTTCGCTGTCTCGCAGTCGGCATTTTATGTGGGATTGATTTGTTTTTTACTCGCAGGATGGGCCCTTTATAGATTGCAAGAGACCTATGGTAAGGATCTGAACTATCTCGAATAACTCAAAGCTCGGCGTCCTCAAGCTGCTTTTCTAGAGTCTTGAGAATTTTTTCATCCTCAAGGCGCTTTTGCATTTGGTCAGCATATTCTTTGTGAGAAGGCAGCTGTTTAAATCCTGCCTTTTCACGAATGAGTGAAATCGCATCGTCTTTATTTTTTGAAATACCAAGCCTGACCATGTCTTCTGATATGTACGTTTCAGCTTCGATTTGATCTTTTGTCACCCCCAATTGCCCAACGATCACAGCCAAAGCATTGAAAACAACTTTTTGAATGGAGATCGGATGATGAACAAACGGTGGCCCCAGTGGCGTGTCCTTGGTGGTGGCGTCGTATTTGATATGCTGGTATTGGGGAAATAAAGTCGTATTATCGGTTCTGGAATCGATCATTCCATCTAGCGCCAAAATATCGATCAAAAATGCGCGCAGCCGGCGTCTGAGAGCATGGAGTCCAACTTCGATTTCGTCTTGAGAGTATTTGCGATCCTCTACTTTTTTACGAAGCTTGTGCACATACTCGGTAAGCATCTTGCGAACGAGCTCACGGTCTTTTTTTGGTTTTTTCCAATCCAGTTTTCTAAGGCTTTTGTCCATTTGATCAAAATAGCCAGGATCCGAAAGCCAAGGTTCGCTCACCATGGACGAGATAAGATCATCAGCAGCCTTTGCTTTTTTCTGTTCATAAAAAACAATGAGTCTGGAGTCGCCAATTTTTTCTACTGTTTTTTGAAGTTCCGTTACCAGCGAATAGGATCCCAAATTGTTTTCGCTGGTTCGTGCCTTTTCGTAAAGATGGCTGAAGAACTTTGCATCAAGGTCTTCATAAATAGTCGCAAACCCTTCGATGCGGAAAAATATCGGGCGAAGATCACCGGCCGCCATCAGGGTAACAGCCTCCTGCCTTTTTCCCTGCAACAAAAGAGTCTTTATCATGTCGGCATATTGCTTAAGCTCAAAGAATCCTCGGCGTCCAGCGTTCAAACCGAAGGGCTGATCAAGATCAGGACTGAACTTTAGAAGCGCCGGAGGGGTCGCAGTTTTTGAGTAAATAGCGCCACAGGTGTTGGCCTCAACGGCCCTTACGTTTGCCAGTAAGGTAAAAATGAGCAAAGCCCCACGAATTCCATTTGAGATCATCTCACCCAACCGAGCAAAAAAGGGGCCATGAGCTAATTTCAATTGCGAGCTTTCAGAGGGCCTGGCATACCTAGGGCATGATTCAAGCCCGTTTATATTTTAGTCACAGACGCCCAGGGACGGCCAGTGTTCGACTTGGCTCTTTTCTTGCTCCCCTTCATTCTATGATGATTCTCTTTACCCTCTTTTTGAGTTTTGTGGTGACAACCTCTGCTTTTGCCAGTGCCCACTGCGCCCGTGTTTTGTCTCTTCAACAAGAAGCTACAAAGTTGCAGATCAGTAAGTTTATTTTAGCGGGAGACCAGATGCCTTTCATCGCGCATTCTGGAGATCACCCGCTTCAAACTTACTTAGCATTGAACGTTCCTTTTGAACCCGTAAAGCCACTTTTTAAAGGCCTTACAGAGACACTTCAAACGTCTTTGAAAACCAGAGGCGAAGCTCACATTACCGTGGTAAGCCCTATCGAATTTGACTCTGTTTTATCTAAAGTCCTCACCGCCAAAGACCTTGAAACCCTCGCTTTAGAAATGAACATCCAAAAGTCTCATTATGAGATTCTAGGTTTGGGAAGCGGCCGCAAGATTTTAGATGGACATCCTGAAGAGACCTATTTTCTGGTCGCTAAAGCGCCTGATTTGCTTTCTATCAGGCAAGCTGTTTTAAAGTTGTACCTTGATAAGGGTGGAACTCAAGGCGCGTTTAACCCTAACGACTTCACTCCCCATATCACGGTGGGCTTTACCAAAAGAGACCTCCATAAAGAAGATGGCGTTATCAAAGACGCCACATCCATAGATCCAAGATTTATTTTACAAGTCAATTAACACGAGACAATTTGATCTCAAATTTGTGCGCTTCATGTGTGTCCTTGAGATGTCCAATTCACCAGGATTTATCTTAACTATTATTTGTAGAAATCTACAGAATCCAAATCCTCTGACCGAAACAAATGGAGTTGAAAACAAAACAGGAGGCACGTAAATGTATTGTTTTAAATCAAAGGCGAAACTCGCCTTAGGAACTCTGATCGCCGGCTCACTTGCTGGGATTGGTTGTACAAAAAGTAGCTCTAAGAGTGAAGACTCATCAACCTCAGCTATTTCAGTGAGCGGAACACTATCAACAGCATCTTCTACCTCATCCATTAATAAAATGGGTGTTGTTCCAGAAGATAAACTCACGGCGCAAGCAGTAGATATTTCTACCTACACGGTGACTTGCTCGACAACCAGCACACCACCAGTGAGTGCAAGTGGAACAGTCGCAGCAGATGGAACATTTAGTGTTTCGATTCCTGGAGCTGCAGGGCAACCTATGTCTTGCTATCTCGTAGATGCCGCTGGCGATAAAGCTGCGGACTTTTTGATTTCTGACTCTAGCAAAAAAGATATGAACGGCAATAACCAGGTGACTAATACTGCAGCTTACAATTCAAGCGCGAATTTGGGCTCTATCGAGTTTGACTCAAATGCGGGAGAAGTCACAGTTCCTGTGGCAAACATTTCTAGCGTACTTTCAAGCTCAGTATCTTCGACCACGTCAGTTTTTGACCCTACAGGTGGTTGGACCATCACTGCTGCTGACTTTACCCTTCCATCGGGAGTCAAAAGCGTTTGCCCTAACACCCATAACAATGATTGTAACGGACCACCAGAAGGTATGAACCTTTACCTCAATATGGTCACAGGTACACACACCGCCGATAGTAGCCCTGTCTACGGTCTGCAATTGTGGCAAAATCGCAGTGGAGATGGCATCGCTTCTTACCAAGCCTGCGGTTCAAAAATCGGTCTTTCGACAGCTCAGCAAACCGAGTTTGGCATCAGCTTTGCCAATAACTCCAACGATGGAGTGTTTAGCTTTGTGTCCCAAGTTCTTAACTTTTCAGATCAAGTGACTAGTACTACTGGAACTGTCAACCTGACCTCAAACTGGAAAATGGACACGGCAAAAACTCAATATGACTACTACCCTTGCTCTTCAAAAGAGTTAAGCATCGGCGGTACTGCTTACCACGGATACCGATGCGGTCCAGATAGCAACAATAACTATCAGCTTAATCTTTCGGGTGGATGCGTAGACTCTACGAATACGCCAGTGAACGTAACAAATTGGACAGGATTTTCTTGCACCAACTCTCAAGACGCCAACGGCATTCGTAAGAGTGTTTGTACTGGTACGACTTCAGTGAATGGAACTTCTACGGCTGTGACTTGTACCAACGAGTACGCAATTACGACAGCAGCTGATGCCATTGTCACTAATAGTGGTGTTTTCTTCGACTTTTCTACAATGACAAAGATCAACTCAGGCACCCTTTGCTCTGCAGTCTCTGATTCTTTGTTGCAGCTTCAGTGCTATTCTAACTACTATTGGCAAAGCGGAATGGCTGATAGCTCAAATTGTCTTCCTAAAATTGACACTGACTGGACAGCCACCAATGCTTCTGACTTCATCACGGTGGACTTTAGACCTAATTCACTCGTATTTATGGATGAGTACAAGCCTTTTCCAGATGGTACTGGGGGAGCTATGATGACTCGCCAAGAACAGTGGCGCGGGGTCCAAGTTTCTTCAAACAACTGGGTGAATTGTAAAGTGATCGAGTCTGGTGCCCTTAGCATCAAAAAGGTTTCAGACACAAAACTGCTTGCAACTTACCAGTCTTCTACAATCACGACCAGCCGAACCAAGCCGGCTTGCGTAGCTAACTTCAGCGGTGCTCGTGAAACATTCATGTTCTATTTGAACCAATAATCTTATTCGGGGGATTTGGCTTTGCCAGATCCCCCTTCTCTCAAGTACATTAATCTTCATGTCCCTAGTTAAAAAAATCCTCCCACAGCTGGGCCCATGGCTTTTAGCCTTATTCATCACTTTATGCTTTTTTCGGAGATTCACTCCTTCTCTGATCTTCTTCAAAAATACTTGGATGTTCTCCATGGAGGTTGGTACCGCCCAACTTCATTTTATCTCTCCTACTGGACACTCTTGCACTTTTTTGACTGGGAGCAAGTCATCCCCATGAGAGCTGCCAATCTGTTCTGTATTGGAGTTTTAGCATGTGTGATTTTTAATTTTGTGCGAACTCAGCTTAAGCTGAGTAACATCATGAGCCTTTTTGTTGTGGCGTTTTTCTTAAGTTATCCGAATCATTTTGTTCCGGTTTTTGAGACCACCGCGTTTGATTACCTCTACCAGATTTTCGTGGTGCTTTGTCTCTGGTGTTATTTAGCGTTTTCCCGATCCGCAGGTTGGGGATCCTACTTTGGTTCTATTGTGTTCTTACTTTTGGCTCTTACCAGCAAAGAGATTGCGGTCGCCGTCCTTGGAGGCCTCGGACTTATTTGGTTATTATGGCGACCTAGAAAATCGGTTTTTTTCCTAATTCCGCACACCGTGATCTCGGTGGCCTTTGTGATCGCAAGAAAATTCGCAATGAAAGCTGAGGCAGGTGAATATCACGCAGCATTGGACTCCCACGTTGCGCTTGAGAATCTGCGAAATTACATTCCTCAGATTCTCCGCATTGGGGGCCCACCTGTAGAGAATGTGTTTCACTTCGAGGCTAATGAGCGATTTCTTGGGATCTTGATTCTCCTCTTTTTAATTTACTTGTGGCGCTCAAAAGTTGCGATTTCGCAAAAATCAGTTGTCCTCTGGAGTGTCGGAGGGATTTTTGCATTTCTCGCTATCCCTTGCGTCGCCGGCGGGTTTCCTTGGCATATAAGTTTGAGCCTGTTTTTCTTTTCGATGATCATGGGGATTTTTTTAAAGGACTGCGGTGCAAAGCCTTGGACAGTGATTGCGATTATTTTCGGCTTAGCACTCTATACCAAGCAAGAGATCGTGCATTTTCTTTTATCGGGCCCACGGCATGAGCTTTATGAGCTTAACCGCGAGACGCTCGCCCGCCCTCCCCTAGATCGAGAGCTCGCAAAAGGCGATGTATGGGTGGCGTTGATTTATAAAAATGACAGCTACAACCACTGGGTGTACCAGAATCTGCTTCGGTTTATTTATAAAAACCCGAATTTTCGACAAACGCCGTGGAACGCGATGGCGGCCCCTGAGAAGCTGGCCTGGAAGCAACACCCGGCTCACTCCTGTTTTGCTTGGGATGAAAAGTCGAAGGCTTGGATCGACCAGACACAAGATTGCGAGAAACACCTATAACTGGTGCAGAACACTGTTGGCCGGATTTCCGGACTCGTAGCTCAAAGGGAAGGTTATTGGGCAGCAACCCTAAAACGAAATCAACGGCTTTTTAAATTTTGACCACCTTTAAACTCTCAAGATGGCCAAGGCAAAATCCACCAACAGTATTCTGCACCAGTTCATAGTTGGTACTTGCCTGTGCTTAGCTTTTTGAGTTTTTGTTCCTGAATCAATGTCTTTAAAAACCGCAAAGCCGTCCTTTCGGGAGCCAGAGCCGAGGCCTTTTTGAGAGTGAAAACCTCATCTCCGAATTGGGTTTTGAGCTTGTCATAAAACGTCTCTAACTTAGGAGAAATCCTTGAGCGCAGCACTGAGGCTTTGAATTGCAGATGTTTGGGAGTCTCAAGGTAGTACCCACCTTGCGACGTCCAGAGTATTTGCAGCGGTGTATTTTTTAGTTTCATTCTTGTTCGATTAATCAACTGGTGAATCACGTTGGGCGAAGATAAAGGGTTAAAATGATCTCCGCCTGTGACATGATGGAATAGAGACGGAGTTTGATGAAGGCGGTACCTATCGCTCATCAGACAGCGGATAAGATCCCATTCTTTTGTTGTTAGCTTGAGGTCTGGACGAATTTCTTCCAACTCAAGGATAGCACTATTCATTCCTAATTCCAACCGTGTGAGCTCATGCTGATAGATGAGATCGGTTTGGGGTGGTCGCTCGCCAAAAAAAAGATTCGTGATTTTTTTAACGCCGGCGAAATACGAAAGTTCGCTGAGTGGGAAAATAGACTCGTCACTAAAATACTCGCCCGCATGAAAGTCCATAACCCGCACGGATTCAAAATCCCCCCTCGCGAAGGCTTGCCTTTTAGTTTCATCAAGCAGAGTCAAGTTCGCCCTGGATTTAAAATAAGGGATGAGCGCCTTCCACCGTTCTAAATAAAAACGCGAAGGTCCTTTAAGAAGCTGATCAGCAGCAGCGATCTTGTTTTCCGCAAGTTTCAACTCCCGTTTAAAGATATGCATTTGAGTTTCAATTTCGTAAATGTTTCCAAGAAGAACCTGACTCTCTGAAGCCTGAATTTGCGTTTTCAACGACTGGGAAAGTTCGTCAGCAAACTCCCACTGCCGCGTGTACGACAAACACGTGAGCCAATTTACGCCTGCTACGGTTTTTGAATACCCTTCTTCTATCTCATAGAGCTGTTTCAAAATCGGCTCAGCCTCGCCGTACTCCCACATGTTAAAAAGTGTGAACGCAATGTAGAGTCTCGCCCGCGGATATTTTTTGAGGTCCACTAAATCTAGGATCTGCTTTGCTTCCGTAACTGCACCCAGGTGAAGGAGCGAAATCCCGTACTCGCCAAGCTCTTGGGCTGTTGGCTGGGCGTTGGGACCTCGAATGGCCGAGTAAAGAAGGCGCACAGCCCGCTCTGCATATCCAAGCCTGCGTAGGTACTGACCCAATAGCCAATAGTGAGGGCGAAGTTCAATGGCCGTATAGTCCCGGAAAAGGCTCTCAAGAGCCGCCTCGGCCTTGTGGGACTCCCCCCTTCGGATCTCTAGGTCAATCTCAGTCAATCTTGAGGTCAATGTCATAAACACCGCCAAAAATATAAGTTCATTTTATCAGAAGAATGCCTTAGATTGGCTTTAACGCAATGCATTGACTTTTCTGTCTCAATATGATAAAAATTTCAAAGCTGCGTGATTACCCAAAACCGCGTTTTTACGCAGAAATTAGGAGTTTATTATGTCGCGCGTATTTTTTACCCTGGTCCTCGTTCTCTGGGGTCTCAACACCTTTGCTGGCAGCTTTGGCTATGAAGGCGGAGAGTTTGGTCAAGAAACTATTCCTGTAAAGCTCGATCACAGTCTGACCTACGAGCAGATCGACCGAGCGTTCGTGCGCTGCGCGGTCTCCGGAAGTCCGTACACGAAGGTCAAACCGATTTTTCAGACCATCCATGAATTGATCTCAAAAACCTCCACTCCTCTAAAAAAAGTGTGGGCGTTTGTTTACGATAACGAAGGTCAAGGCCACTATGAAGCGGTGGATCCTGACCTTGGTTTTGTCAATGTGACTGGTCAAAACCGCACAGGTGGGAAAACAAAACTGTGTTTTGCGAATGCCCCGTATTTTTCTAAAAAAGATACGGACACCATTCATTTCCACAACCCCGGGAAATCAACCAACATGGGCTGCGGAGACGTACTCCTTTTTGATAAAGAAAACCTAGGGACCACGCTTGAGTTTGACAAAAATGTATCCATAACCGCAGATGAAGTTCGCGATATCCAATATGATGAATGGGGAACTGTCTCTTCTGACAAGAGTGTTTATAAAAATATAACCATCAATGTCGTCGATTCCGCAGCCATCATAAATGTCACTGATCGCGGAAACCCTCGGGTCATCGTCGAAAAATTCCCTCTCAGAGATTACTCTAACTGTCTGCAGCTTGAGATACAAAACGCGAAGTGATGATGGTTCTCAGAGCTGTCTTTTTTTTGGTGACCGTATTCCTGGGCCAGCTCTCCAAAAGCCGGCTCATGCGATACAGGCCCATTTTTAAATTATCAAAAATTAAAAAATGGTTTGCCCGAGGTTAGCCTCAAAGAAAAAGTAGACAAGTTGTATGAGCTCAGCGCTGTGCGAGAGGTTTTAGCGAATCAAGTTTTTCGAGATTTTACCAAGTCCAACGAATCTCTAGAAAAACTTGATTCCTGTTTTAGCGATGAATCAGAAAAAGCGTCTTACCAATTGATGCTCATGGAAACAGCACTTCGAGACAGCGTGGAATTTTTTCGAAAATCCCAATCCGAGCTGATTCAAAAGTTTGCAGCTCAAGTGTTTGAACGAACTGGCGGAGGGCAGACCTTTCCGTTCACGCTGACGGGTCTTCATTTTGGAAAATCCCCAGCCAACTTCAGAGCTGGGCGAGCTTACGCCACCGGAAGCATCTACGTTGATGTTTCTAAGGTGTCTTACCAAGATTGGTACGTGGTTTTAGCTCATGAGCTCTTCCACAATTTGGACTCTAAGACCAACGAAGCTATAAAAACCTTTTCAGATGCAAAAACTGTTGAGAGAGCCGTGGCGCTGGCATCGTCACATAGCTCCGTCAAGGAGCTGGGCCGCGAGGATCTCGATTTTATAAAAACTTGGATTTTCGCTGGGCTGAATAAGGGGCTCCTTGCCGAGTATCGCGCCTGGGTTTTTACCGATGAGCTCTACCGCGCAGGAAAAAAGGAAAATCTTTGGCCTCTCATCTCTTGGCTCGAGGATGCCATTGGAGGAGATGATCTCACGCAGGAGCAAAGAAATAGAAATATTTTAAAAGAGCTTCTACGCAGAAAGATTGATCCTAAAAAACGTGGCCCCTTTAAATGGCCACTGATCCGGGAAGTACATCAGCTTATTATCTCCGAATTGAATGCGCAGGTAACTGCTCCTTGATGTCTTTAGTAAAAGCCTCTAGAATCTAGAAATGGATCTAAGAAAAACTCTCACTCTTACAAGCCAACTCCTCCAGAGTCATGGTATCGATCACGCGTTGATCGGTGGGTTTGCTTTGGCCTGCCATGGGATAAACAGGGCCACTTTTGACATCGATTTTTTGGCCGACGGAAAAAGAAAAGAAGACATTCTAGATCTGATGACCAAAAATGGCTTACTGTCGAGGACTTAATCGGGTTAAAAATCCAGGCTTATGTTAACGACAGCTCCCGCGAACTCCAGGACAAGGCCGATATCCAAAAGTTGATCACAATGCATCCGACACTTGACTGGAGTAAGTTGAAAACATATGCCGATCTTTTTAAACAATGGGCAGAAATTGAAAAGCTTAGGAAACAACCGTGACCCTAGACGAATACCTTGAGTTTTTGGAACAATATTGGCAGCTCTTTGAACCTCCAAAAGAGCCAAGGCCTAAAAAGCCCTACTCACTGATTCTGATTTGACTCCACCGCCAAATATCCTTTTTTGATATGCTCATAAAACGACTCTGGCTCCACAAGCTTTGCAATAAACGAAGAACCTAGCGCCGCGATCATCATCGGAAAAATTGCTGAGTGCCGGTCGGTCATTTCTAAAACCAGAACAAACGAAGTGAATGGCGCACGAGTCACACCCGTTAAAAAACCAATCATGCCTGTGAGAATAAATAGATGTGCCGACAAAGGATCAAGCCAGCTTGCCAGAAAGCCGCCGATAGATCCTCCCGCCGCGAGTGAGGGCGCAAAAATCCCTCCAGCTCCGCCTGAAAGATACGAGATCATCGGCGAAAAAAATCGGCCTACCGCCAACTTGAAATCGGCGTGGGAGCTGTCTTTAAAAAGCAAATCAACGACGGTCTCTCGCCCGGGACCTGCCATTCTGTTATCTACATAGAGTGACAAAAGTCCAAGCAGAAGACCACACCCTGCCGCAAAAAAGGCAAGACGTAGCGGGCTTGTCACCGCTGATCTTTTCACACTCAAAAAATAAAGGAGCTTTCCGAAGAGGGCGCCGAAGAGTCCTGCCGTCATTCCCACAAAAAATGCCCAAAAGTCCGACGCTGTTCCAGTTGAGGAGATTGCGGGATATCCTAAATACAAATAAGTTCCAGTAAAAAGCTGAGCGACAAGGCCTGAGATAATCACGCCGGAAATCAAAGACGTTTTAAACTTGTTAAAATGTGAAGTTGCCAGCTCTTCTATCGCAAACACGAGGCCTCCGAGGGGCGTGTTAAAAGCAGCGGCGATACCGGCAGCACCACCAGCGATCAGTCCAAAGTGATAGTTAACGGAAAATGAAAACTTACGCGAAAATCTATTTACAAAATGAAACACGCTGGCTGCGATTTGGATGGTCGGTCCCTCACGCCCCACAGCTCCCCCTCCGAGAACACAAAACAAGGAGCTAACCACCTTAATGGTGAGAGTCTTAAAACCCAAAAGGCGCTCGAAAAAAACTCCGTTATCGCCTTTTTCTGACTCAATGGCCGCCATGACCTGGGGAATTCCGCTGCCCTTCGCTTCGGGAGCAAACCGAAATACCAAAAACCAACTTCCAAAAAAGCAAAGCGGAGCCACACCCAAAAACCAAAGTGGATGATTGATCATGATGTTGCGAGAAAAATCTTCAGCGGCTTGAAAAGTCTGTGCGTATCCCACGGCGATAAGTCCCGTAAGACAGGCGGCAATCCAGTAGGGAATGTCTCCAGACGTCTTTCGATAAATCCCTTCGGTAAAACGCCAAACCTTATCCACTTTAAACTCCTAGAGGCCAAAAACATGCGGCCGCGATCAAGGTCGGCACCAGCGCCGAAACAAAAAGGCGCCAGGGGCTAATGCCTTCTTCGCCAAAAGCCGAATGCAAAATTCCGTAGCCAACGGGATTAGGCGCATTAGCGATTACCGTGAGGCCTCCGCCAACGACACTTCCTGCTACGAGTGCATATTTTGCAATTTCCTGAAGATCAGGAACTTGCGAGCCAAGATATGTGAGGGCAGCGTTGTCAGTCACGGCTGTAAGACCGATGACTCCAACATAAAGAGGATAGGTGCCGAGCTTTCCGAGAAGGGGCTCAAGCCACCATCTTTGGGAGCTTCCAAGGATGACCAAGCCACCGAGGAAAAAAGCAACGAGAAGTCCCTCGGAAATTTTGAGCTCACTCTGATACTCTTTCGTAACTTTAACAACTCCCAGAAAAAATAAAAACAGCATGATAAATACGCTCATATGATGGGCATTGATCACGACCAGCACAAGAAATACCAGGTGCAAAGCCGAAACCCAAAGCGGCGTTTCAACTTTTTCCGACGGTAACTCGCGCGGTAGAGCCATCAGATCCCGCCGGTAGCACCACGCTGTAAGTGAGGTTGAAATGAAAACCGCAAGCATCGCCTTCCAACCAAAATTCTCGAGCATAAACGGTAGATCCCATCGCCAGGTCTTTGCCACCATAAGCACAGGAGGAGCAGCAAACGGAGTGAGAGTGCCACCGACGGACACGTTAACAAAGAGAAGCCCGAGCACTGCATACTTGAAATTGAGTGATTGGGATCTTGAAAACACACGCTCCATGAGGAGAAAAGCGGTTAGAGTCATCGCTGCAGGTTCTGTCACAAAACTTCCTAAAAGTGGACCTAAAGTTAGAGTTGTGACAAAAAATGGGAGTTCCCCAGAAAGTGGCAAAAGCGTCGAGATTTGTTGAATCACGATTTTGGCTAGAGACAAAACCGGTTTTGTTGAGCAAATCACAAGAATCACAAAGACAAAGCCGGGCTCCGTAAAATTTTGCGACTCCAAAAATTCGATGGCCTGACCGCCGTCTGAAGCCGCGAGAAACGCCAGAAAAACTCCAGCCCAAAATCCAAAGACGACTTCCACTTCGGCAAGGAGGTGAAAAAGATTTTCCATGACGGAACCAGGCTGAAATCTGAGCGCCACGCGTTGGAGCTGTCTTACTAAGAACGTGTGAAGCACAGCGAGCGCGAAGCAGATTGTCCCGACGGTGTCTGTGTTCATATTGTACCTCGATACTTCAACTTACGCTGCGACTGCTAACGCGTCAAGACTCGGGGTTTGTGTAAAAAAAAATATACCTCTGAGATTCACAACCCGAGTTAGTCTTAAAGGGAATGGCAAACGAGGCAATTTCACCCGACGTATTACAATTCATCTCGGCGCACGTCGATTCTATCGAGCTGCTTTCTATCCTTGTCCTCCTGAGCTCTAATGCGTCTAAGGGCTGGACCATTTCTGAAATCACAAACGAACTGCGAAGTAGCGAGAGTTCGATTCAGCAGCGCCTTCAAAGCCTCTATCAGAGAAAAATTTTGGTGCCTGATGACGACTCTTCTCACCGTCTGGATCGGTCGCCTCCCGAAACCAAAGAACTCATTCAAAAAGTCGTAGATCAATATAGGCTAACTCCCCACCGAATCATGGAATCTATTTATGCAAAACCAAATCAGGGAATCAAGGCCTTTTCCGACGCCTTCAAATTGCGAGGAGACAAATCATGATTTCTGCTGTTGTCTATCTTATGTGTGCTGTTACAAGCATCCTCTGTGCGACCCTTCTGTACCTCAAATACCGGCAAGGGAAGACACCGCTTTTATTTTGGAGCAGTGTTTGTTTTTTCTGTCTAGCAATCAACAACATCTTTTTATTTATAGATTTTGTCGCTATCCCTGATTACGATTTGGCCGTGATCAGAACGATTCCTGCAGTCCTCGGGTTCTCGGCTTTAATTTGGGGGTTTATTTGGGACGCTCCATAAACGAAATCTACTATTTTTTGTCGGGGGCTGCGATGGCCCTCGCGCTTGTGGGAGCTTCCTACTTTTTTCGGTATTGGACCAAAACCCGGGATTCACTGTTTCTCAAATTCGGGACTGCATTTTTATTTATGGGAGTCGAGAAAATTGTTTTGCTCACCACTGAATCGCCAAACGTTGAGGATCGGTACATGATTTATTTGATTCGGTTAGCTTCATTTGGACTGATCATTTACGCGATCATTGTAAAAAATCGGAGTGGTGAGCGGGAAAGTTTTTAGTTTGACCAACGATTGGTTTTTAGAATTGGTCTATCGAACTCAAACTGCCGAGTTTGATCAACCAAAGTCGCACTCGTCCGAATCGAAGTGAAACCCGTATTTTGTTTGGTGCGCTGGCTCTCCAGCCGCAGTTCAACGCACGAACCAAAGCCCCAATTGACAAACCCAAACGAAACTCCAAAAATAAATCCCATGACCTCATCCGCCATGAGCCGCACCAAAGTTTTCTGCCTCGCCATCCTTTTTTTCCTCATTTTCGCAGGCACCTTCAAATTCGCAATCTATCTCAAAGCCCCATACCAACCATCCCTCGAGGTCCTATTCTGGTGGTCAGGCATGTGCTCCTTAGCAGTTCTCAACATCTACCTATGGACGCAGCTCCTACTTCAAACACAAAGGGCCAGAACGAAAGTGGCAGGTTATCCTCTCCGGCCTTTACGTCGCTGGATGTGCCATCAGGTCGATCTACCCAAAAGCCGATGTCCAGCGCATTTGCCTTCACGACTCCTGGATGTCCAGCGTGCTCTGGGGGCGCTCCATTCGCAGAGATCTGCTCGTGGTATGCAGTTCTTACCACAAACTTCGGCGGGCATATCATCGAAGAGTCGCTGTGGGCTCTCACAGCGTTTTCTCTTGGGCTTGGAATTTGGGGGCTGATGGATCGCGCAGCTCCCTCGCAAAAACCGCTTTTTCTGATCTCGCTACTTGGGACAGGCGGCTATGTTTTCTACATGACGTTTTTTGATGTGCCGATGTACATCGCGCGTTTTCTCGCGGATGAAAAAGCTCAGGTCGTCTACAAGACCCTGCTTGAGGGTCTTGATGATATCCGTAACCGATGGATTGTCACTTTCAAATATGATGATTGGCAGGCTGAAATGCCGTGGATGAGTCTCTATTTCAGCTTTGCCGTTTGGTTTAGTATTCTATTGATCAAAGCGCCTGAGTTTCAACCAATGTCAAAACCCGAAGACGAAGCATCGTTGTAAAACATCTGCACTGTCTCTAGCGAAAGCGCCTTCAAATCTTTGCCAACAAGTGAGAGCTTTTTCAAAATATCAGGCGACACTGTAATGATCTGACATCCGCACTGCTCGGCTTGATAAATATTTAGAAGCTCCCGGGTGCTGGCCCACAAAAGTTGGCTTTGCGGGTGGTTCTTTAGAATTTTTTTGGATTCAATCATGGTCGGGATAGGATCGCGCCCAGTATCTGCAATACGACCTGCAAAAACCGAAACAATCGCTGGAACTTTAGGTGACAGGGCTTCAGCCACACCCTGAACTTGCTCAAGAGTCAAAAGTGCCGTCACGTTAAGACTCACACCTTCGTGCGACAGCTTTTTAATAAGCGGAAGAGCAGACTCCCCTTTGGTGTTAGTGATCGGGATTTTGACCTGGACGTTTTTTCCCCAAGTCGCAATGATGCGGGCCTGTTTTTCCATGCCGGCAAAATCATCGGAGAAAACCTCAAAAGAAATGGGCATGTTCGGAATTTCGCGAACGGCCGCTTTGGCAAACTCGGTGTAATTTTGAATGTTGGCTTTTTTCATCAACGTGGGATTGGTTGTAAACCCCTTCACAATGCCTTCTTTAGCGGCCTTTTTCATTTCGTTGATGTCAGCACCGTCGGCGTAAATATCGATATTCAATTTCATGGGAAACCTCCTAAATTTTGTTGAGATAAAATGAATGAACTTGCTTCCACCAAATCCGCGGCTCGAGCTGTAGGATGCGTTTTGCCTCGCTTCGGGAGCGAATGGGGATTTTCAATCAGCACCGTTTTTAATCCTGCATTTTGACCGCACTGAATGTCAGTATCCTGGTCACCGACAAACCATGACCGCGTCAGATCAAGATCATACTTATCACGTGCGCAAAATACGAAGTAAGGCTTTGGCTTACGACACTCGCACTCGCCAGAAAAGCCAGGAACGACGCCGGCAGGATGATGATAGCAATAGTAATATTCGGTGAACAAAATATCTGCCGACACAAAAAATTTGTGAAGACGCTCGTGAATGGCTTTGATGGTTTCTAAACTGGTCTTTGCTTTAGCAAAGCTTGGCTGATTAGAAACGAGGAACAATTTAAACTGCGATTGCAAACGCCTTAACACTCCAACATTTTCAGTGAAAATCTGCAAATCCTCAACTTCGTGAGGAGATTCATACTCCCCCGTCTTCGGATTCATAATGAGCTCGTTAAGAACTCCATCGCGGTCTAAAAAAAGGGCTGGTTGCAAACCTATTTTACGGACTCCCATTTCATCGCATTAGTTCGAAGAGCTGGATGTGAAACGATCAAATGCCACACCACCGCCTGAAACTCTTCGGCGTGAGGAGTGATGGTTTCGTCGTTGATCGTAGGAATGATAACAGCAGCGTCAGCAACCTGCGCTGTGTAGCCACCGTCACGTCCAACAACACCAACGACCTTGGAGCCGACAGCCTTAGCAAGTTTCAAGGCCTCAACGATGTTGTTGCTGATTTTCTTTTCAAAGTTCCCGCCGCCAACGGAGAAAACAAAAACGCAATCCTCTTTTTGCAAACGGCTGACCTTGAGCCAATTTCGAAATGAAGTGTCCCAGCCATCGTCGTTCACGCGAGCTGTGAGCTCAGAGACGTTGTCGGTAGGAGCATAGGATTCAACACCGACAATTTTACGAAAGTCATTCACCGCATGACTGCAATTGCCAGCGCTCCCGCCGACGCCGATGAAAAAAAGCCGTCCGCGCTCGCTGTTTTTTACTTCTAGCAAAATCTTGATGACGTTTTCAACGTCTTGCTTGTTGATCTTATTAACAACCTCAATCACTTCTCTAAAGTAGGTTTCGATGTAGCCTGAGAGATTCATGGGAGCTCCAAAGTTAGGGTTTTACATTAGGGGTTGCGAGAAGCAAGACGCTCGTGCCAAGAGGAAAGGCCGAAGATTTCTCAATACGAAATAAAAACCGAATGATCCTCCCCGCTAAGGACTGGCCTTGAGCGGAGTTTCCAACGGCTGCGACAGGATAAGGCTTTTTCATGATTCGACTAAACATGAGCGTTACTGGAATTAAGAAAAACCCAAAATATCTCAGGCGTTCAATTTTAAAAAACGGCGCAAATAAAGTACGCACTTGCCCGCAGCTGTAACGGCGAAAGTGCCCAAGAACAACATCATGATATCCAAAAAGAAATTGCAGCGCAGGCACTGTGATAACAAGGCGACCCTGAGGGGCCACAAGCTGCGAGAGCTTGACCGCCGCGGCTTGATCGTTTTCGATGTGCTCGATGACGTCGGTTGCAACCACAATGTCAAACTTTGGCTCCAGCGGCAGATCTTCAAGGCGCGCGACTTGAGTTTGGATTTGAACTCCCAGCTCGCTGCTTGTGCTTTGCGTCAGATCTACTGAGGCAGCATCAATATCTGTTGCAAGGACTTTGGCGCCAGCTCTGGCGAGCATGGCAGCAAGCTCCCCGCTTCCTGAACCGACGATCAAACACGTCTGCCCAGAAACTGAGCCGAGCCATTTTAATAGCACTTCGTATTTTGCTAAAGCGTAGGGATCTGATTTTCTCAGTAAGAAATCATTCCATTGATTGGTCAGTGGGATTGACATACTAACAATTAGTATTGAAATCAAAGTTGAGTCAACGTAAAAACTAAGAGGCCCGTTTTTCACCCGAGAATGAGAGTGATGAAATGAAAATTTCTGTAGTTGTGCCCGTGTACAAAGAAGAGCGCAATGTGGTCGAATTCACCCGGCAAATCACTCCGCTGCTTGAAAGCATTTCCAACGATTTTGAGGTCATCTTCGCGCTGGATCCTTCCCCCGACAATACCGAGCACGTTATTCTTGGTTTACGGTCCGCAGATCCTCGAATTAAACTTCTCAAATTTTCTCGCCGCTTTGGCCAACCCGCTGCCACGATTGCGGGCTTGAATTACTCCAAAGGCGATGCCGTGATTGTGATGGATGTGGATTTGCAAGATCCTCCCGAGCTCATCAAAACGATGATCCAAAAGTGGCAAGAAGGGTATGACGTCGTGTACGCCCAGCGCCTGAGTCGCAAGGGCGAGACTCTGATCAAGCGCGTGGTTTCCTACGTCGGGTACAAGCTGATCAATCGCATTGCCGAAGTCGACATCCCGGCAAACACCGGGGACTTTAGGCTGATGAGCCGGCGGGTTGTGAATCACCTGGTGGAACTCAAGGAGTCCCACGGGTTTTTGCGAGGGATGGTGGCCCTTGTAGGCTTTAAACAAATCGCGGTCCCGTTTGAGCGGCCTGCGCGTTTTTCCGGCGCCGGGAATTACAATCGCTTTTTGGGCTCTCTTCGCATTGGCTTTAACGGGATTATTTGTTTTTCGAACAATCTTTTGACCTTGAGCACTTCGTTTGGGTTTTTGTGCGCGACCCTCGCCTTTCTCCTAGGCGGAATTTATTTTTTCATGAAAGTTGCAGGTCACCCCTTCCCTATGGGAAATCCCACCATTGTTATTTTGGTTTTGTTTTTAGGCGGCGTACAGCTCATCAGCGTTGGAATTTTGGGAGAGTACATCGGCCGAATTTATGAAGAGGTCAAAGGGCGACCGCGATTTATCGTCGATCAAGCCCACGGATTTGAAGAGCCCACAAGGCGCCTTGGCCCCACGAAAGGAACTACTAATGACCAAGTCTTATAACTGCGCCGTCATTGGCGATTGGCACCTGGCTTTTGTCACCGCGGGAGTCTTAAGTCATCTCAAGCACCGCACGGTCCTTGTGAATCCTAACTCTCAATGGAAAGAGTTCCCTGCTCTCCCCGTCTCTGAACCGGGGCTTGCCGAGATGTTTCAGCAGTCTCGTAGCGAAGGCCTTTTGGATTTTGCAAATGGCATCACGCAGGACTGGTCTGCTGATTTTATCTGGATGGCCATCGACACTCCCGTGAATGCCAAAGATGAAGCCGACGTCACATCACTCATCGAAGTTGCGCGGCAAGTGCGAAAAAATCATCCCGCCGTTAAGGCGTTTATCACGAGCAGCCAAATTCCTATTGGTTTTTGCCGTCAGCTCGAGACAGAGTTCCAACTCCCTGTGGTTTACATTCCGGAAAATCTCAGGCTCGGTAAAGGCATCGAAACCTTGCTCAACGCCGATAATTCATCACCTGTAGCCCCGAGACTGCGGAAATGATCAAGCACGCCAACAATGCATTTTTGGCAATGTCCATTAGCTTTGCTAATGAGCTAGCCCGCTTAGGTGAAGTTTACGATGTCGATGGCGAAACTGTCGCACGCGCTTTGAAGCTCGATCAACGCATTGGTAAAGGCGCTTATGTAGCTCCTGGATTGGGTTTCGCGGGAGGCACTCTCCCTCGCGACGTGCGCATCATGCAAAAACTCGGGCGCGAGCACCATATCCCAATGCGGATCATGGACGGAGTTATGGCCGTTAACGAAGATACGACCACCGCCATTACTGAGAGCGTGACCCGTTACCTCTCGCAGATCGGATCCAAACAGATTTTGATTTTAGGATACACTTATAAGGCTGACACCGACACCCTTCGGAGATCTCTCTCGCTGGACATCGCGGAAATTCTTAAATCCCAAGGCTACCAAGTGTACGGCTTTGATCCCGTAATGAACGAAAAAGATCTAGCACCTCTCAAAGGTAAAATTGAACATCTCAATCACCTCGAAGATCGCCAAATTCAGCCGGGGCTTGTGCTTTTGATGACCGCAAGGCCCGCGTTTGCATCGTTGAATTGGAAAAACCTTGCAGCTCAGTGGAAGACTCGACCTCTTGTCATGGACACGCAAAACTTTTTAGATAAGACATCGATTTTGCAAAGTGGTCTTCCTTACAAACGTCTTTGGGCTCCCCTTCAAAAGGAGGCTTCGGTATGATCATCGTAAAATCTCCCCTTCGAATTTCTATCGGCGGTGGAGGGACGGATCTTCCGTCGTACTATGAAAATTTTGAATCGACGTTCATCAGCGCTGCGATCAACAAATACATTTACATTTCTGTACATCCCATCTTCATTGATGAGCTGATCATCAAGTACTCCGAAATGGAGCGAGTTAAAAATCCTGATGAGATTAAACACCCCATCGTGCGCGAGGCTCTCAAAATTGCTGGGATCAAATCCCGCCTTGAAGTTTCAAGCTTTGCTGACATTCCTTCCGGAACAGGTCTTGGATCTTCTAGCAGTTTTACAACTGCGCTTTTAAAAGCCCTCTACACCTATCAAGATATTAATCACAGTGCGATGTCTCTGGCTGCTGATGCCTGTGATCTTGAGATCAACCGCCTTGGATCTCCCATTGGCAAGCAGGATCAGTACATTTCTGCAGTAGGAGGATTGACTCGTTTTCACATCAATAAACAGGGCGAAGTTTTTTGCGAACCGCTACGCATGTCGGCCTGTGATAAAGTGGATCTTGAAGAGCATCTGCTTTTGTTTTTCACCGGGTATTCACGAGATGCTAGCTCCGTGCTTTCTGAACAGGTGCAGGCGACAAAAGCATCCCCATCCAACGAAATGATTGAGAACTTGCATTTTGTAAAAGAGCTTGGCTACCAAATTGGCAAGGCTCTGGAGATGGGGCATATCGATGAGTTTGGCCGGCTGATGAACGTGCATTGGGAAAACAAAAAGAAACGCTCAAAGAACATGTCCAGTGGACGCATTGATGAGTGGTATGACCTTGCGATGAAAAACGGCGCCCTTGGCGGAAAGCTCATCGGCGCTGGCGGCGGTGGTTTTTTAATGTTCCTTGCTGATGACAAACGCCACCTTCGCAAAGTTTTGCGTGAAGCCGGCATGGAAGATGTTCCGTTTCGTTTTGACAACCTCGGTACGCAAGTCGTGCTGCGAGACTAGGAGAAAGTATGGGCTCTTTACAAAATAAAGTAATAGTCATCACTGGGGGATCTAGCGGTATTGGCCGCGCCATTGCTGAAGGTTGCGCGGCCGAAGGTGCACTGGTTGCCGTCGCTGGCAGATCTCGATTTAAACTTGAAGAGACTCTTACGAGTCTTAAAAAAATCGGGTCTGAGCGATGTCTTGCGATCCCTACGGATGTCACGCTTGAAGCAGATCTTGAAAATCTTTTTGAAATCGTCGAGACCAAGCTCGGCCCCGTCTATGGTATGGATCCATTGGGCCTTTTCTTGAAAGACCTCTGAATGAATGGGGTCAAGGCCTTGCCGTCAATCTTCTGGGAGCAGTTAAGACCATTTATTATGGCTGCAAAAAAATGGCACCTACAGGCGGGCGTGTGATTTTGTGGTCTGGCGGAGGCCAAGCTGCGCTAGAGAACTTCTCTGACTATGTCACTGGTAAAGGCGGCATCTGGCGTTTGGTTGAAACTCTTGGAGTTGAACTCGCTAGAAAAAATATTTATGTCAACGCCATCGCCCCTGGTCCTGTGAATACGCAGTTTGTCGATGAGCTTTTGCAAGCGGGGCCAGCACGGGTTGGACAGGCCTTCTATGATAAAACCGTACAGCAGAAAAACGATACCAGTTTATCCCCGGCAAAAACGGTGCAGCTCTGTAAGTATTTACTCAGCGAAAAAAGCGAAGGACTGTTTGGAAAAACCATCAGCGCGCTTTGGGATGACTACGAGAATTGGGGACGCTATCGCGAGGATCTCCTGAACCTCAGCCAATCTGATATGTTCACCTTCAAACGAGTGGTGGACGCGACCGGCGGCACACGCCCTAAAAAATAAGGAAAGACCATGGCAAAATTCTTAGTTACCGGAGGCGCAGGGTTCATTGGAAGCCATTTTGTGGACGAGGCCCTGGGGCGTGGTCATAGCGTCGTTGCTTTTGATGATTTGTCCACAGGACGCGAAACATTTCTCAAATCGGCAAAAGCGAATCCAAAATTTCGCCTTGTCATTGGTGACATTCGCGAAAACTCGCAGATCGTAGGCGCTTGCCAAGACTTTAAGCCCGATTGGATTGTGCACTTCGCCGCTAACGCCGACGTTCGCCAAGGTTTGGAGCGACCTCGTCGTGATCTTGATTACAACATCAATGGCACGTGGAATGTGCTAGACGCCTGCCAAAAATCGGGATGCAAGCAGTTTCTTTTTAGCTCCACCGGCTCCGTCTACGGAGAGCCCGAAATTTTTCCAACACCTGAGACCTGTCCATTTCCAATTCAGACCTCTTTGTACGGCGCCTCAAAGGCGGCCGGCGAGGGACTGATCTCAGCCTACAGTTTTGGGTTTGGTATTAATGCGATCGTCTTTCGTTTTGTTTCGATCATGGGGCCAAGATACACCCACGGCCACGTCGTAGACTTTGCAGAAAAACTTCGTCAGGATCCTTCGCAACTTCCTATTCTTGGCAATGGCAAACAGCTTAAATCTTACCTCCACACAAAAGATCTCATGCGTGGAGTTTGGCTCACCATCGAATCTGACCTTAAGGGCTTTAACGTTTTTAACATTGGTCACGATGATGCAATCACCGTGGATCAGAGTGTGGATTATATCTGTGAGTATTTGAAGCTTAATCCCAAGCGCGTTTACGGTGGCGGTGACCGCGGCTGGGTCGGCGACAGCCCCCGCATTCAACTGGACACTTCAAAACTCAAAAAATTAGGTTGGTCAGCACAGCTGTCTCTCAAAGAAGCCGTCACTGATACCATCAGATATCTGAGCGAGGAATTATGAAAATTGGACTTATCGGTTGCGGGGTCATTGGCGAGCGGCGTATTCAAAATCTTCCTCCGGGCGCAACTTTGGTTGGCTGTGTGGACCCTAACCAACAGCGCGCAAGCCTTATCGCAAACCTCAAAGGATGTGAAGTTTACCCTAGCGCCGAAGCTCTCGTCGAAAAAGCAAAACCACAGGCGCTGATTGTGGCAGCGATAAATTCAGTTTTGGTTCCAACTCTCAAACTCGCCGCGGATCATGGCATTGCCGCTCTCGTGGAAAAGCCGGCAGCGCGGTCTTACGGAGAACTTCGCTCGCTCAATGTCGGATCATCTCAGATTGTCAAAATCGGTTTCAATCATCGCTTTCATCCGGCTTATGTGGATTTGCTATCTGAGGTTTCTCAGCGACCCCACGACCCCATCATGTATATCACAGCCTCTTACGGTAACGGAAGTCGCTTGGGTTTTGAAAAAGAGTGGCGCGCACGCGTAGAGCTCTCAGGCGGCGGCGAACTTCTGGATCAAGGAGTGCATGTTTTGGATTTGGCATCTGGCCTTCTTCGTGACTTGCGTGTAAAAACCGCTTGGGTTCGGACGCAGTATTGGGATATGCCAGTTGACGATAATGCTTGGGCAGTCCTATCAACGCCGAAGGGTCAGACGTTTTCGATGCACGTCTCGTGCAGCGAATGGAAAAATGAGTTTCGTTTTGAGGTCTACACCCGCGAGCGAAAATATCAGTGGGTGGGCTTAGGGCGATCTTATGGCCCAGAAAAACTCACTATTTTTAAAATGAAACCGGAGATGGGTCCTCCCGACGTGGAAGAACGAGCTTATCCCGCCGAAGATCAGTCGTGGCTTTTGGAAAATACGAACTTCATCTCAGCCATCCAAGGTGAAGCAAAAATCAATGGCGGATATGAAGATGCCCTGCGCGCATTAAAACATGTCGCTGATATTTACGAAATTTCTAAAAAAACCCAGACGGCGGAATCATTCCCTCACCCGACTTGGTGGCAAAGTTGAACGTTCCACTTTTTGTGCTGGCCGGAGGGCGCGCGACACGCCTTGGACCTCTTGCCGACGAAATTCCAAAATACCTAATGCCGGTGAAAGGGAGCCTTTCATTTGCCGATGTTCACCTTGAATGGGCTAAAGCCCAAGGTTTTCAAACAATCATATTAAGCCTCGGGCATCTCGCGGAAAAAGTACGCGCTCACTGTGGAAGCGGCGAAAAATGGGGACTCGATATTCACTATGTTTACGACGGCGAAAAACCCCTCGGCACTGGCGGCGCCACCAAAAAAAGTTTGCAATTTAATTTTGAGTATTTAGGAGTAACCTATGGGGATACCATCTTAGATTTTGACGTTGCGGAATGCATTCGCCAGACCATAGAAACAAACGCTGCCGGTTGCATGACGGTGTTTGAAAACCATCTTTCGGGGCATGTTTGCAACGCCGATTTGAGACAAGGTCATTTGGTTTACGACAAAAAAAATCCAGGAAGTGATTGGAAGTTCATTGATTATGGGTTTTCGGTTTTGCGCCGAGATACGATCCAGGGATTTACCGATCAAACGCCGCTAGATCTCGCAGAACCTCTTTCAGCGTTATCAAAGACCGGCGGACTTCTTGGTTATGTTTGTAAAAATCGATTTTGGGAAATTGGTTCAGTTGAGGCGCTTGAGGCGTTTCGGGGGCGATAGATTAACGAGTCACCGAAGCCTCAAAATCAGTTTCTCGTCCTACCTTATACCAAAACCGTGACGACAGATCGATGAGATTTTGATCCTTACCAGCGGGAGACGCCCACATTTCAACATAAATAGTCGGAGATCGATCCGAAGCTGAGAATATCAAAAATGCATCGCTGTAAAAATGCTCTCCCTCATTTTTCAGTTTTTTAAAACATTTAGTGGAATCCCCCGTCGCCAAGGTTGAGCCCATTGCAAGATCATTCAAACCAATTCCAGATTTTTTAAACTGTTCACAATCGATATCCAAAAATCCAAGATCTTTTGCAACAGCTGTGAGCTTTTGCTGCGCCTTAGGTTTCTGAACAGATTCTTTGAGAATCACCCGCGAATATTGTCGGTATGGAAGACTATCACAGCCGACTGCAAAAAGAATCAATAGGTAAACCGCTAATCTCATTTTTCACTCCTTTCGGCGCCTGAAAAATGGAGGACTATTTTATCAATCTCCCTGCTAGACCCAAACAAACTCGGCCCCGTTCCAGTAAGCAATCTCAGACGCGGGATCTCTTTTTTCCAAGAATAAAGAGTCGCGCTTGAGCATAAAACAAATACGGACACTTTGTAGAAAGAATTAAACTTCACTGGAATGACCTCCTGTCATCTTCCAGTTTCCCGTGCCTTTGGGATAAATTCTAGTAAATGCGAACGACGAGGCGAAAGAAACTGACCTGCGTCACCTTGAGGCGTGACAAAGACAAAATCAATCGTTGACTCAAGAGAATTTCTACGAGTACCTCATCCCATGGAAAAAAAACAATACACAGGAAGATGTCACTGCGGAACCATTCGTTTTTCGTTTGTCAGCGAAGAGCTCACTGAAGGACTCAGATGCGATTGTTCGATCTGTATTCGAAAAGGCGCCGTGATGTCCAAAAAAAGAATTCCAACGGAGGACTTTCAACCTCACGAGAATTTGACTGAGCTCTCCGACTACCGTTGGAATGATCGGATGGTCAATCACCTTTTTTGCAAAACCTGCGGCGTTTATCCTTATCACGGTGGCGGCGACTACGGCTATCGAGTCAATCTCGGTTGTGTTGAGCAAATCAACCCTTTCTCAATCCCAATTACGATGAATGATGGCAAATCGATGCCGCTTGCAGGATGATCCAGGCCCTCATCCTAACGAATAGAACCACTGCATTTTGCTGAAAGAGTTGTGAGGTAATACATCGAGGGAACGCCGACCTCATGGTCAACTTCTAGAAAACGGGCATCCAGGGCTTTTACTAACTCCGAATCCTCCCAGTTTTTTAGTGTAGTAAAGTCATAGCGGCCGACAACTGTCTTGATCATATCGACGTACTTTTGTTTTGATCCTTCACTGAGCTGGCCATCCTGAAGAGAGCCAAACATCAAGCTCAACGTATTTCTGTTTTTAGTGCACACCGAAAACTTAAAGACTGTTAGCGGAGTCGCTGGCACCTTTTCCCAATTGCAGGTCGGATCATAACCGATGGGCGTGCACGGACCGCGACAGTCAGATCGCAGACGACCCTACAGCGCTTCAACATTTAAGTTTGAATTGTTGGTTGAGGCTCCAAGCAATTCAACTACAGCGTGGGCCGCTTTCGGATTACCAAAAAACGACGCTAGCGACCTTGGTCAGCTGCCTAAGCCAAAAAGCTCAAGATTTTTGGAAAATTTACCTCACAACGCCAGTTCCTGAGATGACTCTAGTTCTGAACCTGCAAAAAAAGCATGTCGAGTTTGAACACCACAGAATTCCAATCGATAAAGCGCAAACCTTGAAGTTTTTGGAAGCTGCCTCCGTGCAAGGCAAATGGGACCTAGATGCATTTTGTCCATTTGTTTACGCGGGTGAATTTAATGATAGTTATTTTGATCGAATTCGAATTCAAGCACGCCGCATGAATAAAGAACTCATGGACATCCTTAAAGATAACTTTTAAGGAGATTTCAAATGAAAAAAATGATCACACTGCTGACAGTTCTTACCTTCTCGTCCTTTGCTCACGCCTTAACCGTCACATGTCCTTGTTCTTTAGGAGAGCCAACTCAAGGTTATAGCTCACGCACGGGTGGCATTGGTGTAACTATCGCCTACACCATCGCAGTGAATAGCTGCGCTGCCATCTGCAAGGGCCCTGATTGCCTTCAAGGTGAGGAAGATCAAATAAAAAACCCCGGCGTAGTGACCGGGGATTGCGAAATTGATTTTCAAGACTGACGGCAACAGGCGCTGGGAAATCTACCTAGCGCTGCCAGTGCCACCACCACTCAAGGTCCTATTCGCAGCTGCTTCAGCATAGCAGTCCCATCTGGATTAATATCGTAGGCACCCTGGAGCGCGCGACCTATGGCCGATTTTTCGAGCTCGCCCAGCATCGCATCACGCTTGGCATCTGGGGTCGCGCCCTGAGGAGGGGAACCGACATCCATTTTGAAGCCACGAGCCTCTGCGTATTGAGTGAACGTACCTCTGGCCTTAGCCTCTTCAAGCGAAAGCCTAGCCTCGGCCATTCCCTCAACCATAGCTTGCAAGTCGCGGTCACTGAGATTGGATCCTCCGTCTCGACCGTTGTCGTCATCATCTCTTTCGTGGGGGCCACCGGTATCAGCCCCCGGCTGCGAGCCGATAGCCATAGCATAGGCTTTATCTGGAGCTGTTATAAAGAGCGCCGTTTTAATGGCAGAGCAATTTTGAAATGCGACCACTGTTACCGCGAGAATGACTGCGCCCGCTATTTTTTTGTGATTCGAAGTTATTCCTGGCATTTTTTCCTCTCAAATATTTTAAAATAAAATTCTCAGTTTAAAAACATCGCTTAAGGAGCACACTTAAATATCCTCAAGTCATTCGACGACCCTGGCTTTTTACATGATAAGTATAAATATTCTTGGCCATGAGTAGCAGCAAATGAAATTCTGCCGGCATCACATGCTGGGGCCGATGCAGGAGGAGTTCTCGTGTCACTGCAAACGGCGTTCAGCCTCAAACCACCAAAACATCGATCGCATTTTCCGTCGCCATCATCTTCGATGTATGTCCATCGAGGCCCCGCGGCTCCTCCACCACCTCCACCACCTCCTCCGCGGCAGGCTCCCGTGTATGGAATTGCAGGACTCTTAGAAATTTTTCGATAAGGTGACCACCGACCGCCCTGATCCTCTGACCTCAAGTAATCATTGAGTTGATCTGGACTTGTAAATACGCAGAAATTATCGCCAAAAGACCGGTAGACAGCTCCTGGATAGGCCTGAATTTCAAAAGCCCCGTACGGAACAGTTGGCAATGTAACATCACCACATTCACGATCATAGTCCATGGGTCCATCAGGATTGTTAACTAAATAATCAGGAGAATTATTAACACCCACACGTTGAAAATCAGCATATTGAATGGGATCTCTTACATGACAAAACGCGGGTTTCGCTCGACTACGATCGGTTCCACCATTTGAAAAATAAATGGCTCCTGGGTACTGAACAATAGTAAAAAACCCAAGCCGCACAATTCCACCGGGTGGCGCTGAAACTCCACCGCCGCCGCCACCGCCACCGCCGCCTCCTCCGCTACCACCTGCTCCAACTCTGATCACGCCTGCGTTCTTAAATTCAATATTCCTGTTTTTGAACGCGACCTGAACTGCTTCGTTACAGGTGATAACTTGAGATCCGCGAGGCAATGCCCCTCTTACTCCCTGAGGCATGCGGTAGTAAGTATTCCCATTCACTCCAACAGCTCGGCAAGCTGGATTCACAGCAACGGCATAAAGTCTTGCATTATTTTGAGTCAAATGGGCCTTCTTAATCCCTTCGTCATAGGAATCATTTTCAGTGGTTTTAGATCTCTGGAAGAGTTGGGCGTGGGTCAGGCCACTCCCTCTTGCGAAAGCGGGCGCTACATAAAGCGAAGGCCCCAAAGTAACAATCCATACCAGTGTTTTAAGTAAAGTCATGGTCCCCTCAAATAATGTTTCAATTGTTAAAATCAATGACCTAGATCTTATCGGCTATGGTCGAGTTAAACAAAAAATCATAAAGGGGAAAAAATAGGCGCCACTAAAAAAGACTCTGTTTTCAGCAGTTTCCGGAGAAAAATTTTTACCTTCTAAAATGAGTCGATCAAAACGAAACGGTTTTATGACTCTAACTAAAACGGATGACGTAAAAAAAATGAAAGCTAGACGGCTTTTTTGAGACGCTTGGTTCCAGGCTTTACAATGGACGAAACAATTTCAAGAGTCTGATCAATCTGCGCTTCGGTATGCAGATGGGTCAGTCCAAAACGAAGGCCGCATTCATTGGCAGGTACGATCGGGAACGCTCTGATTCCTGCGGCAACTCCGCTTTTAATCATTTTATCTGCGACAGAAATGAGCTGCTCGACAGTTCCGATTTCCCAAAAAACTACGGGAAAAAATGAGTTGTTGGAAACATTTTGATTCAAAGACCTCATCCCTTCCACAAACCGTCGGGTCAAGCTATGAAGTTCTCGTCGGATTTTATCTCCCTCTTTGGCATTCAAATCAAGCGCAGCATCCACAACACCAATCGTGTAAGGAGGCATAGGGGCAGAAAAAATGTACTGCATACAGCGTCCACGAAGATCCGTTTGGTAAAGTTTAGGAACGGTCGCAAAAGCCGTGTGTGTGCAAAAAGCTTTACCAAAACTAGAAACATAAAAGGTTCTGTCATAGTTCCCGCCCATGTAAGAAACTATTCCCCTACCTTGCGAGCCAAAAGGCTGCGACGGATCGTTTCTATCACCCAGAACTCCAAACCCATGAGCATCGTCAACATAAAGCCAAGCACCGTATTTTTCGCATAAATTTTGAAGCTCTAAAATAGGAGCAAACTCCGTAGAAATGCTATACACACCGTCAACCGCGATAATTTTCGGATGGACATCTTTGTATTTTTTAAGCTGGGCCTCAAGATCTTGCATGCTCTGATGATCAAATTTAACGAGAGTTGCACCGTGATCACGGGCCAACCTACAAGCCTCCCAAACCACAGTGTGAACTTTCTGGTCGCAAAAAATCACACCCTTTTCCGCAATTGTAGGAATCAAGCTAAAATTGGTGATCGTAATTGTGTGAGACAAAATGGTCTCTTTGACTCCTAAAAACTTACTGATTCGCTTTTCAAGATTGGAGTAAATCACAGGATCCGCTTCAAGGCGTGACCACCCAGTGAGGGATCCCCAGGTCTTTGCATACTCTGTTCCACGATTATGCAACTCTTCTCTAAAATCAAAGCCTAAGTAGTTCGTGGTACAATAATCGATAAAACTCTGTTTGCCGTTTGAGAACTCTCGTCCTTTGATTTCAAGTGCCTCAAGCATGCCAAGATCGGTGTTTGAAGTGATGTCTGCAATTTGACTTTTTCCCATAGCACTCTCTATCGGAATTCCTGCGGGCTTTTGAAGCGTGGACTTTAGCCCAGCCTCCGATTCTGGTCTCAAAAAGCGGCCCGACATTCCGACAGGTTTCTATGGTCTATTGCAAACCATTCTTCGTACTCCTAACAGTCGTATTAGCCATTCCCTTGGCTCAGGCCAAAATCTTAGAAGCCAGCTGTAGGAATTTTGGAGCTGAAGTAACGACTCAAGTAACATCCCGTATTTTCCTTAAAAAATCTATCGTTGATCGCCTAGGAATCACTCCACAAAAGAGACAAAAAATTTTTGAGGAAGCGGCAACTCAACACTCGCTTTACTTGGCGGGGGCCCTTCAAAAAAGATTCCTCAGAGACACTGACGACATTGTGACAACCAAAGAACTTACAACACCATCTGTGACTTTGATCGGCCAGCAAAAACGGACCACCGACCTTTATCTCTTTGACGTCGTTCACCCTGACGTTCAAATCAGAGTTCCTTATCTTATCGAGAGTCTCAAACAAAAGCAGTTTCCAACTGGGACTGAGGAATACATCATTGCTTATTCTGGCGAGATGAAGTTCGTAACCTGCACGCCAAATCCTCTGCTTGTAGGAAAAACGCTCAAAGTCAATGGTCCCAGAGATCCATGGCTTGCCCACTGGCCCGAAAGACCCGACTTAATGAGAGACGTAAAATGGGCAGCTTCAAAATTTATGGTTCCCGTTTACTCTGATTCTGAGTACTCTGACATCCCACATCCTGAATACCTGTGGTACTATTGGGATCCTGGCTTCTCCGGGAAAGATCTCAACGGCATCCGCTACGATGCACGCAAGTTGATGACTCAAGCAGATTTTTCTCAAGGGACTTTCGAAGTTATAAAAAATCAAAAAATCACAGGCCCCGGCATCTGGCTCGACCGAACAGGCTTTTCTGATCGCCCCTCTCTTCAAGCGACGGCCATTTTTGGAGTTTTAGATACCAAACTTAAGTTTCTAGACATCGGTGCCATTTTTCCGAAAGCCTCGGCGATCTTTTCTCCGATCACCTGGGATAACGTCGAGGCAGCCTTAGACAAAGCCGCACTTACAGTCTGGGAGGAAAACGGATCCAACTACGCCATTGGCTTTCTCAGAGAGATTCCTAAAATCTTCGACCCGGCATCACTGGAAATCTCACGGGTGAGTCCCGATACTTTTAAAATCCGAGGCCTGCTAAAAAACAGCGCAAAGCCGATGACGTTAACTTTCTTTTTTGGCATCACCGACCTTCTAGGACCCATCACTCCCAATCATTGGAATCTCGCAGCGAAAGGGCTTTCCGAAGATGATATGGTTTTTTATGTAGGTCACTCAGGCCTCGGCGAGAACTTCAGGCTTGAAAATATTAAAAAGTATTCTAAGAAATCTGTGGTCCTTGGACCTCACCTAAAAGTCCTAGGGCTCTTTTCTTGTTTTAGCATGCACTATTTTGAAGACGGTTTCTACGAGGCTGCAAAATCTCATCCTCGCACCCAAAGACTTCTCACGGGCTCATCGTTTGTATCTCCCAAGATGGTCAGCGGAGTTATTAAGTTTGTGGATAACCTCCTTGTAGGCGGGTCTGCAAAACCGCTTCCCGACGTCGAGTCCGAGGCCTTTCTTATACTCACCCAAAATGAGAAGGAACGTTGAGGTTATGGACTGGAAATCACTCTTTGACTTTCGACAGACCGCACAGCTACAGCTCATCGGATTTATGATTGAGTGGGTGGTGCTCACACAAATCCTCAAAAGAACTTATCCAAAAAAACAGGCTCTCCTTTCTCTACTTATAGCAATCCCTGCGTTTGTCATTTGGGGAGTTGAAACACAGGGTGTTTTTATTCTGGAACAAATGCTACGGCCATATCGCCTGACCAACTGGAATGTACCGCCGGGTTGGAGACTCGCAATTTCTTTTTTGATTGTTGAGTTTCACTTCTACTTTGTACATCGTCTTGAACATCGAATTAACTGGATGTGGGCTGACCACCAGGTTCATCACTCATCTCAAGACTTAAATATTTTTGATGGGAATCGTTTGGGATGGACCGTTATTTTCTCCGGCGGGTACAACGTGTTTTTCTTGCCTCTGACTTTTTTTGGTTTTAGCTGTAACGAGCTCATCGGACTTTCAGGCATGGTTCTTTTTTATCAGTTCTTTATTCATACTCAAACAATCCCCAAGCTCGGATTTTTGGATAGAGTTTTAAACACTCCATCCAATCATCGAGTTCATCATGCCTGCAACCTCGAATATCTGGATTGTAACTATGGTGGAATCACAGTAATTTTTGACCATATCTTTGGGACCTATGTCCCCGAGTCAGACGCCATCACTACTAAATATGGACTCATAGAGAGAGACGGCAAAAGAACAACAATGCTGGGCTTGGTTTTTGGAGGTTGGAGAGATATTTTTCGCATGCTTGGCAAATGCCAGAGCGCGCGAGAGCGAATCCAGGTCCTTTTTGGACCTCCAGGCTGGAGTCCCGATGGGTCTACTCTAACCACAGCCCAGCTTCGAGAACAGCAAAAATCAGAAGTAAGAAAAGCTTCGTAAAAAACCTAGGCAACTTTGAGAGAAGGTTTTGCGCCGGCCTTCATCAATTGCGCAAAGGTTGAGATTTTCTGGAGCTCTTGGGTGCCACCAAAAAATCGAAGGGTTAAAAAATCTCTGAGAATTTTTTCCGCAATATGCCCTTTAAAAAGAGCGCTATGACCAAAAATCTCAACCAGATTTAGTGCCGCCGCCATTCCATCTTCAATGGCGACAATTTTCATTAAACCAAGCTGGGGGCCTAAAGTCTCCACTTGAGCCTCCTGAGCGGCCGCTTCAACCAATGACCATAATTTTTGTTTGGCAGAAAAAATTTGTACTACTTTTTGTTGGATGTATTGGCGCTCTGCAAATCCATGAGAAACTTGATCACGACGCTGGACCTCCGAAATCGCTAGGTCTTCAACCCCCTGTAACAAACCGGCAACCATGGCGCAAAGTAAGAGCCGCTCCATATCAAAACAGCGCCTGAATTGCATCACTCCCGAGGCAGCAGGCCCAAGCCTGTACTGTTCTGAATTAAAGTTTTCAATTTCAAAAGAAACTTTTCCCGAAGGACTCGTACGAAAGCCAATCATTTGATCTTGAAGCGGATCTACTGTCACCATTTCTTTGGGAACCAAAAAAACCTCGACATTAGCTCGCTCAGCTCCGGGAACTTTTGAGGAAATCAGAAAATAATCGGCAATGGGAGCATTCGTGGCACAGCTTTTAACTCCCACAAACTTTGAATCTACTAAGCTCGTCCTTAAATGAAGGGGATTCGTGCCTGTCCCAGCCTCACTATTTGCAATGCAGAAATGCAGGGGTTCGTGAACGAGCTTTTCCAATAGCCTTTGGTGATCCTTCTGAACCGCAAACGTACGAATGAGATCTACGGCAATTACAGTCGTCGCAGCAATGCTCACCGAAAATGGAAGGTCCAAGCTATAGCGGGACAGGTCAAAATACAGTTTACAGATCTGAGACAACGAATATTCAGAACCGCCGTAGGCCCGAGGGACGTAGGCCTTGTGAACCCCAACATCACGTATTAAGTTATAAAGATCTCCATGAAACGACCCTTGAGCATCACGTACGGCAGAGGTTTTCTGCACGTGTATTTCACAAATTTCTTTTAAGGTTTTTCCCATGCAATTCCTCGAGTTTACTTTTCGGAATTTCACGGTTCCAAGCGAGTCTAGTCGAGTCTAGGAAAAGAACTTCTTACACCCCTCCTAAACCATTTTACACAAACTCGAGTATGTACTCCAACACAATCGCTGAAAACAGGCATAGTTCATGCTCAAAGGACCAGAGCATGCATAAAAACTTTATAGTTGCCCTGCCCGTTCTTCTTATCGGCTTAGCAGCCATTGCAGGAGCACCTCACACTTTGAAAGTTCAAGAAGTAAAGGCGCGACCGCGTCTTGCTCCTGCGAAAAAGCTGGAGATGAAAAAATTTGTGCCTTTGAAAACGGCGCCTGTCAAAAAAGCCTCAAAGTTGTTGTTGTGGTCTCCCAAGAGCATTGAAAAGCTCAGTGTGACTCAGGAAGCATGGAACTCGTTTTTTGCCTTCTGGCGATTTGATCCTAGCTATTGGGACCACATGAGAAACATCGCTCTCAAAACGGCCCTGACGCTCGACGGTCCATTAGGTCCATTTGGTCCTTTAGGAATTGGATTTACGCCAACGGGTAAATTTTTAACCCCCGCTTGGCTGATGGATCAACCATACTACAAATCGATGTGGAGATTGGCCGACCAAAACCCTTACGTTAAAGGCATTATAGATCAAACGGGGCCACTCTCAAAATATGGCCCCCTTGGACCCTTTGGTCCTCTCAACGTCCCGGAAGTCACATTCAAAGATCTCTTGATTGGTGTGGGAGGACCGTTTGGCCCGACAGGGTTTCTGTCTCCCGTCTCAGGAGCTATTGGCGCCATAGAGGCTGCTCATCTTACGGAACTCCCCACAGGCGTGTATGTCAACGGCAAGCAGCGGCGGGTGAAGCGCATTTCTGTTCCATGGCCCGATGGGACCCGGTCCTTTGACATTCAAGAGTCGCACACGCCTGAATCGTATCGAGCCCTTATGAAAAAAAATCAGCTCGACGACAGCTTTGTGATCACTGGAAAAATGAAGGGTCGAATGCCCGAGAGCTTTGAGGTCCAGGCAACGAAGGACGGAGTTTTAATGGTTGAGGCCATCGGGGATGGAACGCAAAACCCTGGGCTCTCTATTTATCGAGGAGCCTCTCTCGTAGGAACACGCAAATCTCCAGACCTGGTGAATGTCATGGTGCTGGCGTCACCGGTTGGAACAAAATTCAGAATCAACGTTCTGGCACCAGCAGGCTCAGGAGAAAACACGAGCTTTCGTCTTTTAGTACATCGTTTTCCGATCGAGTACCTGCCCATTAGGATGCCTGATGGCACCCTTCTGGACATCAACAAGTACCGTGATAATCCTAGCGTCTTACCTTAAAGAAAAGCTCAGCTAAATATTTACTCATGTCAGGTCCATCTGGCTCCATGTAGGGAACCGTTGGATCACCACCGCTGTAGGCATGGGCCATATTTTCGACGATGATTTTCTTAACCACAGGCTCGCCATCTACTGTCGTTTCTGTGAGAACAGCTTTGAGCCTTTTGCCATTGATATCTTTTGTAGTTCGAGCCACGTCGCCCTGACCACCTGATTTTTTACTGAGGAGAACGTTAACATCTTCAAAGAGCTCAGCTGTGCGATTGCCATTGATGATATTGACGATGTTGTCAGTAGTGCCGTGAATAACAACTGTGAGGATCGCGTTTTTTCTACGAGGAGAACAGTTCACCGCGCGTTTTGCAAGCCGTTCGAGATCGGTTTTAGGGCCTGTCCGCATCACTGTCTGAGCCTCTGATTGAGATTGAGCGGCGGCATACTCAAGGCCTGAGTGGACCGCTCCGCCCATATAAATATCCGAGTAACACGCAAGCAGATTGCTCGCCATCGCAGCGCCCGCAGAAAACCCAACAAGGGCCACCTTCTCTTTATCCGCGCCCTTATCCTCTGCAATTTTCTGCGTGAGGCCTGCGATCATGCTCAGCTCGCCAGAATCACCACGCTCCAGATTTTCTCGGTCAAACCAGTTCCAACATTTGAGGGGATTTTTTACGTAAGTCTGTTCGGGATAAAGCACGATGAAATTGCGACTCTTGTCGGCAATGTCGTTGAAATGAGTGCCAGTAGCCATTTGATCAGCGGTTTGTGTGCAACCATGAAGGACAACTAAAAGCCCAGGATGACTTTTTACGTTTTCAGGAACGTAGAGGCTGTAAGGAAGCGAATCATCTCCCTGGTCATAGGTTCCAGTTTCCATTTCGGCCGAGAACGCCAGAGCGAAGCGGCCAAAAAGAAATAAAAAAGCGAAGGTGAGTAAACGAATATTCAAGGAAGCCTCCCGGTTGCAGTTGCACTTTAGTTGTCATGGGTTTGACAAACCTCGTTGGAAAAATCAAGCAATGGGGAGGTGATGCGTACAGGCATGTTCGGAATTACGCAAACGAGTGATTGCTCCTGACAGAAATAGCCCTGAACGATCAACAAATGTCGTTGACGCAAGGCAATTTTGTGAGGCCAAAGAGCATTTACTCTATTTTAGTTAGGCGACACGCAAGTGTTTGCAGTGCCTGCAGAATTCATCGTGATGAGGCCCGTCGCAAACTGCTCCGCAGTCGGCGAAACCGTCCCCAGAGTGCCTGTGACAGGTCCTGACCAAGCTGCGCTGCTTGATCCATAGCAGAACAAATTGTTCCCGTGGCTAGGAAGACCGGAATCAACTTTAACGTTGGTCGTTCCATTGATGTTGATCGTGCTCCCGGCAGTCCCCGAAGCCATTCGCATAAAGTGGTTGCCGACCAGAACTAGATTTTGCGCAAAAGAAGTGTTCGTCGAAATGACCGATTCGTTGGAATACTGGCGAAATACATTGTTACGAAATGTGATCAAATTTGTGGTCGGACTCACGCCACTTCCGGCTGTCAAAACAACAGGCACCTGAGCGGTAGCCGCATTGAAATCAACTCGGCATAGACTGATACTTGCAGAAAGCCTTTCAGCACCTTTTAAGAAGGCGTTGTTATAACCTGTCGACCCAAAAATGGCGCTGCATCCACTGATAGTAAGGCCTGAGGTCCCGGTCGAAGTGGAATTAGTGTAAAAGTTCGTACCATTTCCTGTCATGCGAGAATCATACACAATCGCCGCCGCGGTGCCTGAGCTTGTAGAAAGCTCAAGTCCTGCCGCAGTTCCAGAGCTAGCATTCTGTAAATCAAAAGTTGGACTAAAAACGCGAACGTCAGGATTAGAAGTGTAGACTTTTAAACCAGAGGATGTGTTCGCAGAGGATTCATAAACCACAAACTTATCTTTGACTGAAACATACGAAGCCGCTGAAATAAGGGCTCCAATACTTGAGGATCCTGAAGTCGCCAAACTATAAGTATTGTGCACCGACACCCCTCTGGATCCCGTAGCACCGTCTAAGTAAAAAAGAGAACGCCCGTAACTCGTGCTATCTTGATTGAGATTAAGGTTTGCAAGCAGCACTTCCTCCCCAGAGACCAGAGTGGAAGTCGCCATCATAGATAAGCTCGGGCTAGAAACCAAAATGGAAGAGTTGCTTCCGTCGCCGGGGTTAATCCTTCCAATCAAAGCCTTACCCGCCGGAATCGTAAGACTGTAGTAAGGACTTGCCGCAGCCCAAGTGGCAGCATCCAAACACACTGTGGTGTAAGTGTTGATCGCGGTCTGCACTGTGCTGAAGTCTCCAGATGTGAGCACTGTATTGCAGGTTTTTATAGTAAGGGTCTTGGAGGCAAACGATGTGCCGTCCACCCCTATATGTCCGTAGAGAAGTCGCGGGTTAAATCGGTACATCGTCATCTGAGTTCCTTTAACGACTTTAAAGTTAAAGGCCGTTCCAGCGATGGCATCTGCAGCAGTCCAACTGAAAACTTTTGTGGTTGCATTGTAAGCACCACAGGGCTGAGTGAAATCAAATGATGGGCTTGTGGCACACTCCACTGTGACCCCGGCGGGAACGGAGAATGTCATATTAAATGGGAACTGATGCGAACCAAGAACAGGACTATCCATCACAGGGAGGTTGAACTCGATATACGGCACATTTGGATCTGTTGGAGGAGCAAAGCTAGAGGTCGTCGTCGCAGAGCCGATGCCGCCAGAAGCCGCCGTGATTGAAACAGTTCCTGTTAAGTTAGCCATCAGAGAAAAAGTATTTGAGGTCAAGCCCATGGGAATCGTAACCGAGTTGCCGCCACTTGCCGACATACAATCGGTGTCGGTGTACACGACCTGCGTGGGTCCAGCGTCAATTTTTGCAACAAGGTTATTCGGTGATGGCACCGGCACATCCGAGTCATTCAAGAGGGTCAGGGTGTAGGCTGCACACTTTCCTAAACTAGAAGTGGCGCTATTGGGATCGATCCTAAAGTGAGTTCCAATGTAGGATCCTGCACCAATCGCGATCGCCATAGCGTTACCGACGTGGCCTGACTCGTTCACGCTCACCGTTACAGCCGCTGTTGGCTTAATGAAAACATTCACCGCGCTCGAGCCAGATGGAATCGATGCTGTACTTATGACATTTGTTCCTGCCGTACAATCTGTAAGATTCGCATACAGAGTAGCATTAGACGCCGAATTTTTTGTGAGAGTCACATCGATGGAAGATGCGAAGTTATTGATGAGCTCCCCGCCTCCAGGATTTGTTTGCGCAAGCCTGTAAGCATAGCACTGACCCGAGACGACACTGCTAGGTCCCGTTAATGCAAGACCCGCAAGCTGCACATTAAATTTTTGATAGGGATCAATCGTCACTTCTTGCAGACTGCTTGTCGGACTGAAAGTTAAATCTGTTCCGCCTGTTGTCGCCTTCACGTAAAATGTCGAGCTTTCGCTGTTGTTCGTGATTGTCACGCTGCCTGTTATTGGAGTTGTGCACGAACTCTCAGAGTACAAACCAGCCCACGCCGGGGCAAAGTTAGAAAGAGTCAGGCTGGCCACTACCGCTGCTGTCGGCGTGCTCACTCCTGTCTGGAAGATTTTCACTTTAGTTGGGTAGCACTGATCCTTCACCATCGCCACCGAGTTCCCGGTGCTCGAGGTTGACGTCATTTCAAGGCGCATGTATTTGCAGTCTGAACATGTAGGCCCGGATGGTCCTCCACTAAACCACGAAGGGCTGAACAAAAGCCCCGCATCCACGTGCTTTGTCCCCCGCTTTGGACAAAGTGCCAAATAGGTCCGATTTTGCTCGGATTGAGGTACTGGCAAAGTGATTTCTAAAGTCGCGGCATCCGAACCTAAAGTTGCATCAGCTACTTGAGAAAAACCTGGTACATTTCCTGCGGATAAAGCCTCGCAAGGAACTCCATCATGAAAGTAAAACTGCTCAGAACTTGAATCTAAAGTCCTTTTGAAAACAGTGACGCTATCAAAGAGGCCAGAGCTCACGCCCTGGAGGGTCGCAAGCTTCATGACGACGTCATTTCCACTGTTTGTCATTTGCACCATCTTAGGGGTCTGCCCTGTGGCCGCTGGAAAAGCTCGGAAAATCCCCTGGAATCCTGCAATTGACGATTCGCCCCCGCCGTTATTCACTTGGGTCTGTGGATTGACCGAAAAATATCTCACCAAGTATTGAGAGTCGTCGTTACAGCCAGAGCTCCCAATATCTCGAGCTCCTTGCATTGTGATTTGGTCAGAGTTGGGGCTCGCATTGGACCAGGTCAGTTTTTGATTGGTTCCAGGCTTGTAAAAGCTTTGAAAAATGTAAGGGCCAGCGGTAGCGGTATCTGGATCCGGATTATAACAGACAATTTTGTCAGAGACTGCAGGGACATCACCAAACCAGCCAAGCACGTAAGTGCGTTTTTCGTGAGTGCGCCTTGCCGTCCCATCGATTTGCTCATATTCCGGAATCGTCATTCTTGCGACGTGGTTGCCCGTCGTATCCGCGGCAAAAACCGCTGAATCAAGATTGACGTCATTGAAAAGAACCTGCCCTTCTGCCTCGTAGGTGAAGTTCAGGCCCTTAAGTGCAAACACCTGAAACCATCCCGCAACAATATAGGACTTATCGATGACCATGCTAGGTTTGCCGGTGGGATTGTATTTTACGAGCAGGGGGCCAGTGACAACATTTCCTCCTGCTGTGAAGTAACGTCCCATCACAGTGCCCGACTCGATATTAACTCCCGTTGTGAGCGAGGTGATATTTACAGATGCTGATTCTTCAGTCTTAGAGAAACTTTGCGTGGTGTCGCCGTAAAAGAAATCTCCACCAGAATCGCTGACGTAAACAGCAAGAACTTGAATCAGCCGGTTACTCCCTTGCGGAACTTCCAAATTAAATTCAGATGGAGGCGTCACGGGAACCGTACAGTCGCTACAGCCATCCCAAGCTTTGATGATGGGCGAAGGAATTCCATCCCCACTCACATTAATAATCACATGCTCAAGGACTGCCGTTGAAGAAAGCGCGCCCACTTTTTTCAGCGATGTTGACGGCAGCTGCAAAGATACTTTTGAAGTGTCTTCTTTACCAGACCTTGTACACCCAAACGTCATTCCCGTAGAAATGACGAGCAGGAACAATTTCAACAGACGTGAACGCATGTCCTTCTCCTCTAAACTAGATACTTCTATTTCGGAGTGCGCTAGGTCCATCTTGAAAATATGTTTGAGATCTCAAGATGAGTGTCTCAGATTGAGACTTACTTTTCAGCCACGATATATGCGATCCAGGCGGCACAACACTCACCTTTTTCGGCCCGAGTAAAGACACCGTTTCCGTTTCCTTTGCGATCGGTGCCTTCCCAGTAGACGTGTGTCTTTTTGAAACCCACTTCTTCTAGAAGCTCGCGAAGTTCGGGAATGCCCCACATACGCCAGTCATAGGTGAATACCGACTCCCGTTTTTTCTCGCCTTTGACTTTGAAGTGAATATGAAAAAACGCCTCGTGAGTGATTGGATCATACGATGATTGATGCCAGTAGTAGGTGTGTCGAGGGTGCTTGGTGGGCTCTTCATTTTCGTCGTAACACGCTTGGCCCCCAAAAAGGTCTAGGATCATGATGCCATCTCGATTGAGAGTCGTGTACGCATTAGTAAAATAGCGACGCATTTGATCTCTAGTTTTGAAAATAAAGTAAGAAAAGTTAAGCGCCCCGACAATATCAGAGAGAGGAAGGTGGGGATCAAGAACATTGGCCTGCAAAACTTGAAGTCGCTGCCGCTGATCCGGAGTGAGCTTTGAGAAGTAGTTTTGTTTTCCGTATTCGATAGGCTCAGGATCTAGGTCCACACCAATGGCTCGATGAGACTTGTGGAGTTTAACCCATTCGCAACTAATCGCAAAAGTGCCGCAAAAATCCTCGCGAAATGCGACTGGTTTTTTGCCCTTTAGCTCCTCATAGGTCGCTTTAAAAAACTCGACATCCGTCTCGGGAGATTGAACGGATTTATGATAGTACTCATACTTATCAAACGGCTTAGATTTTGCGACTGCTTTATTGGATTTGCTTTGCATAAGAAAAACACTCTATAATTTTTAGTATGAAAAAATCAAATTCAATTCAAACAAAGTTCACGCAAATGCTGGGCATCGACTATCCGATCATAGCGGCGCCGATGTTTTTAGTTTCTAACATGGACATCGTCGTTTCGGCTTCTGAAGCGGGCGGTATCGGAGCTTTTCCAGCTCTTAACTACAGGCCCATAGAAAATTACCGCAAAGCTTTATTTGAAATGAAACAAAAAACAAAAAAACCCATCGGTGTGAATATTATCGCACATCGCGGGAATCCGCGGCAGAAAGATGACCTCAAACACGCGTTGGATGCGGGGGTTGAGTTTTTTATTACATCTCTAGGAAGCCCCAAAGAGGTCATCGATGAAGCTCATAAAATTGGTTCAAAAGTTTTTTGCGACGTTACGAATCTCGAGCACGCACTCAAGGTTCAAGACTGGGGTGCTGATGGCGTCATCGCTGTAGGCTCTGGGGCAGGAGGACACGCCGGTCCTATCACCCCCTTTGTTTTGATTCCATGGCTCAAACAAAAACTGTCGATTCCAATTGTTGCAGCTGGCGGAATCAGTCATGGTTCAGGAATCGCGGCAGCATTGGCCCTTGGAGCTGATGCCGTCAGTGTAGGTACAAGGTTTATCGCAAGCCAAGAAGCCCAAGTAGATGACGCTTACAAACGCGCCATTGTGGATTCAACACCCGAAGACATTGTGCTCACAACACGGGTGTCAGGAACTCCCCTTGCCGTTATTAACACGGATTACATTAAAAAAACCGGAACCGATTTACCGATTTGGGCGAGCTACTTGAAAAAAAATCCATACACTAAAAAGTACGTTGCACCCGCCATTTTTTGGTTAGGAACAAAAATGGTCGAAGAAGCGGCGCTCAAGCCTACTTACAAAACTGTGTGGAGTGCAGGGCAAAGCGTGGGCCTAGTTGATGAGATTGCGCCCACACAAAAAATCATTGAAAACTTGGTAAGCGAGTACTTTGCTGCCGTTAAGGGACTTCCCTAACGATCTCTTCAACGGCCGCGATAATATCGTGCTTTTGCGGAACCGAAGCCTCTTCGAGACTGTTGTGAAGACCAATGCCAGGAAGATTTTTTCCCGCAAGCACTCGAGGCCTTGCCTCTAAGTGATAGAACAGCTCTTGAACGCAGCGATAAACCAAGTGCTCGCCAAAGTTTGTGACTTCAGTGTCTTCATTCACAAATAACACTTTTCGCGTTTTTTGCACGGTCTGCTTAATAAGCTCCCAATCGTAAGGAATGAGCGACCGCAAATCCACAATTTCAACTGAGATTCCTTTTTGCGCAAGTTCCACTGCTGCCGCCTGCGCAATCAGCACATGCCTCCCATAAGTCACAAGAGACACGTGCTCCCCTGCCTGAACGACGCGGCCTTTACCAAGAGGAACCGCGTGAGCTTTGAGCTCGGGCCATTTGGCTTTCCATTTGCTGCGATCTCCGATAGGAGCATCAATCATGGATTTGAGTACTTTTTCATTTTCAGGCTCACCAGGGATGAGCTCTTCTCCACGCACACGCAAAAGAGCTTTAGGCTTCAAAAATAAAACAGGATTGGGGTCTTCGATAGCTGAAAGCATTAGACCGTAAGCATCGAGTGGATTTGAAGGCATGACCACTTTCCATCCTGGAAGGCGCGTCGCCCAAGAGTCAAAGGAATGACTGTGGTAAACAGACCCACGAATCCCAGCCCCCACAGGAGTCATTACAACGATTGGCATCTGGTAGTTGCCGTTAGAAACCCAACCAGTGTTTCCTGCAATTTTAAGAAGATCGATCGTATTAAAAATGTAATCACAAAATTGGATCTCAGCCACGCAGCGAGTGCCGGTAAGTCCAATTCCCATGGCCATTCCGATAATCCCGCGCTCATCAAGTGGCGTGTTCCAAGTGTTTTTCAAACCTTGAGTGGCCGTAAAAACACCACCAAGCGGAGCCCCCACATCTTGACCAAAAATATCAGACACTTCCAAATGAGTTTCGCCGTAATGAAGGGCCATTCGAATGGCCTGTGCCATATTTGCCATTAGAACTTCCTCCAATCGGCATTTTCAGATCCGACATAAGTGTGATCCCAGATAGACTCTGCCTGGGGCGAGGGTTCCTTACGAACCTGCTGGGCGATTTCGTAGCTTTCCTCTTCGTATTTACGCCAGAGGTCTTTAGCGTGATTTTCTTTTAAGATGCCTACTTTGATGAGTTTTTCTTGAAACATTCTTACGCAGTCCACTTCGCCTTCAATGAGGTTCGCTCCTGTGGCTGATGAATGTCCATATAGTCGAGACAGGCGCGCTTCGATAAAGCTGGGCTTCCCTGTTTTACGGATGTAGTCCATTTCTTCTTGTAAAGCGAGATAACACTCAACAGGGTCATTCCCATTAATCACACGCGAGCGAATCCCAAAGGCTTTAGCGCGATCTGCGATAGCCGCCTCACCATGTTGACCTTCGTAGGAGGTTGAAATTCCCCAGTAGTTATTTTGCACGGTGATCAAAATAGGAAGCTCTTGATTGCGACGACTTGCCCAAACAAGGCATGAGGCAAAATCCCCTTCAGCAGTGCCTGCGTCTCCGCCGGTAACAACAGTGATGCCTTTAGATTTTTTCTTTTTCTGAACGTGCGCGGTCCCAAGAGCCATCGAATATTGAACTTCAATGGGAGATGACACCGGCGTCACGTTCCATTGCGGAAAGCAATAGTGATTCGAAAAGTTTCGCCCTCCCGTGCAAGGGTCGGTCGCTTTATTCATGATCAATCGGATGGAATCGATCATGGGCATCCCCATGGCGATCAAAGTCGGAGTTCCGCGGTAGTGCAGGTGCAAGTAATCATACTGAGGACCTTGACCTTTATTGATCAAAAGCCCAAGGGCCACGCCCCAAGCCTCTTCCCCAGGCGCGCCAATCCAAAAATAAGCATCTCCGGCTTTGTAAATTTTAATGAGGCGATCCTCAAGCACGCGGGATTTCACCATCAAGTCATGCATTTTTAAAAGCAGCGAAGGGTCTAAACCAAGGAGCTCAGAGCGAGAGGCTGTTTTAGGACGATTTTTTTTCGCCGCTGCAGAGAGTTTAGTTTTGGCTTTAGCGGGTTTGGCTTTCACCAATACAAGATTTCGTTTTTTAACTGAAGAGATGCGTTTTTCCATCAAGTAAACAATGGCCGTTGCCGGCCATTGCTCCTTACAGAACCGTGCATGCGGATTTCCCGCACACGGCTCTTCGGTTTATGTTTCAACTTAGTACCAAGACCATTAGTAATGTCAATCAGACCCTTGCCTTTTGGAGGTGTGGGAAGTGGATTGTACTTGAGGCGGGTTTGAAAGCCTTCCCAAGTGTAAGAGCGTTTTTGACTGCGTCGGTTGAGCCATTTGAACAGCTCTCCGATGCATGCAAAATAGAAGTGATTCAATTTGCCCTCATTGGTGGAGACACCGTAATAGTTATAATGTCCCTGGAACCGCACAGCTGTGAGCGTCCAGAGTTTTGCGAGACGATGTCTGTTCCTGTTGGCTTTGATCCATTCTTTAAAGCTCTGGATACTTCGAGCCACTTTGGATGGCTGAGTTTTAACTTTCAGCATCTTAAGTTTTGATTGCCCTTTTTTCCCCCAATAAAAGATAAAGCCCAAAAAGGGGATATCCCCTTCGGGTTTTCTTTTATTGAACTTTATAATTCACTTTTTTCTAAATTGAGTTTAATGTTCCCTTTGTTCCAGAGTTGCTCTTTGAGAGCTGATTGGAACTCGAGAGCATCTTGCTCCTGATTGAACACAAAGACAGCATCATCAGCGTATCTGATCATCTGCCCTTTGCTGCTCCATGTGTTTTCGAACCAAACGTCGAGCACATAGTGCAGATAGATGTTAGACATTATGGGACTAATGGGGGCCCCTTGTGGAGCTCCCATCTCATTGAGACTGATCGTTCCGTCTTCGCTTAATGTTGAGTTTCTTAAGCAGCGCTGTATGAGGCGCAAGTAAGGATCTTTGACTCGATCCCCGATCAGTTCCATAAGCTTGTCATGGGAGATGTGATCGAAAAACTTTTCGATGTCCATCTCTACAACGATACAGTTGTCTTCTCGATACCGGATCGCCTCGTGCACTTTGGCTATGGCTTGGTGCTGAGATTTTCCGTGTCTAAATCCAAAGCTGTGTCTTGAAAAGACTGGCTCATAGATGGCTTCTAAGATTTTTGCACAAAGGCTTTGTACAATTTTGTCTTCTAGACAGCCAATCGCTAGCCGCCTCATCCCCACCATTAGGTTTAGGGATGAGTTGTTCTCTTGCTAGGTTGTGGTTTCCAGCTTCCATCTTGGATCTTCGTAAAGACTTTCAATGTTAACGGAGATCCTTCCCATATTCATACTTGTCTACTTGGTCGGTTCCAACAGCCTTTGCTCCATCGAGCTGCCGGAATGCCTGTCGCAAATTAAACTCGTTGAAGTGATGCATAAGATGCGTAAACTTGTCCGTTGTTCTTTTTGCAGCAGCTGAGTTTATCAGTCGATTCCCAAGTACCCCTTAAAAGGCCCATCAGTGCAGGCTTGCGGGTTGAGTTTAAACTGATTCACTTGCCGTGTCTCCCTTGGCTCCATGGGCATTACCCCACTTCCTCGTTAATATGAAGACATCTGATTTCTCCTAAGGAGCTTTGTCCTCGACTTGGTCATCACACCTTGCCTTTGGCTTTTGAAATTTCCATTTTCCACTCCTTAAGAGCGCTCCCGAGTTCCCTGGCTAGACTGTGTGTGCATGCTGTGGTCTTGGACCCCAGTGGTGGAGGGATCTCATCTGGTTGATGAGAAGTCTCCTCTTTGCTCGCTCATAGCATAGAGTCTCAGCCACCACGGACCGCGCCCGTTTCACGGGGCTCAACGTCCTTCACGCTTGTCGCATTACGGCCTGCATTGCTCATCCCAGCTCCAACCCGTCAGTCACCTGCTGGATTGTGGGATTTGCTACTGCGCCTCTTACGAGGGTTTTCGCAGGCGAGACTAGGAGCTTGTGCTCCGCACTCGCAAGTCTAGCCGAGCTTCGCTCGGCGCACATGCCTTGGGCATACTTTGAAACGAGCGTGGTGTCAAATCAGCATCAGCACCAGTTGCGGTTACAACTGTCGCTGAGGCTGATTTTGCTGTCTTATTCAGCGGGCTGGACGTCGGTGTTTTTATCCCGAGCTAAATCGCCTCGCAAATCCCCTTGATCGGGAACACAGGCCTTAACTAACAGGATCCCATCTTTGATTAAAGGCCAGACTTTTTGTCTGAGATCTATTTCTAGGTGCTCTCGGCCTTTTGTGACAACTTGCTCGGGAAACTCGAACTCGGATTTAAATAACGGTTTGACCTCCAAGAGCATATCTGCGACCGCCTTGAGTCTAACGTTCAGATCTTTAATCGTTGCGATTTCTTTACCGGTCAAACCATCCTTGGCACCATCTTTAATACGGCACTCCACAAGCGCTTTACATCCAAAATTCTGACAACGCTTCGAACTCCCACAGTCGAAGAATGTATTGATTTGCTTACCATTCACCTTTCCCGTCATGATTTGCTTGAGAACGGCATCGTGCTCATTCCAAATTCTTTCGGTCTTAGCAGTCAGGTCTTTGAGTTCCGTGTACCCTTTCAGGCCTAAAGGAAACCCGTTGTCCTTCAGGTCCTTAGAGCTGACAGACCGAGTCTTAGAGCATTGGGCATCTGTGCAAACAGCCAAGCCAAGGGTGATGCGGGTATCGTAGGATATGAATCCAAAATTCTTGTAGTCTTCATTTTGTATTTGAATCATTCCGGTAAGATCACTAGGGTCGTTGTTTTTAGGTCCAATATACACACCGGCGAAGGTAGGGTATTTTTTGGGATTCATAACATAAAGCATTCGCTGACTGGGTGATGTCACCTCGACGTATTTGTTCGTTGTCGTTGGGCATTTAGCCGTCCAATCCTTGGCGCTAAACTCTGAGGCCTTACTAATATGTTGAAAATCATCCCCATGATATGTGATTGTGGTCGACAACGCGAGAACTCTAGCTTCATCTGGGGTATAGGCGTATTTATCAGCCGCAAGTGCAGCCTGCATTTGCAAACGCCAAAATAGCCCTGCACTGTCACGAGTCGAACCTCCAATACCCTTCAACACTGTTGAAAGCGGAACGTCAGGACTGAACACGAACTTTTCTGAATTGACGAAGATCTCTCCTGGATTTTTTCCATGAGTGATAAAAGCTGTATGGTGGGACGCAAATTCGATAAAAAAATCACGCCCAAGCGAGGTAACTTTGACATTTTTAACGAGTCGTCGGCTGGCGATAAGGTCTGTTAAAAACGTTTTGTCCTCTGGTGTTTTTGCCATCTTCATAAGGTCGGCCACAAAATCGTTATCCATATGAGTTTGGCTCAGCTGGTATGCAAGAAATCGATAACGTGAGATCTGCGCTTTAAGCTCTTCGACAGTTTCTGCGTGAGCAAAACAAGTTGCTACAACCAGCGAAATCAAAACCAACAAGTTTTTCATAGAAACTCCTCCGTGAGTCGAAAGAAAATGACCACTCTCTTAGTTTAGTGGGGGAAACCGGAGGTCTTAACAAAAACTTGGAGAAGGAGGAAGTTTCTCGACGAAGGACCAGGGTTTAGCTACCTATTGCAGTGGCTGAAGCCCCAGTTTCAGCATCAGTACAGTTTCAGTCTATGGACTCCAAACTGTACTGATGCTGAAGCTGTCTCTGCTAACTGACTCCTCAGTTTTCAGTGGATTCTTTTTTACGTGCAGAACCGGCAAGGCTTGGCCCACCTTCGGCGATCATCAAATCGGCAAGAACATTGGTCGCTTCTTGCACGTCAGCGCGCTTGAAATACTCTTTTTCTTTTTCAGCCTTGCTGAGATTTTTTGCCTTTTTCTTTTTCTCTTTTTCTTCTTTGCTTGTGGTTGAAAGAACTTCAGAGACTTTGATCACTTTGCCGCTGGCCTCAGCCTTTTTTAAGTCTTCGATGACTTTTTTAAAGTCTGCGCTTTGAGAGACTCGGGCTTGCGATTTTTCTTTGAGAGACTTGATCCAATCTGGCTGAATCGGTGCCCATGCTCCCAATCCTTCTTTCACATAGGCTTCTTGTGAAATGAAAGCGGGAACACTCTTGGTAGGGAGAGTGTAATCAAGAGATTTTTCACCCACGTCATCCCCATCAAACGGGCCTGGGAATGGAACATCAGCTGCAACTCCGATGTGCTGAGTGCTGTTGCCACCAGGAGTAAAGAACATACCGACAGTCACCTTGATCGCACCTAAGTTTTGTGGAATTGGAACCACCGACTGAACGCTGCCTTTGCCGAAAGTGTGATCGCCACCGGCAATGACGGCACGTTTGTAGTCTTTCAAAGTTCCAGCAACGATCTCAGAGGCTGAGGCACTGATACGGCTTGTGAGCACGACCATAGGGCCAGAGTAGTCCACCGTAGGATCTACATCTTTAAGAGAGCTCTCGGCGCGATTCTCATCACGCGAAGATTGCTTAACAACGTTTCCAGTTTGAAAAAATAATCCAGCAATTTTAACAGCGTCTTCTAAGCTTCCGCCGCCATTGTTTGAAAGGTCTAACACCAATCCATCAATTTTATTTTTGGCAGCTTCCACCAAAAGCTTTTTCATATCTGTAGCACTGGATACACCACCTCTTTTGGAGTCAGCATAAAAAGAAGGTAGGTTCAAGATTCCAATTTTTTTCTTAACGCCATTAATATCTTTATCGAGATAGTGCATAGAAGCAGCTTCGTCTTCTAGATTGATTTTGTCTCGGACAAGAGTCACGGTGAAGCGCTCTTTCTTATCTCCTTTTTTGCGTAAAATGGAAAGTCTCACTTTAGTGCCCTTAGCACCGCGAATTTTTGCGACAACGTCACGCAAATCCATCTCTATCACGTTTTCAACAGCACCTTTTTCACCTTCACCTACAGCAATGATCTTATCTTGTGGCTCAAGCTGGTTGGACTTTGCAGCAGCACCGCCTGCGACGAGCTGTTCAATCACTGTGAAACCATCCTGTGAACTCAGCGTCGCACCAATACCTTCAAGAGATCGGCTCATACTGATTTCAAAGTCCTCGAGGACATCGCGAGAGAAAAAGCTTGAATGTGGATCCAAAGAGCGTGCGAAAGAATCCAAGTAGCCCGCGTAAACGTCATCAAGTTTTGTTTCCGAAACACGTTTAAGCATGCGCTCATAGTTTCGAACGACGTTGCCTTTAGCCTCCTCAAGCTTCATGTCGGTAGCTAGGTAGTTAGCCACTTGAAAGTGAATGTATTTTTTAAAGAACTCATTAGCTTCTTCAGTTGTTTTTGGGAACTGTCTTTTTTCTGGGTCAAATTGGATTTCGACTTTAGGATCGTGAGTGTAACCTTTTCCTAAAAAGGTTTTTACAAATGCAACACGCTCTTTCATACGGTCGACATATATCTTTTGCACATCTTCAAGAACCGAGCAGTTTTGGGATTTGATTTTTCCGTAAACTCCTTTGAGCTTGTTCTTCATAGCCTCGTAGTCAGACTGCATGAGGTAAAGCTTGGCTTGGTCCATGCGTTTGATCAGCTGCTCAGTGGTGCGTCCTTCAAGAGCCTCGTCGCGAACTCCATACTTGACGTGTTGATTAAGAAATCCCTGCTCGATGGCAAAGAGGTAGCGGCAGTTCAGATCATTTTCGACATGTTTTGGTTTTGCCTCGGCCGCTTTTTCAGAAGTCTTTGGTGCGTCTTTGCTTTGAGGTCCCTCGGCTCGAGACACCAGCGGCGTCGCGATCAATAGCAAACTTACTATAGGTACCATCGATTTGAAGTCGAACATGAGTAAACCTTTCTTTTTCTAGTCCTTAGAATTCGAGAGATTTAAGAATAACAGACTTTACGCAGAAGATCTCTATTGTTTTTATGCAACCAAGCCCTCGTCATGTGGTCCAGCGGCGCAAAATGAAAATGATTTCAGAAAAACGGCGAAGAGACTCGCCGCTTTTCTGATCCTCACAAAAAATTATGTTTCAATTAAAACTTATTCATCATGAAGGTCTAGACTTCTCAACCCATGATCACAAGCGCCCTTAAACTCGTGATCTTCAGCTCTGGCCTCGGGTGAGTTTTCAAACATCAATCGCAGTCCAGGGACGTTCACGCGAATGAGCTCTTCAACATCCGATGGCGAGGGGCTATGACTTCGACCAATTTCAAACAGTAGCGAGAAGATGCCGTACTGAGCGTACACATAGTCTTCGTAGGTGCCATCGGCAGGATAAACAACATCCGCTGAGTTTCCGACTTCGTATTTGCTTTCGCGAGTCGCAAAGCGCGCCAATTTTTTGAAGATATCTTTGTTAGGCGGCTCACGGTCGTGAGTTGACATTCCCCACGGCCAGGTCACAGCGGGATAATGAGTATGGAGTGTTGCCGTGCTGACAATTTTTTCTTTTTCCAAAAACTCATCTAACGCCTTGGTTGATTTCAAGTTGAATGGAGTCTCGGTGTTACAAGGAGCTGGATAATCCCGATTGGGATCGTACGATCGCCCGCCCGCCCGCTCTTCGCGCTGCCCCCGGTTATAGCCGTAAATATTAAGCACAGGAACGACATAAATGGTTTGCCCCTCTAGAGGTCTTGAGGCCACCGCCGCGGCAAATGCTTTAGCGACTTCCGTAGATCCGTACTCGTTCCCGTGATGTGTAGCTACGACGAGATTGTGAACCTCACCATCGCCAATTTTTATGGCAACGATGTCATCTCCTGTGTCAGATTTCCCTACTGTCACAATTTGAGCGACGTCAGAATGATGAGCCACAATGTCTTCAAGATACGCTCTGACATCGTCATACTTTGTGTTTGCTTGTGCTGTTGAAAAAAACAGCGCGAGGCTTGCTAAAGCCAAAATAAATTTCATAGAACCCCCTCTTTCTTGATCTTCAACGCTGGCATGAAGTTCCGAGGGGGTCTAGGCGAAAATGAGCTAAGTTAATTTTTTCCGTAAATTCTGATCAATAGCATCTAAAAAGTCTTCGGTGTTCTGATACTGATCCTGAGTGACCTTATTGCCATAGATACAAACCGCTAAATCTTTGGTCATCTTTCCAGACTCAACTGTCTCTACACACACCTTTTCAAGAGTGTTGGCAAAATGCACGAGATCCTGATTTTTATCAAGCTCACCACGAAATGCAAGACCTCGAGTCCACGCATAAATGGAAGCAATTGGGTTCGTAGAAGTTGGCTTACCTTGTTGGTGCAGACGGTAGTGGCGTGTGACGGTTCCATGAGCGGCTTCTGACTCCATGACTTTGCCGTCAGGAGTGAGGAGTACTGAAGTCATCATTCCCAGAGAACCAAAGCCTTGAGCGACGGTGTCTGACTGCACATCTCCATCATAGTTTTTACACGCCCAAACAAACTCTCCATGAAACTTGAGAGCTGACGCCACCATATCATCAATAAGGCGGTGCTCATAGGTAATGCCTTTAGCTTCAAATTTTGCTTTATATTCAGCGGTGTAGATATTTTCAAAAATATCTTTAAAGCGGCCATCGTAAGCTTTGAGAATCGTATTTTTGGTCGACAAATAAAGCGGCCAGCCTTTACGCAGAGAATAGTTAAAACAACTTCGAGCAAAGCCGCCGATAGACTCGTCAGTGTTGTACATTCCCATAGCGACGCCATCCCCTTTGAAGTCATAGACCTCCCATGTTTGAGCAGCGCCGCCTCCTTCGGGCGTAAAACTCATTGTGAGTTTTCCTTTGCCTTTGATCACGACATCAGTGGCTTTGTACTGATCTCCAAAAGCATGACGACCAATAACGATAGGATGAGTCCAATTGGGCACAAGGCGTGGGACATTTTTGCAAATGATTGGCTCCCGAAACACTGTCCCGTCAAGGATGTTGCGGATCGTTCCGTTGGGGGATTTCCACATTTTCTTAAGAGAAAACTCTTTCACACGATGTTCATCAGGGGTGATCGTCGCACATTTGACGGCCACCTGATATTTTTTTGTAGCCTCAGCCGAATCGATGGTGACTTGATCATTCGTCTTGTCACGGCTCTCAATTCCCAAATCAAAATACTTTATGTCGAGTTCAAGATAAGGAAGGATCAGTTTTTGTTTGATAAACGACCAGATAATACGCGTCATCTCATCCCCGTCCATTTCGACGATAGGATTTGCTACTTTTATTTTTTTCATAATATTTACCCCTGCCCTAGTCTTACCTTAAAAACGCGGAGCGCTCAAAGACGAATTAAGGGGTGCCCCCGTGCAGCGTCGTGTTTGAAATTGCCCTGAACTAGACTGAATTGTGAATTTTAGAAGTTTTACTGTTGATTCAGCGAAGATTCGTTAAAATTTTTAACATGAACTTTATTTTGTTGCTGGGCCTGCTGAGCCCTCTGCGAGCTCAGGACTTGTCGTGTGCGTCTCCCTTTAAAAACTCAAGCCACGCTCTCGTCGCCATCTTAGACACCGGGATGGACCGAACCCACAGGTATTTAAAAGAGTCCGTGGCGTCAGAGTTTTCGGGCTGGAACTATGTTGATGAATCCCCCGATGTTGCCGACCAGCTCGGCCATGGAACCCATGTTGCGGCCCTCGTCAAAAGCAATGCTCTTGCTGATACAGAATTTCGCAACTTGCCCGCAGAGTTTGATGTCAAATTCGTTCCATTTAAATATTATGATGCAAGCTCAAGCCCAAGGAGTGCGGGACAAAATTTCCTCAAGGCCCTCGAGGCCGCAGTGCAACTCCCCGTGGACGTGATTCAAATTTCTGGAGGTGGCTATTTGCCAGATCCTAAAGAGCTCCAGCTCCTTAGGCGTGCCCAGCAGAAAAAAATTTGGGTTGTCGCTGCCAGCGGAAATAAAAATCCAGGCGCCCAAGATCGAGCCTTTTTTCCGGGAGCCTACTTTTTAGATCATGTTCTTTCGGTCGCCGCCGTCACAGCGGCCCGCCACCTGCTCCCCACAAGCAATCTTAATGTCGGAGTCAACTACTACGAGCAGGGTGAAGACATCGTATCGGCCCTCCCTCACAATCGTTTCGGGAAACTTACAGGAAGCTCCCAGGCTGCAGCTGTTTTTTCTGGAAAATTTCTCCGTCGTCTTTACGAAAACTGGAAAGAATGCACCCACCGGCATGTCGGAGATTAAACAAATTCTTCTCTGAAAACACAGTTTTTATCGTCTCTTTGTTGCTAGATTAGACCTCCAGCGAAAAGGAGATTTTTATGAAAACACAAATTCATCCCGCCCTTCTACTCATCAGCTTCACTTTTGTCGGGTCTGCGACGCTTGCCACTACCTATCGCGATGTGAAAGCCAGTGACACTGAACTTTCATTCTCCAAAAACTTAGTCATGCCGCTGAGTGAAACAAAGATTCGCGAAGTCCAAGACGCTCTTAATCATGTGAACAACGCAGGGCTCAAAGTTGACGGTAATCTCAATCCAGAAACTATCGCCGCCATCAAAACCTTTCAGACGCAAGTGCGACAGCCGCCTACTGGTATTCTGGATTCACAGACTCTCGCCTTCCTCGGAGTGTCTCAGACAACATCGACTCCCCTTGAGCGCGAACCCGCGAGCGTATCACCAGCTCCTAAAGGGATTTTCAATGTTCCTCAGACAGAAACCGGAGCCAGACCCCCATACCCACGCGAAAAATACTAACTGGAATGTTCGGGTCCGAAGTCTGGGAATTGGAAGTTTTTCAGAATACTGTGGGACTCGGGCACAAGTATATCGGTCAACAGCCCGCAGCCCACGGAATCAGGAGCGGCACCTGGGAGCCGAAGTCCCTTCTGGCCTTCGACTCACACAAGGAACCGGGTGCGATAAAGTCATATTTTTGCGATCCCGGGATATCGCCGATTCGAATGCCTATCGAGGGGCGCGCCGTAGCCCGATTCTGCTCCAGAAGCTGCGGGCCGTGGGCTGCGGCCGGATATCATTTGCCCGAAAGCGCCTATTTTCAGTAAAGCTCTACAGTGAATCAAAAGTCTACTACGCTACGAAGAACTTCCAACCGGTCATTAAGTTCCCATCAACACTGTAAGGGCCAGTTCGAGCTCTTTTCACGCACAAATAAATATTCCACTGATATTCCTCTTGGCACTTTCCGTTTTCTTCTGCTAGTTCTCAAGAAAATGAGGAGGGGTCCCATGCTTCAACGACTATTCGTATGCGCACTATTATCAACTGTTTGTGCTTCTGCATTTGCGGCCACAGAAACACCTATTGTTCCATCGCAAAAGGTATTGGAACAGGCGACTGAGCACAACTCAGCTTTGTCGGAGCGTGGGGAACGTAAAGCGCCGACCTATCAAGTAGATCGGCCTTTTGCCGACTACGAAAAAGTGAAGTATCTCATTTTTTCTAGTGACACGCCTTTTGATTCTAAAGAGGTTAAAATTACCATCCTCAGAAATCTTCCGGAAGACGTGACTGTCATGATTTACGTGGGAAGCTCTTCAGAAATTGCAACTGCAAAAAAAACCTACGGCAAATACATCGATGAGTCTCGCCTTCGAGTGGTAGCGCTCCCTGGGGCTGGTCAAGGATTTTGGTCGCGCGACGGAATTCCAGTTCCTGTTTATCTGCAAAACAATCGAGGCCCTGCGCTTGTAGATGCAAAGTACTATCATCGCTTCGAACCCGATGCTAAAGTCGCGTCTCTTTTTGGCTCTCCACTTATAAAACATGACTACTATTACGAGGGCGGTAACTTTCAGGCCGACAGTCGAGGAAACTGCCTCCTTGTCAACAATGAACGTGCGGTCCTTATGCCTGATGAGATTTTTAAAGATCTTTACGGCTGCCATACTGTCAACCGATTTGATCACATTGCAGGCATTGGGCATGTCGACGAAGTCATTCGTTTGCTCTCAGATACAGAGGCTCTGACAGATCGCCGCGAATATGTCGGTCAGCTCGAGCGTCTTGGCTACAAGGTCACGCTCATTCCCAAAGCCAAACGCCCGTTTGAAACATACATCAATTCACTGGTCGTCAACGGGACTGTCTTTGTGCCGATCATGAACGAGTCAAATGATGCTAAAGTTATCGAGCTCTACAAACAATCAGGAATGAAAATCGTCCCGATTCCAGTGCGCAGTCTTCCCAACGACGGAAAGGGATCCATCCATTGCATCACCATGACGTACCCAGAAATGGAACAAGACCCTAAGTAAGCAGTCAAAGGACCAGGACTCCAAATAATGGTCGCCTGTCTCTGGTGTTCACCTTCTCACAGAATTATAATTTTGAGAGATGAACACCATGAGATCAATCATCCCTAGTCTTGGGATCTTTTTTTTTGCAGCTCTCGCTTGTGGAACAGAGACGGACCCGTACACCTACGCAGATATTGAACTCCGAGACTCAAAAACCGAGATCAACGCTCATCTTCAAAAAGTGCTCACTACGGCTCTCGAGCAAGCGAACCTAAGTTTAAAGCAAAAACCTAGCGCCTCTGATGTTGATATCGACGAAGCCCTTATCGAAGGTTACAGCAAAACCGAAATGGCGACCCTCTACTTTAGCAGTTTTGAGGGGTGCATTTTGGCGAACAACTGCCCTGGCTGGAAATCTGTGGACCGAATTGTTTTGACTAGCGCAGATTCCATTTATGGAGAGTCCAAATACAACTACTGGACGGCTCAATACATTGCGCCCACGCTCAACCTATGTGGGGTGAGGATGGGAGCCGATAAACTCTCCCATATGTTTAACGATGCATTTCGAGACTTTCACCTTTGGACGCGTAAAAAAATTGGTGAGACGGACTGGGATGTTGCGATGGCTAGCCTTAAAGAAGAACTCTCGATGATGGGGAAAGCTTCTTCAGAGGTGATCAGCTTTGGCGACATTCACGCAAATATTACCGGGTTTCGACTCTTTCAAGATGTTTTCTACAATGAACTTGAGCGAACTCCAGGCAGCCTAAAATTAAAAAATCCCATTGATATTTGCAAATACGTAAGCCCGCTTTTTGACGAAAGAGTTTCTTATACTGAGTATGCCGGAGACAATGCTCAAGCACTTCTGGCGATCATAGATAAGCGCACAAAACTTCCAAATCCTCTTGGCACTTCGCCTGAAGCTCTTTTTAAAAGAGAAGGAAAATTTGTGCTAACGACGAGAGATTATTTCGAGTTTACTTGGAACCTCATCACTCATATTCCAAGCTGCCTTAAAATTGCGTCACAATTTCTTTTTGTAAAATCTGGAGATCTTATCCATGCTCCTAATCTTTCACCTTCGGTTGCCAAAAGTCCTTTGACCTCAGCCCAGGTGAAACAGTTCTGCGCCATCGAGTCCCTCAGCGAATCAGTGTGCCAGTGTGTGGAAAAGGGCCTCCCTGCCTCACCGCAGCTCTCAGAGATTAAATTTGACACCGATAAAAACTTAGAACGAATTCAACTCTCCAAAACAGTCTGCCTCAAGCAAGGGTCCCTATGAAAACGTCGGTATTTAATAATTCTCAAGTTTATCCCCACGGTTGGTACTGGGCACTTCCTTCCAAGGATCTTGCTGTTGGGGGGATCAAAGAGATCGACTTTTTGGGATGCAAAATTTTGCTTTTTAGAGGAGACAACAGGCAAGTCTATGCTCAAGAGCCTTACTGTCCCCATATGGGTGCTCACCTCAAAGAGGGCAAGGTCGAGGGAACGAGTGTGCGCTGCGGATTTCATGGATGGAAATTTTCTGGTTCTGGAGTTTGCGAGGAAGCGTTTTCTAGTTTTGAAAAAATTGATCCCACGAGCGTTACTCGCCGACGTGTGTTTTGCGTCGCCGAAAAATATGAGATGATTTGGATTCACACTCGGCCGACAACGACCGACCCTGTCCCACACTTCCCGTTTCTTGAAGGCAAACCACATTTCGCCAAAACTGATGAAATTGAAATTCGAGAATGCCATCCAACTCTGATTCTTGGGGGAGGCGTGGACCAAGATCATTTTTTAGTTGTCCACAAAGAGACTACGGACATGACAGGGCCCATGAAGTTCACAGGCAAACGCCTCTCACCTACAGTCATAGGCTTTGAAAATACGGAAATTATTCCCAATCGCCTCCTTCGTTGGTTCTACAGTGGCACACTGACCTATCGTGTGACCTATTGGTATGCAACCACGGCCTGCGCGCAACTTGGGCCCAAATGGTTCCCAATGCAATCGCTTTTTGCATATCGACCTATCGAAGGGGGCCGTACGATTGGCCTTAACATTTACGTCACTGCGTTTGCGCAAAATCCTTTTGCCAAACTTTTAGGGCACGTTGCGATCATGATCACAAAAATGATCTTACGAAAAGGTGGCGGAGAAGATTCGGTCATTCAAAATAGCATTCGCTTTCAAGAAAATGCTTGGACAAAAAACTCAGGAACTTTTTCGCAATTTATTGATTACGCCAATGAGCAGGAGGCAGCCCCGTGGCCGATGAAGTAATAGCAAAACCAGCCATTGACCTTAGAGATTTTTGGTACATCGCCTGCGAAAGCAAATCGCTCGGGCGAGATCGTCCCGTCGGGACTATCATCATGAATGAATGGGTCGCTCTTTTTCGAGACGCCAATGGAAATGCTCGGGCCGTTCAGGATGCTTGCCTTCACCGCAACGCCCGCCTGTCCAAAGGAAAAGTCAAAAATGGAAATTTAGAATGTCCTTATCACGGCTGGAGATATGGTGAACAGGGGCAAGTCCTTGCGGTCCCAAGCGAAGGAAGCTCTTACCAACCTCGCGCCAAATGGTGCGTAAAAACCTTCGCCGTGTGTGAGCAAGAAGGTTACATTTATGTTCGTCTCAACCCTCAAGCCAGTCTTGGAGAAGGTTATGACAAGCCTTTTCTGATTCCTAACTATCACACTCCTGGCTACAGACACATCCGCCTTAAGCACTCGTTCCATAACTCGGTTCCAAATTGCGCTGAAAATTTTATCGACATCCCTCACACTGTTTTTGTTCATCCAAATATTTTTCGCTATCAAAGGGAACCGCAAAAACTCATCGCCGAATGCGAAACCAGCAAAGGTCACGTGCATATTCGCTACAAAAATGAGTCTTCAAACCTAGGAGTCTTCTCTACTTTTTTAAACCGCAAAGGAACAGAAATCTTTCACGAAGATCACTACTATTTGCCTAACATCACCCACGTCGAATACAAATTCGGACCGCGCCGGCATTTTCACATCACATCTCAAAGTATTCCCGTTGGCGACACAATCACCGATGTTTACACAGATCTGACCTTTGACTACGGAATCTGGAATCTTTTTGCAATTCCGTTTGTATGGTACACGGGTAAAAAGATTATTTCTCAAGATGTAAAAATCATGGGTGAGCAAAACGAGGTCGTAGCACACTACGGAGAGCGTTTTATAAGCACAAGGGCCGACCTCCAACACCTTTGGATTGAAAAAATCTACGCCGAGCTGAGAGCTGGTAAAGACCCACGTATTCTTCCGCAAAAAAACGAAACCGTCGAGTTTTGGATATGAAGCCTGATTTTGTATTCATCCTCTTGGTTTTTTATGCTCTTTTATTTGCTACTTTGATTTCAAAGTCAAAGCGGCAAACTCTTTTCAAACGGACTAAGAGTGAATGGCTTCTCGATATTGCCGGTCTTTGCATCCATGGCGCCGTCGTTCCTCTTTTCCAAATCTTTGTGATTTTTCAAAGTCTGACGTATCTATTTCCACAAGCTGCAGGTTCGCTTGAACTCTCTTCTCTTGTTTCATTTGCGATTGCGTTTTTGGGCGTAGACTATCTTTACTATTGGAACCACAGGATCTTACATAACCTCACGCTCTGGCGTTTTCACTCCGTCCACCATTCAAGCCAAGCACTTGATGTATTTGCTACAAGTCGTAATAGCTTCATCACAAGTTTTTTAATCGTCTACGTATGGCTCAATGGCCTTATGCTTTTCCTTTTAGCGGACAAAGAAGCTTACATTTGGGGAGTTGCACTCACAAACGCTCTTGATATCCTACGCCATAGCGGATTTTCTAGATGGCCGACGTGGCTATCAATAGTCACTTCGCCAAGGGATCATGCCTGGCATCACAGCACCGACACCTATGGAATCAACTTCGGCGGGAACCTCACTCTCTGGGACAGGCTTCATAGGACCTATCATCCAAACACCGAAATGCCACCCCAATGTGGCTTTGATATGAAAAAGCAAAACCTATGGCACGCCTTCTTGAAAGGATTCACATGAGTTTGATGTCCATTGCTGTCACACTCTTTCCGCCTTTGCATGCTTTGAGTTGCCTGGCTATCTTTGCTTTGGGAGTTCACCGCGGCGACCTCTGCCTTTTGTTTTTATCAGTCTTTGACCTCTATCTTGTGCCTCCGATTCTCTACCGTATTCACAACCTCATCTGGCCTATGAAACCTGGGTATACGGATATCACAGAAAAAAAATATGTCCCTTGGTACGGCTCTCATCAACTCCAACTTCTTTTTGTCACGTGTCCTGCCATCGAAGGGCTGTTACGACTCGTGCCAGGACTCTATTCCTGTTGGCTGCGCCTTTGGGGCGCCGAAATCGGTAAAGGAGTTTATTGGACCCCACAAGTAGAAATCATCGATAGACCCCTTATGATTGTCGGCTCAAAAGTTGTGATTGGGCATTTAGTGAAGTTCTGCGCCCACTACATCACACCTTACAAAGGTAAACTAAGTCTCTATGTGGCACCCATTGAAGTTGGTGAAAATGCTTTTGTGGGAGCGGAGTCCAGACTCAGTGCCGGAGTTAAAATCACACCTGGTGCTGTGCTGAAATATCACAGCATCTGTAGGCCCAATCAAACTTACGGGGACACAGACCAATCATGAATGCCGTGCTCGCGGTTTTATTCAGATGGTTTTGCGCCAGCACTCACCGGCGTTTTTTAAAAGCGTGCCGATCGCCTCGCTTCACTCAGCTGGACCTGCTCGCCCAAATTCTCAGCGAAGCTGCACTCACCGAGCGAGGACAGTCCCTTAACCTAAAGCCGATGGATTATCCTCAGTTTCAAAAAACAGTCCCTCTCTCTGACTACGACGGCACTTATGCGATCTGGATCGAAAAACAAAAAACCAAACTCAACGAGTCTGTCTTAGCTCCAGGTGGAATCAAGACATTCGAAAAGACATCCGGAAGTTCTGGAAAATTCAAACTCATTCCCTACAACGCAGCAATTCTGCGCAGTTTTGAAAATTACTTTAGAATCTGGTGCTACGATCTCCTAACCAAAGGCCCCAAGCTTTCGTCCTACCTCACCTACATGAGCGTATCTCCCCAGGTCCAAGAAGATCACCTAAGTTTTTCAGACGACTCTGAATATTTGCAAAGCCCCCTTCGATATTTACTGAAACCGTTTATGGCGGTTCCCCTAGATGTAAAAACGATTCGTGACCCTAATGCCTTTCGACGAGTGGTTGCAACACTACTTACGAGTTGCGCCGACCTTGAAGCCATATCAATCTGGCATCCTAGTTTCTTTACGCTTCTTCTAAAACATATCGAAGAGAATCGAAAGGCGATCGCAAAATCACTGCGTGAGGGAGTCCTTAAAGAGGGCGGGCGAATTTTTAAGCTCAGAAAAAACCCAAAAGCGCTTTTGCATCTCGAAAGTAGTGAGAAGGTTTCTTGGAAACAAATTTGGCCGGACCTTAAGATCATCTCCGCTTGGGATGCCGGGAATAGCAAACCATTTGCCCAGGCCCTCAATTTAACTCTAAGCCCACCGCTTTTTCAAGGTAAGGGACTTTTGGCTACCGAAGCTCCGATGACCCTCCCTCTGACAGGTGTCGGGACCATTCCCTTTATCACAGAAGTGTTTTTTGAGTTCAAAGATAAAAACGACTCGCTCTTTTTGCTGGATGAACTTCAAGTGGGAGAGATTTACCAAGTTATTATCTCGCAGCGGGGAGGCCTTCTCCGCTACCAAACTCGAGATCAAGTCAAGGTTCGTAGCTATCCGCTCCCGGGCCTTCCAGATCTCGAGTTTGTCGGTAGGACCTCTGACATCAGTGACTTGGTCGGTGAAAAAATTTCAGTGCAAAATGTGAACGAGCTCACACAAATTTTGCGGCCTCTTGGAGTGACTAATATTTGCCTACTTCCCATTCTTTCAGCGACAAAAAAAATTCCCCAATATATATTGCTCTTCGAAGCCTCCGGGTCAGTAAGTGCAAGTGAGATTGCTGATGTTTCTGAAAAATTTTTTAAAGAAACCTACCACTATCACTACGCAAGACAGCTCGGCCAACTTGATTCTGTTAAGGCCTTTGAAGTTGCAGACCTTACTAAAAGACTTATCGATTTTTTCGTAAATAAAAAATCGATGAAAGTTGGCGATATCAAGTTAAAGAACTTAGTCAGCCAGTCCCAGGAAGCTTCCGAGATCTTGGAGAATTTATGCGGTACAAAGACCTGACTGAATTTTGGCCAATTTTCATATCAGCCCACCTGAGCCGGTGGAATCGCAGATTTCATGTCGTAGGAAACCTTCTGATGTTCGCCCTTGTCACAACTGCGTTTTTGACAGGGGATCCTCGTTATTTTGCTCTCGCCCTCATTGGATATGTCCCATCGTGGCTCGGCCATCTTTTTTTCGAGGGTAAAGAACCTCCAACTTTTAAATACCCGGTCCTCTCAGGCCTCTCTAACTTCAAAATGATCACTTTAGTTCTCAGAGGAGAGATGGACCCAGAATTACTGAGGCTCTTTGGAAGCACCAACCCAGCACCTCACAGCCCCCTCATCGTCACTGCAGATCAAGAGAAAGCTTACCAAAACCACCTCAAAATGAAAGTGAACGACGACATTGCTGATCACCCCTTCCAAGATTACTGGGAGATTTTCGTTTTAAAGCACCAAAAACCATTAAACATCTGGGTCCATGTTATCGCAATGTACTATCTTTATGCGGTCTTAGGAGCGTTGATCATCACTGGAAACTGGCAGTGGCTGATTGCAATCCCACTATCGCCACTCGCAGGACTTATCACTCATCATTTGGCTGAAAAAACTCACATCGATTTCGAAGATGCCCTTTTTACCCGTAGGTCTTTCTACTGCCTCAATAAGATGATGATTCTTGCCACCGTCGGCCGATATAGTATAGAACTTGATCGAATTCAAAAGACCCTACGTGATCACGAGGGTAAGAGACTTAACATTTCCTGAGCTGCTTGCTCTCGATGAGATTTAAAGTCAAAAGCTCCTGCCTGTTCAAGGCGGCCTAACATTTGAATAGATCCACTTTTACGGATCAAACTCTTAAAGATTTTTAAATCATTGGTGATTTTTTCCTCAAAAGAAAGTTCCTCTAAAAACTGGGCAATTTGCAAAGTTGTGATGGGACCCACGACCGCAGTTAAATTTTTTAACAAGAATAGCGGGCCCTGTTTTATACTAGAAATAAACTCTCTTAAAACACCGAGGGTTTGCTCAATTGACTCCGGAGAGAGATCATGTTCGTTGAAGAGCAAAAGTCCGCTTCCATGATGACCAGCTTCATCTTTGACAATGTGTTCAAGCACGCGCTTTAACTGTGGATCCAAAGTATGCGTCGCAAGCTGAGAGTAATAGTGAATCCCCCAACCCTCTAAAACAACTTGAATCACGAAAAGAAGCGGCAGGCGCTCCTGAGTTTCAATCAAATGACCGATGTACCATGGGAACGATCCGGCGGGAGGAACTCTGTTTGGAGTTCGTCCTACCACGGTGGAAATATCATGATAGTGCCTAGCTTCGTCTGAGGCAAAATGACAATACAGCTGGCGTTCCTCATCGTTGCTAGCGAGAATGGACATTCGCGAAGCGTAGGTCATCCCGGCAATTTCAATGAGCTGGATTTCGTTGAGAATGTCATTCTCGCAGCCTTTCAAAATCCTATTTTTAGTATCTAGCTCAAGAGATTGAAACAAAGAACTTTTAGAGAAACCAAAATAATCGCCATTCCACCTAGGGGCGTTTTGATCCCATAACGACGGCCTTTCGTCCGCGTACTTGGAAATGATTTTTTGAAGCCCTTTAGACGGAGCCTCGGTGATGTTTCGAAAAACTTCAATCACTTTGCAACCTCAACTCGGCTCACGTGCGTTTGAGGAATCGGAGCTCTAACAGTGGGGCGCAAATAAGGCTGAATCACCTTCTTGATAAAATAACGCACGGGCATTGTTAAAGTCATCTTCGCGATACACGCAAGTTCTTCTCCTTTTTGCCAGTGAGGATTCATCCGTGCAAAAAAGTCGACGTTAGGAATTTGTGCTCTTAGTTCCTCAGTGACAGCGGCAACTTCGCTCTTGAGCCGGCATCCAGACCTAAAGAACTTAATCACTCCGGTATGGGAGCTATACTGGTGTCCAAATTTATCCTCGTAGAAACTATCCATAAGTTTTTTTTCAAGACTTGGTATGCAATGGTTTAACCGTGGATAAAACTCCTGAAAGTTATTCGCCATCAAAAGATAGGTTTTGTAACCCTTAGAAATCAAAAACCAGTAAACAGGTCGAAAAGGATTTTTCATTTTTTGCAGCCAAAGATACCAGAGAAACCGACGTCCTAAAGCAGAGCTGCCCCAGTATTTCTTTTCAAGAATGGTGTCGCCGCTATAAATTCCCAAGACGGGTTTACCATCAATGATCATGTCTTTCTTAAGGAGCGTCGAAAATCCACAAATGCCATCATCAGACAAAAGCAGAATCACGTCGTCTTTTTCCATAAGATCTCGCTCAAAACCCTCACGACTGACGCTGTCGTAATAAGTTTCAAAAAGCTGATACATGGTCGCCTTCTGCCCGTAGGATAGAAAACGCGTTTCAACAATCTCCGCCCAAACTCGAGCTCTCACGCTAGCACCTCATTTTGGATGGATTTAACAATTTCAGAAGTTTTAGGTTTAAATTCGTGGTGAACTTGTTTTTCTGTATGTCTGATAAACTCAATGATTGGAAAGTCTGCTTTTACTGGCGCCTTCATCGCAAAATTTATGGAATCAAAGATCTCACGATCTCCCTTTTCAAAGTAAACTCCAACAATATAAGTGATCCATAAAATGGTTCGACTCAAAATCTTACCGAGAATACCTCTGCGTTTACGAGTCAGAAATACCATGATCCCTTCAGTTCCACCTTGAAGGGTTGGACGATGAGGAAAGAGCAAGTAAAAATGAAGACGATCTGGTCCAAGAGTTACAACACCTGTAGATCCATACCAATAATCGAGAAAGAAAGTCATAATGCCTTTTCGATAAAAAGGACTGAGCAGACGACCCAAGATTCCAACTTTAGGAACTGGCGTTTGGTTTTCAAAGCGAATGGCCTTAGGACTGAGGGATTTAGGTTTTAAATCCATGACACCGGCTAAATTGCGTGTCTCTGGATGAACTGTATTGAAATGGTGAGCATCAATAGCATTGAGCATAACAACTTCAGGTCGACAAGGACGGTATGTGCGATCTGCGACTAAAAACTCGTAGTCCCCGCCTTCAAGCTCAGAAAAATACGGGACCTCATCGTGGTTTGCAAACGGGCTACTATGAACCCAGATTAACCCGTACTTCTCCTGGGTTTGATAGGTTTTTAACCTAGGAACGATGTCGGTTTTATCAGCGTATCTTTGGCAAGGAATCTCGGTGCATTGACCTTTTGAGGAAAATTTCCATCCGTGAAAAGCACATTGAATCTGTTCTCCCATAACTTTGCCAGTTTTAAAGTGAGCTCCCATGTGTGGACAAAAACCTTCGACAGCGTAAACAGAGCCACCTTCCCCACGGTAGAGAGCAAGAGACTTACCCAAAATTTCAAGTCCAACAACCTGTCCGCGTTTAAGGCGATCACTTTCGTAGGCCCAGTACCATCCCTCGATGTAAGTTGATTTATTATTAAAGTTTAAGGGCTGAGAGTTTTCGTTAAGCCTCACGGTTTACCTCTTTTTTGAGAAAAATAGTTCTACCAAAGAGTCAAAGCTCTTCGGATGGAAAAGTTTGGACAAGTAAAATTTTAAAAACAGCAGCGCAATTTCTACTCGGTTTTTGCTCGCAAAAACCGAGTCAATCGGCACAGTCGACGCCAGCAAGTGGCAGCAGCACCCACACTCATCACCACCAAAGCCACCGTAAACAGACGAGAGACCTGCGATTCAAACCCCACAAAATATCCAACAAGTGCAATCAAAAGAGTCACATTCAAAAGGCCCATTCGATGTTGCTTAGCCATTGGACCACAGAAATCAGCCTTATATCCCATCGACATACCTAAAAGACGGACGTAGGCTGTCATCACGGCAAGAACAGAGGTAATCCAACCCAAATCGTGTCCCCAAGGCTCTTGGATCACAAGACATGAACCAAAAATGATGAAAATGTCAGAGAGGCGGTCTGGAAAGTCATTGTAGATATCACCGACAACAGATTTCATCCCACCTTCAACCGCCATGAGGCCATCGGTCATGTTGCAAAGAAGGCGCATCTGAATCCCAACAAAAGCCGTAATCAGTCCAGTGATGTAACTTCCGCATCCCATAAGGTAAAAGCCACATCCTCCTAGCAGTCCAAAGAAAATGCTCAGGACAGAAACCTGGTTTGGCGTTAACCCCAGACGAATCAAAAACTTAGCAAGATTTTGAAAGAATCCAATTTTTCGAGTCGCAAGTTCCCTACGGTTTTCAACAGTCATATTTGTCCTTTCGAACTACGTAAAATAAAGGAAATAAAACACACACGGGGTGGTAAAAATCAAACTATCAAGTCGGTCAAGAACGCCCCCATGCCCAGGAAGTGCGTTACTAAAATCTTTAGTTCCAAGATATCTCTTAAGAGCAGAAAACGACAGATCCCCTAGAATTCCCGAAATCGCAATGATCAGACCCAGAGTCAGGCCACGACTGAGATCAAAACCGGCAAACTTCCAGAAAAGCCAGCCTCCAAGCAAAGTCGTTCCAACAATCCCGCCTAAAAATCCTGCTCCAGTTTTGTTAGGACTTATGAGAGGGAAAACCTTAGTTTTTCCAAAAGCCTTACCGCAGATAAACTGTAAAACATCGTTGAGTTCAGTCAGCAAAATCAGGAAAAAAATCAGATAAAGAGCCTCTCCCATAGCGGACTGGTGGGAGTAAAAAATGAACAGCCCTGGCAAATACGCTAAAAGATGAAAAATAAAAATAGTCCCGACATAATTAGAGAAAATAAGAGTTAACTCCTCAATTCTACCTGAGATTATGATCAAAACTGAAAAACCAAGAAATACGAAAATGAGAGGAATCGCAAAAAATGCAGACCAGGCCAGGCAATACAGGCTCACATACTGAGCCACGATGCCCGTTAAAACGAGGGCGGTGATATGCTTTCTGAGTCCAGCAAGGCGGCTATGCTTTTCGAACTCAAATACCGAGAAAATGCTAACCGCTGCAAATCCAATCAGGAGGCTACAAGGAGCAAAGGATAAACATAAAAGAACAAAACCAATAATCCACCACCAGCTCTTGGTGATCGTCGAAACTTTTTGAAAGGTATGATTTTCGGGCTTGGCTCGGCGTAAGAGAAATACAATTAAACTCGCCAATCCCACGATAGCCAAGGCAGCGCTAGCAATCGTGACAAATGCCGGACTTAAAGTCATGGAGTTCCTCCGCCGTAGGTTTTCGGTAAAAAGTCAAACCAATACCAAATGTAGGTACAGATCCAATAAACCGAAACGAGAAAAAATAAAAGTCGCCTCTGTCTGGACTGACAGAATCCAGTAAAAAAGACAGAGATTTTACGAAAAACAAGTCTTAATGTCAGAACAACGACGGGCGCTAAAAGGATTCTTTCAAGTCTTGCAGGCGGTGTCCAAAGTAAGATCGAACTCAGTGAAATTTTTTGCAGGAAAGCCTCGTAGATATAAAAACGGTAAGGTATTCCTGAGGTAGGGCCAGAAAGAAGCCCTCGAGCTTGCGACTCCCGCAGGTGGTTAGCTGCGGTATCTAACATCGACGGGTAGAAGCCAGGGAGGTGACTCCACAAACTCACTAATGACGAAGAAAATTCAGGGAGATACGACACGATCGAAGAGAGAACTGCCGCCGCTACCATCGACCCCAACACCGTCGCTATCACAGAAGCGACAGCCGCTTTCCAGCCTTTTATAGAGATAAAAGATAACGCCACATCTGGGACGATGAAAAACCAAATTCCTTCAAACAATCCCCAAAAAAATGCAACTATTGCCGATATCAACATTTGTGTACTCCATCTGTTTTATGACTGGTATACGTTATACGCATCATGATCTATTGCATGCTAGGGAAAATTTTACCGACGATTTTTGCCATTCTTCTCCACACCTTGAAAGCCCCCGTTTACTTACAAAGTTTTGTGATCGGTATTCTCCCCATTTGGCTAGAAGTCCTTGCTTCAACATTACTCCGTTATGAGCCCTCGAGAGAGAAAAATCCTCTTTGGCTACGCCTGGATGCCGTTATCGACACAGTTACTTTTGTTGTTGTCCCAACGATTTGGTTTTGTTCGGTGTCAGAGCCCAGGGGCCTCTTTCTCGGTCTTGTGGTCTTTGTCACATCTGGTTGTGCTCGCATTCTTAGATTTCTCGAAAATGGCCTTAGCTCTGAAGGAGCTTTTACCGGATTACCTGTGACTTACACTGGATATCTCTGGTCAATTTTTGTTTTTTTTGAAGATCAAAATTTCACAGTACTGACCCTCGCATTTCTTTTTACTGCGTCCTGGGCTATGCTCTCAAAAAATATCAAAATCAAAGCGAGTCGACCTGAATGAAGGAGCTAAAAACAACTCAGATTATGCAACTGGCTGGCCAGATGGCTCTGCAGCTCCACGCCCTGAATCGACGTCCCTATTGGCCCCGTGAAAAACTCCAAAGCTATCAGCTCAAGAGGATTCAAGAAATTGTGGCAACCGCAAAGGCCCACGTGCCCCTCTACGCAAAAAAACACCTTCCCGATCCTAAAGACATCAAAACTCTAGGTGATGTACGAGGCCTTCCCCTCCTTAGAAAACAGGATTTAGTGGATTCGACTCCTGAAGAACGAACTAACAGCAATTACCATATCAACGACCTTATCGTCTCAAAAAGCAGTGGAAGCACCGGGCAGGCTCTTGATGTCTACTACGACGCTTTTAGCTTTAATGTTTTCATCCTTGCTGGGTTAAGACTCTACCTCATGGCTTTTCCCTATAGGCCGTGGCATCGACAAACTTACATTTACACGAGCCCCTACCCTCTTAATTCGCTTTTGGGTATGTATCCTCTGGAGTTTATTTCGACCCTAAACCCAATTCAGGATACGATCGCGCGTCTTCGCGCAAACCCCCCAGATCTTTTAGTCTGTTATCCGAGTCATTTGCGAGCCATTGCAGATCAGATGTCGCCCGCTGATTTTGATCTCATTCGTCCAAAAGCGATCAACGTAAATTCTGAAATGAGCTCTCCTGCGGAGCGAGAATATCTAAGTCGCCTATTTAACTCCTTTGTTTTTGATGATTACTCGAGCGAGGAACTCACACGGATTGCCTCCCAATGTCGGCTTCAAAACTACCATCTCTTTGAGGATATTAATTACATCGAAATCCTAGATGACCAAGGTAGACCCGCGCCCGAAGGCACTGTTGGGCATATTGTTGGAACCAATCTCTATAATGTGGGAATGCCTCTGATCCGTTACATGCAAGGGGATCGCGGATCGATTCGTACAAAAAAATGTGAGTGCGGCCGCTCGTTCAGAGTTTTAGAAACTCTCGAAGGCCGTAAAAATGATGCTTTTGTAATCTCAACTGGAGAGACCGTAAGCTCAGGGTACCTTCTTGATCTCACCTACGGAGTGTTCTTAGATTATCCGGGTGCCGTCCAAGCTTTTTGCTTAGTTGAACAATCGCAAGATGAGTGGGCCCTGGAATTAGTGCCTGGTCAAAAATGGTCTTCGGATCTTCTTACAAAAATTCCTCAAGATTTTAAAAGCAAACTCAACCGTCAGCAGGTCAACTTAAAAGGCCATGTCGTTCACGAAATTCGAAAAACCAAATCAGGTAAAGCAAACCCAATTATCTCTCTCGTAAAACGATAGGCCAAAGGAGAAAAAGTGAATTCACCGCAAACCATTCCGATGATTCTCAATCTTGTCGCTGCTGTCATAGGTGCTTTGGGGCAGTGGCTTTACAAAATTGGCGGAACTCAGCTTGGGCAGATTCCACTTTATAAAAATTGGCAACTCTACTTAGGCATGATTCTTTTTTGCGCCGTTATGATTTTGTTCGTTGTGGCATTTAAACTGGGCGGCCGACTCTCAGTAGTTTATCCTGTTTACGCGACTACATTTATATGGGGGACAGCCCTTGCGATTACCGTTGATAGAGAGCCCTGGGTTTGGGCTCAAGTTTTTGGTGTGGTCTTGATTGTCGTCGGAGTTTCAATAATAGCCATGTTTTCTCCGAGGTAAAATTATGTATTTAGGAAGTAACAGCGAATATCATTTTTATGGAGTAGAGATTCACGGCTGCCGTCCAGAGAAGCTTGAGCGGTTGGCACGGGCCTGTGAAAAAGTTGAGCGCGACGTTTGGAACGCCAGCGAGAACTTTTCGAAATACCTAAATAAGCAGTCGGCCCTCGTCTATGCAAAAAAAGATGACGAGCTTGTTGGTTTTTTCCTCTTTAATATCACTGTTTCTGAAAATCGCCTGATCGTCGCCGCTAATGAATGTATGGTTTTAAAAAAGCATCACGGATCAGGGCTTCCTACGATTTTTTCAGCGATTTTGACTTCTCATATCCAAAAAGACATCCGCCGGCGTAAAATGCAACGTCCTTATAGCGCTATGGTCTTCATATCTTCTACTGTTAACTTCAAGATGATGGCGGCATTTCAACGCTATGATCGATTAGCGAAGTCTAGCTCTTTTCGTCCCGACCCGGAGATTGAGCAAATCACGAGGCAGTATATTCAAAGTGAAGGACTTACGCCTTTAGACTCCAAAGCCTTATTTGTAAAAGGCGCATTTCCGAACTCAAGCAAAGTCAAAAATCCAATACAGCCTCCGAATTTTGTTCCTAAGGATTTTGATATTCAACGAGGCGATGCCTTCTTATATGTTGGCAGAGTCGAAAGATTTATCATTCTTGGCTTAATTAGCAAATGGGCTCGGTTTCGCTATGGCTTTGAGTTTTCAAAGCGCCTCATCCCGTTCAGTCGCAAAGTGAAAGAAAGAATTTTGTACACAAGGCCGTCTCAATCCGCGAGTCCATCATAAACTGGCCCCTTTAATTGTTGATAGGTCAAGAGCTTTGACGGGTCTCAAAGCTCTGATTTTTAAATGAGTACATCATTATGAAACTGCGCATACATGATCAGGTGAGCCTGGAGTCGCTCTGCTTTTTTCGTTGTTGCCCAGGTCTTTCTCTTTAATCGATTTACATTGTCTCGAATCATCGCGCAGGTGTGATTTAAACTAAATAGGGGATCAAACCCTGTCTTTTTTAACTCCCCTTGGCCGACAATCGCACCCCTCTTTCCCTTGAAGGTCTCGTGCTGTGCCTCTGGGAAGTGGGCTTTGACATCTATCGGATAGTGCGGATTCTGATCGGACTGAATCAAAGCCTGAGAGTGAATAAAAGTTTTCATCCCCTCAAAGAGCTTTTTACGAGCCCCGGGTCTTTCATCCGGCCGCTTTCCGTACTTTTTGCGTGAAATTGCAGCAAGTTTCCCTTTGGCCGGCATCACTGATACCTCAACACCCAAAATACGCCGCTTTTCCTTGTCAACGGCAATGGTAATAGATAGCGGCTTACACTTGGTGTGCTCATGAGTTTCCATATCATCAAACTGGAACTGAGTGACGGCGGTGTCCGGAGGTGAGGTTACAAATCTCAGTGCGGCCT
>JBGATJ010000047.1:0-33613 GCA_044229295.1 Pseudobdellovibrionaceae bacterium
TGCCCGATTGGACCATCATATCTAGGAGATTTTGGTTTTCTTCTTCGGAGCCATCACACCAGTGAATGGATTTTGGCTGGGTCAGTCGGGCTATTTCCTCCACCCAGGCAATAAGGCCTTGATGAGAAACGAAAGCAGGAACAGGCACACTCAGAGATGTCATTTTTGACCTCATTAATGTTTGGTGTATTTTTGATTTCTCCTTTTTCTAAACATCTGTCAAATGGGGCTAGGGGGTTTGTAGAATATTATCCTGTTTTGACACCCAATCCTTTTTTATGGTAAGGGCCGGGCGGGGGCTGTTTCGGGAGGAACCATGGATTTTATGAAGTTTTACCAGGTCGCTGTCTGTGCCTTGACCCTGGTTGCAAGCCCCGGCTTTGCACAAGATGTAAAATGTGAAAAAGACTACAGAAATTTTGAGGATTGGCTCCAGGATGTCAGGGCTGAGGCCCTTTCTGATGGCATCTCCCAGGGCACCTGGCAGCGGGTTCTGCCCCAGTTGCGCCGGGATCCCGCGATTATCAAACGCGATGGTCAACAGGGCGGGTTTTATAAAACCTTTATCGACTATGTTCTTCCACGGGCGCACAGTCGCCTTGAGCGCGGTCGTAAGCTCCTTAGGCAAAATGCTGAGCTTTTTCGTTCTATCGAAAAACAGTACGGCGTTCCGGGCCAAATCATAGTTGCTTTTTGGGGCTTAGAAACTGATTTTGCGACCCAACCCAGCAAGAGTTCCTATCCCGTTATCCGTTCGATGACGACCCTGGCTTATGACTGCAGACGTGCGGCGTTCTTTAGAAAAAACCTCATGGACGCTCTTTGGATGGTTGAAACTAATGAAATCGCCCCCGAAAACTTTGTTGGAGAGTGGGCTGGCGAAATGGGGGGATTGCAATTCACACCGACGAACTATCGCCACTATGCCGTGGATTTTGACCGCGATGGAAAAGCCGATGTGATTCGAAGTGTGCCTGACCTCATGGCGTCTGGAGCGAATGTTTTACGTGAGTACGGTTGGCGAAGGGGAGAACCATTTCTTCAAGAGGTGAGAGTTCCAAAAGATCTTCCCTGGGAACAGGCCGATCTTACCCTAGCCGTTAAACACCCTGTGTCCTACTGGTCAAGTGTTGGCGTCAGGGACATCAACGGAGACGCTCTCACTGGAGATCAGCCAGCAGCTCTCATGCTGCCAATGGGGCGCCTTGGACCTGCATTTCTAGCTTATCCCAATTTCAAAGCGCTTTTGACTTGGAATCAGTCGCTCAATAACGCACTCACGGCGGGATACCTTGCCAACCGAATCGCTGATCCGGGGCTTCCTGCGATGTCTCCAGGGCGAGGAAAAGTCGAGGTTTTGTCCCTTGAGCAAATGAAGGAGCTCCAGCGCCGCCTTCAACAAAAAGGGTTTGATGTGGGAAAAATCGACGGCTACATGGGGACTAAAACCCGAGTTGCTGTGCGAAAAATGCAGCTCAAGTGGGGGATGCCTGCGGATGCTTATCCTGACCTTGAGTTTTTTAAGCGGCTTACAGGTGGCGGCGGACTCTAGGCCGGGAGAGAATCAAATCCGTGGCAGTCAGGCAATCTGGCAATGGGGCAGTCAGCTCAGGATGTGGCTTCAGGGTCTGGACTTTATTTCTGTAGATTTGTGGAACTTATAAAGTTGATGGGATACTAGAGACCTCATCCGCCCACCACACCCTGTTGCCTGAGCTGACTGCCCCATTGCCAGATTGCCTGACTGCCTCTAAGCAATCAACCAGCAGTAAGGGGCCAGTTCCCAATCTGAGACACCAAGTTTTCGACAGTATGTCTGCAAAATAGCGTCTTCGTCTGTTTTAGTTCAGCGAAGGCGACTGTCTCAATTTGAGAAATTCAGCCGTAACTCCCCTGAAATAGATCTGGCGTCTCAGTTTGAGACACGGTCTTGGCAAGTTTGAGGAATACCAATTGCAAAATTGATTTTGTAGAAGGTGAGGACTCGAACATGAACCAACTTAATTTCTTAAAGCAGCTGATGGGAATTACTTTAGCCACATTTGTGGTGCTGCAATTTCAAGCCTGCAGCCCAGTCACATTTAGTAAAAATGATGACTCGCAAGTTGGTGAAGGTGGCGATGGCGGCCCTGGTGCCGGTCCAACAACTCCAACTTCCGAAGATCCTGGCAACACAGGTTCTGGCGGTGATGGAACTCCCCCACCTCCAGCTGAATGTATTCCCAATGTTGAATCTATCACCATCCCTACAAAAATTATGTTTGTTGTTGATACCTCTGGATCGAATGCTTACACGAGCACTTTCATGGTCGGCGGAAACATGACGACTGTGGCTCCTACAGACCCGCATAAGACGTTTAGAACAACGGCCATCAATAACTTTTTAAATAAGTACGGGCACAAGGACAATTTCCAATGGAGTTTTGTCACTTTCGCGCAGCCTGACAATCAAACCAACTTTGCACACGCCCTTATCAACTCCGGCAACGATCAGTCACCGGTTTTTAGTGCGGATCCCAACAAGCTGACGGATGCGCTAACACAGTTTAACGCCGTCGCTGATCTTGGCATAACTCCGTACTACTCAGCAATGAATATGGCCATCAAAGCCATTCAGGAAGATCCTGACCTTAACTCTGACAAAAAGCCTCAGTATTTTGTCATCATGCTTACAGATGGAATGCCGACGGACAAGTACAATTCCAAAGACGCATCTCTGCTGACGTCGATTGCTCCAGGCCGCGTTCGCTTGAGCGCTATCTTCTACACCTCTCTCAGCGATGGTTCGTTTGCTGAGCAGTTTTTGAAGGCAGTCACAACAACGGGTGGCGGAGTGTTTGTCTCGGCGAAAAACTCTGACACTGGTACTATGATCCAAATCGACGACGTCATTCCTGGCGCCGGGAAAAATTGTAAGTAACTCTTAGCGCGTAGGGCTCTTGAGCCTTACGCGTCCTTCCAGTCATTTGCCATTTCTCCAATTTCGCAGTAAAGTGACCCCACTAACCACGGAGTGTGAAGATGGAAAAGACCTCAAATCCTTCAATGAGTGCTAAAGTGCTTGCAAGAGCCAGCGAGTTTGTCGGCGAAGACACCGGTGTAATGACGGTTTCTGGAGCTATTAACAAAAGCGGTATTTTGTTTCTCATTCTTTGTGCGGCGGGAGCCTTTGGCTGGTCATATGCGAGCACGCCTCTTGCGATGCCCATGGTTTTAGGCGGCACGATTTTGGGTTTGATTGCTGCGATCGTTTTGATGTTTAGTCCGCAGCGTGCGCCGATGCTGGCCCCTGCTTATGCCGTTTTTGAGGGCCTAGCGATTGGAGTGATCACAGCTTTTTACGATCAGCGCTTTCCAGGAATTGCAACCAACGCGATGGTTTTGACCTTTGGAACTCTTGGCCTCATGTTAGGCTGTTACCGTTTAGGAATCTTACGGGCGACAGAGCGATTCACCAGAATTCTTGTGCTTGCGACGATGGCCGTTGGCGTTTGCTACTTAGTTGATATCATTATGATGATGTTTGGTCAGCCAATTTCGTTTATCCACCAAGGAACTGGAGCTGGAATCGCCTTCTCTTTGATAGTGACGGGCATTGCCGCTTTCAATTTGATCTTAGATTTCAACCAAATCGAGCAGGCGGCCTATCGCCGAATGCCTAAGTTCATGGAGTGGTACACCGGTTTTTCGCTGCTTGTGACGTTGGTCTGGTTGTACCTTGAGATTCTCCGCTTGCTTGGAAAAATGAACCGCCGGTAAATTTCTTACCTTTGTTGCCACGACGTGGTAAAATGGAAGGGTGAACTGGATCATTGTCCTCGAAAAACGTCTCGAATTGCGACTTGAGATTGAAGAGGCTCTCTCCCAGGTTGACCCTTCAATCAACGTCATTCCTTTTTCTTCGTCCAACGAACTTATGAGCTGGCTCAATGGAATCTCAAAACGAGACGTTGCAGCTATGGCTCGAGTGCCAAGCGGGCAGTTCCGTGGGATTGTGACTGAAGTAGAGTCCTGGAACTTTAAAGACGTTCGACTCATCGAAAAGTTTCGTCCACTTTTTTACCAAATGGGTTTTGCTCCCAAAGATCAAGAGCTGTGCGTGGTTCTTACCGGCTACGACACTCCCCAACTTCACAAAAAAAGATTTGAGCGTCGATCTATCAATAACTTTATTTTTAAGCCCTTTGACAAACTCTTGCTACGACAGATGCTCGAAATCGCGCTCACAGGAAGGCACGGTGGTGCTAAGCACCACATTCACAACCTCAAAGTGGACCTTCAAGTTGAAATGCTCAAAGAAATTCGGTTGTCCGGAGTTTCAGAAATCGGATTTCAAACGGTCTCTGATCAGCCTGTGTCCACGGGGCATCTTGCTAAGTACTACGCTCCTTTTCTTGAGACCAAGCAGCACAAAAGCGCGCTGGCGGCGGCGGTGAGTTCGGTGCCAATTCCTCAGACTCAGCTTCACCGCATCACCTTAGGATTTTTTGCTCTTGATCAGCAGCAGTCATTTAATCTTCAAAAAATCATTCAGCCTCGTAAAGTGAATCAACCCATTGCTGGGACACAAGGAGAGCGCGGTCTCTATGAGTTTTTATTTTTGCAAAACGAGAAGACGGTTTTGTGCCAAGAAGTACAGCCAAGTCTGGATCGTTTTTTTGATCACTCGATGACGCCGGTGAAATCGCTGGTGGATCTCGGGCATATTTTCAAGAAAGCAGAAGAAGCTAAAGCTAAAACTCATCTCATCGTCTTTGTAGACTCTTTTTTTATTTTAGGTAACGAGGTCGCAGAGCTTGAAAACTTGCAAAAATTGAAAGGAAATCTCACAGTATCTGTGTACGTGCTAAGCCCTAGAATCTTTGCGGAGTCGCTGGAGCTGTCATTGAGCAGTCTTTGCACCGACGTGTTCTATTCGCCATTCAATAGGTCCTACATTATTAAGACCCTCAAAAGAAAATGGCCAGATCTCAGAACCAAAGAGGGACTTTTTGAAAGTTTTGGCGACCTTGATCAGATGATTTACGTTTCAAATCCCGTGAAGTTAGTCGAGGTGAGCGAAGCAACTCTTGTGATGGAGTATTACCGGGAAATCTCCATAGGATCTTTTCGTGAGTTCATTCTTTGGATGACAGATGAAGCGAGTGTTCCTATTTTACTTGGGCAATGCAATTTCGCGGAATATGTTCCCGAGAAAAAGTGTTATCACTGTCATTTCATATTTTTCAGTCTCCAGGATCTCCAGCAAAAACACATTCGGCGATGGATGCTGCATAATTATATTGAGACTAAGAGCGAACAGTAGTTTTAGTGACTGTGTCCTGCGAGGACTTTTTCAGGATCTTTCACAACGGTAATACCTTCGGCTTCATGCTCAGGACCTCCGTAGAGTTCGGAGGAATAGTTCTGTGCCCAGTAGGTTTTCCAAACGGGGCTGAATCCATCATCAAAAGTCTTAACAACCAAACTTGTTTCAATAGCTTCAAGAGATTCTTCAGCACTCTTTTTTAGTTGATGAACCCTTGCTGCAGTTGCCGCCGCATCTCCAGGTTTAATTCCCGCAAAAAACACCTGTTGGGCTTTTTGGGGATTTCTATGGATTAAATGTAACAAAGATTCTTGGAAATTAAATTCCTCAGCCCGAGCGAGATTCGCTGAAGTCATAGCTATATTTGCCGCTCGGGGCGCAGCCACGAGGGCTGTTGTTGTTCCCGCAGCGACTGTGTCGGCGGCACCAATGTATTTCACCCACAAATCGGCAAAAATCTTTCGATCAAGGTCGTCTTGTTCTTCGGTAAAGTCTGAATAGTCGCTATTGCCATTTTGCGCTCCTCGCTCGGCGTAGGCGGCTTGACTCAGAGCCGACCTTCGTTGAAGTTCTCTTGCTTCGGCGCCAAAGTACAAAAAATCATAGCCGCCAGAGAAGGCTCCAAAGCCCGCAAGAGCCGCCATTGCCAGAGGAGAACTTACGAGAAAAGAAGCTCCAGTAGCCACGACTCCACCGACAGCGAGACCTGTGTGAACTATAAGGCTGCTTTTTTCGTGCTGTTCTAAATGCTCATAGGTCTCTTTAAGGAGCTCGCAGACATGCTCTATATTTTCGGGATCCTGAAGAAGAGCAGCACCGAAGTCAAGGGGCCGATCGATGAGAATTTCTGAGGCCATCTTATCAAGTTCTTTGTTTTGTTCTTCAGCTGGCGTTGAATTTGCTTTAGCTTCTTCGCGAAGGAGAGCCAGCCGATTTTCCCATGATCGGATTTGGGATTGTGTTCCCTGGATACTTCCTTTGATCTGTGTTACCGCAAGATTCACATCCTCTTTTGTAACCGGTTGAATCGGTGGCAGGCTTCCAATTCTGCACCAAATCTTCGCATTTGTTTGAAGCTGGCAATCGGCCGTCTTTGCGGTATCAAGCCCTGATGGCGTCAGCGAACGGCTGATTTTACTTCGGATCGCAGGGGCGCCTGCAATGAGCGCAACACCTGGAATTTGAAAAATATGATTGGCCTGCTCAAGGTACTTTCCCATCGGAATTTCAACTGGAATTTTTTCGGCTGTTCTTGGGTTTTCGATCCGTTTGATGGTTCGGTTATTGACGCGAAGGAGATTCAAGGTTTGATCCCCAACCTCGCGAGTTTTTTTAACAGTGGCGCCAAAGTCTTGCGCAAGCTTTGTCGGATCAGTTGGCTTTAGAAGGATATTTCCTGGATCTGCCGCTAGAGTTTTAAACTCTTTACAGAGCTGGGATTCAGAGCCCGAAGTTTTGCTGGTAGGCAGCTTGCCACCGAAAGTGTAGTCCAAGGACCAAGAGGCAAAACGAGTTGAGAGCGCAGCATTTCGAAGCATGGCACCTACGAAGTTTGCTTTTTTCTCTCGTGCTTTAACTGAGTTTGGATTTTCTGAGACTTCATGCTCCTTTTTCTCCGTTGTGTCGATCGCTAACTCGTGGAGGGAGTGGAGAGCTGAGTTGAATTTTGTTTGACAAGGGTTTGCGGCAAGAACGCCTGCCAAAATTGAGTTTGCTGTGAAGGCAAGGTTCGGATTTTCACTGTCAAGACAGCCGCCTTTTTTGAGTTGGTTCCAAACAGCGACGGCGCCTTCGAGTTTTGCGTTGGTTTTTTTTATGAGTTCATAGTTGGGGTCGTCTTTACCGTGAGTGGCGAGAAAACGCTGCCCGACCATGAGCGTGTTGTTGAATCCGTTGTAAAGGGAACGCCCTTCTTGAGGGTTTGCGGCGGCATTGACGACTGCGGAGAACATTTTAAAGTAGGCAGAAGCTGGAACAGCCCTTGGAATAACAGCAGGAACAGTTCCCGCACGGGCGGGAGTCAATTGGAGCAAATAGATGCCCAAAAAGAATAAGACTTTCAACCGACGCAGGCGTATCGACATATGGCCTTTTCGAAAAAATCTGGGCCTTTCAACACTGGCCAGAGGTCAAGTTTTTTAAAGAAATTAGGCTCTTAGGCCGATAGGACAAAGAGATTTTTGGAGGGACCTTCCGTGTTGAGGGTGATTTTTATATTGACCATTTTCACATCTCAGTTTTCCGTTGCAGGGATTAATCTCTTTAACGGGGATTACTCACGCACAGAGGTTGATTTTACGACGCCGTCAGGTCAGCTGAGCATCCAGCGAACCTATAATTCAAAAGGCCGATTTCAAGGACTTTTTGGTTTGGGTTGGTGTTCGAATCTAGAGACACGCCTAGAAATTAAAAAAACCGAAATCACGCTCGTGGAATGTGGAGATGGTCGGCACATCACTTTTGCATGGAATACACAGCTGGGCAGTTATGCATCGGCGAATTGGCCTCAGTATAAAATTCAAAAGACTCACTCGGGCTATCGCCGGTCTATGGGAGTTGCGCTCATCGAGGATTTTAACATTCAAGGTGAGCTTGTAAAGCGTATTTTAGCCGATGGATCTCAGTTCACACTCATTCGCCAGGCAAATTCTAGCGCCATCACTCAGATCCTCACTGGATCGGGGGAGGCTGTCGGCTTTCAATTTGGAAAAGACAAAGTAGTTATCAAAGATCAAGGCGCAAGCCTTGAATACGTTTTAGAAAATGGCCTTCTCAAAAGTGTGGTCTATCCAGATGGCAAGAAAACTCTCTACTCGTATGATTTATCTCAGCATCTTCAGAAAATCGTGAGCCGCGACAATGATCAAGTGACTATCGGCTATGTTCAGGGAGGAGATCGCGTACAACAACTGACTACAAAAGATGGGTGCGTGCAGCTTCTGAGCTATGAGCCGGCGGGAAAAAATAAGTATGAGATTTTGACTTCAAAAAAGTGCAGCGGTGAATCTACTGAGAAAAAGTATCTTTTGACTTTGAATCAAAAAGGCCAACCAACAGACCTAGAAGAAAAAGGCGAAAAACCACGACAATGGCACTATGGGTCCCGCTTCCCGCGTATTGAGAGCAAGATCGAGGGGGACGTTAGTACGCTATATAAATATGACGGGTTTGGGAGAGTGGTAGCAGCCAGTTCAGGGGACAAGGTTTTGCAGTATACCTATGCAAAGAGGTCGCATCTTCCGAAGTCTGTGACCATGGTCACTCTGAGTTCGAAAAAGCCTGTTCGGACTTTAGCAAGTTATGATGAGAACCTCAGATTTTTAGAAATCAAAAACGACCAAGCCAAAATAAGTTTTGAATATGCAGCTGGTGACCGTTTATCTAAAATCAAATTTGGTGGAAAAAAGACATTACAAATCGGTTACGATCCAGCTGGAAGGGTAGAAACTCTGACGGATTCTGATCAAGGCCGTGTTAAACTGACATATTCCAAAGGTCGTCTCGTGCCTCCAACGGGCGGGGCGCTCGCTCAGTATCAAGTGATTTATTCGATGTATGAAAAAGCGGTGAGCCAAATGCTCCCTTTCACATACCCAAGGCTCGTGGAGGAACTATGAAGTGGCTGACTCTTTTGATATTTTTTATTTCTACCGGGGCCCAAGCAAAGCTTGCAAAGCGCCCGCCTCCGAGAGATTGCAAGATTTGTCAGGGGGTCGCCATACCGTCAAAGACAGATGAGATCGAGATTCCTGACGATTCAGGCTGCTTTGATCAAGTGAACGATAGTCCACTTGAGGCCGTTGTCGCGGCAGAGGCCGCCCATGGTGATGAGCCTAAGGCTCCCAGCGGTGCTCACGAATAGTCCGTCGCATTGCTTTTTTTCTTGCGGATAACGACCGACTCAGAGTTCAATAGCTTCATGAAAATTTCTAAGAAAATTGGGACGGTGCTAGGGGTTGTCTTTTGTTTACCAGTTTGTTTGCAAGCTCGTGAGAATTTGTTTCTCATTGGAGGTGGCAAGCATCCACCCGCAGTTTTGGAAAAGTTTGTAGACGCCGCAGGAGGGGACAGAGCCCACATCCTCATTGTGACCTGGGCAACAGCGCAGCCCGACGAGTCTTACAAGGCGATTGCCGAAGAGCTCAAAGCCTACAACCCTGAATCTATTGCAGAGGCCGAGCGAGACCCCAAAAGTTCTGACGGCCGCTCTCATTTTCGCGAGCAATTGCGAGAAAGCACCGGAATCTATTTTACCGGGGGCGATCAAAATAAAATTACTAAGAATTTTGATAATAGGTCTCTCACCTTTCTGAAGAGACGCTACCACAATGGTTTGGCGGTGGCGGGCACAAGTGCTGGAACCGCTATCATGTCACCCGTTATGTTTACGGGAAATGTAGATCACGGGGACTATGAAATCAAACCTGGCATTGGCTTGTTGGCGGGCGCACTTATGGATACGCATTTTTTGGTCAGGCATAGAGAAGGCCGCATGAAACAGGGAATTACAAAATATCCAGATTTGATCGGCCTTGGTGTTGACGAGGACAATGGTATTTGGGTCATTGATCAGTCTATGGTTCGACCGTTCGGTCCGTCAGAGCTTACGGTCTATCATTATGATAAAAATGCCGATGATGTTTTATCTGTGACCTATCGGGAGGGCGATAGCTTTAAATTGCCGTCTTCGAAGTCTTCTGCAAAATTTTGATAGGTTCAAACCATGGAACTAAAATACGAATTTTCATTCCCAGGCCTTGGATAGACTCAAGCTCGATATTTCCACCGAGGTCAAGGACCGCCGAATGAAGAGCCGCAAGTCCTACCCCACGGCCCGAGAGCTCTGTGGGCTTTTCTTTTGTCGAAAATCCATTGTCTAAGACGAGACGTAAGAGCCGCTCCTCTGACATATCTGCAACATTAGGGATTCGGATTTCAAGCGCTCTTTTTCTGACATCTTCAATAACAATTCCGCGGCCGTCATCGGTGATTTCGATAATTACCTTCTGGTTTTTGAAATCCATTTCTGTCTTTACTTCGATGGTGGCGCTGGGGTCTTTTCCGACGGCCGTTCTCATTTTTACGTCCTCGATTCCATGGTCCACGATATTTCTAAAGACGTGAATGAGTTTTGTCAAAACGGGGCGATAGTAATGAGGAGCAACTCTAAGATCTTTACCAATCCAACGAAACGGCGCGATACGTTTGCTCTGAGTGGTCGCGAGTTGAGTGGTGTAATTTTCAAAATGCCCAATGAGATCGTAGATAGGCTCGCACAGGAGATTCTGACAAAAAGCATCTTGAAAATCTCGCCAGGCAGCATCGGTGATCGACGGCTTTCCGAACCAGTGCTGTAAAAACTGCGGATCAATTTGTACAGATCTTCGAGCAGGCAGTTTGGAGTTTGGAATGAGTATTCGAAACTCTTTGAGAAGAGCCTCGAAGTCCTCGCGCAAAAGCAAAAACTGATCGCGCAAACTTTCGAGAAGGTACGGAGAAAACTCTAGTTTTGAAGAAAGTTCGGTTTCAAGATCGTGGATTCTTTGAGCTAAAATATCGAGTGACAAAAATGAAAACAGTCCTTTGAGAGAGTGTAGATCTTGTTTTACAGTGGCGAGCTTAGAAAGATTGGTAAAGTTAAGCGCGGTGACCGTCATGAGGTCTCTCAGATCCTCAAGCCAAACTTGATGCATTTGAGAGCTTCTTGCAAGTTTCAGTAAAAACATAGCTTTCATTTGGTCGGCTTTGGACTGTTCTTGGGCTTGGACTTCCTCGGTGATGTCCTTAGAAACGACAACGAGATTTTCGGGACCGTTTTGCCCCATAGAAAAATACCTCAGCCCAATGATTCGAGCCTCATCATTGATGATTCGATGAGGGAATAGCTCTGAGATGGTTTCAAACGGGAATTTTCCAGAGAATAGCATTTCAAGACAATCTGAAAGAATGCCAGGATCCATATCGAGAGGTTTGAGGACATCCCCTAGAGAGAAGTGGTTGGTTGGAAGTCTAAAGTGAGTCAGCGAGGCTTTAGAGTGAATCGGAAGAGATTGTCCATTTTTATCAAATACCAAAAAGCCTTCGTCCAAGCTGCTGACCATGGCCCCGATAATGCGATTGAGTTCGCTCAGTTTGGCTCGGCTCTCTTCAATAGATCGTGTCTGCTCTAGGAGTTGCTTTTTTTGTTTAAGTCTCTGGGGTTCGTAGGTCATTTGAAACAGCGTAATTGTGACGACAAGCGTGCTTAGGACCGTAAAGTGCATATGATCGCTGGTAGGGTATGGCGTAATGGCGAATCCAAAAAGCTGGCTTTGTGAAATAACAAAGTATTCAAAAACTGTGATGATGGCCGTGATGGCAGACATGCGTACCGACACTAGCATGCAAGCGATGATAGGAGTGATGGCAAGCCAGAGGCAAACTGTTGATACGATTCCGCCCGTGGAGAGAATACGGATTGGCAGAATCACAACGCACATGATGAGAAGGATTGTCGCGACAGTTCGATGTCTTCCTGTTCGCTTTATGTAGACTGGGCCTAGTGCAATAAAAACCGATGAAATCAAAAGCAAAAACACGGTGTGACTGCGATTTTGCTCCTCCATGTACCTGATGGTAAACATAGTAAGAGCGAGGGGAGCGCCAACGAGGCAAAGCGCGATGACCATTCGGGATCGACGGAGATCTTCAGACCATTCGCTAAAATTATCAAGGCCCTTAAACTTCTCTGGCACAAAAGAATCAATGAGAGAAGTGAGCGAGCGGAAATTGCGCTTCATACTGTTATTTCGGCATTTTTTTAGGTTTTGTTTACGAAAGTACTGACTCAAACTGAGGCATCCTAGTCTTTGTACTAGGTTTGGTTTCTCACTGGAGCTTGAATAAATCATATTGAGAAACTGTTCTTTTCAAATAATAATTAGGAGATGAGAATAGCCATCATTTTACTCGTATATTTAGCTGCTTGCCTCACGCAGATCGTTTCCGCCAAAGAGTCTGAAAACATTACGACTCGAGTTGCCGAGTCCCCGTTGTCTCTTTGGTTAGCAGCAAACCTCAATCAGGAGAGCATTGATCCAAAATTTATTGATCAGTTAAAGGGTTGGATATCAGAGAATGAAGAAAAGAACGTCCTTGTGGACACGTTCGCTAAGTTCGCCAAAAACCGAGGTGACTGGATTGTATCTAACGATCTCAACGGCTTTTGGTTTTCAAAAAATGAAGAGCGCCATCGCCTCACTTTTAATCATTCTCGGGCCTCGATCACTCTGACTTATGATGATATTGCCCCCATGGAGTTCAACCGCACGGACCCTCTCATGAAAGTGTTAAACTCATTTCGCTCGTTAAAAAAAAATAAGTCGGCGTGGAATTGGATCATTGAGGCCGTTGCGTGGGCTGAGCCAGAGCCTTTTCCTGAGCTGTTTGAAGCGCCCATGATTTCCCTTTTTGTTGCTATTAAAAGTCGCGAGTTTGATGCTGACTCTAAAGAAGCAAAACGTCTCTATGGGGATATCAACTATGCCTACATCAACTCCAATATTTTTCTCAAAGAAAATACACTGGGAAGAGCCGCTGATTTTTTTGGGAATATAACAGGTGGGATTTTTAAGAGTTTTCCAGGACCTCAGATCAAATGCAATCCCCTTGTAGTTATGGCGGGCCTTTGGATCCCTGGTAATACAAAAAAATACACGTTAAAAGAAATTTCCGATAGCGAGATGGAGCTTAAAATCAAAACTCCAGATCACAAAACCGAGGATAGTTTTGAAGAAAACACCTATCGGTGTCTTTTTAATGATTCCAACGGGACTTATCGTTGTTACCAGTGTGCAGCTTCTGGGACCTGTCAAAAGCCAGGCGAAATGCCAACACTTTATTCGACCTTCCGGCATCAATTAAAAAATGTCTTTGGAGATGGCTATCCTATTCACGAACGAGAAAAACAATTCAATGCCTTTAGATGGAAATGCAAGAATGCAAAATTGACCTGCAATTTTGACTCCCTTGAAGTGATCTCTGGCGGTACTGAGAAGGATCGAGATGAGGCGGCTCGTTTGGTTTACAATTTAAAGCGTGGAGCTGATGGACGCTACTACGGAGTGCTGGCCCATCTTACAGATCAGCTGTATGTGGCTCGGTCTTTGAATGAGTGCTGCAAACTCAAAGAGTGTCGTGATCGAATGTACAGACTCTCAACAACGACACTTGATGATAGCAAAGCAGCCCAGTGAGTAAAAAAGATTTTTTCCGCAAAGTCTCTTGTGTCACAGCCGAAGTTGTTGGTCATCCTCTCGCATTCGGAGCAGCTGTTCTTTTGATCGTGATTTGGGCGGCCTTCGGTCCCGTGTTTGGCTATTCTGATACGTGGCAACTCGTCGTCAACACGACCACTACGATCATCACGTTCCTGATGGTTTTTTTGATTCAGAACTCCCAGAACAGAGATTCCAAATCCACGCAGCTTAAGTTAGATGAGCTCATTCGCGCCGTTCAAGGGGCAAGAACTGAATTGGTTGACTTAGAAGATTTATCGGATGAGGAACTCAATGCCCTTCAGAAAGAGTTTAAAGACATGCATCAAAAACTCTCGCAAAAAATAGATAAGATCGAAGAGATCCAAAGTAAAAACTAGAAGCAAAAAAAAACCGGCTTGGAAGCCGGTTTTTTTATAAACTGATTTATGATTTCAGGAAATTAGTAACGGCGAGATCCGAAACCGCCACCGCCACGAGATCCACCGCTGCGTGGCTCTTGAGGTTTAGCTTCAGAGATGTTCATCGCGCGTCCAGCCAATTCCATTCCATTCAATTTTTGAATAGCAGCTTGAGCTTCGTCTTCAGCAGACATCTCAACAAAAGCAAAGCCTTTGCTGCGACCTGTTTCGCGATCTGTGATCACATTTGCAGAATCAACAGTTCCGAATTCTGCGAACACATCGCTGAGCTGATTAGAATCAACGCTGAAAGAAAGATTGCCGACGTAAATTTTTCTACCCATTTTTGCCTCCTATGAAAGCTTTTGGGGCCATTCGCAGAAGACATAAGGACATCTAATGAACTTTGAGAACGACACTTGAGTTAAGAATAGAACATGAATTTAAGAAAATAACAAGGATTTTGCCACCTGGCTTGAGAGCTCCGAAAACGGCGCTTAGGGGGTTCTAGAGGGCTTCGCCGACCTCTATATCTTCAAAATAATCAAAAGATCTCAAATACTTCCGCCGCATAAAATAGAAGCCAAGAGCAAAAACGACTCCAATTAGAAACCCAAAAAGATGGGTGCGGTAGCTGGTGGAGGGCTCAAAGGTGGCGGGCATCATCAAGGCGAGGGCAACTCCTAAGATTCGCAAGAGTCTGCCGCGCAAAGACACCACTTTTTCAACGAGCAAATAAAGGACGAGCCAAATTGCAGCCATGACGTAAACGCACCCCGAAGCTCCAATGAGTTCAAGCTTCGGCGGATAAGACCAGGTCGCAAGGAGATTTGTAAATGCGCCAAGAAAAATCACTGACAAAGGAAAAACAAAAAAACCGTAATAACCATAGAGGAAGTAACCAAAAATATAAAAAAGCAAAAGATTGCTGAGAAGATGTTTGAGATCACCGTGCGCCGCCTGTGCAGTAAAAACTCGCCAATACTCTCCATGTTCGAAAATGCGATCGCCTCGACTTGCGACAGGGTCCACAGGTAGGTCCACGGGTTTTGAGATTTCTGGAATTCTTAGAGTTGGGGGTTCAACGGGAGTTTGCGATGTTAAAAGATGCCAGTGATAGAACGTCAAACCAATCACTAAGAGCGAGATAGTGAGGGCCATCCACGGCTGTCTGCGAAGAGGCGCACCTGTCAAAAGGGTGCGGCGGATGACCCGGATTTTTTGAACTTCCGGTTGCGGCGGGGTCCATGGTTCAGTCATGAGTTGACGTTAGCATAGCTTCGCCGCCGGGACTTTCGGAAATTTCAAAACTAGTCTCAAATATGGGCAGTTCTCGTTCGTAAGAAAAGGGAATCATCACTGACCGGATGCTTCACATTCTCAATGGTGGCGACGTAGCCTCCACCCATCGCGCTCAAAAGGCCTACGAGCATGGTGATAAAAAGCATCCATCCTGTCGCAGCGACGGCTTGACCTGCCGTTTCCCGAGCTTTCATCAGCACCGCAGTTGCTTGCTGTCTAGCCGTGTCGATTCGGATCTGTGCTTCCGCCGGTGTGATGCCTGCTTGCCGAGCGAGGTAATCTCTAGCTGCGGTTCCATCGCCTTGAAGAAGGCGCACACCAACCCCTTTCACGACGGCATCTGGAGAAGATCGCAAATTCAACTGGTCCACCGCCGTCTCAAGAATGTCTTGGACAGCGGGACTGTTGGCTGCATCACTTGCAATTTGCGCGGCTCCTGATCCTGCAAGTCCTGCGACATCACTCAAAGTACGACCGGCAGTTCCTAGAAGGGAGCCAACTTGCATGAGGGCCGCGATAAAAAATACGGCCGAAATGACAGCGGACTGCCACATACCGATGGAGCGAGATATATAGGAGGTCGTTCTCGTTGCGATGTAACTTCCACCAAAGAGCGCAAGGGCCGTTGCTAAAATGATCCAAATTCCTGCCCCGATTCCAGCGTCATGAGCATTAGCAACACCATCTTGCATTGAGATGCCGCCAACTCCAACACCCGCGGCAATGAGAAGAATGTAAAAAAGCATGGACAAGACAGCTCCGGCAATGATCGAACGCCAACTCAGGAGGAATTCAAATTGTGACACCTTTGTATTTTCGATGATGGGACTCATGGCTGCACCTTTCGTTAGGGGTAATTTGACACTCTTGGGGTGCTTTACGGGGCAAGGTAGATCGCAGTTCGATCACCGTTGCTCTTAAAGAGCCCCGAATGAAGAAGAACCAAATATTATGCCAACAGGATTTACGACCGGTAGAAGTTGAAAATAAGAAAGTAATGAAAGCCAAAGCCAAGCATGACCATGATATGCCAGAGCTCGTGGAACCCAAAAACGCCAACAAAAAGTCGAGGTCGTTTGAGTGCATAAATAACGGCGCCAAGGCTGTACGAAGCTCCTCCGGCAACAAGCAAAAAAATATTAAACCATGACAAATTATTAATAATTTCTTCAAGACGGATGAGCAGGCCCCAGCCCATCACCAGAAAAATTCCAGTATACACAAAGCGGTGCTGCGCCCATTTTGGGAGACGAGGTTTGAAGTGGGTGTAGAGAATTCCCAAAATGCCTGTGCCCCAAATCACAACCATTAAAATATGATTCCAAGGCGGCCGAACCACATTGATTAAAAAAGGCGTGTAAGAGCCCGCGATAAAAAGATAAATAGCAAAGTGGTCCAGATCTTCAAGCCACTGAGCAGCTCGCGGAGTAAGAATGTAACCGTCGTTGAGAAAATGATATGCGGCGCTCGTTGCAAAAACCAAAATCGATGTAACGCCAAAAACCAAGCATGCAAAAAAATGGGACGAGGATTGATATTTTGCTGAAGCATGAACAAGGGCGATGCATCCAGCAATGGCAGCAAGGCAACCGATCAGATGAGATTGGGCCGCAATGGTCCTTTTGAGAAATCTCCAAAAGGTATGATCGTGCCTGCGCCTGACCCAGGTCATTGATTGCGAATTCCAGTGAACAAGCGCAGCGTTTGGCTAAGAAGATCTCGGTCGATTGGTTTAGCCAAATACTCATCAAATCCTGAGTTCAAACAGGTTTGACGCTCATCTCGCATAGCGTGCGCGGTGAGCGCGATCACTGGTCTTGCATAATCATTCTGCCGAAGAAGGCGAACCGCCTGATAGCCATCCACCTTCGGCATCTGTAAATCCATCAAGATCACATCGAAATGTCCTGAAAGAGCGCGATTGACACCCTCTCTTCCATCACACGCGAGAGTGACATGGGCTCCCGCAAGTTCCAAAAATCTTGAAACTAAAAATCGATGATCGTCAGAATCGTCAACCACCAGTACTGACATTCCATCAAGGCGCAAACTGATCTTACTTTCCGATGGGTTCGGTCTATTTGGAACTGCCCCGAAAGATAATGGCGTTGATTCTTTCACTCGATCAAAGGGCAAAGTCAGACGAAAGATGGAGCCCCCATTGACTTCACTGACAACGAGATTCAAATGACCGCCGAGCTTTTCAGCAAGACGTTTTGACAAAGACAAACCAAGCCCTGTTCCGCCAAATCGCCGAAGGGGAGTTGTGTGTCCTTGGTGAAAAGGACTAAATAAGTTTTTTTGTTCGATGTCCGAAATTCCAAGACCCGTGTCAATCACATCAACCACTAAAGTGCCCTGGGTTTGAGAGGTGCGAAGCGAGCTGACTTTGACTTCAACAAAACCTTTTTCTGTAAATTTGAGAGCATTGCCGATGAGGTTGACAAGAATTTGGCGCAAACGAATGACGTCGCTCACAATTCGCACAGGCAAAAGATCCGATTTTACAAATTTGAGTTCAAGGCCCTTTTCGACAGCCGCTTGTTGAAAGAGAGCTTCAACGTCTTTGAATAAATCAGAGAGATCAAAAGGCTGCAAATCTAATCTGAGATGAGAGGACTCAACTTTCGATAAATCCAGGATGTCATTGACGATGCTGTTGAGACTGCGACCGTTAGCAACGATGACTTCTAGGTGTTTGCGAACGTCTTGCGGAGGAAGATCTTGTTCCAGGAGAAGCTGTGCAAATCCAATCATGGCGCCGAGAGGGGTTCGGATTTCATGACTCATGTTTGCTAAAAATGCTGTTTTTGCGTCGCTTGCCTTTTCGGCCTGGAGTTTGGCGGCTTTGAGTTCTTCTTCAAAGTGTTTGCGCTCAGTGATGTCGAGCTTAATTCCCAACCAATGATTGATTTTGCCAGATCGGTTTCGGAGCGGGCGGCCCATGCACAAAATTGTGTACCATTGGCCATCGACGCCTTTGACGCGAATTTCATCGCGCCAGTCTTCGCCAGTTGTAAAGCACTTTTCCCACTTGAATCGGAATGGTCCGACATCTTCGGGGGCCATGCACTTAGTCCACCCTAGGTTTTTGATTTCGTCCTTGGACATTCCAACAAGTTTGAGAAAGGACTCGCTCACAACTAAAGGGTCGCCAGCAGCATTGTACAGCCAGATGCCAAAGGGAACGGCTTCTCCGAGAGCATTTGACCAGGCCTCAACCTCTGAGGGAACAGGTGAAAAATCGAGCTGGCTCAAGCGACCTAAGTGAGTTTGCATTCGGTCCATGAGATCAATGATGCCGGTTTCATTGCCTAAAGGAGAGCGACAGGGAAGAGAGCCCACGAACGACTCACAAGAAAACTTGGAGGTAAAGTCGGTATTTGAATTTGGCGTTTGTGGATCTGTGACAAAGTCAGAATCAGCCACTGAACCCCCAATTGGCGATATTGGAGGCAAGAATAGCAAAACTTTTATAAGATGCAAACAACATTAAAAGTTTTCACATTCACTACAAATTTAACCGGCTGTGTGAATGCCCTAACGGGTTTCAAAGGCGAGAAAAATAAACTGTCCATCTCGCGCCACACGAAGGGAATTGCTCCCCTTTTTTAAGCTTTTTAAAACGTCTTGGGCGCTCCCCATGGGCTTTTTATTCACGTCAAGAATCACATCTCCTGGCCGCAGGCCTAGCCTCTCACCAAGGGATCCCTTTTGCACATCCGTAACTACCGGCTTGCCTAAAAGATTCTTAGGAGCTCCGATTTCGTTGGCCATTGCGGTTGTGAGCTCCCCGACGGAGATGCCAAGGTCGCCGGACTTTTCTCCGCCTTTAAATTTCTTGTTTTCGATGGTTGCAACATCGTTAGTTTCTCGTCGGTCTGAGACTGGAACCTTAAACGACTTCTCTTTGCCGTCACGGAGAAGTTTCACACTTGCGTTTTGCCCGATAGGAATGTCTTGGATGTCATTCGCCAGATCCATGCTGGTTTGGACTTTCTTGCCATTGACCTCAACAATGATGTCATATTTTTTGAGACCTGCTTTATCGGCGGGACCACCGGGTTCAACCTCAGTGACAACAACGCCGCCTAAGTCTTCTGGAAGCCCAAGATAAGAGGCTGCATCCGGCGAAAGTTCACCCATGTAAATGCCGATGTATCCGCGTTTGATTTTTCCTTTTGTCTCGAGTTGTGGCAAGATGGATTTGACTTCGTCAATGGGAATGGCAAATCCGATGCCTTGAGCTCTCGCATCGATGGCGGTGTTCACGCCAATCACTTGGCCTTTGGAGTTCACAAGGGGACCTCCAGAGTTTCCAGGGTTGATGCTGGCGTCGGTCTGAATGAACGGAAAGGCGTTAAGCTCGCCAATTTCTCGGCCCTTTGCCGACACAATTCCTTTTGTCATCGTGTGACCGTGACCGTAAGGATTTCCGAAAGCAGCCACCCACTCGCCAACTTGGACATCTTTACTTGAGCCTAAAGGAGCTGCAGAGATTTTTCGGTCAGGCTTGATTCGAATGAGGGCAATGTCGGTGCGTGAGTCGCGGCCGACGACAGTGGCTTCGTACGTTTTTTCTTTTTCGTTCAATTGGACGTTGATGCTGTCGGCTCCTTCGACAACGTGATTGTTCGTTACGATGAGCCCGTCTTCTCGAATGATAAATCCAGTTCCGAGGGATGTGGCTGGCTTTGCTTGCTGCATTTGAAATCCAGGGCCATAAAAGCGCTCAAGCATTTGAAAGAGGGGATCGTTTTGGTAACGACCCATGCCTCCCCGCTGATGGGGCATCACAGTGGAAGAAATATTCACCACCGTTGGATTGATGACTCTTCCGAGTTCAACAAATAAATTCTGCGGAAGAGGATCACTGAGTTTTAGCGTCGGAAGAGATTCATTGTATGGAGCTTTTTGAGCGAGTCCCGCAGACGAAAAACCGGCAACGAGTGATAGAACTGAGAAACTTAAAATCCACTGCTTCATGGAGGCCTCCTACATTTGGACAAACTTCATTTGAAGGTCTTGCACGACCGAATCTAGAAAGCGGGTTTCATCAGCGTTCAGGTTGTTCTTAGTTTTAGTCTGTAGCATCAAAAGCAGGTCGATATTAAATCGTGCGATGTTCTTGTCGACATGGGTTTTTCCAGTCTGTGGATCTGGAGCCAGACCCATGGACATCGCGGCTGATGAAGCTATGGACATTGTTAACACCGAAAAAGACGCTTCTAGTTTTTCGTTTGCTGCCATGCGAGCACCTCGGATCAATATAAATGAGGGTTTTTTGGTTTTACACTTAAAAGTTTTTAATAGCCTAGTCATTTTGAGATGAGAAGCGCTTTTGTTAAAAATCTCTTAAACAGGAAAATACCCAAGGAGTCTTCGAATCCGAAGTTCTGCCTTAGGATGTCTCACGTAGCGACGACTTGCTGGCGACGGAGGCACTACAAACAGATGATCCGTGCATTCAGGCACATTCAGCGGATGAGCGATGGAAAGCGATTCCAATTTCCAAAGAGTCTGTGCCAAGAGGTCTGGCTTTTCCAACCACTGTGCCGCCATGGCGTCATTTTTGTAGAAGGCGCTTTTGCGAACTGCAATACGCATTGTAAACCAAACGAGTTTTCCGATGAGAAAGGAAAACGGGGCCCGCAGAGTTTCTTTTTTGATCCATCGTTTGGGGATCCAAAGCTGATCCAAGCGATGCGCAAGACCCATGAGTGAGTGGGCTGTCATCGAGACAACGCCAACCCAAAAGGTGTCGAGATTTTTGATGTGCGCCATCTCTAGGGCAACGACAGCTTCGATTTCTGCCTTCGAAAAATGATCAAGCAGGCCCGAGGAGATACAAAGGCACGCCTGAGTCCAGCTCCGACCCAATGCAAAGCTATTGTATTGAGGAAGAGGTAAAATCAAGAGGCGTGGATAAGGAGTGCCCGCTCTTTGTGCATACTTTCGCACAATGTTATTCAGGTCCCATGGATCACGGCCTTCCAGAGGCACAGCTTCAAGTTCTTGAATGAGGCGATTTTCACCAAAGAAGATGAGCAAGGCATTTATGCCAAGCGCCAGGATGAAGCCAAAAAGCAGGCCTTGCCTCTCATAAAGATAGAAGCCACCTAAAATTAAGCTCATATTCAAGAGCACGAAAAACAAAGTGATCTTGACGGAATTTGACATAGACTTGTTATCTTAGGACAATTTCTAAAAGTTTGCCATCTTTAAAAAAGGGGAGGCGGTCGAGTGGATGTGGATATTCTTGCCCTCAATGCAGCGATCAAACAGGAAAGTCAATTTGTCGATCGAATGATTCAGGAGGTCGCTAAAGTTGTCGTTGGTCAAAAAGAAATGCTCGAAGGCATTTTGATGGGCTTACTCACAGGGGGACATGTTCTGCTTGAAGGGGTTCCGGGCCTTGCAAAAACGCTCACCATCTCCTCGGTGTCGCAGTCGATCTCTTTGGATTTTCAACGGGTGCAATTCACTCCGGATTTGCTTCCGACGGATTTGATCGGGACCATGATTTTCAATCCTAAAACAGGGGACTTTGCGCCGAAAAAAGGACCCATCTTTACGAACATCGTTCTTGCCGATGAGATCAATCGTGCACCTGCGAAAGTTCAGAGTGCGCTTCTTGAAGCCATGGCCGAAAAACAGGTGACCATTGGCGATGTCTCATATCCTTTGAATCTTCCATTTTTGGTTTTGGCCACCCAAAACCCTCTTGAGCAAGAGGGAACTTATCCACTCCCAGAAGCTCAGATGGACCGGTTCATGTTTAAAATTCATGTCGACTACCCCACGAAAACGGACGAGCTTGAAATTCTTAATCGCATGTCAAAAAATCAAAAGCCAGAGATCAAACCGGTAATCACCCGTGAGGATTTGCTTCGAGCTACATCGAGAGTGGACTCTATCTACGTTGACGAGAAACTCAAAAATTACATTGTCGAAATTGTGATGGCCACGCGAACGCCAAAAGAGTACGGCTTGGGTCGACTTGCTCACCTCATTTCTGTCGGAGGTTCTCCGCGGGCGACGATCAGCCTGACCAGGGCTGCAAAGGCCCATGCGTTTCTCCGCTCGCGGGGCTACGTGACTGCCGAAGATGTGAAAGCCATCGCTTACAATGTTTTACGCCATCGTCTGATTTTAACCTATGAGGCTGAAGCTGAAAATATCAAGAGCGATGATGTTATCAAAGAGGTCTTAAGCCAGATCGAGGTGCCGTGAGTTTACCTCCAGAAATTCTTAAAAAGGTCAAACTCATCGAGATTAACACCCGCAAGTTGGTGAACAATCTCTTTGCCGGCGAATACCACACTGTCTTTAAAGGGCAAGGGATGACCTTCGCAGATTTTCGTGAATATGTACCGGGAGATGATGTGCGCACGATCTCGTGGGCTCTGACGGCACGCACAGGGAAACCTTTTATAAAAAAATTCGATGAGGAGCGAGAGCTCTCGTTGATACTCGCCGTGGATGTGAGTGGTTCTACGGATTTTGGATCTGGCCCTTATTTCAAAGGCGAGGTCTTAGTTTATCTCGCGGCTCTAGTCGCTTTTAGTGCGGCTAAGAACAATGATCAAGTGGGGCTTCTCCTTTTTTCTGACCAAGTTGAGCACTATGTGCCCCCTAAAAAAGGGCATGGGCATATTCACAGGATCTTGCGGGACCTCTTGTATTTTAAGCCCCAAAGTCACAAAACAAAATTATCGGTAGGGCTTGAATACCTTCAAAGCATTCTCAAAAAAAAGGCGACCATTTTTTTATTTAGTGATTTTTTAGATTCAGGTTTTGATGTGCGTCTCCGTCAGCTTGGAAGAAAGCATGACGTCGTCAGTGTCGTTGTTTCAGATCCTCTAGAATCATTACTACCAGATTTAGGCTTAGTGAACTTGCATGATCCAGAGACGGGTGAGGAGATTCTCGTCGACACCTCCTCGCAGGCGTTTCGTGAGTCTTATCTTACCGAGCGAAAAAAACGATTGGAACAGCGGGATAAGCTTCTCAGGTCGGCCCAAGTTGATCGCGTTGATGTGACTAATGGGGAGGATTTTGTAACACCTCTCGTTGGGTTTTTTCGAAAAAGGCAGGCGCGGTGAAAGATCTGAACTGCCACATTCAGCCTCCCGAAAAACCCCTTACCGTCGGCGCCCTTTTTGATGTGATTTGCGATGGAGACCTTACAGGATTCAAAACCGATGGTATGGCGCTGGCTCTCGCGCAAAAGGACAAATATGTTTTTTTCGTTAAGGATGTGCAGGTCAAAAGCACCTCGGAAGTGATTTTTCGAGTGACGAGTTACGTGGCAGGAGATCACGAAATCAAAGGCCTAGAGCTGACAAGTGGAGGGGAAAAGTACGCTCTAGTAGGCATCAAGTATCACGTTGATAGTGTGATCGATCCGCAAAATCAAAAGCCTGAGCCTTATGGTCCGTTTGGACCTTTGTCTCTGACTTTGCCTCTATGGTTTTGGGCCAGCTTTGCGGGTTCAGTTCTTTTTGCTTTCATCGTTGCAGGTTTGGTTGTGTGGAGGCGAGTCAAGCGGCGCCGGTTATTTTCTAAGATCAAAGAGTTCGAAACCGCGCAGAACCCCTTTGTGCAACTCTCTCGAGAGTTACGGGCGTGGCATCGAAAAGTGTCGACATCAGACACTGAAAAGTTAGATGAAGCGCTCAGTGATTTAGAAAAACTCTTTCGCGCCTATCTGACGCGTAAGTTTCAAATTCCTGCTTTTCAATGGAGGATGGCCCTCATCAGCAAAGCTCTCTCCCAAAAGCGCGTTGACGAAAAAAGGCTTCAACAGCTGAAACTGGTTTTTCTTGAGTTAGAAAAGGCCAGGCGTGCAAAGACTGTAACTTTTGGAGATGCAGAGCAGCTGTTAAACCTGACGCAAAAAAGCGCTAACGATCTAGATCTTGTTGGCAGTCAGGAAAAGCGGCGATGATGCTCTTTGAGAGCCCTTGGGCCTTTTTGCTTTTTATTCCGCTGATTCTGGTTGTCCTCTATGCAACTTTTATCAAAAGCAAAAAAGAAGCGGCCCTTCAGTTTAGTGATTTATCAACACTCAAGTCTGTCCCGCGTTCTTTGAAGATGCGCTTGGCCTTTGTTCCTCTCGGGGTCAAGGTCATGTCGTTAGTGCTGGCCATCGTAGCGCTCGCGCGGCCCCAGCACGCTGATCAGCAAATTCGCCGAGACGTTGAGGGCGTCGACATCATGATCGTACTTGATATTTCTGACAGTATGGTGATCGAGGACATGCCGCCCTTTAAAAATCGCATGGACTCGGCGAAAGAGACAATCAAGCGTTTTATCAAAGCGCGGATTTCTGACCGTATCGGATTTATTGTGTTTTCTGGTGAGTCTTTCACCCGAGTGCCGCTGACTCTCGATTATGATCTTCTTTTAAAAACAGTGGAAGACACCGATTCCACCAGAAACATTAAGATGGGGACAGCTATCGGAGTTGGTCTTGCCAATGGAGTTTACCGGCTTAAGGAGTCTACGGCCAAAAGTAAAATCCTCATTTTCTTGACCGATGGCGAAAACAACAGTGGAACCATAGATCCTGAGACAGGTCTTGAGATTGCCAAAGGCTACGGCATTAAGATTTATTCTATCGGAATCGGCCGTGACGGCGACACAAAAATTCCTGTCGTGACAACAGACCCTTTTGGAAACCGCATCAAGCGGTATCAGCCGTTTTTCAGTGCTGTTAATGAAGACCTTCTGCAAAAGATGGCTACCGAAACTGGTGGCAAATATTATCGAGCGACGTCTGGTGATAAGCTCGCGTCCTTCTTTGAAGAGATCGATCGCCTAGAAAAAACAAAAGTTGAAGTCAACAAGTACACCAAAAAAACAGAGCTTTTCCAATTGTACTTAAAGTGGTCGTTGGCACTTTTGATTTTAGGAGTCCTGCTCGATTATTTTTGGTTACGGAGGTTTCCATAGCCTATGCGATTTGAAAGCTCTTATTACCTTTATTGTCTGTTTTTGCTCCCCGTTGTTTACTTGCTGGTTCGCTGGCATTTCAAACGACGTAGAGCCTATTTAGAAAAAGTTTTCGGAGCCCGGCTGTTTCCCTTTTTGTCATCCTCAGTTTCTTATTTCAAAGTTCGCCTTGTTTTAGTTTTACAGATTTTGGCACTGGGTTTTTTCTTGCTGGCTCTAGCGAGGCCCCAAGTCAATGGTGGAGAGCAGCAGGTGAAGAGTCAGGGGATTGAACTTATCTTTGCTGTCGACGTCTCTACGAGCATGCTTTGTGAGGACGTGCGTCCTAATCGGCTCGAGTTTGCAAAAAAAGAACTGATGCGACTTGCTGACCTCCTCCCAGGACATAAAATTGGCGTTCTTGCTTTTGCGGGCAATGCATTTTTGATGAGTCCGCTCACGACAGACATGGGCGCTCTTAAAGAGTATCTTGAGTCTTTGTCAACGACCTCCGTGAGTTCTCAAGGAACAGTCCTTGAGACAGCGTTAAAGGAAGCTAAGGAGGCCTTTGAAAAAGGCGGCGTTCAAAAAGACGATACTCACCGTGTGACTCGCGCCGTAGTGATTGCAACGGATGGTGAAGATCATGAAGAAGGCGCTCTCAAGCAAGGCGAGGAGATGGCCAAAGAAGGAATCCATATTTTTACGATTGCGTTTGGCACCGAAAAAGGGGGGCCGATTCCAGATCGCGATGCCAGCGGTTACATGCGAGGTTATAAAAAGGACTCTTCTGGAGCTGTGATTAATACGGTTGCCAACGCCAAGGAGATCCAAGCCTTGGCGGAGCGCGGGCAAGGCGGGTTTTATTATGCCACCTTTGGTGGTGACTACATTAAGACTCTGAGTGAGGATTTAAATCGTCTTGAAAAATCTGAGTTTGAATCCAGTATGATGATTACCTATGACGAGAAATTTCAAATTCCCCTTTTCTGTGGACTCTGTTTGCTCTTAGTGACGCTTGCAATGAACTTGCGCCGAAGAAATTTCAAGTTTTGGCGCGGCCGTTTTGAGGTGCCTCCAGCATGATGATGTTGTTGATTTTCATTCAAAGCCTGGCTTTTGGGGTCGAAGAAGCGCCTCCAAGTGTGTATTTTGAAAACCGAAGGGGCGCTTCGCAAATTTTAAAAAACGAGCCTGCAGCCTCAATTGAGAACTTTTCCAACGGCCTTGCGGATCTTCCAAGTTCTGCCACACTTCATCTGAATATCGGTCTTGCTTTTGAACAGACGGGGCAAATCGATAAGGCCATGCAGAGCTATCAGAATGCCGAAAAAATCTCAAATGACCCTGCCATCAAGTTTCAGGCGATCTTCAATCAGGCACAAATACAAGGTAAAGACAAAAAAATAGATGAAGCCCTCACGCTCTATCAAAAGGCTCTTGAAATCGACCCCGATTCGGTTCCTGTAAAGACAAACATTGAGCTTCTCCTCCAAGGGCAAGGTCAAGGCGGCGGAAAAGACGACAATGACAAAAAAGACGACAAAGACAAAAAAGATCAGCAGGGAAAAGGCGACCCAAAAGACGATAAAGGAAAAGATCAGGACGACAAACCCAAAGATGACAAAGACGGCGATAAACAAGACAAAAAGTATGCTCCCCAGCAAAGAAAACAGCCCAAGCCCTTTAAGAGTGAGGAGTTGACAGAGTCCGATGTGAAAAAAATATTTGGCGAAATCAAACAGCAAGAACAAAAAATCCGGGGAGAGTTTGGTAAAAAAACGATTAAAGAAAAGCCGCAAGGGAAGGACTGGTAAAATGAGATCTTTCCGATGGTGGACTCTGAGTATTTTGGTTTTATTTTCATCTGTAGCCTTTGGGCGCATTGTTGTTCAGTCGGGAATTGATCGTGAAGACGTTGTTGTTGGCGAAGACTTCACTTGGACCATTTCCGTCTTAGCAAGCGAAGATGTGGCTATCACAACTCCACAGTGGCCAGAGCTTAAAGACTTCACGCAGGTAAAAACTTGGGAGTCTGAAGGTGGCAGGTCTAGCCATTTAGTGGCGACGCCTCAAGGAATGACGTTTGAAACTTTCACCCAGAAAGACTACAACATCACCCTCAAGCCGCAAAAAAAAGGTCCTTACACGCTTCCATCCTTGACTTTGACCATCAATAATCAGCCTTTTGAATCCAAGCCGGTCCCATTTGAAGTCACGGATGGAGGAGGGATTGCAGCCCAACTCAATCAGATGCGCAGAGGCCAAGATAAAGATGAGGCTGAGGAAATTTTTGATCAGCTTCTCAAACGGCAACAGCAGCGCATGCAAGAGCCTAGTTTTCGGAGCACACCTAAGAATCTCAACGAGGCTTTTTTCGTGCAGGTTGAGGTCGACAAAACCGATGTCTATGAAGGTGAGCAGGTCAATGCGAACTGGTATATTTACACCAGGGGCGCTCTTGAACAAATTGATCGCCTTAAATTTCCTGACCTAAAAGGTATGTGGAAAGAAGACGTCGAGCCGGCCCCTGCGCTAACGTTCTCTCAGGAGATTATTAACGGTGTTCCTTTTAAAAAGGCGATGCTTGCCTCCTACGCGCTCTTTCCAATCAAGTCTGGAGTCGTATCCATCGACGAATACAAGATCAAAGCAGTGGTGCGTCTGCCTTCAACATCTTTTGGCCTTTTCGGTTTTGGTAAGCCCTATGTTTATACGAAATCCAGCGAACGGGTGAAAGTGAATGTAAAACCGCTTCCACTGGAAGGGCGACCTGCAAAGTTTACGAATGCTGTGGGAACTTTCCAAGTCGAGGCTGTGATTGACGGACAGAATCTCAAAGCCTACCAACCTTTGACGTACAAACTCCGAATTGAGGGCCAAGGCAACACAAAAATGATTGACCTGCCCAGCATCGATTGGCCAGCAACTGTTGAGGTTTACGATACCAAGCAGACCTCCAATTTTTTTAAGAACGGCAGAAGCTTCAAGCAGTTTGAAATCGTTTTAGTCCCAAAACAAGCAGGCACTCTTACGCTGCCGGGAGTTCCGTTTTCCTACTTCGATCCAAATCTAAAAAAATACGTCGAAAAAACAACCCAGCCAATGACATTGAACATCGAGCCTGGCGATCCAAATGCAGCTCCAAAATCCCAAACTTTTCAGGGGCCAGCAACGAAACCTGAAAAGGCGCCTCAAGGACCGCAGCTTCCGCCTCTGATTTTAGAAAGTGAAGGATCGGGGTTTCGAGTTCCGCAAATTCCGATGGAGGCTTGGATCGGTCTTTATCTTGGAGTGTTTCTGATCCTTGGGTTTAAGGGATTTGCAGAGCTGCGCGACAAGCGCGTTAAAAAGGACATGCGGGGCCTTGTCAAAAAGCGATTTAAGCGTGTCTATCAAGCCCTTGGAAAAAAAGAATATCGCAAAGTGGGGACGGAATCCATGAACGCAGTTTACCTCACTCTCGGTGAGCTTTCTGGGTTAGGTGGGGCATCGCTTGAACTGCAAAAACTTCTTGCTCACAGTCCTCCGAGTGTCCGGCGAGATTTAGGTGAGCCTGTGCGAAAGTCTCTGACTTATTTTGAGGTTTTAGCATTTGCTCCCGAAGCAATGCTCGCGAATCTTCACGACCCAAAAGAAGTGAAAAAAAATGTACAGGCCGTTGAAAACCTGCTGCTCAGAGCTATTGACCTGAGTGAAAAAGAGAAGGCTTTGGCATAGAGAAAGTCCCGAGTCCGGTCAATCAACAGAGCCTCGGGACTGAATACTCGGGACTCAGGACGGCCTTCTCAGCTTATAGCAAAGCCAATCCCAGAAAATAGACAATGTCGTTTTTGAGGGTCGAAGATGAGGCCAGACATGAACGGGAAACGAATTGAGCGAAAGGCCTCGCGATCTCAGCACTTCAACAAGATATATGACTTGCGCGTGAGCGGGGAGATTGGGCGCCACTTCTGTGGCAGCGGATTTTGAAATTGCAAAACAGTCTGCAAAGGGGTCGATTTGAGTTTCCTTGATCCAGTCTTTGAAAAGCTCTCTCTGCAGGCGATCGCCGGCATTCAAAGGGCTGTAGAGCTTGGAGCCGTCTAAAAACCTGTGCCCAAGCAGAATTCCTGGTTGAGAGTCTTGGGCGACGCTCATGTAAATTTTCATCAACTCTGACAGAGGCACACTGAGACCAGCGTCAAACCCGATCACCCATGGTCTGGTATTTTCAAGCAAAGCCCAGTTAAGTCCTTTACTTGAGTCTAACTTTGAAAATCTTATGCCGGTCTCAGGGAGGGTGGACTGAAGTTTTTTTTGATCGACTTCTGAAAGGAGAAAGGTGTGGGGAACAAAAATCTGCAAATTCAGAGGAAACTTCACTAAAAATGAGGCTAGGTTTGAAAAAAAAACCTCGACCGTTGGAAGGCTTGTCGCATTTAGTAAAATTAAAGAGCATCCCTCGTGCATCGGTCTCTCCAAAGGTCATTGGTGCTATTTTTTGCGAATAAATTCTTTCCTGGGGGGATTGTATTGAGTAAGATTTAAAAATGCAAACCTCCCGCGCCCCGATTTTTTCACAGAAGGTTTTTCTTGTCATTGTCGGTTTATCGATGGTCATCGGGGCGATTTTCCGTTTTGCGTGGCTTGATCACAAACCCATTCATTTTGATGAGAGTATCAATGGCTGGTTTGTTCAGCAGATTTGGAATGACGGGTTTTTCCATTACGACCCCACGAATTTTCACGGGCCTCTGTTATTTTATCTTTTTCAGATGGCAGAAACCGTTTTTGGAGCAAGCGTCGTTTCCTTTCGCTTGGTCACGAGCCTTTTCTCTTTTGCCGCAGTGATTTTATTTTGGAGAATGGGTCGAAAAAATCACTTTTGGGCGTTGTGGGTTTGTTTGCTCTTGAGCGTAAGCCCTGCGTCGGTTTTTTTCGGAAGGTCTGCGATTCATGAGTCGCCATTTCTATTTTTTCAGTTGATTTTATTTTTAGGTGTCTGGCAGTGGCTGTCGGCCAAGCGGAGTCAAGGGTTTACCCTTATGGTTCTTGGTCTAGCCGGTTGTTTAGTTTTAAAAGAGACCGTCGCTGTTTTGGTTTTAGCACTGATAGTGTCTTACATTTTAAGCGCTCTTGTATTTAAGATTCGATGGGGAGAAACTGGTTTTTTTAAACGCGATTTTGCATGGTCCCCCTCGGATACAGAAGCTGATCGGGCTCTATTTACGGCATTTGTCGCCGTCTTTTTTTACGTCGCGCTCTTTGCAGGATTCGGAGTTTATTCTAAGGGATTAAAAGACTCGGTTTATGCGTATTTGCCATGGCTTAAGACCGGAGTTGCTGGGAATGGCCATGACAAGTCTTTTTGGTACTGGACGGAATTGATGGCTGCTAATGAATGGGCGACACTTGCGGGTTTCGTGGTTGCTGTTTGGTTTCTCGTGCAGGCACTGAGGCAAAAAGAAAAGCCGTCGCAAGTGTCTGAGAGTTTTTCGATCACGCCGTTTTTTAAACTTTTTCTAGGTATTCTTTCACTCACTCTCTGGCTTCTTTACTCTTTGATTCCTTACAAAACCCCGTGGTGTCTGATCTCTTTCCAATGGCCACTTCTGATTTGCCTTGGAATTTTCCTTCACCAGCAGATGAATGCAGCAGGCAGTCTTTGGAAAAGGCGCCTTTGCCTCGTTGGCGTGGGCGTCTTTTGGGCGCAGAGTTTTTGGGTGGCTGAGGGCCTTAACTTTAGCCCGTCTATCGATTTGAAACATCCGTATGTCTACGTTCAGTCCACAGAAGAGCTGAAAAAATTTTCTGATTTGCTTTACCAAAAAGGAAATCGCGAACCTGCCTCGCTCAACTTCCAAATTCAATTAGGAACCGCTGAGAGTTGGCCTTTTCCTTACGTTCTAGGCCCGTTCACTCAGTTGAGCTATCAAAAACCGACGGATGTTATCGAGCCTCATTTGGCGCTTCTTATGGTCGATACGAAAGACGGCGACTTTGTTCGAGAAAAACTTAAAGGACAGGGTTACAGCGAATTCTCACTTTCGGTCCGGGATGGTCGTGACCCAATCATGGTTTTTTTCAACCAAGAAAAGTATGGAACTCTCTTTGAAAAATTTAAAACGAATTAGTCTCAGTGAATTTTATGTCTATTTTATTTTTTGCAGCACATTTATGGCGCTGGCGCTTTCACTTCTTTCGGGACATCTGGAAACTTGGATAGCTTGGACATCGCTTGTAGCAGCGGTCCCTGCGAGTTACTTCTTGAGTATCAGAGAGCGGCCAAAACTCATACCCGATTTTAACTACGGCCTTGTGATGGTCGTCTTCGGGACTCTGAGCTATGTTTTTTTCCAACGTTATTTTTATTTCGCGAACAAAGCCGTGTGGACGTCTCACGCGAATAATTTTGGCGATATGCCGCTGCACCTTCACTATCTTCGCTATCTCACAACCGCCCAGTTTTGGCCGGCTCATCCCGGGTATCCTGAGGATCTACTTCGCTATCCTTTTGGAATGGATCTATTCAATGCTCTTTTTGAAAAGATCGGTGCTCCAACAACCGGCCATCTTTTTCTGACTGGTTTTATCGGCTCTCTCGTCTTGATTCATTTGCTGTATCGGCTCGGAAAAGTCTGGGGAGTCTTGGCGTTTTTCTGTAACGGTGGTCTCATCAATGTTCTCGCTTTCACTCAAGGGCGCTTGCAGGATCTGCAAAATGCAGAAGCGTGGAAAAATCTTTTTCTTTCAGTATGGATTACACAAAGGGGATTTTTATGGGCGCTCCCGGCAGGCCTGCTTATCCTGGAGCAGTGGCAAAGCCAGCTTGAAGAGCAGAAGCATTCCAACAGGACCATGGTTAAAGGTGCACTCTTACTTTGGGGCCTTGCCTTTTTTCATCTCCATTCATTTTTTATCTTTATGATCTTTGGAGGCATTGTTTGGTTGCTACGCAAACAAGACCTAAAACAGTTAGGGACGATGATTGCATCACTCGTTCTTGCTTTTCCATTTCTGTGGCTTTCGACCCACGGATTTGAGCGCGGTTCAGTGGTTCATTGGCATTTGAGTTGGACCAAAGAGCCTAATGACAATATTCTCGTCTATTGGGCTCGAAATTTTGGGGTTTTTCTTCTCGTGGTACCGTGGGCCTTTTTTACTCTTAGAAAAAATCTGCGACCCTCCTACTATTTTGCTTTGTCGGCGCTAACGCTATTTCTTGTTTTTAGCAATCTTATGGTCGCGCCGTGGGACTGGGACAACATCAAGGTTCTTCTCTGGTGTTACCTCATATTGATTTTTTTCATCGCTCGGTATTGGATCGACTTGCAAAAACCGTTTGTCCAAGGCGCTCTCATATTTGCGCTTTTTTTCTCGGGAGCTTATGGTCTATGGGTGAACATGCCTGGTCGAACAGGCGCCACCAATGTTTTTCAACTTGCCGACATCAACTCTCTTCATCAACTTTTGCTGACTGAGCCTAGCTCGCGAATCTACCTCGCAAGCCCCAGTCATCAACACGCTCTTTTGTATTTAGGAAAGTCTGTTTTTATGGGCTACACTGGGCAACTCTGGTCTCATGGATATAATTACCAGCAAAAAGAAGAAGCCTTAAAAGCGCTTTACACCAAAGGAAACACCAATTTCAGAGCTCCTGCAGGCACCTCCACTCTCCTAGAGAATCGAGAGAAGTACCGAGTGATTTGGGGCCCAATGGAACAAGCCGAATACCACGAGCTTTCCGCGGGTTCGCTCAAGCTTTTGGGAAGTTCCGGCAACTATCAACTCTACGAGATTCCGTAGGGGCAACATCAGCTTCAGCCATAGCACCAGCTTCAGCCTCAGCACCAGCTTCAGCCTCAGCACCAGAGACAGTCCAGACTCAGACTCCAGTTCGCTGAAGTTTTAGAGCTGGTTCCTGACGTTGTTGAAGAGTGTTTAGATTCAAACGCTGGTTTTTTGGGAGGAGCTGAATGCCACAAAACATGTTTGCTTTGCAATCGCGGAAGGCCCGAAAACACTTAACCAGGCTGAATTGCATATTCGGGGCACTGAACTTTAGCCAGGCTATTATCAACAATGTCAGGGGCCAGTTTTTGAGGTTTTAAACTCCTAAACTGTACTGAAGCTGAGGCTGATACCGATGCTGGTGCTGGTGCTGGTGCTGAGGCAGGCCCCCCATCCCTGTCAAAATCCTAGCCAACCATGAATATTTTTTTGCAATTCAGTTTTGCCTTTTCACGGGGGTCAGTAGATATTACAAAGAAGTCTCACTTCAGCAGGAGGACCCATGAAACCAAGCTCAGGTTCCGATTTTAAGCGGCAAAGTCTCATGTCGGCTCTGTCACATCCTGGAACTGACCCGACACAGGTCCTCAAGCCTCAGTACAATCCTTGGTTGAGTTTGAACGACTCGTCTTTGCGAC
>JBGATJ010000048.1:0-35571 GCA_044229295.1 Pseudobdellovibrionaceae bacterium
ATCGAGTGGGTTGATTGGTTTCGCATCTCTAGCCCCGGCGTTTTCGTACCTTAATCATTCAAATTTAGGAGATTTTTTATGACTCGCAACTCTTTGCTGATTTGCATGGCTTTGGCATTTTGTGCATGTGCGCCGAAAACAGAATCGTCCCCATCAGATTCGGCCCCCACACCATCGCGAAACACAACTCGAAAACAAAATCCAAAGAGCCTTGAGGTTCCTGGACGTTTTATAGGTCGGCCGGGTTTTAATACGATCGACAAAGACGACGGGTCGATTTCTTACTCGATGATGGAAACTGTGGAGCCTAAAACCTGGGATATTCCCAGTCGCGACTCCTTGAGTTTGGGACTTGCCTCAAATTACGAAATCACTTTTCCCGAAATTGGAAAATGCCAAATCACTCTTTTTGATTTTCCAGTGTTTGGACCACAGAATAATATTTTGCAATTGGAAGGAATCGATGGGGGCCAATCCGGCCCCTGCCTGGAGTTTTTCTCGCAGATCCGAAAACATGGCCTTAAAATCCGCTTTCTTCAGGTGCCACTAAAAAACGTTGGCACCATTTACGAAAAAGTGGATATCGATCTCAGTGGCGAGTTCCCCCGTTGATCGACTGAAAGTTTGACGGGCTGAGAGGTTCCGCCTTTATCAGGAAGAAAATAAACCGATGCTCGTCAAGATTTTGTTTCAGTTTGAGACAGCTTCAACCGGTATGTTTTGTGCAATTCCAAAGCTGAACATATTACATCGGAGTAAAAAATGAAATCAATCATCCTGTCTCTCGCACTGGCTCTTCCTGGATTTGCTCACGGGGCCCAAATGGAAGAATGTCTAAAACACATTTTTCAAAATTGCAGTCGTGGCATTTCTAATGTCACTTCAGATCAGTTTCAACAGCTCAGAAACGATTCTACATGTAAAATGGTTCAGGAGGGTGATGTAGACAACGTCGTCATCTTTGACAAAACCCATGTCGTTACCTTTCAGACACATTCGGAACAACCAAATCGATGTCATGGACGAATGGCAACTATTAATTCAACATTTACAGACTCGGCAGCCTTCGAAGGCCGAATGTTCTTTTCTACCACTGACAAGCGCGCCTATGCCGTTGGAAGGGACGGTAGGATTTTTGAACTCTTGACTCTTGAGAAACATCAATCCTACAAATCCATCACCGGAGTTAAAGTCCAAGAATCGCGAAAACGCCATGGAACAAAAGAACTCTTGCTCCAGATAGGCAAAAATGGATATGGAGTTCCTCTTGATCTTTCGGACATTAAAGACCGCCTGAATAACGGCGTCGACGCCAAAGAACTCGACGATAACAAGCGACAGTCTAATGGAGACGATTTCTGGACAGAAGTTCCCTACGGTGCCTACTAGAAATCGTCGACGTCTGTAAGACCGACCGTCAAACTATTGATGTTCAACAAAGAAACACCATTGTTCCCTGAGGCAACAACCACAAGCTTGCTAGTGAGCACATTGATCTTCACAAACACAACCGCCGGGAAAAAAGAGACTACTCGATCATCTTTGTACCAGATCCAGTCTGTTGGACAGAGGCTCCTGCCGACATAGCATCTCTTGGCAAGCAGCGAGATCCCTGGCAACGAGGCCTTGCCGACACGCTTGCAAGAAACAAAGAAATGATTTTCAATCCCCGCTACGGCGTTGTTGGGATGATCGCCCTACCCTACTTCGGCTTTCTCTGTCTGATGAGCTTTCTGTTTTACTTCTAGTGATCAATGCTGGCATCGCCGCTGCTGCGACAGCGGGTTTAAGCCCAGATAAAAAGCTGGCTCGGGCTATGGACACCACGAGTTTTGGTTGCTGAGGATAATCAGGTCAATCAAACGATCGCACTTAAACTTATGAAGAAGCTGGGTCTTAATGCGCACGCCGTTGCAAATGGCCTTGAAGTTTTACAGCAAATTCGCAGCGTCCCTTATGATGTGATTTTGATGGACTGCCAACGCCATCAAAGGAGATCGCGACAAATGCATCGAAGCTGGTATGAATGACTACGTTACAAAGCCCATCGATCTCGACTCCCTAGCTCGCGCTCTCACAGCTTGTCTTGAGAAAAAGACAAAAAAGGGTGCTGCTTGACCTTCTAGTATCCCAGGTGCAGAATCCCCTCCCAGGAGGGTCAATGAGTCGAAAAGGTTTACCCAAAATAGTCTCTGAACAAAACTTCAAAAAAGCCATCAAGAAATTTCAAAAAAAGGAAAAGAAAAACACTCGCGAGCGAGACAAACTCAATGCCTCACGCCGGCGCCTTCCTATGATGGAAATGAAATCCTACGACTTTGAAGCCGTCGACGGAAAAAAAACATTCCTCTCTCTTTTTGACGGCCGTAAACAGCTTATCGTCTATCACTTTATGTACCATCCCAAAACCGACACTTTTTGTAAGGGCTGCTCCTTCGTCGCAGATCACATTCCCCACCTCGCGCATATCAATGCACGAAACACGACTCTCACTCTCATTTCTCATGCGCCGATGAAAAGCATTCGTCGTCACAAAAAAAGAATGGAGTGGGACTTGCCTTGGGTTTCCTCTTGGTCAAACTCCTTCAATGAAGATCTAGGGATTGATGGAAACCGCGAGCACGCCTTGAGTGTATTTATCCGTGACGGCAAAAAGATTTACCGAACTTACTTCACAGGTGCCCGTGGCGTGGAATATCTAGGAACCCCGTGGGCGTTTTTAGATTTGACTCCGTGGGGCCGGCAAGAAAAGTGGGAAAACTCTCCTCGTGGAGTTCCACAAACCGAGCCCTATAGCTGGTGGAAGTTTCATGATCAGTACTAGTTATTTCGCTAGCCGATAAGTACTATGACCTCCCGCCCTTGTATGGCGAAGCAAACCTGTGAACCGGCGACCTTTGTCTATGAAGCTATTATAGTTATTCCAACAGGTAGATTTCTTTCTAACAGGCAATTGGTTTCAGACTCTTCAGCTTTTGAGAGATTCAATAATTTCTTCAACCATATACTGGCATTTTGGCTGAATTAATGTTTCTCCATAGAATGAAGAAACAATTTCGATTACACTTTGAACTGTAGTGAGTTTCAAATATTTGATCAGAAACTCAATGTCTCGCTCATCGTTTGTCCCGGCGCGTGCGGCAAGGCATTTCATTGCCAACATATATTTTGCTGAGGGCGCAAAGACCTTTAAATTTGATAAATTTAGAATTTCGATTTGCTCTAACTTATCATTGACATACCCTTTAACTGAATCGTTTAGCCAATCGTCGGGAAGACTTTGTTCTTCGGCGACTTCCTTTGCAAATTTGTAAACCTTTGCTTTGGGTTGAAAAATTGCGTCTACATCTTGAGTTTGCTCGCGTGCATTGAATACCAGGCACATGACCGCACCTCCCACGAGGCAAATCTCCGCTTTTGAGCCGTCATTTTGGAGCAGTTGGTTCAGTTTTTTAAACGCTGAAAGTATTTTGGCCTTAGTCACGATTATGCCCTCTTTAGAAAGTCATCGTTGACGAAGATGTTATTCCTTTTAAAGAACATTGGGCTATTCACTATCGAAATAGCTCGAAGTTTTTTATACTTTGAAACAAACCACGGTTCGCTCAGTTCTAGACTAAGGCATGCCCATTCTGGAAAAGGCACTTTATTTTCCAAACAAAGCTGCATTACGATTGAGCAAATTAGAGCAAGTAAATGAATTTCTAAACCGTCTACTGGCCTCTCACGAATTAGAAATGCATTTTTGGTTGCTAAAAATGAATCTACAAAATCAAAATAAGCAATTCTCCAATCTTCACCATGCACAACTCTTTGAGTTGCATCACGCACAGATACTCTTCCTCGCATTTGCAATGACTCAATCAAAGAAACGGCTCGAACAATTTTTCTATAGTTCTCAAGGGAATAACTTCGTTCCTCATTTACGTATCTTGAGATAGTACTTTTATCTAAAGTCGAGACTCTGGCTACGAGGTTTATGCCGAGATGTTTGATTTTTTGATTTAACTTTTTTACGTTTACGGCGTTAGCATTCTCCATTCCTCATTGTACCACTGGTGTTGCCAAATGGCAACCTGGACTGGCAAATTTTCCGAAATTCATTAGGTGCGCATTCGGCCCCCGCAACCATTTTCGTTTCTGAAAATTGTTTCTAAGCTGTGGAAATAACAAGACAATATGAAATAAGTCATCGCGACACCTGTGTGTTGCAGGAGCGCTGGAGAGTCTTACTTTTTAAGCAAATATTTAGTATCTTTGAATCCATGCTTGCCGGTGGCTAGTAGGAGGGTGTGCTACGTCTACATACACAGCGCATGGATGTTGTTGCAATAAAAGGCAACCGGAAAGAACGCTAGCGTCTAGAGAGCTTCCACCGGCTGCCCCACACTTTTCAAGTCGCGATGTGGAACGGCTTCGCCAAGATGTATTCGGCGCGACCCAAGAAGAGTTCGCTAAAATTCTCAAAGTGGCTGTGACCACAGTTCGCTCTTGGGGACAAGGAGCACGTAAGCCAGCCAATCCGAGCAATCGTTTGTTGCAAATTCTTGAGCGCATGGGGCCTATGGTTTTAAAGCAGCTGAAATGCCCATAACCTTTCAATATAAAAGATCGTTCCAAATTCCACTCGCTATGAAAATCACTTTGTCGAGCATCAAGAGGTGATAATCGTTAATCAGGAAAAGCTTTCAAGGATAATGGGTACGTCAAAAGGAGCAAAGGCGGACTTGAGTTGAAATAACTTCAATAAAGACGCGTAGCGTTGATTCCTGAGGCGCGCTCGGCCATATTGGCGATAAGATTATTTAACTCCCATTCTCTCAAAGGAGATTCCATGAAAAGCGCGCTTATTCTCGTAGGTCTGTGTCTGTTTCTTTCAAGTCAAGTTTTAGCTGGAGGAAGAAAGTGTACCTCCACTGAACTCGCACGTATTTATATAGTTGTAGGAGATAAGGCCATCATCAGAAAAGGCGCCGAGTTCGTTGAAAATATTCAAGCGGTGATATTGCAAGATGATCCTAGGTACTGCGTGGTTATGCCTGCTCCAGATATTGGCACTTCTGGCGGTCGCTACGTCCGTTATCAGATAGGATCTGGACGCCCGCAATTTCAAGTCGATGTCGTTTTTCAAGGAATAGAAGGCGAGCATAGAACCGTCGTTTCTATCAAAACACTCGAGTATCAGGATTGAGAACTCGCTTTTGATCGGTGCTTCGTCCCCGTTGGTAGAACTTGAGTTGAAATAATTTCGCAGTATACACGCCGGCCTCACTCCCGTTCAACCCACGCTTAACTTCACATTGGGTTTTAGCTCTTGGTACAACTTGATAAGCCTATCGGTACAAAACCTCCCAGCGGTTCAGTGCGCGTTGTTTCCCCAGACGGCTCTTTTTCTACCGACACTCAAGCGGCCGCAGGAATGTCTGGCTCACCAGTTCTGTCACAGAATTGTCGAGTAGAAGGAATACTTTCTTCAATTTATCCGGAATTAAAACAGAGTCCTAATGCAAAACCTCATCCACAAGGAAAACTTAAAATTACAGTTGAACTAAATTCATGTATCAAGTTTGCGCCGTGGGATGAAGAGCACATGGATTTCAACCTCAAACACACGGATGTGACTATCTACAGTGGTGCAGGTGTTACTCCTATCCGCAATATTGCGCAAGATCTCGACAGGATGCAAAGCCAATCAGACCAGCCGGCCAGTCAAGCGGTGCCTGCACAATGATGCATCTATCGCTTCGATTGGAGCCTTTCGAGAGAAGTGCTATTTTTATATTTAGCCGGTGATTCTTCTGTTTTCGGGACCCTGCTCTCTAAGGACTCAGCTCTCTGGCCCAGTTGGGTTCACTTTTTTATCTAAGGCACGACACAGATATGAAAATACAGCCTCCAAGGTCCTCGCCTCATTTTCTGACTTGCAATGTAGATTCGGATTCGGTGAGCAAATCCAAAATGGCTTGTGAGTCGTGAAGAGAGGTTATTGAAATTCTGTAATACCTTCTTCGATTTTGGTCACTAACACCCTCGCTTCCCTCTGCCAAATTTAGTGCGACACTTGACGAAGCTCGATGAAGTTGATCGATCAGATGTCTAGGTCCCTGTACTTTTGTACAACGCTTATAGAATTGGACTGCCAGGTTATAAGCTCTGAATTTTTTCTGCATGAAGAACCAGCTTGCAAGTTACATGCTCTCACCAACTAGGCCAGAGAGCCGAGTCCTTAGAGAGCAGGGTCCCGAAAACAGAAGAGTCGCCTGCTAAATACAGAAATAACAATTCCTATCAACCACGTAGGGGACCAGTTCTTAAACGTAAGACTTATTCTTAATCTTCTCCAGAATAATCTTCTCAGTCTTAATCGGATCCCGGGGATCCACCGCAAAAAAGCTCTGTTGCTCGCAACGGAGCTTTTCTTTCACAAGCCAATGCAAAATATCGGCGAGCCTTTTGTTTTTCTTATCTTGAAAAAACGGATCATTATCCAGCGTGTCTCGCGCTTTTTTGAGAGCCCGCGCTTCGACGGGATCAGACTCTCGCACTTGATAACAATCCAGATCATATCTTTTCACATCTTCAGGAAGCACCCCTAAAAATTTCACTTCTGGAGCGCTGAAGTCAGCATTACGGATCAAACTCGCAGCAGAACCAGCTTTCAGAGTTCGGAAAATGTTTTGCAAAGTGTACGCGTCCAGATCTCCGAAGAAAAAGAGAGGAACATCAAGCTGATCTTGAATCAACTTACACCACCCGCGAACCCCGTTACTCGGCACCCCTTGAGCGCCCATCAAGATGCAGTTGTTACGCTTTGTAAAGCCCATGGTCGCAAGAGTTCCCGCCGTACCTTCGGACTCAACGATCAAACAAAAATCAATTTTCTTTTTAGCTCGCAATTTCAGAGATTGAGGTCGGTTCTTCGGTTGAAAAGGCGTCGTTCCAAGAGTGCTCAAATCCACGTTGGCTTTTTCGCCATCCGGAAGGGTTTCAGTCACTATCAACTGCTGAGAGTATGTTTGCCCACCGCGGTCATTGGCATAACAGTTAAGCTCTTCACGATATACCTCAAGCATATCTCCTATGAAGTCGATGATGGAATCGCTCTCGTCTTGATTTTCAAAGTTTAAAGGCTTGAGATGTTTTTCGCTTTTGATAAGACCTTTAGAAATGTAGTAAAGTTCACGCTTGGTGTTGACCGAGCCAATATCCATGTTGCGAAGTAAAATCTCTAGCATAAAAACAACACGTGCGAGCTTCTGCACGCTTGAAACATTAAGCTCGGTTCGCACCCTCTTATCACCAGGAGTGAGAAAGCCTTTTGAAGGCGTGTAGAACGAATTGTCCAGAGCGCATTTCACAGCTTCAAGGACAGGTCGCTTTGACGACTCTAAATCTTTAAGCATTTGATCAGCGATGATCCGAGCTTCTTTGGGTATGTCTTTCGTCAGCTCTCTGACGCGAATGAGTTTACTCATAATTCAAGCTCCTCAGGATTTCTTAGTTGTCGTCTTAGCAGTGGTTTTGGGCTCTGCTTTTTTTGCCGTCGTCGCAGCTATTGGTTCCGCCATTTTTTTTGTCGTGCCCTGAGCTATTTTCTTGGTGGTACCGCCACGTTCATCTTCTAAAACCTCGTCAGGAAACTCGCCCTGGCGCGGGGCCTCTTCTTCAGAGCTTTCACCCTCACCATAAATATGGGCGTGTTTTGCTTTGTGAGCTTTTAATTTCGACTCGGCATCTTCAAGATCTTTTATCGCCTCTTGAGAGTCACGTCCTAAGAGCTTTCGCAGCCCCTCTTCGGCTTTTTTCTTTCGAACATCGTTGGCCCCAGTGAGACGAGCAAGACCTTCTACCAAGATCGGCCCAAACTGCTCGATGTGCGACAGTTTTCTCTCTAAGTCGGCTTCTTTAAACTCTTTACGGATGTGCCTAGAGAGTTTTTGACCCGCCTGCATGAGAGCGCGGCGAATCTCTTCGACAAGCTCATCACTGGCGTCGACAGTTTCTTTAGACGCATTTTTAAATTTGATAAATGGCGAAACCACGCTGACCGCAAAAACATAAGGCCCAAGTGGCACGCTGTCTTTAGGCTGCCCAAGTCCGTAGCTTTTCCAATTCACAGATTCAATCGCGCGAGTGATCGCGCAAGAGGCTTTGTCAAACTGAAGTGGCACGCGATTGGCAAATCGCAAAACCTGAATTGGAGAGTCTGGTTCACCGCGAGTGAGAAAGCGCGCGAGGGCCACCTCAACAACCACCGGTTTAAAATCACAAATCGTTGGTTTTCTTGTAACGACTGAGAAAAAGTCTGTTTCACCCAAGCGCTGAATACTTTTTGAGAGCGCCTCTTCTCCAACAGTCAATACCGACTTTGTACTCGGTGCCATGAGCTCTGTGTTCTGTACCGCCTGAAAAACGCCTTTGTAGTCTGTTTCCTTAAGACTTGTCAGGGGTTTATCAAGGAGAGATTTTGTCAGGCCCTTAGTCACAAAATCTTTGATAGCGGCATCGTTCACTCGAGAAAATCCCGTGCGCAAAAATTTATCTAAACTGAGTTTCCCATAGAGACCTGCGTGCGTGATAAACTCACCAAGCTTCATGGTGTGAGGATGCGGTAGCGTTGCTTCGGGAATTTCCGGTACTACATCGGTGACTCGCTTTATTTCTGCCCAATCCTGATCCAGCAATTTGTAACGAATTGTGAGATGGGGGTTTACGAGAACCGTGCCTTCAATGTAGGTAAGAAGTCCTCCGTCACCATTGAGTTGCACCCGGCCATCGATGATGAACTCCACATGCACACCATGATCTTTTTCCCAATCGATGGTTTCTTTATTTTTCAGAAGGCCTGTGTTGGACTTAATATCAACGTCCACGTAACCTGTGACGGCCTTTCGCATGCGGGTTGTTTTACTGATGACCTTAACGCCCTTAGCGTTTGTCAGCTGCGCCCATGTCGTTGCAGCAGAAATTCCAATCCCCTGCTGCCCACGAGAGCATTGCCCTCTTCCAAATTTGCTAGACGCAAGATATTCACCGAACACTTTGGCGAGGTCTTCGACTTCAAGGCCTGGTCCATTATCTTCGACAACGATACGGATAAGATCAGAATTTTTAGATGAACCGACTCCCACCTTCTCAATCACCACTGAAACCTCAGGGAGCTGCTTCGCCAACTCGCAGGCATCGAGGGAGTTATCTACGGCTTCTTTCAACGTTGTAAGCACGGCTTTTAGCGGAGACGAAAATCCAACTTGCTGCAGATTTTTCGCAAAATACTCAGCGGTACTGCTTTTGGTAATTTTAGACACTCGCCAAACTCTCCTTCACGGCAGCTAAAAATTGATAAAAAATGGGCTTTCACACAGGAACTGCGCTTCTGGTCAAAAGGCGTCATACCCAAAGTATATTGCTTATTTGAAACCCCAAAGGCCTAGGAGATCAAGGGGCCTGAGGTCAATTTCACCACCAATGGAGCGGCGCATGCTAGATTTTTTTGTCTTCAAGCTCTTGAAATGCCTCATCAATTGGCATTCGGTAGCCTTTTTTAGAATTGCAGGACTTACAGCTCGGGACGACGTTGCGTTTGTTGGTCTGACCCCCGCGAACGATGGGAATCAGGTGTTCCATGGTCAACTCTTCAGGCTTGAACTGCTCTTTGCAGTGATGACATCGCCCCTGCCCAATCTGCTGACGCCACCACTGACTTTGCCGAAGCTCGCGGGCTTTGGCCTTCTCGCGTTTTTGATGGGATTCAGGAGCAGGAGTAAAAAACATGGTCCATGTCATAGCAATTATTCTCGGGCCACAGAAGCGCCTTTGTAAAGAATTCTGCCATTCCTTGATTGCCGTTGTGACGTCTGTTAAATGAAGTGGATGACTGTCAACCAACTCAAAGAACGTCTCACGCAATCCTTTCCTCAAAGCGAAATTGAAGTTGCCGATCTTACCGGAACTCAAAATCATTTTGAGGTTTCTATCATTTCCCAAGCGTTCGCGGGCCTCTCGCGCATTGAACAGCACCAAAAAGTGATGGCCGTTTTTTCGGCAGAGCTAAAGACCGGTGAAGTGCATGCGCTGGCTCTGAAAACTAGAATTCCATAATCAGGAGATTTTATGACCGAAGCAAAAACCCGTATCGAACAAATGCTCACTGACAACAAAGTTTTTTTGTTTATGAAAGGCTCGCCGCAATTTCCACAATGTGGATTTTCAGCTCGCGCCATCGCGATTTTGAATGAGTGCGCAGTTCCATTTAAATCGTTTGATGTTTTGTCTGACGACTCAATTCGAACCGGAGTGAAAGAGTACGGCAACTGGCCGACAGTCCCTCAGCTCTATGTGAATAAAAAGTTGATCGGTGGTAGCGACATCATGATGGAGATGTATGAAGCCGGTGAGCTCCAGGACCTTTTCAAGAACGAAGGTATTGGATGAAGTGCAACCTGGCCGTCTGGGATCGAACTCTGCGATTTCTCTTGGGAGTTCTCGGGACGGCCTGGGCTTTGGCCGGGGGTCCGTTCTGGGCTCTTTTTGGCTTTTACTTCCTTCTCACAGCGGCCTGGGGATTTTGCCCCATCTATTCTTTTTTGAAGCTAAGCACCCTCAAAATCGTCTCGCCCCGCCCTCATCATGTGAGCGAGACCGACGAATAATTGCCAAAAACCCTACAGCTAACCCCTCAAAACTCCGAAGCAGAGGTACTCTCTAACCGTATGTGAAGACTGAGGGTTTATGAACATCTTAGTGATCGAAGACGATTCGAATATGGCCACTATCATCAAGTTGTCGCTTGAGAAGATCGCGGGCTATTCTGTGGACGTGGCGCCATCGCCTGACCAAGCCAAACAAAGCCTGACGAAAAAGGCCTATGACCTCATTTTGCTGGATTACTTTTTACCAGGGACTGATGGCCTCGAACTTCTGGCAAGTTTGCAAAACAAAACCTCTCACAGACCGCTTGTGATTTTTCTCACAGGTCAAAGTGATCCCTACGTGCTCGACAAGATGAAGCGCTCGTCGGCACTAGGCTTTATCATCAAGCCCTTTGATCCTCTAGACATGATCCGAGATATTAAAGCGATGACTGCTATGAAGGTCGCCGCGTGAGAAGACTGTGGAGTCACACTTTTTTTGTGATCACACTGCTTCTCGTCTGCTTTTTGCTGAATGGTCTTCTTCTGACTCGGGCCCTAGTTATGCCAGCCGGCGGTCGAACTCCGCAGTCAGTCTCCCTTATTTTTGGGTATGATGCCGTCACTGTCGTTCAAGTCTTTTTTTTCGCATCGACGGTTCTCTGTCTTGCGGTGCTCACGTTTTTTCTAAAATCTAAAATCTTTAAGCCCCTGATGGAGCTGGATCGCCTCCTCACCGACCTTCAGGTCTCTCGAGAACAGTATCCCATTTTAGATACAAGCTCTTCATCCCCAAGCCTTTTTAATGTGATTCGGTCTCTCGAGCATCATATCAGGCACCTGCAAGAAATTGACCGCGCCAGAGCTGACTTTTTAAACATGGCAAGCCATGAACTCCGCACTCCCCTCACTTCCATTCGCGGGTCCTTGCGCCTTCTCACCTCAAGCATCGAAGGACAATTTGATGCTAATAACTTAAAGCTTCTAAGAATCGCCGAGGAAGAAGCGGATCGCCTCATTCGCATGACAACAAATCTTTTAGACCTTGCAAAAATTGAAGCCAAGGAGCGCTCGCTTCGCACCGAATGGGCAGACATTTCTCGGTCGACTCGCGAAATCGTAGAGATGATGAAGCGCCATCATGAAGATCACGGCGTTTCTCTTCAGGTCGAGCAAATGGAAAACAGCATTGAAGTCATGGTGGATCCAGATGCACTCAAACAGATCCTGATGAATCTCATTTCAAACGCAATTAAATACAGCCCAAAAAACGGAGTGGTGTTTGTGCACTTTGAGCCTCGCCCCGACGCTGGCCTTTTTGTTAAGGTCTCAGACCAGGGCTGTGGCATTCCCAATCACGACCGTCACCTGATCTTTGAAAAATTCCGACAGTCCTCTAATGCAACAAAATCTCACGTCAGAGGTACCGGCCTTGGCCTTAATATCGTGAAAGCCCTCGTCGAGCAGCTCAATGGTCACGTCGGTGTGGAATCCGAGCCTGGCCAAGGCTCGACATTTTATTTTGTCCTGCCAAAATGGAGAGTCGCAAAAAATAACCGACCCGGAAAATACGTCGCATGACAATCAAAGATCTTTTCGCCGAACTCAAGGAGCAGTACCTCCAGGAGTTCCCAGCAAAACTCATTGCTCTCAAAGAGGCACTCAACGCTCAGGATGCAAAAAACCTTCACGTGCTCTTTCATCGTCTTAAAGGCACGGGAAAAACTTATGGATTTGAGGACGTCTCTACCGTCAGCCAGCTCCTTGAAACCAGCTGCCTTGAATCTGTAAAAACTGGCAGTCCGCTTGAGTTGCAAAGCATCGAAAAGGCCATCGCCATTCTCGGCCGAATCTACGACTGCGCCCAAAAGAAACTGCCTTACAGCCTAGCTACCGACGCAGATTTCCTATTTCTCAAGGACAAATTTTCTCCTTAGTGCCACTAGAAAACCTTGCCAAAATCACGCCTTCAATGAGATTGTGAAGGCCATGAAAAAAAAAATAGCGCTTCTTTTCGGCGGCAAATCTGGAGAGCATGAAGTCAGCATCGTCTCAGCCACATCTATCTACAAAGCTCTCGATAAATCTAAGTATGACGTGACCCTGATCGGAATTGACAAAAATGGACGTTGGCTTGTGCCCGAAGACAGTCAGCTTTTAGCCCATTCTCAAAATCCACGTCTCTTAAGCCTCAATCAACAAAAAGGCACAGTGAGCTTTGTCCCCTTTGAAAACTCAAAGCAACTGGTCTCCATGGAAAAAACAGAACTACGCCCGGCAGACGCGCAGAAGTTTGACGTCATGTTCCCGGTCTTACACGGAACTTTCGGAGAAGACGGAACCATCCAAGGACTCCTCGAACTTTCGAATATGGCTTATGTAGGGTCTGGAGTTTTAGGCTCTGCCGTAGGAATGGACAAAGACGTCGCCAAGAGATTACTTCAAGCGGCCGGTATCGCTGTCGTCCCAGCTGTTGTTTTAAAGAAGTTTGAATTTTCAAAAAAATCAGAGAGCCTTCTGAACGATCTAGAAAAGCAATTTGGCTATCCCTATTTTGTAAAGCCCGCCAATATGGGCTCCTCGGTAGGAGTTGCAAAAGTAAAATCCCGCAGCGAAGCTCTTGAAAAATTGCAATCGGCCTTTCAATACGATGTCAAAGTTCTTGTTGAAAAAGCCATCAATGCCCGAGAACTCGAGGTCGCGGTCTTAGGCAACCATCAGCCCGAAGCGAGCTGCGTGGGCGAGATTATCCCTCAGCATGAGTTTTACAGTTACGAAGCCAAATACATTGATGAGAACGGAGCGCTTCTCAAAATTCCTGCCGAAGGATTGAGCCCCGAGCAAACCAAAAAAATCCAACAGATGTCGATCCTAGCATTTCAAACTCTCGAGTGCCTTGGCCTTGCGCGCGTGGATTTTTTCTTAGACAAAGATACGCAAGAGATTTTTTTAAACGAGATCAACACGCTCCCTGGTTTTACCAGCATTAGCATGTATCCCAAACTCTGGGAGGCTTCGGGTCTTCCCTATGCGAAACTTTTAGATAAACTCATCGAACTCGCTATCGAACGTCACGAAGAGAAAAAGGCCCTCGTTACTAGTTTTTCGGTCAACGAAGATTAGGAGATATTGTGGACGAGCTTGCAAACCTTTTTCCAGCCCATCGTATTTCAACAGATCCACAGATGATTCAACAGTACGGTAAGGACTGGACGACGTACTTTGAGATTAAAGCACGAGCTGTGGTTTTTCCTGAAACCACAGATGAGGTCGTCAATCTTGTTCGTTGGGCAAGAAAAACAAAAACGGCACTCGTTCCCTCCGGTGGCCGCACAGGCCTCAGCGGCGCTGCCGTTGCCACCCAAAATGAGGTCGTTGTTTCGTTTGAAAAAATGAATCGCATTAAGGATTTTGATTCCGTCGATCATACGGTCGTTTGTGAAAGCGGCGTCATCACCGAAAATCTGCAAAAATTTGCTGAAAGTAAAAACCTCTTTTTCCCGGTGGATTTTGCCTCTCGCGGCTCGAGTCAAATCGGAGGCAACATTGCGACCAATGCGGGCGGAATCAAAGTTTTGCGCTACGGTCTCATGCGTGATTGGGTCAGCTCTCTCAAAGTGGTCACTGGCGCCGGCGAAGTTCTTGATCTGAACCGAAGCCTCGTCAAAAACGCTTCTGGCTACGACCTCAGACACCTTTTTATCGGTAGCGAGGGCACCCTCGGCTTTATCACCGAGGCGACAATTCGGCTCGCTTCTCCACCCCCACCGCTGAAAGTGTTGGTGCTCGGAACAAATGAGCTAGATTCGGTCATGAAGATCTTTGAAAAATTCAAGCGCTCAACGACGCTCACCGCTTTTGAAATGTTCTCAAGCAAAGCACTCAAGCATGTTTTGGAATCTACCCAGTTGAGCGCCCCGTTTGAAACACCCTGCCCGTTTTATGTTTTGGTTGAAGCCGAAATGAAAAGCGATTCAGAAGAGTCGCAAATTCTGTCGGCTTTCGAAAGTTGCCTAGAGGACTCCCTTGTTGTCGATGGAGTGATGAGCCAGTCTGATCCCCAAGCCAAGCAGTTTTGGCGCTACCGCGAAGACATCAGTGAGTCGCTTTCAAAATATTCTCCGTACAAGAATGATTTATCAGTCCGTATTTCTAAAGTGCCGGCGTTCATGCAGGAGCTCGATGCCGTCCTCGCAAAAGAATATCCCACCTGGGAAGTCGTGTGGTTCGGGCATATCGGAGACGGGAACTTACACATCAATATCCTGCGTCCAGATGGAATGGCAAAGGATGAGTTTGTTAAAGCCTGTCGCCGGGTGGACGACCTTGTCTTTCAAGTGATCCAAAAGTACGAAGGCAGTATCTCTGCGGAACACGGAGTTGGCCTCACTAAAAAGCCATTTCTTCATTACTCGCGAAGTGCCTCGGAAATCGCGCTTATGAAAAGCATCAAAAGTGCCTTTGATCCAGACCTTATTCTCAATCCCGGGAAGGTTTTTTAGAATTTTAACTTCGTGCAAATTGAATCAAGATTGCAAAGTCACCATCGTCGGAAGCTTTTAGAGCTGAGATGTACTCCAATCTAGTTTTACCCTCAACTTCAAGTGGAGTATGAGCGCTCTTCGTGCCCCAGGTAAACTTCCGCTCCCCCCATTTTTCCAACAACAAATCCGTCATCAAACGGGCGTGCCGACCGTTGCCGTTTGGAAAAATATGAATCTGAACAAGACGATGATGGAAGCGCGCCGCTATCTCGTCTTTGGGAAAGGTCGAATTGTCGATCCAATAGTTAGCGTCTCCGATAAGCTGGTTGAGATCATTCATGATGGACTCTTTAGAAACTCCAATATTTTTATTAGATCGACGCATTTTTCCCGCCCATTTCCAAACTTGATCAAACATACGTTCATGAAGATCGAAGATAAATGTCCCCGTAAGCAGTTCGTCGAGGTTTTGTTTTCCCACCCAAACGAAAGCGTCTGCGATATTAGATTGCTCTGCCTGATTTAGCTCCCCCATCGTTGAAATGTAATCCGGTATAAGGTCTTTAACTTCATCGGGGTCGATTGGTGTTGCTCCACTTGGATAAACTATTTTGAGTTTAGCCATATGATTACTCCCTCTTTTTCTCAACGTTCCAAATTCGAGAGTCGCCATCTTCTTTGAGTGTCTTCGCTACTCGTTTGATTTCGGCTTCTAACTCTTTCTGAGAAGTGCCTTGAGCTTCGAGTTGCATAGTGTGAGCTACGCCTTTCAAAATTTTTACGGCGGCTTCATGGGCTTTCCTGTCGATGATGTCTTCAAGGGTATCGGCTGAATCTTGCGGTATGATGGCATAGACGAGTTTGCAATCCATGGCTCGAGCGACTTGTTCGAGCGACTCGATAGTAACGCGCTTTTTCGGTTCTCTTTTTTCAATTTGATTTATTGAACCATGGCGTACACCAACTCGGTCTGCCAATTGACGAATTGAAATTCCTAACGACCCTCTAATTGCTTTCACCCAACCCGAAGGTGGTGGTGGTTCATTAAGCCTGGAAAATCGATTCACCTTTTGCTGAACGATCTGCCGCTGATTAGATTGTTTTTTTTTATCGACTCTCATCACTTGCTCCGATGTATACTTATAAATATCCATATCGACACTTATTGTATACTTATAAAGCTACATAGATCAAATATATGTATATCTGTTAGTATACATGAAATGCAATAAATTATTAATAATATTAATATTTATCAATTTTACACATTTTTAGCCGAGGTCAGGGCCTAGGCCTCGGCCTAGCTTAGACAAGGCACTCCGATGCAGTTTCCTCCGGCCGAAGTAATAAGCGCCTATCATCAACAATCTAAGGGACTCTTCTGAGCCTGTAAATACTGCCTTTTGCCTGCGAAATTATTCAATTCTCTTCATCTTTTGGCGAGGCCGTTGAGTAACTCGAGCTGATTTGCTAAGCCTGGGGCCCTCGGAGGGTCCCGTGAAGCACGTTTTTGCGTTTATTTTAGTTCTCGGCTTTTACTGTCAAAGCAGAGCCCAAGTCTCTTGGATCAATCCCCAATCCTACCTGACGGTAGCGGCGCAAGCCGGTGGCCAGGAACCCTTTCCAATTCGAAACGGCTTCACCTCAACCCTTTATGGGGCTTTGTACACTCCTCAATCCCCAATGCAGATTTTTAGCTTCCAGTACCGACCGGGACGAACCGATGTTCCCTTTTTTCCTAAGGATATCTCAGCAAAAGCAGAGGTCTCTTATCGTTTTCAAGATCATGCAGCCCCTTTGATTTTTGTTATGCCTGGTCTTGGAGGGACAGCGACTGGCCCCAACTCTCAGAACTTTGCTGAGATTTATTACAACCTTGGGTACCACGTCGTAGTTGTTCCAAACACTGTCACCCCCGAGTTTACTCTCCAGATCAGCCGTGATGGGCTAGTCGGTTACCTCCCAAGAGATGCTAGGGACCTTTATGACTTTCTCATTCGCCTCAACGTCGAACTAGACACGCTCAAACATGCACCCATCACTAGCTATTCTCTTACAGGATTTTCCTTGGGTGGGCTTGTCGCGGTTTACATCGCTCAAATTGACGAACAAGAACGGCAATTTAATTTCCAAAAAATCGGGATCTTCAATCCACCTCTAGACATGACGTACTCGATCCGCAAACTCGATGAGATCTACAATCCTGATCCTTCAGTTTTGGAAGTCGAAAGAGCATTGCTTGGGGAGCAGAGTCTCAAGTACATGGAAGGTCAAGACATCACACCTCAACTCGTGACCCTTGGCAAAGTAAGACTAAAACTCGGATTCGACGCCCTCCAAGAAACTCTCACGACCGAAATGACAATTCCAGTATCTGAAAAAATGAAGCTCGCCCCAAAAGACTATAACAAAGAGTTAAGTCGCAGGACGAACCTTGCATTTTTCTCGATGAATAAAATCATCCAAAACCAATTCACCTACATCACGCCGGAAGAAAAAACACAAATTGAACAGCTTAAAGCAACTGGACAAAAGAGCGAGCTAAAAGCTCTCTACAAACAAATTCGGGTTCGCAACGAAAAGCGATTTGACGATCTCGTAAAATGGGGCGTCGGACTTGCCTTCCGAAAATCTCTCACAGATTTGATCAAAATGAGTCGTATCATTAATCCAGAATTGTACTCAGGTCCAATCGCACAGGCCAACGGAGGTATTGATCCTTTTGCCGAGCCTCACATGACTTTAGGCGGAACTAGCGACATTAGCTTTCAAGAGTACACCGATAAGGCCATTGTTCCGATCATTTCAAAAGAAGAACACATTAGCCGGAGCGAAATTTTCAAACGTACGTCGATGATGCAAATGAAAAGCTGGCTTAAGAAAAATCCAAAAGTTTACTTTTTCCATAACGTTGATGACTTTCTTTTTGAAGTTAAAGGTGCAAGGGAATTTGTGAACTCAACGTTTCATGGTCATGCTTATATTTTTCCATATGGTGGGCACTGCGGAAATTACTGGTTTGCTCCTAATCTTCAAGCCATCACTGAGAGTTTTAAGATCCAATAACCTTTGAGAATTTTCTTGACCTCTTCCAGAGCTTCTCTTTGACTAGAAGCTCACCACGGAAGGGGGCCCCTTGATTCGACTTATCCTTTTATCAGTTTTTATGGTGATTCCCGCCTTTGCACTGGAGCCTTCGATGGGTAAAGACATTTCTTACAAAGATGGAGCCACGGAACTCCAAGGATATATGGTTCATGATCCTAAAGTGACAACTCCTCAACCTGGAATTCTAATCGTGCATGATTGGATGGGCCTCACCGATCGAACCAAAAAGAAAGCTGATCAGATTGCAGCCTTAGGCTACACCGCCTTTGCGGTTGACCTTTATGGAAAAGGCGTCAGACCCAAAAATCCCAATGAGGCAGCTGGTGAAGCTGGAAAATACAAAAACAATCGGCCGTTATTTCGTCAACGTCTTCTAGCAGCTCTTGACTGGCTCAAAGGTCAAAAGTTTGTTGATACTCAAAAGCTAGGCGCCGTTGGGTACTGCCTTGGTGGTACAGGAGTTCTAGAGCTGGCTCGTGCAGGCGCCCCTCTCAAAGGCGTTGTGAGCTTTCATGGTGGCCTTGATTCTCCGCAGCCTGCAGATGGCAAAAATATCAAAGGTCGAGTGCTCGCTCTGCATGGAGCTGACGATCCTTTCGTAAAGCCAGAAGACCTCGCTGCGTTTGAAAACGAAATGCGCACAGCGAAGGTAGACTGGCAGTTGTATAAGTTCGGCAATGCTGTTCATAGCTTTACGGATATGTCTGCAGGAACTGACAACAGCAAAGGCGCTGCTTATAACGAAAAAGCCGACCGTCGCTCTTGGGAAGATATGCGGATTTTCTTTAAGGAGACTCTTTAATCTATTGCGCCTGTTCGATGAGATTTTTTTGAGCTGTGGAGCATGTAGGAGTTGCAAGCTCCTTATACTCATCTTTAAGCTTATATGTCAGCTCAGCTCCCACGCATGTTTCTAAAATTCCTCGAAGACGGTCGTAGAAATCATGGGTCATAGATGTTTCGACTTTAAAGTGGTCAATGCAGTTCTCGATGGTTTTTGAAACTAAAAGCTTACAATCGACTTCGTCGACTTCATAGCAAGCACGATTCACAAAATCAGGAGCGCACAGCCTTGGTGTTTGCTCTGAGGAAATTTTTTGCAAAAGTGCTGCCTTTGTTAAGGCCACTGCCTTTTTTGAGAGAAAATCTGTGACCTTAATGTAAAGAGGCTCACAGTTTTTTTCTTTAGGTTTGAGCTTTTGTCGTTTTACGTTTTGGTGAAAACTAATTTGCAGACAGGTGTCGATTTCATTTTTTACTTCCCCAGTTTGGCGAGGGTCGTTGAGATCAAACCGGTAGGTTGTGGCGAAATGTCCAAAGCATGCGTTGAGCGAGGTCTTTAACCAAGAATGGCATGTGGGCTCTTTAAGTCCGTAGCATCTTCGGGGCCATTGATTTGCGGTGCAGAGATTCTGATGCAGCTCGCGGGCGGTGCTGTCACGAAACTCAAGAATTGGCTTTTTATTTTGCTGGACGGCAGTTTTTTTGGTCGCAGCAGAACCTAAAATGATGAGGGCAAAATAAAAAAGAAGCTTCGCCTTTTTGAAAATAAATATCCCCGCTACTATTATGTTCCTTTACCAATTGATAAGGGTCAACTTGTTGAATAAAAAATCCAGTACGATCTTCACCCGTGGCGGCATGTATTTTTGCTCAGGATAGATCAGATAAAACGGATTTTTACCAGATCCCCAATCGGGCAAAATCCTAACGAGGGATCCTTTTTTGAGGGGCTCTTGGCAAAGAAAAATGGGAAGAATCGTCACTCCATAACCAAGCACCGCCATTTTTCGCATCAGAGAAAGGCTATTGGAACGAAGTCCCTTTTCTGGATGAAGAACAAAACGCGCAGAATCTTTTTGCAGGGTCCAGATCACAGGTTCTTGGTTAGGGCAGAACACAAGGAGGTCATGATCTTTGAGGTCTCTTGGGTGCGCGAGCGCCCCTGCCCGTTGGAGATATTTAGGAGAAGCAAAAAGGCCAAACTCCCCTTGACCTACTTTTTTGGCTTTAAAGGCCGAGTCTCTCATGGGTCCAGCTCTGAGAGCAAAATCATAGCCTTCGGCAACGAGGTCCACTCGACGGTCGGATAGGTTAAGCTCAAGATCAATCTCAGGATAAAGTTTTCTGAGGGCAACTACGAGCTCCGGAAAGACTGCGGTACCGACCTCTACGGGGACGGATATTTTCACGATGCCACTATGCTTTTCTTGATCTTGTAACGTTATGGTCTCAACCCGCTCGAGCTCCTGTAAAATTTGGGAGCAATGTTGATAGTAGTTCTCGCCTGCCTTAGTCATTTTCATTTGCCGAGTGGTCCTTTGCATCAGTCTCACTCCGAGACGAGATTCAAGATCACTCACCTTACGGCTTAACGTCGATTTTGGGACTCCCGTTTGGCGGGACGCCTGCGAGAACCCCCCGAACCTTATCACGGAAGTAAAGGCAGCTATTTCGTTAAGATCCATACACAAACCTCATTTATTGTTCCATTAATGGGATAATATGTTTTAATTTTCCTATATAGTAAACAAGCAAATCTTAGTTTAGATTAAGATTCACAACAGGCTTTCAAATGAAAGCTCTAAGGAGTTCAAAATGAAACAAAAAGCAGCGTTAGCATCTCGACTTTTACTGGGACTGATCTTTTTTGTGTTTGGTCTGAATGGTTTTTTAAACTTCATGCCGCCACCTCCTGGAATGCCTGAGGCCGCGCTAAAATTTGCCGGGGCTTTGGCAGAAACTGGCTACATGTTCCCGATGATTAAAGGCACGGAAGTCATCGGAGGGCTGCTTCTGCTCAGCGGATTTTTTGTCCCCTTGGCGCTGACGATTTTGGCCCCAGTGATTATCAACATTTTTGCATTCCATCTTTTTTTGGCGCCCTCAGGACTTGCACTCCCCATCGTGATCGTCGCTCTTGAGATCTTCACGGCATGGAGCTACTGCGAGACCTTTAAACCTATGTTGAGTCGAAAACCTAAAATGAGCTCATGCTGATGAGCTAGAAACGGACCTTTTATGAAACAGCTTAGAAAATCCTCTGAGCGCGGTTACGCCAATCATGGTTGGCTGATTTCACAACACAGCTTCTCGTTCGCCGACTACTACCACCCTGAGCACATGGGATTTCGGGCGCTCCGAGTGATCAACGAAGACTATATCGCGGGGGATCGCGGTTTTCCGACCCACCCCCATCGCGATATGGAGATCTTAACTTACGTGATCAAAGGCTCGCTTGAGCATCAGGACACGCTTGGAAACCGCACGGTAATTAAACCTGGAGAGGTTCAACGAATGACCGCTGGAACCGGGATTCGCCACTCTGAGGCCAATCCAGAAAAGGGTGAAACTCATCTATTACAGATCTGGATTGAGCCCTCAAGGCCTGGTCTTGAGCCAGGCTACGAGCAGAAGGACTTCTCTCAGCGATTTAAAAATGAGAAGCTCGTATTAGTGGCAGAGCCCACAGGACGTAACGGAGCTATCTCCATCAATCAGGACGCGGCCCTCCATGCGGGGCATTTCAAAGCTGGCGATGAAATCGTTTTTGAAATGAAACCTCAGCGGCATGCTTGGGTGCAGGTGATTTCTGGAGATCTTGCTGTTGATGGTCAAACCTTAGTTGAGGGAGACGGCCTTGCGATTTCTTCAGAAACAATGCTTCGTCTTCAATCCCAAAGCGGCAGCGAGTTTTTGCTATTCGATCTTGCATGAACATTGCCAAATGCGTCATCAAGTGAGCCATTGACGTGTTTGGCATTTCTATCTACATTCGATTCTCGTTTTTAAAGTTCGGGGAGTAGCGCAGTCTGGTAGCGCATCTGGTTTGGGACCAGAGGGTCGTAGGTTCGAATCCTATCTCCCCGACCATTCGCTTCGTCAAAATTGTCAGTGGACAATTTTGACCTCATCCTTCAAAACCGCTGAGGAGTCTTGCGACGAAGCTGCTCGCAGCATCGCCGGCAAAGCCGGCTTATCCACCGGGCGCAGTGGCTGAAACACCCCCGACGCGAGCCTCGAGCAAAGCGAGAGTCAAGCAGTTCAGTTCTTCGATAAACCCTGCCCCATGAGGACCTAATGCCAATTTCTACCAAAGAATACGAAAAGGCTCTCAGCTCCCTCAAAGAAGTCATTGAGCTCTCCAAAAAGTTCCAATCCTCAGAACCCGAAAAAAAAGTATTCCGAGACGCCAAGATTCAAAGATTTGAATTCTGTGTCGAACTCGCCTGGAAAACAGCCAGAAAAATCTTAGGATCCTCGTCAACAGCGCCTAAAATAATCGTTAGAGAAATGGCGCAAAATGCCCTCATCACAGATCCAAGCAAATGGTTAACTTTTATAGATGCGAGAAACGAAAGCTCCCACACCTATGACGAGGAAAAAGCCATAAAAGTAGAGAAAGTCGTTCACGAATTTTTACCCGAGGGTGAAAATCTTCTCGTCGAACTGAAAAAGAAATGAGCTTCGGACTTACCTCAGCCGAATACGATTTGCTTTTCAAACTCATCATCCAACCTCTTAAACAATCCGGAGCGAAGGTTTGGATTTTTGGCTCCCGCGCTGCCGGTACACATTCACGATTTTCTGACATTGATATTTTATTTGAGAGCGGTATTCATACAACGCCCATCCTCATTTCAAAATTGCGCGAAGATGCGGAAGAATCGATGCTTCCTTATAAATTGGATCTCGTTAATGCAGAAGACATCGCTCAGGAGTATAAAGAACAAGTTATGAACACTCGAAAGCCAATTTGATTTCTTGTGACGAACCCAAATCGGCGGAAATCCCGCGCCAAATCACTTTTTCAAAAAAGTAATGTCAAAAAAATGTATGCACGGCTAGCGGCGCTAGTCAGCAGGTCACCGCATGCCTAAAATCTGCATCACCACTTTCCTGATGAGTGGAGTTAACGGGCGTGAGCTCATCGTCTGGACGCACGTATCGTTTAAAGTCAGATGTGACTTTCGGTGTGTAGCAAAATGTTGGTATGTATCGCAGGTTCAAATCCCTGTCCCAAATCTCTGATCTCCATTTGCATTCTCCTTTCGACCAGCGAGTTTTGAGTTTTCAAGGATCCAATCTTTGTTCCACAGCTCAGGCTGTGGAGAGCGGAGTACAAGGCATTAACTCCAATGCCATCCGTATGCGGTTCACCTCCTGTAGTGCTACTTCTGAGACACGCAAGACTAAATATCTTGCGTGTGATACTACAACTGCTGGGATATCGATAAACTTACGTCTTAAGCCTTTTGCAAAGCGCGGCCTTGAGGGGTTGTCGTGAATAGACACCCATCGCAAAATATTGTGAGCACTCAGGGCCAAAAGGCCAAAGGCATGATTGGCTTTAAGTTCTAAACACGGAAAATGCTTTAGGTCATAGCCGTACTTCTCTTCTCTGATAAAGTTCTCGGCATTGCCACGCTGATTGTGGTGCTCTATCACCTCTTGCAAGGACCAGTGATAGAGATCTACGTTCGTGACTACAGCATAGTATTTGTACTGATCTTGGCCCAGTTGCAGCTGTTCTTGAACTTCGTATTTTTGTCGTTTTACAACGACAGGAAGTCTTAAAACCTCATTCCATGAAGGCTGCCAGTAAAACCGCCCTAGCTCCATCTCAGGCAAAGTTCGACCTTGTTCTTGGGCCTCTTTGATTTCTTCTTGGCTGTAAACCCAGGGAGTCCACTTGACGATCTCTTTGATGTGGTTCTCCGAGCCTGTTGTGGCTTGGTTGGCGGTTAGAGTGAAATGCACGCCAAGGCTTAAGCATGTGGTGATGACTCCTTGATGGCAATAGGCAGAATCTGCTGAGAGGTATTTTTCGTCATCAAACTTGTAACTAGAAAAAGCGCGCCGGATTTGATCCTCAGCCCCCACTCCAGACTTGGTGTTGCCAGGCCGCAACTCCATGTCCCAACAAAATCCAAGTTCGTCAAAGATGACCTGAGAGTCCAAACACCACTGATCTTTGTAGTTATAGGCAAGGCCTTGCATCTTTGTCCCTGATTGCTCGTGAGCCGTGGAATCGATGGAGAGGTGGGGGGCTAAAGATGGTTTGAATTGCTTTTTTAACATCCGCTCCAGTTGCACTCGGTAACTCTTGGCTTGGCGGTTTAGAAACTTATTGAATTTATCGAGGTGCTCGTCTTCGAAATCTCTTAGAAAATCCCCCATGGTTCTAGGGCTGACACTGTCTCCTTTGAGAACTTCGTAAAGCATGGGGTCTTTTCGAAACTCTTCTAAATCAGCCAGACAATCATGACCTCGCATAAAGCTTGCCAGCTGAATCAGGCCTAAGCGATAGGAGCCCTGGGATCTGGGGCTTTTGCGGTTTGGTAAGGCTTCGCTAAAAGGCATCTTCAAAACAGAGCGGTCAAAGGCTTCAATCAAGGTAGCAAGACCTGCTATTGAAGTGAGTTTGCGGTTGGTAATCTCGTAAGGAAGATACTTGGGTGTGAAATCGTGTTGAGCTTGCATGATCGGGAATATATCTAAATCAATTCGAATCGCAACCTCATCGTCGCAGCGTCACCCAACGGGTGAGAAAGCCTTTGTTTATTTGCTAACCCAACTCAAGCACTTACGCGATTTCACACAAGGCAATCCGCTGATCTGGGTGAAAATAGTCTACAAGACGGGATCACACTTTCTGGAGCCCTTGGCCCATCGACAACATTTTTACTACGCGGCTCTCACATTGCCAACAACATGGACGATGCCATCGAAAATGACGGATGTAAAAAACTGCTCGGAATCGAGGACTCTTTACTTGAATCAAAAATGGGAATTTCAATGAGACCTGGCGCAGATTCAACAGCAGCCACTGGATCCTGCGGATCTTATGCTGTTCCAGTGAAGAACTCATTGATCAATATTATCTGCGTTGCAGACGATCGGCCCGACGGATCCGACATACGCAATCCCTCAAAAGCTAGAAACAACAGCTGTGGTCCAAGTCGCTCAGCCAGTCAGGTCTTCAAATCAAGTCCTGCATCAAGCAAAATTACTTTCAACATGAGTAACACCGTCATTCGCTTCGAAGCCATGTCTCGAAACGGTTGGGCATCCATGGCCCTGCCTCGCGGAGTTTACTCAAATGTCACTGTCGTTTGGGATCCCGTGAGAACGGGACTCAAATATCAAGGACCACCCATGCCTAAAGGTGTTACTATGACAACAGACAAGACAGTGTGGACAAGAGCAAAAGCAGCTTGGCTTGCAGCTCATCCCCATCTTGGAGAATAGAAAATACTCAGCTCGAGCGGCAGGTTTTTTTGCGTTGTTTGGCACTTGATTTGTGCCAAACAAGCAGTTTTAATCGCCTACCAAAGCTGAGGAGGTGGTTCCCAAAAAATCTCGACCACATAACCTGTCGGATCTGGAAAACGAAACTGCATGTAATCGTCGTAGTTATCTAAATTGCCCACTTCGACGCCGTCATTTTTAAGTCTTTGATAAAGTGCATTCACTTCATCTTTTGATTCGTATCTAAATCCTATGTGAAACCAAGAAGGCATAGTTGGCTGTTCTTCCAGAGGATTGACGGCCATAAGGAAGCCAGCACGGTTCCATAGAAACCATCCGTTACTATGATTCTTTCGCTTAAAATCAAAGTATCGCTCATAGAAGGAAACTTGTTCTTCGAGTTTCGGGGTGTTGAGTTGAATGTGTCCAAGAGTCATGGCGGATTCATATTTCATATACCTCGAGTATGCAAGGTGTTGTCAGGTATCAAATTGCATCTCTGTGATTTTCCTCTATTGTTTCGCGAATGCAGTCTTGGAAAGAGTTACCCCTATTTGATGGAATTCATCTTGAGGATTCTTGGATACTTTCTTGGTCAAAAACAGAAGAAGGTTTGGCATTTCAAGTTGAATTTAGCTTGTGGCCAAACTCGCCATTTTATGAGACCCCTAAAGCAAATCAGTGGACCTGTTATAAAATAGGAAAAATTGTTTTTCCAAATCTAATCTCAGTAGATGGTTTGAAAGATATGGAAAAAGTGAAACCAAATATTGGCCCTGATGGCGAAAAAGACTACGGTAGTTTTGACAGTTTTTGTCTTGCTTCTGACAACACCTATTCCGTTACTTGGGAGCAAGAGGAAATTTTGATTAAATCCGCTCCGCCGACAGTTGTGATCGCATGACACTTTGAATCCGAATTCATCTATTCCATCCACTTTTTAGCCGGCGACCCCCCGTTTTCGGGACCCGGCTCTCTAAGGACTCAGCTCTCTGGCCCAGTTGGTGAGCGCATCTAACTCGCAAGTTGGTTCTTCGTGCTGGAAAAAATTCAAAGCATGAACTGGCCGCCTCATTCTATGAGAGTTGTACAAAAGTAAAGGGACCTATCAACCTCTTCGAGCTTCGTCAAGTGTCGCACTAATTTGGCAGAGGGAAGCGAGGACGTTAGTGTTTTCAATCTGTGTCGTGCCTTCGACAAAAAAGTGAACCTTACTGGGCCAGAGAGCTTGAGTCCTTAGAGAGCCGGGTCCCGAAAACAGAAGGGTCGCCGATTAAAAACAGAAATAACAATACTCGCTTAGATCTCCAATCAAAGCGATAGCGGTGCTGGGAGTCAAAGAAAAATACTCAACTCGCCTTTCCAAACACGCCCCCACATCTGGGAACAACAAAAAGATGATGGGCCTTGATAAATTCATAAACTCGAGGATTCAATGGCACCTCTGATTGTGGGCGACCGGATTGAATGAGACCTCTGACTTCGGTGGATGAGATTCCTTTGTCTTGAGCCTCATCCAGCACGATCACCTCTCGCTTTCCAAAGTTGAAACTCCTAATGTCTTCAGATTTTGCTTCGTTCGGCCCGGCTCGCTTTCCGATGACAAGGCCGATGTTATTGAAGGCGGGATCTGACTCCATATAAGGCGTGTAGTTTCTTGAGATAACATCATCACCTGTGATCCGGAAAAATTTTGCAGAAGGGTACCGTCCCATGAGGACCTTCAAAACGCCGGTAGCCCGATCTTCTTGAAATGCTTTTTCCATGTTCGCATCCCCAATTCGCACATCGGGCATATCGGCAAATCCTAAGGCCAGCATTTGTTTTCGTAGTGGATAAGGCGTGGCATTCGGTTTATGGGAATTGGTGACCGAAGGCATGACGTACATGAGATCCAGGTGAGCTTCTTTCATCGCTCGCTCGACCAGGTCTCGATGCCCTAAAGTCACGGGATCAAAAGTTCCGCCGTAGTAACCGATCCTTAGATTGCTTTCTGCCGCAAAAAGATGAGCAGGTGCCAAAAATAGGGACATGCAAAAAAGGATAAAAAGGCGCATCAACATTCTCTTAAACTAAGCAAAAACCTAGCCAAACAGGAGGTTTTAACCGGCGCCCCCTGCGTTTTCGGGACCCAGCTCTCTAAGGACTCAGCTCTCTGGCCCAGTTGGTGAGCGCATCTAACTTGCAAATTGGTTCTTCGTACTGGAAAAAATTCAGAGCGTGTAAGCTGGCCGTCCAATTCTATAAGAGTTATACAAAAGTAAAGGGACCTCGACATCTCATCGATCAACTTCTTCGAGGCTCGTCAAGTATGGCACAAAATTTGGCAGAGGGAAGCGAGGGCGTTAGTGATCAAAATCGAAGAAGGTATTAGTATTTTCAATGTGTGTCGTGCCTTAGACCCAACTGGACCAGAGAGCAGAGTCCTTAGAGAGCTGGGTCCCGAAAACAGAAAATACTCGCGTGGGTCTCCAATCGAAGCGATAGCGGTGCAGGGAAGGTTTTGGGCCCGCCCACAAGCCCCAAGGGGGGGAGGAAAGCTCGTGGGCATGCCCTTTTAGTTTATTTCGGAAGACAGGCAGTACCGTGCCCGGCAGCGGTAAAAGTCCCGCCAACTTGCAAGCGCCCCGCAAAAATTCGGAAGAGAATAATTTCATCTCCATCCGGAGTGGGAAGACGATCCACCTGAACTTGGGTCACCTTTTTATAGGTGGATGGAGTCAGTCCCGAAACGTCGGGTTCGCCGATGTATTGAAGAGTCGACGCAAAGGCAGGGTTTGAAGAATCAATCCGAGCAGACTCTAATTTTCCGGGTAAGACCTTGCCATTAACGGAGAGCTGACCTTCGTCACTCAGGGCGATCTTAAGCGGCGTCGGAAATCCACGATCTGGGTTGGAACGTGTCGAACACGTGTAGCTGGCCTGAGATACCGCAGACCAAAGAACAAAAAATGACAGAATTGAAAACTTCATAAAATTCCTCTTCTAATTAGGGTTTTGAGCATTGGGCAAAACTGGATCCTTCATTATCCGTTAGAGATGCCCACTGAAATCGATTTTGAATGGCACCACCCGAGATATTTACACCTTGTACGGGGGTTTTTACTTCATACTCCAAATAGTCTTCATCGCCTGAACCGGCGGAAACAAGCTCCAGACGGCCAGAGCGTCCTTTGATTTCGACAAAAAATCGCGCATCCCATTTTCCTTCACGGTTTTTGTAGGGAACCTTAATGACTCGAGCAAATGGCGATGAAGCTCCATCGGCTACGCAATCCAGACTAAACTCAAGAGAAGCCATTGACACTGACGCCCATAAAACGCCTCCGAGGATCCACATAAGATTTTTCATTTGTTCTCCTTTTCAAAATGCTGTTGAATAATGTTCAGTTATTACTGAATGATATTCAGTATAGATAGCAGATCGTCTTTGCAACTTTTTTCTCTAAGGGAAACGAAATTATGGCCGTCAAAAAACGCATGCGAAGAAGCCAAGCAGAGAGTAAAAGTTTAATATTATCAACAGCTTTGAACTTGATTCAGACGGACGGATGGGCGGGCCTGAGCATTGAAAAAGTTTCTCAAAAAGCGGGGATGTCTCCGTCGAACGTCATCTACCATTTCGAAAATCGAAGAGCTCTCCTTCTGGCTCTCCTTGAGGTGATCAGCCAGCACAACTGGCAAATTGTCAGAGAAGGCGAAAGTTCGAAAATGGACTCTTATGAGCGATTGCTCAACCATTTCCAAAAGAACTTGAAATGGTCTAGAAAGTTTCCAGAAGAAGCTCACGTCATCTTGCAAATCTATTCGGAGGCAAGTCACGACCCAGATTTTTCGCACACCTTTAAAGTCATGATAGATCGCGCTCAAGGTCGCATCGCTGAATGCCTTCATTCAGGCCTTCGCGAAAAGCTATTTCATTTTGAGCAAGATCCAAGACTCATGGCTAAGATGCTCCATAATTTACTGGTAGGAGCCTTCATTTATACGGTTGGCGATCCAGATTCGAAGACGTCACGGTATCCAGACAGCGAATGGCACGACGTCTTTTCAAGCGTGCTTAAGATGAAGGCTCGTCATGACCAAACTGGTTCACAAAATCGTTGATACCTAGATAAAGGACAAATTTACTTTCGGGTTTTGTCCTGACGTCTTTTACAGCCGCAAAGTTGGTTCCTTCTGCAACACGAAGCATTTTTTTGCCGTCGGGGGCTTTGGCAAAAAGATGAAACCCCATTCCACCGTCGCGGAAGGATTTCATATAATACTCGAGGTGCTCCCCTGTAATCTCAATATAAACGCGTCCTGCTTTCCAGTACTCGGGTGGTGCTTTTCCTTGACTCGAAAACTTCGAGAACAGATAGGATCCGATGTTATAAAACTCATACGGCAAAATATCTTGAACCTCTTCGCTCTTAGCAAGCCGTCCAGCCTCAAAGATGTATTGAGTTTTCCCACGCAATTTGAGCTCAGGATAGCGCCGCTCGATCGGCAAGCGCGGATCCGTTATGGGGCTTTCGATATGATGGGGATCTGTCAAAAAAACGGTCGGAAATTTGCTTCCATCATACAACCGTAAAACAGCAAGGAGCTTTCCCGATTGTGATTTTGTGACAAACGTCACTTTTCGCTGAGGCGCAAGTTCGCTTTCGGTCTTTTTAAAGTCTTCGATCTCTTTCGGAGTGACCACATGTTTTTTAAGATAAACATCCCAAACCAGTTGAAAATTTTTATCCACGAATGCGGAGAGGTTCTGAGTTGAGTTGATAGGATAAAGAGTGGCGTCAACAACTTTGGTGAGCTGATTGCGAGACATTAAGGCGTAATAAGAGCTCGAGTCGTCTTTGGCATCAGGGGAAAGGGCGACATTGTGAAGGCGAATCGACTTAGACGGATCGGTGTCGGATAAAACCACCTCCACTTTTCTGATTCCTGTGTCGAGGTCTTTTGCAATCCACTTTTCGTGATACCCCATTTCAACCGTCGTGTACCATTCGGTCACGGTTTCATCGATCGGAATTGCTTTCTCTTGGTGGCTTACAAAAACCTGTGAGCAAAGCGGTGCGCTCACTCCATTTTGGCCTATTGAGATTGCCCCGGCCGCAGCCATCGCTGCGAAAAGTCTCGTAATTTGTCCTCGTTTCATGCGTCAAAATGTACTCTCTCGCATGCTGTTTCACAGCTGTTATTACTGGGACTGCGAACTTTTTCAGGACTGTCTAAAACTTGGTCACTTCCGTATTACGCAGAACGCTTTTCTAGGTCAATTTTGACAGCTTGGAGTTTTGCGTTAGCAACGGAAGCCAAGCGTTCGTACGCAGTTAAAAACTCTTTAGCATTTGGTCCAAGGTTTTTGAGTGCAAAAAGACGAATATCTTTCTCAGTAGTCCAATTCATTCCTGTTTCTTTATTTTCTGCCTTTTCCCATTTTAAAACCGCTGGGTGAGTCACATCAAAGCGATCCGCGAACTGTTTTAGATTCATCTCTGAAATCAAACGTAGAAAATGAATTTCACTTCCTGTAAGACGGCTTGGCTTTAAGACGAGAAATTCAACAACACGGTCCTGCAACTCCTTTTGATTGATTTGCGGGACCCACTCACCCCGAACCTCGATCATCGGGACATTCATCAAAGTGACGGGGAAACCAAAGCCATTATCTTGATATACCTTTTGAATTTTTTTTGTCTTCATTTCAGCTATCCCTTTCGTCTAGATCAATAGCAGTTACTATCAAAATCTCTGGATCAACCAGGGCCACGACAATCCTAATATTTCTTCCATCCAGAGTTTTACCCCTTATTGAGTAATCCCATGCAGAGTGCACTTCATTGAATTGATTTTTGCGCGACTCATGATGTCCCTTCGTTAAAATAAATTCGACCTCAGGTTTAATGATTGAGCGTTCCATCATTCGCAAGTTCGCGTGCGACGAGTAAAGCACCTGTCCTCGGCGCACTGCCAACGTCGTGACTTCAACAATATTTTTTATTTTCGATGGTCGCGCCACGTCTACGAATGTAACTCAGTTACAAATAAAAAACAAGAAAAATCTTTACTGGAAATAAGCGGACCATAAACTAATGATATCAATATTTTGCTTATTATATTCCTTTGTTTTTTCAAAAGAGAGCCCGGGAATCAACTGCAAAAAAAAATGCAGCAAGGCCGAGTTCCAATTCGTTCAGGACGACCTTCAAAAATTAAAAGAATCTCGTCTCAATCGCGAAACGCAATTAAACAGTCAGTGCCAAAAGCTTCAACACGATTTCAAGCGTCTCACTTTTCTGGCCAGTCAATTTGAATTTGATGGGCCCGAATGGATCATCCATTCGTCCACTCTCCTGAGTTGTATTTATGGCAGTCGACCCAGCCGTTCAGAACCAGAACCCCTCTACGTCAAATGCATGAGGACAGAGTTCCTCCTCAAATCAACCCGAAACTCCTATGAAAAGCCCTCAAAGCCTTGAATCCAGCTCAGCTCCAGAGACTCAACAACGATTTCCGCGACGGCAAAAAACCAGGGGTTTTGTATCTCAATTCAGGATGGAGCCGAACAGGTGACGACGCTCATGACGCTTTGACCTTCCGATTTAAAATCCAAGAATTAGAAAAAGTCACCGACTTTCCTCAATGCGAAAAAATCTTCCAAAGAGATAAGCCCGCATTCGCACCCCGAACCGCCCAATAAAACCTCAATCGGCTACTCTTTCCGTCAGCATGCTTGGCTGCTCACCTATATTTGCAAGGCGGCTTGATCCTTGAATATAGCGAAACACTTTCCCGTCCCATTGAAAATCGGAATCGATAGCGACGGGTCGACCGTCGAGTTTGGCAAACTTCAGAGGGTCTTTGACATCACAAAAATTCACAAGGTAGCCACCCATTCTAAAAGTAGAAATGGTGGGTGTGACTCTGAAAGTAACGCCCCAGTGAATGTTTGAAATATGACTGCCGATTTTTCTGGCGTTGGTTGGGCAAGCCCGAGCCTTATCTATGAGAGCGCTCAGATCGATGAGTTTTTCTCCGTCAGAAATCCAAACTTGAGTCAGACCCTGTTTCAAAGGCAAGTTATAAGCATAAGCTACGATGGGAGACCAAAGAAACCGACTCTCCACTCGCTGCATATTGCCTGCCACCAAGTTCTGCACTTGGCTTCCTAGAAGATCTGCTTGAACCTCATCGGTAATACCATGATGATGACTGAGCTCATGCACTAAAAGCCCAACACCGTCGGCAACAGAAAAAACCTGTTGTTCGCCGTCAAAATCCGAGGCGTAAATCATGTCGGAGTTAACGAAGATAATATCGCCAACTTGGTAACCCGTTTTTGCAACTTTTGTTTCGCCTTCAATAAGAAAAAACGACGGATTGGATTTCCCAGACTTAAACTCTAGGGGTTTCTCATGGGGAAGATCCGCCACAATGTCTTTCAATAAGGCCCTTTGTTGTTTGTTCACTTTGCAAGAACGGGATTGTAAACACGCTCCAATGTAGCGAGTTAAATTGGAGTAAGCCAAAATAATGTTTTTCTGAGCCAAACCGCTGCCGTTTCCAACGGTGTCGCTCTTAGCAAAACAACTTGCAAAAAAGCAAAGAACTACAACTAAAATCTTCATTTGCTGCCTCTCTTTCGTGTGTGTGCGAAAAACTGGATATTAAGTTGGTAAACCTGATCGGTATTTTTTGTTCGAAACTTTTTGTCAAAGTTATCGCGAAAGTGACGAATCATTTCTTTTGCTTCTTTAATCTTTTCGGGTGGAAACCCTAAAGTCACCGAAGTGAACTCACGGTCGAGCACGTCCTGCTCTTGCAGAGCTTCTTGAGCTCTTTCCATCATTTGTGAGTGATGCAGTTGAATGGCTTTGCTTGGCACATCGGTCCCAGTGATAACTCCAGAGTCTAAAAGTTTCCATCCGCTACTTATTTTTTTTAACATTCCTAAATTGGTGAGTGTCTCTAACGTTTTCATAAGTTCGCCCTCGGAAAGTTTATTGCGCAGCTGCCAAATCATCCAGGGAATATTGCTATGGCTACGCTTAAGGCTCAGAAGTTGTCGTAGCACAAGATGTTGCCATTGAGCTATGTACGCAAAGGCATTGGCTTCAATTGGGATCTTTCCCGTTTTTGGATTGATCTCTTCAATCTGAGTATAGATCTCACTGAGATCTGCATTTTTGGTCTTGAGCTTTTCAAGGCGAACCAACAGCCTTAGGTATTGCTTTTCTTTATCACCAAGCCCAAGATCCTTCGCGATCAGTAAGACCATATCTTCGCTGGGCAATCTTTGTCCCTTGAGGACCATAGCAATAGATCTGGGGGAACGGTACCCCAGGCGTGAGGCCCACTTTTCAAGCGTTATAGGCTTGTGGCGCCGGACCAGGAGGTACCGGCGCACAAACAGCAGATAAGACTTTATGTCTTGGAAATCAAAAATCGAAAACCCTTGTAAGGGAGTCTCTGTCTGCATGGGCAGCGACTATTCTATATGGCCTCGACGTTTGCAACCTAAAGGTTTGCAATTCTGAGTGACAGCTTCGCATTTTTCAACAGCTCTCCTCAAAGTCGGTTTGGCCTTTTTGCCAAATGCTCGGTAGATCCTTCCTTGGGGACCACGAGCCGCACAAACAAAGCCTGTGTTGGGAAGAATCATTTCTGAAACTTCAGTTCCATCAAGGTCTTCGAACTGCTCGACTTCCTGAGCAAAAGCCGTGGTTGAGATGGTGATGAGTGTCGCGAGGCTGAGGATGAGTGCTTTCATATTCTTTCTCCTTGTTAGTGTTGTTGTTGTTGCACTTGCCTCTTTGTCGCAGGGATGGTTTTTTTCGACAATGAGAATGCGCACAAATGGCTTAAGAAAAGCGCACAAAAGCGTGCGCGACAATCAATCGGTTTCAGTCGATGGAGTAAAATCTCGGGCTCCCTGAGTGCAAACCGAAAAAATAACAACGCTCATCAGTGGTAAAATTTCATGGCTCCCATGTCTTCACCTGGAGTTCTAGAAATTCCCGTGGTAGGCATCGCCCAAACCATAACCAAGAGGGAATTTATGAAAGCATCTGTTATTTTTTCTTTGCTCACTATGACCATGAGTCCGTTTGCCATGGCCGATTTTAACCTTGCACATAACAGAAAAGTTGTCGTGTGTTACGGTGAAGACAATCAGGAGTGGAAATTAAATGCCACTCGCACCACGCTGAAGTTTACTGTTGAAGGCGAGAGCTCTGGCGCCGAAAAAATCACTAAAACAGACACCGACGGCGATACTTTTGTTTCTTACACCAGCCAAACTGGCACATTGCGATTGGATGACCAAGGAGATACATTCAAGTTCGCAGGTGGCGAAGAAGCACAAAGCGTTCGTTGCAAATAACCTGTTAAACGCGACTCACCCATAAGGGTGGGTCGACCTACCACTGTTTGATAATATGGGGACGGCCGCTGCGACTCACTAGGCGCAGTTGGAATTTGATTCGATCATAGCAAAATGTTCCCTTAGCAGCGCGAGACTCATCGGCGGCAGAACGCTTGATGATTTGAGTCGAATGCACCTGAAAGTGACAGCTCTTTGGATTGCACTCTGGATCCAGATCTCCTGACCAGTACCAGTCCTCAGGAACCTCATCTCCAACTTGACGCATGATCTCAAGAAGCAACACGGTTGAAACCAGCTCGCTCCCATCTTTTTCACAAACTGCTTTTGCCTGTTCGTAAGTTAAGCCCGCCGAGGCAGCGCTGACAAAAAATAAAGAACTCAGTAGAAAAAAAATAGGCTTACACATAAACTCTCCCCTTTTTAAAGGGCCACTGTATGACATGCCGGCATTTCCCGGTATAAATTTTTCAACCTTTTCTGAACAGCATCATTTTGTCTGACAAATGATTGGTCAACGGGCTTCCCTACAAGTAGACAAAAATCTTTTAAATGGGAGACCGATGAAAAATCCTATTTTATTTTTGTTAGGGATTTTGCTGACCACTTCAGCCTGCGGACGATTCGATAGGCCCGATGGCGATTCTGGCGATCGACCTGAGGCGGCGATTATCGGGGGTCAAAAAGTTGAGCCCAATGACTTGATTTCAGAGATCACGGTGGG
>JBGATJ010000049.1:0-33792 GCA_044229295.1 Pseudobdellovibrionaceae bacterium
CAAAATCCACGACACAAGGCAACGCCAACGCCGAAGTCGCCTCGGCATATTCCTGCGAAGGTGTCGAGAGAGGTTTGGAAGCGCGATGGAGGGCGTTGTACATACAAAGGCTGCGGTTCTCAGCACTTTGTACAGATAGACCACAACATTCCGTTTGCTAAGGGCGGGAAACATATTCCAGAGAACCTCAGGCTCCTCTGCCAAGCTCACAATTTGATGCGAGCTCGGGAGGAGTTTGGATTTAGTGTTTAGGCGACTTACTTGGAGCCGGTTTGGTAGATGGTCATGAGTGCGGCGCCGACGGCTGTGGGATCAGTGGGATTGCTCGATGACGCTAGGGCTTGGCTGAGGTCGGAGCAGAGGGAGGCGTTGCCTGTGGCGGAGTCACCGCTGCAGTTACTTTGGTAGGCTGTGATTGCGGTGGCTCCGATAGATGTTTGTGCGTTAGGGTTTGTTAGAATTTCGGCGAGTGCGGCTGACATCTCTTCTGCTGATGGTGGATTGTTAGGATCGATGGTCGTGATGGCTGTTGATAGCGAAGTTATGGTGGTCGCGATGTTGGCCATGGATGCAAGCATGATGTAGCCAGCAGATTCGGATTTTTGGCAATAGTCCATCGCGAGCTGGGCGTGGGCTTGGTTTTCGGCGACGACTGTGGAGCTAGAAAAAGCCATATATCCGAGGAGCCCTAATGTAGGGTCTGTCGTTCCAGTTTTTTTGTCGAGCTGGCTAAAGGCGCTCGCGAATCTAGATGGATCGTCAAAACCATCTTGTATAAATACAGAGGCACATCTTAATAGATAGGCCTGTTTGCTTTCAAGTCCGTCAATTTTAGTGAGGCAGTCAGACACGGTTGTTTTTGTGGCTGTGTCTAGGCATGCCTGAGCTTCGTAAAGTTTATCTGAGTCTTTTTCTCCGGACGAGCAGGCGGTGAGCCCTCCGAGACCAAGGATGCTTACGAACAATACTGTGAACATGGATGTAGTGGATTTTGAAATCATAGACGCTCCTGTGTATTTCTTGTCGGAAGTCGAGGTCGCAAAATTCAATTTTTTCTGGATCAAGGTCTGAATCTCGTCTGACTCGTCTCATGTTGATGCAAACCGAGCCGATAGGTATCGCAGTATGAGAAATTGCGTTTTTCTGCTAACCTTTTTGACGCTTCCAACGACGCTTTTAGCCAGCGAGAAATATGAGTTCTACAATGGAATTCGCTCTCTCAGCATGGGGGGAGTGAACGCAGCCGTAGTCAACGATGAGACAGCGTTGATCTCAAATCCAGCGGGCCTCGGAAAAGTACGCAGTTTTTATGGAACTATTTTTGACCCCGAGATTCATGGATCCTCAAATGTCGCAAACATGTACCTCAATCAGTCTTTTACAAATCCATTTGATCTCAGCCAGGTGCGCGAGGTCACAGCAGCAACACCAGAAAAGCATTTTCATTTTCTTGGACAAATAATGCCTTCGATAGTTGTTAAGAACTTTGGACTGGGCGTCTATGCAAAATACTCGATGGACGCTGAGATGAATGCTGATGCCACTTCGATGCAGACTGATTACACCAATGATACGGCAGCTCTTCTAGGGTACAATTTTCGGTTCTTTGATGGCCGTATCAAACTTGGTTTTGTCGGTAAGTACATCAATCGTGTGGAGATTCATAAAGCGATCGATCCAACAGGTCCGATGACCATAAAAGATCATGCAAGTTCGGGAACGGGTCTTGCGACCGACGTTGGTTTGGTTCTCACAGCGCCTTGGACTCTCTTGCCAAGTCTTGCTGTTGTCGTCCACGACGTTGGTGGGACAAAGTTCGATCAAGGGCCAGGCACCTATAGCACAGCGACGCAACCCGCAGAGCTCAAACAAGATGCCGACGTTGGTTTTTCAGTCTCTCCCATTCACACGAACTACATTCGATCCGTATGGTCCGTCGAATATAAAGGGGCTCTGACTAAAGAAGAGGAGACCGACAGTGCGAAAAGGGTGCATGCTGGAGTCGAGTTCAATTTTTATGATCTTATATTCTTGAGAGCGGGAATGAATCAGCGATACTGGACGGGTGGTCTAGAGCTAGCAACAGAGCATATGCAATTTCAGATCGGGACCTATGGCGAAGAAATCGGGACTGCCGATCAGCCGAAGGAAGATCGCCGAGTGATGGGTAAGTTTTCCTTTCGATTTTAAACTCGGTCAAGTATCCTAGTAGTATGGTACGTTCGCGTTTTTTTCATAGATGTCTCTGCGTTTTTTTTGCATCAACATTGCTATCGAGTTGCGGTTTCAACATCTTTGAAACCACGGCTAACAAAGATAAAGATTCTGCCCTTTTTCATAAAGCACAATATCAATTGGATCGCCTGGAATTTGCCGAGTCTATCAAAACTCTCAAATCGATGACCACCGATTTTCAAGCAAAAGCTGAGTTCAAAAGAATTCTAGCGAGCGCTTATGCGGGAAAATGCGGTCTTCTTTTCTTATCTTTTTTTAAAGCGGTTGGTGAGGCGGGATCGGTTCCCCTTTTTCAGATTTTTATGAAGGCGTTCACTCAAAAAGCAGTGGATCCTGCGTCTTGTTACGAGGCGGCTGTAATCATGCGTGAAATTGGATCCTCGGCATCCGTTCGGAGTTCTGAAGATAACTTATTTCTTGCAATTCTATCTATGGCCATGATTGGGAGCTACATAAAAAGCAAAGCCGATGTCGATAGTACAGGCGGTCTTGGCGATGGCGTTGTTGATACGACTTTCAATTCTTGCGATGCCCAGGAAGCGGCGCCGGGCCAGGCCTTCCTTACTGACGATGATGTAAAAAGTGTGGTCGTTGGATTTAGTCTTTTGCTTGAGAATATTGCTTACTTGAGTGCCGTAGCTGCGGGAAACTCAGCTGCTACAGCAGTTACCGACTTCTTAGAAAAGTGCAACATCGTCGCTGCTGGATCTGGAGGGGATAATCCCTGTCTTAAATTTACTATTGCTGACGTCACTCAGCCTAACGTCATTGCGTTTAGAAATATCCTAAAAACTTCAACGGCAGGTTTGGGCGACTGCACAGACGAGGCCATCATCACGTGCTGTCCTCCTTGAAACCGCGCTTGGCGCTTCTTTTTTTCATCGCATTTGTCTGGAGTGATGCCGGCGAGTGTAAGGAAATTTTTGAGACCGCTCAATCAACGCGTGCTCTTGGAATGGGTAACGCCTTCGTTGGAGTTGTCGATGATGGAGAGGCGCTGCTGTACAATCCAGCGGGGCTAGCTAAAGTTAATGGAATGCAGTGGACGGTGCTAGGTGTGGGACTTGCGGCTTCTGGGACTGGAGCGACTAGTATCGCTTCGAAAGCAGATCAATACCAATCCTCATCAGACTTGGAGAAGTTCTACGGTGATCAAGTTTGGTTAGGAGCTCACGGGAAAAGCCTTTTCGCCATTCCTTATTTTGGCTTTGGCCTTTATGACTCTGGGAGTGCGTCGTTCTTAGCTCGTAATCCAGCCTATCCAAGTCTGAATGTGAACTACATCAACGATCTTGGACTTGTCATTGGAGCTGCGGTACCCCTAGCTCCATTTTTACATTTAGGAGCTGTCGCAAAACGAGTGACTCGTACAGGAACTGACACCCCTGTCCCTGTAGGTTCGCTCCTTACCGGCAACACCGAATCTATCGCTGAGAGTTTTAACAATCGGGGTGTCGGTCTTGGAATGGATCTTGGTTTGAACATCACCTCGCAAGTGGGCATCATTCAACCGACGTTGTCGTTTGTTTGGAAAGATGTTGGTTACACCTCGTTCAGTAAAGACACGACGGCAACCGCTCCTCCCCAACAGAAGGACGAAAAAATCATCGGAGGCGCTCTTGCCATTGACTTGCCCCTCATGACTCTCACGGCCGCAGTTGATTACAAACATACCAACGATCCCACTGAAGATTTGGGTAAAAAAATTCATACAGGTGTCGAGTTGAGTTTGCCTCTTCTTGATGTACGCGCTGGATTCAACCAAGGATATTACACGGTGGGTTTAGGAATCGATTTATGGCTTATCCGCTTTGACGTTGCGTCTTACGGCGTTGAGCTTGGAGAGTATCCCGGCCAGCAGCAAGACAGGCGCTATCAGGCGACACTCAGCATGGAGCTTGGATTTGATCCTAGCTTTCGTATTTTAGATAAAAGTGGTCGCCCCAGAAAGCTCAAAGTCCGCCGCTAGTTTTGACATGCCGCTAGCTACTAGTCACAGCAGCTCTCTTCATATAAGCTTTTCTCCCATGCTCAAAGTGACCCAAATTTCTCAGCCCGATCAAAAATGGCAGTTGTTTGCGGATTTCGATTCGCGGGATACACTTTGGGTTGTATCTGATCTTCGATCTAAGGTCGAACTTCAGGAAGCTCTCTTAAAGAAGGCTGGGAGTTTTGAAGAACGGTCTGTTTTGCGAGCCAGTGAATTTTGGCGCAGCCTCATCCTTTATCTTAAACCTGATTATTCTATAGTTCCTAGTTTCGTCGCTGAAGGTCTTCTTAAAGATCATTTTTTAAGAGAAAATCCGGAGGCTGTTCTACAGTCAAAAACCTATTTGCAAGCGATGATGCAGTTTCTCCCGATTTTGTCTCATCCTGTGGGTCTTGAGCAGCTGTCTGACTGGCTGGATTTGGACGAGGCTAGAAAAGCGGCATGGTTGCCGTGGATTTTACGGGCGAAAAAAGCTTGGGATGTGTTGCGAGAAAGAAAGGTCATTCCGCAAGAAGGTGCGAGCAGTCTGCTCGTAGATGCAGATCTCAATCTAGATTTGGGAATAAAGAAAATTGTTTTTGATTTGGGCGGGCAGCTTCAGTTTATCGAATCTCAGATTATCAAGAATTTAGCTCGCTCTTTTGAAGTTACCGTGATTGCACCCTCATTGAATTTAAGAGAGCCTCTCAACTGGTTTATGACTTCCTACCAAGAAGTGATCGATTCGGCGGTGAAGGTGTCGCGACTTGAAAAATCTGATTTGGCAGGAGCCATTGAGTTTGATCGATTTGTTTCTCCGGTTGCTGAAGTTAAACAAGCTGCTTTCTTGATCGAAAAAGATCTCAGGGCAGGGGGGTCTCCATTTGACTGGGTCGTCGTTTTCCCTCGCGAAGGACAGTACGAGGATATCTTAGCTCATCATTTCGACATGGCGGGAATTCCGCACAGTTTTTTAAGTCGAACCAGTTACTTTGGTATGCCATGGGTGCGAAAATGGTTTGCAGAGATGGAGCTTCAAAGCCGGGAGTTTTCTACGGCAAATTTAGAATGGAATCTGTTTCATCAGCGGCAGCGCCCCGATGTTGATCACCTCACTTTCGTGTCTTATTTGAGTCATATTTATTCCGAAGATGACGTCTCGCGATTCGAAGGACTAAAACCCTACTTAGAACAAAATCCTCCGGAGGTACTGACGGGAGATGGATTTTTGGAGTGGGCGTGCATGGCAGCCGATCGGGCCAGAGTTGAGGAAGAGCAAATTTTACAGCTTCTTTCGGCATTTCAGAAAGATATACGAGTGGATCTGCCGCTTTCGCTTCGTCATTGGCTCTGGTTATGTAAAGAATTTTGCATCCAAAAAAAGATACCGACACCCTCGAGAAGTAAAGGGGTTGAAATAGTCAACCTCATGTCGGCTGAGAGCTTGGTGAGGACAAAAAAAATTTTCTTAGGTTTAACAGAGCGTAATTTGAAATCTGAAAACGCCATTCCTCTTTTTGCAACCGATGTCTATGAGTTATTTACTGATCTTGCATTTGTCATAAGTCATCCCGATTCCCACGAGCTTGAGTTTGAGCTGGAATGGCTGACTCAAGCTCAGAGTTTGCAGTCTTATTTTTTTACTTCGAGCACCGATCGGTCTGGTGCGCCAGCTTCACCATGTCTTTTTTGGCTCTCGCAAAGCAAAGACCAGGATTCCATCTCCGAACCTGGGCTTACCCTCTGGGACCAAAAACAGAGGCATTTAGCTAAAGATCTTTCGGATGAGCCTGTAAAAATCGGAATAGATCGCGATCAAGGGCTTTGGAATTGGGACCTAGCTAAGCGGGAAAACCTCAGGCTCTCAGCTTCGAGTTTGGAGTCTTTTGTAAAGTGTCCTTTTATTTTTAAATCTCAAAGGATTTTCGGTTTGGGTGACCCTGTTGTTTTAGATCTGGATTTAGACCCCCGAGACAAAGGACAAATTTATCACAGTGTGTGCGAGGGCATTCTCAAAGAGAATTGGATTGATAAAACAGAAACACCTGAGTTTGATGTTTGGCTAAGAGCTTTAGTAGCGGAGCACTGGAAAACCTCAGTATCTCCCTTGACGATCGCTATGCTTTTGATTCGTCTCAAAGAATTTATTAAAGGTTTTGTGGCTCTTGAAAAGAAGTGGCAGGCGGATTATCCGCAGTCGCATCCAGTGGCTTTTGAAAAAGAATTTAAGTTTCAAATACAAAACAAAGAGATTGTTGGGAAGATTGATCGGATCGACGCCGATGAATCGGGCCGTTGCGTTTTGATCGACTACAAATCGACAGATAGTGATTTGCAACAGGTCAGCCAATGGCTTAAAAATGACAAATTGCAAATGGCTATTTACACTTTAGCTATTGAACAGGGCGCGGCCCTTCCAAGTCATGAGGTCGTGGCTGCCCACTACTACTCCTTTTATCCTCTAGAGCGAAAAAAAGGATTTACCCTTGAAGGCCGAGCAGACGGACTTGTGCCTCCACCGGCAACAAAGGCCGGCTCGCTCACCTCTGAAGGAAAGGCTGAGTGGCTTGCTGCAACGTCTGATAAAATCCAGAGCTACGTCAAAACGATTGATCGTGGAGAGCTTTATCCAATTCCGAAAAACAAAACCACTTGCGAATCTTGCCGCTGGAGAGGTCTATGTCGAGCCCCACATTTGAATTAAAGTCTCGGGTGATCCGAGCGGGCGCAGGCGCTGGAAAAACGCGGACCCTCATTGATACTATTATTCGTAGCGCGCTTGAATATCATGGACACTACAAACGCTTTCCTAGAATTGTCATCACAACATTTACTCGAAAAGCCACTCAAGAAATTCGCGAGCGCCTTTTAAAAAAGGCACTTGATCCAAGTCTCAAAGAAGAGCTGAATCTTGAGTTTAAAGAGAGCGATCGCGAAAAGCTTCTCATGTTTGTGACCTCACATTCCTACATTCACATCTCTACTATTCACGGGATCTTATTTAAGTTTTTGACCCGTTATGGGCATCTCAGTGACCTTGGGCCTGAAATTAAAATCGAAGGTGGAGGCGGACAAAGGCAAAACCTCAAAAAAATGTTGGCAGAAGCCTTGTTGGAGCCGGGTCAAGATCTAGATTTTTTGCAGTACTTTTCTTTTGATCAGCTCGCAGAGATGGTTGAAAGCTTCGATGAAGCTACATGTATTTTTGACCGTGTAGCGCGATTTTCTATTACAGATTTGCAAAAAGACGCAGATCAATTTCAAAACACCATATTTCGTCAATTGCAGCTTGTATTGTCTCGGCCAGAGATCTTTAAGACGGCATCGACAAAAAAGGTTCATGATCTTTTGTTGGATCTTCAAAGTTTTTCTCAGGCTTCGTTCTCCCAGTTTCGGCAGGTGGTCAATGACTCCATCGGGCCAGTACGAAAACCAACTTTCAGTAAAGACGCAGATCCAGAAGCTGTTCTTAACTTTGGAGCTTTGTGGGAGAATCTAAAATGTCTTCGAACTCGCGCCTACGATCCCGTAGTTTGGGACAAATACGAAGCTGTTTCTGCTTCGCTCGAAGGATTTTTCTATAACATGCTCCAGCGGCTTGAAGCTCATAAACTTAAGACGGGTTCTCTGAATCTCAAGGATTTAGAATATCTATCGCTGAAACTCCTTAAAAGAAATCCGGCGCTAGGAGATCGATTTTCAAAAGACTATGACTATTGGATGATCGATGAGTTCCAGGACACAAGCCCCGTCCAGGTTCAGCTTTTGTCGCGTCTCAAGGGGGATCAGCCAAGTTTTATCGTGGGAGATCCCCAGCAAAGTATTTATCTTTTTAGGGGAGCGAGATCTGAGGTTTTTGAGCTTCAAGAAAAGACCGCAAAGTCTCTAGGTGTTGATGCTGAGTATCTGAGGGTCAACTATCGATCGGAGCCAGAACTTCTTTTGTTTTTTAATTACTTTTTTTCCAAATTCAGTCGGCAGTTTCAGCCGATGACCCCGAATTTCAGGATCCCGGCAGATCCATTAAAAGTCGTTGCAACCCTTTATCTAGTTAAAGAGGTCGAGGAAAACTCTCCGGAAGCAACGGTTGATGCTGAGGCTCTAGCGGCGCTGACACACATACAAAAGCTCAGTGAATCGGGAGTTCCATTTTCACAAATCTGTGTGCTAGCTAGAAAAAATGCAACCCTTCTGAGTTTGGCGCAAACTCTTAAACAACGAGGGGTTCCTTACCACTTGAGCTCCTCGGGGAGATTTTTTGAACGTCGTGAGGTCAAAGACCTACTACAAATTTTAAAATTTCTGATCAATCCCCATGATGATCTCACTTTGCTAAGTATCTTGAGATCTCCTTGGTTTCTTACCCCGGATGATTGGATTGTTGCTACAAAACGAGCTTCCACGGGCTCATTTTGGAAGGCTGTCTTAGAGCTTGCGGAATTGCCAGAGGGGCCTCGTGCTCTACATGACTTGGCCCTTCTAGCCCAGACTCGCAGTTTGTGTGAGTGCTTGGAGCAGGTCTTGAGAGCTCGCATTCTAGACTACGGCTACGCGATGGACAAAAGCGGGCAGTGGGAAGCGAATTTGTGGAAGGCGATGGGCGAAATCAAAAAGTGGGAGCAGCAAAGAGATTTTGATATCCTCGATTTCATGAGTCGAATGGCCGAGACGTTTGACTCTGAATCGAACGAAGAAGGAGAAGCGCCCCCTGTTTACGCAACCGAACGTATTGAACTGATGACAATCCATGGTTCTAAAGGTTTACAGTTTGAACACGTGATTATTTTAGATCAAGGAGTCGGGCCCAAGGGTTTTAGTGGAGCGCCAGTCCTCGTTGATGAGGCTACAGGTCAATGGACTCTCACGGCGCCGTTTGTGCCTGGCGAAGAGACTTTTAAAACTCCACTTTTTGAAAAGATCAAACAGGAATACAAACTGCGTGAAAAGGCTGAGTCGGATCGCGTTCTCTATGTGGCTATGACTCGGGCCATAAAAACTGTGGCTCTCGTGCTTCCCGAAACTTTTGATAAAGGGTCTTGGGCCGAGGCCTTTCCTCTGGTTCGGGATGAGTCGGTGGTGAACGAAAATGGCTTTACGTATGAGATTATAGCCTGGGATAGACCTTCAAAGACTTCGGAACCTTTTGTTTCTCCAGCTCTTTGGGGCGGAGTTGTCGATCCCTCGTTGGGATTTATTTCAGAAAAGATGAGCGTTACTTCTGTCACTGATCTTGTAAGCAAGGAGAAGAAGCCAGCTTTTAAAACTAGTTCCTATTCGAAGCTTAAGAAAATTGTCCTAGGAAACAGAGTTCACGAGTTGCTTCAAAAATTAAGGTATGCCTCGAGCCTTGATAATGTCGAATTTTCTACGGAAGACATTCAGGAGGGATTAAGAGAAGCTCTCGCTTATCTTTTGAATTTAGATCAAGCTCCTTTGAGGTATTTACTTCGTAATGGCTTTGCTGAATGGGGTTTTACAGTTCAGCGAGAGGATCAAATTTTACGAGGTCAGATCGATCTGTGGGGTTTTGACGAGGCTGGTGATCTTTGGATTGTCGACTACAAAACGGGGAATCCCAAAAATCATGAAGCTGCTATTGCGCAGCTCAAACTCTACCAACAAGCTCTGAAAATTTGCGGCCACACAGGTGCAAATCGCACCTGGTTGGTCGCCGTCTATCCTTTTCACGAGCAGACGTTTGTTGAATCTTCGCCATGAAGATTATGATGGGAAAGCGTTTCGGGTTTAGGAGTGTCAAATCCTAAAGCCTCATGCAACAGGTCCTCAACCGTTTCAATTGAGACAAAATTGATGTCTTGCCTAATTTCTTCGGGAATCTCTTTGAGGTCTCTTTCATTTTTCTTTGAAAGAATGACCTTTTTGATTCCGGCTCGATGTGCGGCAATCACTTTTTCTTTGATGCCACCGACAGGGAGAACAAGCCCTCTGAGAGTAATCTCACCAGTCATCGCAGTTTTTGCATCAACAGGACGATGAGTAAAAAGACTCGCAATCGTCGTAAGCATAGTCACGCCCGCAGAAGGTCCATCTTTAGGAATGGCACCAGCTGGGACATGAATGTGCACATCTGATTTGTCGTAAACAAACTCAGGCGTGAGACCAGCGAGACGAGAGCGCGCGAGACTCAGAGCGATTTGAGCGGACTCTTTCATGACATCTCCCAGTTGCCCTGTTAACAGAAGTTTTCCACTGCCTGGCATTTGACTGGCTTCAATGTAGAGAATATCACCGCCCATTGGCGTCCACGCCAAACCTGTCGCAACACCTGCGGGAAGCGTGTCTTGAATGCTTTCCTGCTGGAAGCGTTCAGGTCCGAGAATTTCTTCGAGCGCAGGGATTTCGATTTTGACAGGAAGCTTCGCGCCTTCTTTGAGACTCGCCTCAACACCATGTCGAACTGTGCCTGCAATCATTCGTTGAAGTTCACGGACACCTGCCTCACGGGTATAGCACGAAATGATTCGAAGCAAGGTAGCCTCAGGAATTTCAATTTTTTCGCGAGTCATCCCATGCTCGTCTAGGACTTTCGGTACTAGATGGGTTTTTGCAATGTGAAGTTTTTCGGGCAATGTGTATCCCGATAAGAAAATCACTTCCATCCGATCCAAAAGCGGCCCAGGAATTGTCTCTAAACTATTCGCAGTAGCGATAAAAAACACGTTGGATAGATCAAATGGCACATCTAAATAGTGATCTAAAAACGTTGAGTTTTGCTCTGGGTCCAAGACCTCAAGAAGCGCGCTAGCTGGATCTCCACTATAGCCACGCGTGAGTTTGTCGATCTCGTCAAGCATAAACACGGGGTTGTTCTCGCCCGCACGTTTGATGCCATCAATAACCCGTCCAGGAAGTGCACCAATATAGGTGCGGCGATGACCGCGAATTTCAGCGTCGTCTCGAACCCCACCTAAACTGCTGCGAACAAATTTTCTTCCGAGAGCTTTAGCAATACTTCGCCCGAGGCTGGTTTTACCAACACCTGGAGGACCTACAAATAAAAGGATCGAACCCTTTTTGTCCTTTTTCACTTTCATAACAGCCAAGTGCTGGATGATACGTTTTTTTATCTTATCAAGGCCGTAGTGGTCTTCGTTGAGAATATCTCTAGCTTTTTCTAAATCAATGTCTGAGTCAGATGACTTCGACCAAGGAAGTGCACAAAGCAAATCCAGGTAGTTTTTAATCATGCTGCTTTCTGGTGACTGCGGTCCTAAAGATTCAAGCCTTGCCATTTGTTCGAGGGCCACTTTCTTTACTGCCTCAGGCATTCCAGCATCGTCGATTTTTTTAGTTTGATCTTTAGGCGCGCCAGAACCACCAGCAGTATCGCCTAACTCCTCCTGCAGGGCTCGGATTTGCTCACGCAATAAGACTTCTTTTTGCTGTTTGCCTAATCGAGAATTGATTTTTTTAGAGACATCTTTTTGCAGACGAATCTCTTCCCGACTTTGCACTAGAAGATTGAGCAAATGCAGGAGCCTTTCTTTAACTGAAAGCATCTCGAGCACTTCTTGTTTCTTGTCAGTTTTGATACTTAAACTTTGAGCGACCATGTGAGTGAGACTCACCGGATCTTCAATTGCATCGATGAGAGCAAAGAGGCGATCATCGCTAATATTCATGAGATCGAGCGTTTCTTTAGCAAGATCTTTCATGTTTTGAGTGAGGCTTGTTGCCAGTTCACCGTCGACGTCAAGCCGATCCTCAAGTTTGTGACCGCTGGCCACAAGGAAATCATCTTGATCTTTAAATTCTGCAATTTGATAGCGAGCAATGCCCGTCACGATGGCCTGAAAAGATTTGCGAGATGTGGACTTCATCTTTTCAATTTTACTAAGCGTTGCGACCCGATAGAGTTGATCGGGGTGAGTGGTTTCGTCAGCGTTATCCTCTAATTGCGCAACAGTAAAAATCCACCCACCACTATCTAAAGCGGCTTGCGCGGCTTTTACACTTTTGGCTCGCCCAATGACCAACGGCAAAGTTTGCCCTGGAAAGATCACTGAGTTTCTTAAGGGGAGAACAGGGATATTGAATTCGGGGAGTTTTCCTACAATTTTCATAGATTAAATTTGAGGATCAATATTTTTGTGTCAAGCGTCTAGCCCTAGACATTCGCGAATATTAATTTCATAGTAAGAAAACAAACGAGGCGCTTTATGGAAATTAAAGAAAATCACATTGTTATCACTGGGACCACGCGAGGTATCGGTTATGCATTTTCGGAAATGTTGGCGCGCGAAAAATGTCATCTGACTTTAGTGAATCGAAAAGCTGATATTAAAGATAAGGAGCGTTTATCTGGGCTTGGTGCTTTGAGTGTCAAGCTGCTCACTGCCGATTTGCAGAAAAAAGACGAAATCTCTGATCTTATAATTGAGCTTAATAAATCTCCCGTAGATATTCTCATAAACAATGCGGGTTTACTGACGGGTGGCCTTTTAGAAAACCAACCGATTGATGACATTTATTCTATGTTCCATGTGAATCTAATTTCACTGATTCATCTTACTCACGGAATTTTACCCGGCATGATTTTGCGAAAAAAAGGAAAGATCGTTAACAATGCTAGCGTGTCTGGGGTCATGAATATTCCTTGTGCGAGCACTTACTCTGCATCTAAGGCCGGCGTGGTTGCATTCACAAACTCACTTCGTGCCGAGCTTAAAGGGACGGGAGTAAGCACGCTCCTTTTGATCACGCCCGGGATTAAAACCAAAATGTTTGACCAAATTGATGATCTGTATGGAGCTCATGTCAAAGTGCCTCTGGATGCCATGCCACCGCACAAGTATGCGCAAATTGTTAAAGAGGCGATACTTGAAGATATTGAAGTCTACAAACCCAGTGGGACAACAGGAATTGGACTGACCCTTGCCCAACATGTGCCCATCGTTTTTGATCGCTTGGTGAGTTTAAAATTCCACAGAAGTTGAGCCGACAGGTCCCGTTAATGTCAATTTGATTGGAGTGCTTTCGATTTGTTCCTGAGGAACTGCAAACTCTAAAAGATAAGCACTGTTCCAGCGAGTGTGAAATGGGTAGTAGCTCTTGAGCTCGGCCACAAGCTTTTTCTCTTTCGTCACTTTTGCCTCGTAACGATGGCCTTGGACATCTAGGAAGATCTTCCAAAGAGATTTGCTTTTTGCAAGATCGTCGTGTTTGCGTTCGGGGGTAAAAAAACTAAGAAAGATGCGGGTGTTTTTTTTCAACTGATCTAACATCTTCGCTTTTTCGGTGTCGTAAGTGGATTGCTCCCATTGATAGAGTCTTGCGCTTTGGTCAACCTGCCCTTGTGTCACCTTAGAGTTAAGCAAAGTCGCGTTAAGCTCAAGCGTATTGTAAAATCCCTCGTAGACCTGTGATCTTTTTGTGTTTGTCTCAACAAGATCCAGATATTCACTTTCACTCATCAACTCAACTTGGAGTTTTGGTGGTTGGCTTGCACAGCTAACCACGAGCAGGCATAACGGAAGCAGTTTTAGAATCATTTAAACCACCGTTTTTAGATATTCTAGGAGGTCCTCGTAAGCCACTTTTCGTTCTAGGCAATTGTAAATTTCATGTTCTGAGGTTTGGTAGATCTTCAGAGTTTTGCGCTCCATAGAAAGTTGAGCAAAAAACTTTTCTGCAGTGACTCTATCGACAATTTTATCTTGACCTGCAAGCTGCATGAATGTTGGCAACGCATAGTCTTTAACTCGTGAGTGGACTCGGGCCATGCCTTCAATCATCCCAATATAAACTCCCGAGGAAATCTGATCGTGTCTGAGGGGATCAAGAGCGTAGGTTTTTTGAATTTCTGTATCTCGAGTTAGATGTTCGTATTTAATTTCGTTGCCTAAAGTGAGACTTGGCCAAACCTTAAAAAGAAAACGAGCGGCTTTGTCTTTGATCGGCGGGACAGGGACAGCCACTTTTAGGAGAGGTGAGCTCAAAACCTGAGCTTTGATTTCGGAGGAGTTTACTTTTAAAAGTCCTAAAAGCTGAATCAACGCGCCCATAGAGTGGCCAAGAATAATCAAAGGACGACCCTTGAGTAAAGTCTGCCTCACATGATCATAAAATAAAACCCAGTCTTTAACGTAGTCGTCAAAGTGGCCGGTGTAGCCTCGTTTGCCCTCGGACTTTCCATGTCCACGAAGATCCCAGGCAATGAGATCCCATTCGCCTTTAAAACCTTGGGCAAGGCGTTCGTAACATCCAGAATGCTCGGCTTGCCCGTGAGTGACTAAAACGACCCCGCGCGATGATGTCGAAGTCCAGCCCTGGTAGTAAAGGGGAATGTTTTGAAAGCCAATAAACTCTGATTCGAATCGTTTGATCATGTCTTTTCAGAATTCCAGAGAAAGCGACCGTCGGTCAAGTGACATTATACGAGAAGCGCTTGCATCTGATTTAGGAAATTACAATAATTGAGAATGCCAAAAAGAAAGCTGATGATTCAGTGGTTATTCGTCGTTTCTGGGTGCGTGGCTTTTGCTCAAGCGCCAGCTCCGGTGGCGAGTCCCACCAAAGAAATTCATGACTACGGTTTGATGTCAGGAGTCCTTCTTCCGAGTGCAGTGCCTGATTTCTACCCGGTGACAACTTTGTATGGATTTAAATATACCTTCCGGGGATATGACTATCCCCTTGAAGTAGGCTTGCTTTCTAATACTTGGTTTGAGAATAGTTCGGGTTTGAGCTACTACAATGCGTTTTTAACCATTCACGGAGAAACTCCTTTTAACGAGTTTTTCAGTACCTACGGGTTTGGCTTAGATCTCACCTACCACAAGGGAGACACTGGGCAAACCTTCACGACTCCTGGGTTCCACTTACAAGGGGGGCTCATGCTACCCGTGTATGGATCAGTCTGGTGTCAGCCCGAAGTTCGCATGGGATTCAATCCCGGCAACACGGTCTTTATCGGAGTTTCTCTAGTGTATCGATCCCTTGAGAGCGGGGCTACGAAGGCAGAGGCCGAGAAGCCTAAGGCGCCTTAGGGCTGAACTCCTCGGAGAGCCATGGAATCTTCGCCATTCGGGAGTGTGTTTTCAGGATAATCGAGATTGAAATGGATCCCCCGAGATTCTTTGCGGCTGAGAGCACATTGGACCGACAGCATGGCGACGATGGCAATGTTCCGAAGCTCTAAGATATTTCCATGCATCTTAAAATTTGAGTAATATTCTGTGACCTCAGACATGATATTCACCAAACGGTGCTGAGCTCGCTCCAAGCGTTTGTTGGATCGGACAATTCCCACGTAATTCCACATGAGGCGGCGAATTTCTTCCCACATATGGGTGATCACGATCATTTCGTCCTCGTTGGAGTCTTGAGGAGACCTCCATTCGGGAGGTGTTCCAGGAACTATTTTGTAACTTTCCCATTTTTTCCCAATTTCAATTGAGGCGTTGTGAGACGCTGACAAGCATTCAAGAAGAGAATTTGAGGCCAGGCGATTGGCGCCATGAAGCCCTGTACATGCAGACTCACCAAGCGCAAGCAGGCCAGGAAGATCGGTTTGACCATTTTCGTCGGTAACAACACCTCCACAAAGATAATGGGCCGCTGGCACGACGGGGATGGGTTGTTTAGCCATATCAATTCCATACTCTAAGCATCGAGAGTAAATAAGAGGAAATCGAGATTTGATAAAGGCTTGAGGCCGGCGAGTAATGTCCAAATAAACACATGGGTGGCCTGATTTCTTGATCTCAGAATCGATGGCTCTGGCTACGATGTCACGAGGGGCGAGACTTCCCATGGGATGGTACTTTTTCATAAAAGGTTCAAACTTTGAGTTTACAAGCTCAGCACCTTCACCCCGCAAGGCCTCAGTGATCAAAAAGTTTCTGGCTTCGGGATGATAGAGGCAGGTCGGGTGGAACTGCATAAATTCAAGGTTGGCAATTCGGCAGCCAGCTCGATAGGCCATGGCGATTCCGTCCCCAGTCGCCCCACTCCAGTTTGAAGTGTAAAGGTAAACTTTGCCCGCGCCCCCGGTTGCCAAAACTGTGATTTTGGATTTGATGTAACCCACCTGCCCGCTGATAACATCAAGGGCGTTGACCCCTACACAGGAGGTGGGAGACATATCAAGTGGGTCAATTTGTTTATTTACAAGCAGATCGATTGCGAAAATTTTTTCAAGAATTTGGATTTGCGGTTTTGCCAATACCTGTTTGAGAAGTGCACCGTGTATTTCGCGGCCCGTTTGGTCTTCAAAGTGCAAAATTCGCCGGTAGGTGTGCCCGCCCTCGCGGGTCAGATCGATCTCTTCCTCTTTAGAATCGAAACGAACTCCCCAGTTGATCAGATCTTGAATGCGAGCAGGTGCCTGTTCTACGAAATTTTGCACGACTTTGGTCTTGCATAGACCTGCCCCTGCAACCAGAGTGTCTTTGATGTGGCTCTCGAAGCTGTCTTCCAAAGACATGACCGCCGCGATACCGCCTTGGGCCATCGCTGTATTCGTTGACGGCGCTTGATCCTTCGACAAGATAACAACGCGACCTAAATGAGCTACTTTCAACGCGAAAGCCAGGCCAGCCAGGCCCGAGCCAACAATCAAAAAATCACAGTCGAAATTGAGTCTTTCAGACATGCGCACTGTTATAGGAGCTGGTTAAGAGAAAGTCCAACGAATCTGCACTCAAATTGCGAAGTGCTTGATTTGAGAGACGTCTGTACCTAGAATTATTCTGGGGAAGCTGCAATCGGAATGCACCTCAAGGATGTGAACGGAATGTCAGCAAAATCAAAGGTTTTAGCGCGAATGTTAGGGGTGTCGATGGTTCTCCTAGGGAAGACATCGCTCGCCCAAACCGCGTCGGATGGCCCTGTTCAAGCCCAAGGCGTGATTCAGGAGCAGCTGAGGGCTTTTGCCTCTTCCGTGCAAAAAGAAACTGACCAGCTCAAAAGTCGCCTCATTCGAGTGGTCGAAAAAAGGGAGCTTGGTCTCGCCGAGAACGAAGTCGACGAGGAACTAGGACCATTTTTGAACGTGAGTTTGCTCAAAGTAGTGGGAGGTGAAAAACCTCAGCTGCGGTGGAAACTTGAGAAAAAAAACAGCCCGACAACTAACTGGCCGACAGCTTACCTGGATGGATTTTTCGCGAAAGCTCCGCATTTAGGCCTCAACTCAAACCCTGTTTATTTAGGCTATCTTCCTTCGCCGCAAGCGGTGCCTTTTTTTCAATTCCTTCTTAAAGCTCAGCTCAAACTCAAAGATCAACCTTCAGCGGCCGAAGTTGTTGTTTTTGGAATTTTGAAGGACAGCCCATTTTTAAATCTCGTAAGTCAGAGAAAAAACGCGCCCGGAAACTTTTCGATTCTCAATTACGACGGTTTGGTTCTTGCGCACAGTCTTCCTGAATTTGTTGGAAAGAGTTGGATGAGCGATCCTTATTTGGAAAATCTTTTAAAAAATCCGCGCCCGTCAAGTCTTGACATGGTCAAAGACAACGATGGCAACGAAGTTATGAAAGCCACCGAAATGATCAATGGGGGAAATCTCCTCGCTTACGTGGAAGTTCCAGAAGACGCCTTTGGTGGTGGAGGGATGAAGGTGCAGCCGTGGCTCCTCTTGTTAGGAGTTCTTCTTATCGCAGGAGCCTTGGGAGTCTTTTGGAGGAGCGGTTCTTTTTCTCGTTGGATAAAACCGAAGGAGCCGGTGGCATCTCCACTGGCTAGATCTTCAGCGCCGGCCGAAAAAAAACTACCTTCCGAAGCGCCAGCAAAAAGTGCAGTGGCTGAACCTCCTCCGCCGTCTGGTGAATTTACTGGATCCTCAATCATTCCTACAAGCCCTAACAATCGTCTCGCGGAGGCTTCCTCGCTTGCGGTACCCGATACCGACAAAATGGGTGCCTACACCCAGCTTTCAGCAGCGTTGATCAACGAAATGAAATCTCCTCTGCTTACTATTTTGGGTTACACACAAATTGCGAAATCAAAGGCGACTGATGAAGCAACACGAAACCACTATGAGCTCATCGAGAAAGAGGCGCGGCAGTCAAAGGAACTGATCGACAAGTTGGGGTTGTTTGCCGGACTCAACCCTGGAGCCAAAGAAGAGTTTTATCTTTTAGATCTCGTGCAGGATGTAGTTCGTATTTATCGTAGGTCCTGTGAAGAAAAAGGCATTAGCCTTGAAGTGAAAGTTCCGGATCATCTTAAGATTGAGGGACAGCGTGGGCATTTGCGGTTAGCACTCTCTTACCTCGTTGAAAATTCGATCGATGCTATTGAAGCGGCTTCCCTTAAGACTCTGACTTTAAGTGCCCAGAGCTTGGGTGACCAGATTCAGTTGGAGATCGCGGATTCTGGTGACGGGATTCCTGATGACATCAAAGAAAAGGTTTTTGAACCATTTTTCTCTCGGCGCACGGGCAAAAAAGGTTTGGGTTTGTCTTCGGCCGCAGGAATTATCAAACATCACTTTGGAAAAATTGAAATCAAGAAGAACGACCCTCGAGGCACCATCGTCGTTTTAAACTTACCCAAAAAGCAACCTCTTGTGAATTTGGCAGAGCAGGGCGTAGGTGAAAATCCTACAAGCCTTTCTCATTTGGGACTTGAGATTGAAGAAAAACTCAATGAGTTGCTCAAAAAAGCTGACGAAGCTCTGACCCCAAAACCACAGCACCAAAGCCAAGACCCCGCTAAGGTTGATCAAGCTTTCAATGCCATCAAATGGAGTTTAAAAAAGCGAGAAAATCGCCGAGAGATTGGCGAGGATGAGAGTGTATTTTTAACATCTGATCAAAGTGAACCTCTCATTTTGCTAGATTACCTTCAGCACCTCAAAGATCAAAATATGCTCGAAGTCGAAGGAAGCGAGGTTGCTAGTGCCAAATCAGATGAAGATGCTTCCGACGAAAAATCGATGGTCATTGAAAGTTACGAAAGCCTTGCTGGCGATGACATTAACGAAGCCATTAAAGGAATTGAGACGGCCCCACTTAAAAAAACTGACCTTTCTAAGTCCATTCCAAATGCTCCCATTTTTCATTCGACGGGATTGATCTCCAATGAGATGGTTATGAGCTCCAGCGACATACCAGCTAAAAAAGAAATTAAGAAGTTGGCTAAGCCCAAAGGCAATCTGATGACCGTAAAATCAAAAGTCGAAGATGTTCAAGTCAACGTGAGACGACCGATAGGAAAGGCTTAAATTTTGGATTTTTTAGAAAAGCGCAGTCAATTTTGTGTGTATCTTCTAAATTCAGATGTCCAGCTGGGCGCCGAAGATAAATTGACTCTGTCTCAGGCTGGTTACGAGGTTGAGGCTTTCGTGGATGTGCCTCAGGTCGTTTCCCGAGTTCAAGAGCAATTGCCGCATGTCATTCTCTTTTCTGTTTCGAGCATCGCTGATACAATCAATGAATTTTTTGAGCAGATTCAGGCCATAAGTGTCGAAATTCGTTTCATTGCAAAGGCAGCAAAAGAGCAATTGGCAGATCTCGAAGACTACAAACCTTTTGGCCTTGTGAGCTGGGTTGCTGAAGAGACATCACAAGGGAGCCAGAATGAGCTTCTTTGGACTATGGACCTTGTATGTAATAACTTGTATTTGCAGTACCAAAATGAACAGCTCTTCGAAAGCTGGCGTGATCTAGAAAAGCAGATGCCAGAAGCTCAGCGAAAAGAGTCGGAACTTCGGTCTTCGTTAAATCAACTTCAATCAGAGATAGAAGACTACCGGCGCCGGCCACAAGAAACGCCACTTGTGGGCCAACTGCTAAATATGTTCATCCAACTCTCCTCAGCCAAAAGCAAAGACGAGCTTTTGACTGCTTTCGTGAAACAAATAGGGAGTCAATATGGAGATAATCTCAACATTTTGTATTTTAAGTTTCTTCCGACAGTATACTCACTCGTAGCGACTCAAGCCCATGGTCTTACTCTCGATGCCATTAAAGGCGTAGGCTGCAAGCTCGAGGCTTCTGAGGTCCGTGACTATCGCCACAGCTTAAGTGCTCCTGGGGGTTGTGCTTCGCTAAAAACTTTGATGCAAAATGCATTTCGGGTTGAGCAATTTCGGTCTCAGGCTCTCCCGCTGATGAGCGATGTAGATGGAGTCATGGTTCTTTGGGGATCTTCGCTTTCGCAAATTGTCGACGATGAATGGAAGCTGAATTTTGCCATTCTCAGAGATTTTTTTGAGCGCTTTCACCTGCGCAAGAAAGTTTTTGATTTTGAAGTTAAGGATGAGTTGACCCAACTTTACAACCTCGAAGCCTTCGTGCAGAAGTTAGAGGAAGAGGTCTCTCGATCTCGTCGACTGCAGCTGCCTGTTGGCCTGATAAAAATGTCTATCGACAAGTATGCAGAGACTCAAGAGTACTTAGGTGAGCTCAACTTTGGAATTGTTGTAAAGTCAATTGCATCAATCGTTAAAAAAACGAGTCGAGTGAACGATATCATCTGCCGAACGGGCGAAACTGAGCTGACATTGATTTTGCCTCATAGCGGACGCAAAGGTGCGGCCATCCGTGCTGAAAGGCTAAGAAGAATTGTTGAAACAACGTCATTTGCCATTGACCCTGTGAAGATCACAGCTAGTTTTGGTGTGAGTGAATACCCCTCGTTGAGTAAAGGGGCGGAAGACCTTGTCAAAGGCTGTTCTGAAGCCCTTCAAGAAGTGAGTCAGCGTGGCGGCAACAAAGTTTGTCTGGCTGGCGTGCCAAAGGATTTCAAACCCGATTTCGACGTACCGCCAGTTTAAAGAAAGGGTTTACAATTGTTTCGGGGAACCATCGCAGAAATTGATTTAAATCGGTTGCAACGAAACTTTGCAACATTCCAGAGAGCCTTTGCGGGGTCGTTTCTGTGTCCTATGATTAAAGCTGATGGATATGGCCATGGCGATGCTGAAGTTGCACAGTGTTTGGCTTCCGCAGGCGCAAGCGTCTTCGGCATTGGAATGGTTGAAGAGGGAGTTGGCCTTCGAGGGCGGGGGATCAAAACACCACTTCTGCTTTTTGGAACTCACAGTGACAATGTTGTTTCGGCCGTTGAAGAGCATAGTTTAACCCCTGTTCTTAGTGACTGGCATGACATTGAGTTGTTCGAAAAAAAACTAAAGCAGCCAACAGCGATTCATCTAAAGTTCAACACTGGGATGAATCGTCTAGGTTTTTCTCCATCAGAAAGTGAAGCGCTTTTTGAGCGTTTGAAGGCAAGTAAAACTCTCAAGGTCACTGGAATCTGCAGTCATCTGTTAAAAGGCGAAGACTGGGATTTGGAAAACGGGTATTCAGCGAAACAACGTGAGTTATTTTTGTCAGTGCAAAAGTATTGGCCCCAAAATCTGACCTTTCACCTTTTTAATACTGGGGCAGCGCTGCGTGCAACAGCTTCTGAGACTCGCCGGGATTGGGGCGCTAGGCCTGGAATTGGAATCTATGGATACTCTGATGGCACCCCAAGCAGCCTTATGCCGGTATTGAGTTTGAAAACCCAAATCGTCAAACTTCAAACAGTAAAAAAAGGCGAAGTCGTATCTTACAACGGTACTTGGAGTGCTCCAGAAGAAAGTCTCGTAGGAGTTTTGCCACTAGGATATGCCGACGGATTTCATCGGCTGCTTTCAAATAAGGCTGAGGTTTTATACCAAGGCCGAAGGCTTCCGCTCGTGGGTACCGTTTGCATGGATTACATTATGGTCAATCTGACATCAGTTCGTCATCTTCAGCCCAAACAATTTGATGAGGTTACGGTGATTGGCGAGCAAGGAACCGAGAAGATAACAGCGCAAGATATTGCCGAAAAAGTGGGAACGATTTCTTACGAAGTTCTCACGCAGTTGAGCCGTCGGGTTCCGCGTTTCTACAAAGGAGCGCACGGTGGCTAGGTTTGTAACCGAGACAGTCAAAGGCGTCGGGCGCCTTGTTCACGAAACGATTTTAGACTCTATCAAAGAATGTGGAGTGATCATTTTATTTTTTGTGAGCTGTATTCAAGTGGCTTTTGAAAAACCATATCGAATCGCTGAGACCATCAGGTATATGGAGTTTGTTGGGAATAAATCTGTCTTCATTATCACATTGACGGGACTTTTCACCGGCCTTGCGCTGTCGTTTCAAATTTATTTGGGTTTTAAAATTATCAATGCTGTAAATTTAGTTGGTCCAACGGTGGCTCTTGGGATTACTCGAGAGCTTGGGCCTGTGCTTACGGGTTTGATCGTTGCGGCTCGAGCGGGTGGAGCCATGGCGGCTCAACTTGGAACTATGAGAGTCAGTGAGCAGATCGATGCTCTTGACGTGATGGGAGTAAACACTAAGCAGTATCTCGTGGCACCGAGAATGATTGCTGCCCTGATTTGCATGCCTCTTTTAACTGCCGTTTTTGACTTCACGGCAATGCTCGGTTCTTGGGTGCTTGTTGTAAAAATTGTTGAGCTTGATGAGGCCGTTTTTTGGGATCGGATTCGTCAGACTCTAGAGCCAAGACATATCAACGAAGGTCTTTTTAAGAGCGCTGTTTTCGGATTATTTTTTGCTTTAATTTGTACCTACCGGGGTTACAACACCAAGGGTGGCGCCAAAGGTGTTGGAGAAGCCACCAATCAGGGTGTTGTAGCAAGTATGGTGATCATCATTATCCTGGATTATTTTTTAACAAATTTCATTCGCGTGTATTATCAATTTTTAGGAATTGCGTAGATGGAAAAAGTCTCTGATCCCGCCAAAGACGGGACGGCCATTCGCCTCCTGTAGATCTTAAAAACATCGACGGGCAAAGAATTTATTACACGGAATGGAATTTAAATGTTCGACAGGAAAGATCACGGTCACATTTGTCTTCGAATGAAAAAGATGATTAAAGGAGGTGCTTCGGCACTTTTGCCAACCTCAGGACTAGTCGAGGTTTTAGGTCAAATCTAAATCAGATGACTCGTCTCAACTAACGAAGTTTCGTTGTAGATTTGGAATGTTGTCAGGGCTGCTCTTTTTGATGATATGACGGTGATTGAGAAGGTTTTCCAATCCTAGAGCACCGAAGACAGCTTCCTAAAGATGAGGTTTTAGAAATTGCACATCAAAACTTCGCGAAGTCGGTCTGGACTCGAAGCACTTCAACAAGCTCCCAAGCGAGATTAGCGGTGGTATGCAAAAACGTACCGGACTAGCACGTGCTCTCGCCCTAGATCCAGAAATTATATTTTATGACGAACCGACCACAGGATTAGATCCAATCCTGACCGAAATGGTGGATAATCTGATGGTGAGTACCCATCAACATAAACCTGGAATGACCTCTGTGATCGTGTCTCATGATTTGGCGGCCGCGTTTCGCATCGGGGACTATATCGCTATGCTCGATAGCGGCCGAGTTTTGTTGTTTGGCACTCCCGATGATTTTATGAAAACCGACATCGAACTGGTCAAGAAGTTTGTCGACAAAGGAATGAACAAGTAATGGGATTGTGGCAATCCTCGGAGTTTAAAGTAGGCCTTCTTGTCTTGGTAGTTGCCGGGCTTGTTGCTTACATGTCGGTTCAGGTCAGTGAAGACCCGAGTTATTTAGGCCGCTCTCATACCGCATGGTTTGTGATTCCAAACGCTAACGGACTTGTTAAAAATAGCTCCATCAAAACTGCCGGTATTCCTGTCGGTGTGATTAAAGACATTCGTCTGCAAGACGGTTTTGCCAGGGTTGATATCTCTGTAAAAAAAGATGTAGAACTTAAAGTTTCTGCAGCGGTGGAAATTCAATCTCAGGGAATTCTCGGTGATAAATTTGTTGGAATTTATCCAGGTAATATTCAAGATGATCCTCTCGCCGAAGGAGGACAAATTGTTAATATCAAAGACAAGGGATCCATGGATAACGTCCTTCAAAAAGTGGGGGATATCGCGGATTCGCTCAACGGTGTTGCGCAGGTTTTAAAAGAATCAGTGACTTCTGACGGGAGCGACAAACACGTCCTAGGGCGTATCGTTCGAAATATTGAAAGGCTCACTGGCGATCTCGCTCAAGTGACGGGTGAAAATAAAGCTCAGATTAGAGATATTGTTGAACAGGTTCACAACATCACTGGGACCATCGACAATCTCATTAATGATGAGGGACCAGAAGGATTCAAGGCCAATTGGAAAAGAGCCGTGGCCTCGCTCGGAAGAATCGACACGAGCTTAAAAAATGTGGAAGAAATTACAGGTAAGGTCAATCGTGGCGAGGGAACCCTCGGTAGACTTGTCAAGGACGAGTCTACAGTTGTGGAGCTGAACACGGCGATTGAGGGTGTGAGTAACCTTCTTGATACTGCCAACAAAACCGAAACTGGCGTCGACTTTCATAGCGAATATCTCAATGCTCAAGGAGCTATGAAAAGTTATATTGGTTTAAAAATTCAGCCAGGACTTGATCGCTACTATTTGTTGCAAGTCGTAGATGATCCGGTAGGTGTTGTTGAAACTGTGGACACAAAAACCACAGGGCCTGGTGGAACCACCGAGATCACCGATGAAAAAACCTACCGCAACAAGGTCAAATTTACGCTCTTATTTGCGAAAAACTTTTATGATTTTACCTTGCGTGCGGGTCTTATGGAAAACACCGGTGGCCTTGGCATTGACTATCATTTTTTCAGACGAAAACTTCAGTTTTCGGTGGATGCGTTCGAGTTTGGAAAAACCAATCTTAGAGCTTACCTCAATTACAAGTTTTATCATGGCCTTTACCTTACAGCAGGGTATAATGATCTCCTTAATAAAAGTTCTCGATACTCAAGCTTTGTTGGGGCGGGACTGCTTCTTACCAACGACGACCTAAAGATGTTCGTCTCTAAGCTTCCTTTTTGATGTAAAATCCCTAAAACCTATGCTATCTCACCTGTTCAAGAAGGGACGATGGCATGTTTAAAAATATCTTAGTAAGTGTCTCCGATAAGACGGGTCTTGTGGATTTTATTAAGCCCTATGCTGCAAAAGGGGCGCGCGTGGTTTCAACTGGGGGAACTTCCCAACACTTGCGAGATCATGGAATTAAGGTCGTCGACGTGAGCGAACAAACGGGATTTCCCGAGATCATGGACGGAAGAGTAAAAACACTCCATCCCAAAATCCACATGGGGCTTTTGGCACGATCGTTTGTTCCCGGCGACGCTGAAATTTTGAAATCGTTTGAGGTTGAGCCTTTTGATTTGGTGATCGTTAATCTTTATCCTTTTGAGGCCGCGCAAAAGTCTGGAAAGACAGGCCAAGATCTAGTGGAGTATATCGATATCGGCGGGCCGTCTCTTCTTCGAGGTGCTGCCAAGTCCTTTGAGCGATTGGCTGTTGTTTGTGACCCTCAAGATTATTCTTGGATTTCCTCTCGAGGAGTTTTATCTCTTGAGGAGCGAAAACGACTTGCAGCCAAGGTTTACGCTCACACATCAGCTTACGACCATATGATTGCCCAAGCTCTTTCTGGATCTGCTCCCCTCCAGCTCCAGGGCGACTTTGTGGCGGAATTGCGCTATGGTGAAAACCCGCAGCAAACAGGCCTGTGGTACGCCGAAAAATCTGTGGGAACTATCGGCCTTCATCACGCCGAATTTTTGCAAGGTAAGGCATTATCCTACAACAACATCATGGATCTTGATGCTGCCACTCGCCTTGTTGTTCAGTATTCAAATCCTGCCTGTGTGGCTGTGAAACATAATAACCCATGTGGCGGAGCTGTTGGAAAAACTCTCAACGAAGCTGTCGTCAAGTGTCTTGCTTCTGATCCCGTGAGTGTTTTTGGTGGAATCATCGCTTGCAATGGTGTCGTTGGAAAAGCTGAAGCCGAACTCTTTTCTAATTTGTTTCTAGAATGCATTTTAGCTCCAGACGTGACCAAAGAAGCTCTTGAAGTTTTTAGCAAGAAGAAGAACCTACGAGTCCTTAAGTTTGCTCAAATGGCTCAAGCAAAGCAGAGTTTTGAGGTGCGTTCCGTTCTTGGAGGTCTGCTCGTGCAGGGGCCCGACATCGTCGATGCTTACCAAAATGATTGGGAAGTGATTGGGCAACATCCACCCAAAGAGATCCAAGAAAGCCTAGAGCTTGCTTGGCGTGTCGCTGCCAGTCTTAAGTCTAACTCCATTGCTATTGTCTCGGGCCTGCAAACGGTGGGTCTAGGGATGGGCCAAGTTAATCGTGTCGAAGCTGTTGAGCATGCACTTGCTCGAATGCAAAAGCATCATCCCGAATGTAAAAATCCAGTGCTTGCAAGTGATGCCTTTTTTCCGTTTGAAGATTCAATCGAACTTATTTGTAAGTCTGGTATAAAGTGGTGCATACAACCCGGTGGCTCAATGCGCGATGACGAGGTAAAAAAAGCAGCCCAACGGCTTGGGTTAAACATGATTCTCACGAAAAAGAGGCATTTTAAGCACTGATCCCATATACTTCAGAAATGACAGCACAAGGGAAAGAAGCATCGACGAATACCGCAGCAGTTCCAGTCACAAAACTTTGGATTGTAAAATCAGCAAGCCGAGTTCTTGGACCTTACTCTTCCGACGAGTTAATGGTCCTCGTAAAAATGCAACACGTATCACCTTTAGACGAAGTTTGCCCGCCCTTGGGTCGGTGGAAATACCTTCGCGAGGAGGCTGAGTTTAGCGAGCTTATCAAAAGCATGCGCACCGAGTATGCGAACATGCGTGAAGACACCATGACGTCTACAGCAACAGCAGCAACTCCAACTCAGACAATTTCAATCACACAGAGTCCTGAGACCAAGAAAAAAGGCAAGGGCACAGCAACTCCTGTAGAAGCTCCTGTTAGGGAAGTCTCATCGCAGGCGATGGGCCCAGGTGGCAGGCCAGCTGGCGCCAAATCTTACACCTTCGAAAGAGATGCCAAAGTTGGACAAAAATCTCTGCTCGTATCCATTTTTGCCTGGGTCACAGCTCTAGGTGCTGTGGCGGTACTCGGAGGAATTGTTTGGACAAAACACAATCAATCCCTCATCAAAGACAAAGAGACATTTGACGATCTTTTCAAGACAGGACTCGTTCTAAAAAGTCAGGGACAATTCAGAAAAGCTTTTGAAAATTTCAAAAAAGCGGAATCTCTCAATCAACATTCACCAGAGCTTATCGTAGAGATGGCGCCCATCATGATGGCTTTGGATAGTCAGACGATCATGGCAAGAAGAATGATTGAGCCGTTTTTAATAGCTGAACAAAGTCGCACTTTGCTCACGATGGGTTATCACATTATCGGCCTCTCATACCTTCTTGACGAAGACTATAAAAATGCCGACGATTATTTTGAAAAAGCGGTGGGAACCGATCCCAACTTCAAACCTTCTGTTTTGGACCGGGCTATTTTGAAGTTTCGTACAGCCAACTACGAGACCTCTCTACAGCTCTTTAAAAAAGCTGACGACCTTGGCTCTGACGACGGCCTTCGTATTATTGGCCAGGCTCTCAGTCTTATCGAAGGACATAAAAAGGGAACGTTTTCGGAAAATGAACTTCTCGAGTTTCGCGACATCCTCAAAAAATACGCAGAACGAAACTACGATTACAGGCAAGAGGCTCAGCTTCTTCAGGCTGTGATTGAAGTAAAAACAAAAGATGTTCCCGCAGCCCAGACCACCGTGGATACCATTTTGCGCACTCCTCCTGATCTTACAAGCCATCATTTGCATGATTTGCTCGTAGATCGTCGGATTGCAAATTGGCCGATGTTTTTTTCGTATTGCGATTTAGTTCATCGAAACCTTCCTCAGATCCCTGTGAATCATATGTTTCTGGGGTACTGTCTCACACGTGCGGGTAAAGATGCCGACGCGAAAAAATCAATTTCTCAGGCATTGGCTCAGGCGCCGCAGGATCCCCTGATTCAGACTGTAAACTCATTTGTTCTTCACCAAACGGGTCACGATGACGAAGCGAAAGCGAGTTTGCACTCAGCTATGAGAAATGAGCGAAGTGTTTTAGCCCTAGTTCTTAAGGGATCTCAATGCGAAACAGATAAAGACTACGCTTGTTCGGACGAAACCTGGAAGGCGCTTTTGGAAATGCAGCCAGGGTCCTTGGAAGCCATCAACGGAATGGCTTGGAGTCTTTATAGAAAACAAAAAAACTCAGATGCGCGCGAATGGGTTAATCGAGGGCTAAATGTTTCGGCAAAGTTTTTACCTTTGCTGGAGCTCAAGGGTCTTCTCGATGCTCGCTGATTGGAAACCCTTTAGATTTTTTCTTCTAGCTCTGACACTCCTTATTGGGGGTTGTTGGTGGGGACACCGGGATTTTGACCGGGACAGTTACAAAGTACGTTCCATTTCTGAGGTGCCCGAAGAGACTTACATTCCTGCTCTCCTATGGGACTTTATCGAAGATAAAAAAAACCTCGATGGCACTGAAAAAAAAGTTGAGGCGGTGACCGCCGAGGCCAAAGAAGCGCCCGCTCCTCCAGAAAATAAAGGTGAGGGCAAAGAACATGGCGAAAGCAAAGAGCATGGAGAAGGCCAGGGCGGCGAAAAGGCCGAAGGTGGAGAGGCTTCTGCCGAACCTCCTGCTGAGGGGCTTGATCGGGTCAAGAGATTTTTCCCTCTGCAAGTATATCTTGTTGAAAAGACAAAAGGAGTCCTAGGAGGAGCTGATCACCTCATCAAATTCGACAAAGGCGGTGGGCAGCTTGATCTTGCAAAATATATCAAGTATGACCGAGGGACGTTCCTTTTTGCCTTTGATTTTGAGTTGCCTGAAGGTGTTAAAGATTATCACGTGTTCTTTGTAAGCCGGGCACGTAAGCGCAAAATTGAGGGTGAAATTTTTGGGGCCGGCTGTAAGAAATTTTTTGATCTTACAAGTTTTTATAATAAGGTCATTTCAAAAAGTGGAATTGAAGCTAATGTGACCCGCGCAAGGCACATCAGTTTGTTAGGTGGAACTTACGTCATTTGGTATACTTATCGTGCTGCCATTTACATGACTCAAGTGACTGTTGTCGATTCGAGATTTAACGATTTGGCTTGTGAGACAAAAACGACCAATCAGTAGTTCTGGTGTTAAAGAAAGGGCCCATGGAAAAACAATTCGTCGGTGAACTGCAAGAAAAGCAAACAGTCGACTCATATTTTCTGGTGCGGGAAAAGAATTTAGGAATAGGTCGTAACGGCAAACCTTACATGTCTGTTCAGCTTACTGACAAGACAGGTTCTATCGACGGTCGAGTTTGGGATCGTGTTGAGGAGATGAGTTCTGGTTTTGGAATTGGAGACATTGTTAAAGTCAAAGGCCAGGTGCAACTTTATCAAAGTCGAAAACAACTCGTTGTTCAAAAATTAGAAAAAATCGAATCTGACGAAATGTCCTTAGACGAATTTATTCCAGAGACATCTAAAAATCCCAAGGACTTGTTTGTTGAGCTTTCTCAAATTGTCAAAACCATCAAGAATGACCATTTAAGAACGCTCATTCAAGATTGCCTTGAGGATCCTGAGATCAAACCGCTGATGCTCAAAATTCCTGCTGCTAAAACCATTCACCATGCACGCAAGGGTGGCCTTCTCGAGCATATTTTATCTATCTGTAAAATTATGGAATTTTTAGCGGTTCATTACCCCTTTTTGAATCGTGACTTTTTGCTCTTTGGTGCCATCTTCCATGATATTGGTAAGCTTTGGGAGTTAAGTTTTGAGCAAGGCATTCAGTATACCGACCGCGGCCGGCTTTTAGGCCACATGCAAATCGCCTGTGAGCTCATCGATAAAAAAACATCCCGCATCTTCGGGTTTAGTGAGGAGCTGCGTGATTTGTGCAAACACATTGTTCTTAGTCACCATGGTAAACTCGAATATGGATCTCCTAAGCGTCCAAAATTTTTAGAGGCTGTGGTAGTGTCTATGATCGATGAATTAGATAGCCGCGTGGACAGCATTCATTCACTGATTGTCTCCGAACGCTCCACGAGCGAAAAGTGGTCGCGTTACTATGAGTCCTACGAGCGATTCTTTTTATTAGACGATCTTAAAGAGAAGTTTGAGAAGTGACGTGTTAGCTTCTGCTCGAGACTTCTTAATGGCTTACAAGAATTACGACCCTGCAGCTAAATCTTTGGCTGAAATTGCCCTACTTTATCCAGGACCGAAAGCGATCCTTTGTTACCGTATTGCTAATTTTTTCTATCGCGAAGGTTCCTACTTTCTAGCGCGTCTTGTGAGTGAGTTTGGGCGATGGATGACGGGGATCGAAATACATCCTGGAGCAAAAATTGGTAGGCGTCTTGTGATTGATCACGGAATGGGAGTCGTCATCGGTGAGACAGCAGAGGTCGGCGACGATTGCATTATTTTCCACGGCGTTACTCTCGGTGGAATGAAGTTTGATCCGATCAAACGTCATCCCACTGTAGGCAACAAAGTCTTGATAGGAACCGGGGCCAAAGTTTTAGGTCCAATTCTTCTTGGGAATGGATGTAGGGTTGGGGCAAATTCTGTGGTTACTCACGATGTTCCTGCCGGTGCCACAGTTGTGGGAATTCCGGCGAAAATATTTGAGGAAAAGCACTAATCCTTAAAATCCAGCTCGCACTCGTTAAACTCAAAATCCTTCTGGCAATGCAACGAGTTCCTTAGTGGCTCTGAAAGTAACTCACGTCTGCGATTCAGGCCCTCAGCGTGGGAGTCCAAAGAGTACTCTTTTTCAATGCTGCTTTCTTCTGGGAAGTGGCTATTGAGAGAAGGCTCGGAACACTGCCAAGAGCTACTGGCAAGATATTTTGCCCGTCGATCCATGAGATCGGAAGTAAGATTGAGGTATTCACTCAAAGCGTAGCTCCCCATCACATCCGCAAAACGCTCCACAGGCGAAGATGCAAAGCCTTCACGCTCCATGGAATCGTAGGTAGAAAACTCACCTTCCATTTGCAATGTGGCTTGAAGAAGCTGTTCAGTCATTTGCTTTGAAGTCTCGATAGCTGTTTTAAACTTTTGTTCTTTATCACCTTGATTGCATCGGTATTCAGCCGTGAAGTAGATAAGAGAACTTAGGTCATCATCAGGAGGCTCTTCGCCTTTGCTCCAGAGGTAGTAGTTGCATGGATTTTCATAGTACGGATTTTTCTTAAAACGTCCATTGCGAAGAGGCATTCTGTCTTTTGTGATACGAAGGAAATAGTCATTTGAAGCAAGGTTAGAATACCGGCGGTTAGAGATGGTTCGCACAAGTTTGGCAATGTCTTCGACGGTTGGTGTTTTAGGGGTTGGCTTGCGTTTCAGGCAGCGATTGAATTCGATCACCGGCGGCTTAAAAGCGCTAAAAGATTTTAGGTTGTGACTGAAACTAGATTTAAACCGATCCCAATCTTGGCAAGTGAATTGATTTTTCTCAGAGCAAATCAGTTGTCGTAAGCCATGTTGTGCAATCCCAAAATCCGAGTTCACTTTGGCTAAATAGACCGTTCGAGATATATCCAGAACGTGACCCATTTCATGAGCCAGCGTTAAAAGAATGTCTTCGCTGTTGAAGTCACCAGCACAGACGGTGATGATGTCTAAATATCGGTAGTAATAGGCGTTGACAGTCGTAGTTGAGCACTCTTCGTCAGAAATTTCGGGCATTGAACCTGGGAGGGCAAGAGTCACCGTCTGCATTCGCGCAGTCCAATTTTTTTGCACGTCTTCTGGGATGTCTAATTTTTTTATCAGAGAAAGGTAGCTTGTCTTCAGATCGGCAAATGCCACTTCAACACCTTGCCAGTTGCGATCATCTCGCCAGAGCGCTTTAGAAATTTCGCTGATGAGGTGACGCTTGATCTTGCGGGATTCGATCTCATACTCTGGAGGCATCTGACGGTCTGACACTTGATGGTAGCCATTGAATTTTTTTGAGAGGCGAACCATCACTGTCTCATTCACTGTCGCTGACCACAAACTTGCAAGCTCATAGTCAAGACGTTCTGAAGCTAAGCGCTCCGACAAACTCATCGACTGTCGAGGTTTTCGACTTAAGAAGTCTTCGAGCTTATTAAAGTAGTTGACGTTGTAAAGCGTGGCCAGAAGGTCTTTAGGTAGGAGAAGACGATTTTTGAGTTTTGCCCGCGAGTACTTATAAAAGGTTTGCGTGAAATCATTGTAAGTGTCGCCTTGAAGAATCTTGATATTTCCCTTCGGGCGTATCACCTCAACGTTTCCAAGATTGTCAGGTGAAAACAAAAAATTGCAGTAGTCGTCAACCATTTGTTGGCAACCCACGGCCTCTTTAGGATTTTTGGACTGAAGTGGTCTATAAGAATTAACGCTTTTGTAAGGAGTTGTCCTTGGAATGATTTGTGACGTGGAACATGAGAGAGTAAACGTCAGGAATCCAGCAAGAGCTAGAAGGATAGAGTTGATTCGGTCCAATTTCATTCCCCCCAGCATAGTTCTCAGCTTTCCAAGTATGAAGCAAAATTTTTTTAATCTGGGGGAAACACCCCTAGGATAAAAAACTGAAATCTCAAAATAAGAATCTGACTTTGCCAAAAAGTTCGACAGATTTGAATTTCGAAAAAGCCCAATGATCTCAGTGATATTTATAGTGATGCGACGAATAAATGCTCGCTCAAGTTTCTTCCGAAATTGGCCGATGGTCTAGGTAGGGGGAAAATTGCGAAGAGATTTACGGACCTCACGTCGGAGTGCGCTCGCGATCGCGCTCATGTTGGCCTTGCTTCCTTTCCAGAACTGCACTCAATTCACATCCAACTCTGAAACTGATTCCCCACAAACATCACTTGGCAGCGGGCTGCCAATTAATCCCGGTCCCAATGGTGTTGCACCAACACCGACCCCTACTGCTACTCCTATGGGATCTGACCCCTACAAAGCCTCCAACACGCCGCCGGTCATGAGTGCTGACACTACAGCTCTTACAATACTTTCAGGCATGGGTCCACTTTCGGGAAATGTCTCGGTTCAAAGTGGAAACATAACTTTAACATCAAAAGGTGGAACAAAACCCAACAAGACAGTCACGTTCAATTGCGAGATTCCAACAAAAGCTCCTTACGCTTTTAGTGTCACCGCTGTTGATTCCACAATGACTAGAGTCGACGCCTCAAAGGATTTTTTTGAGTTCACTGGTTGCGGAACTGTCTTTCAAGACATTAAAAAATTCACTTTAAAAGTGAAGTCGGGTCGATGCATGGCAGGCACGATGTTTGTCAAAGTCTCGGCTGTCGATGAATATGATGCCCGTGCCGACGCCTATATTCCCGTTACGGTTTCTAACGCTTGTAAGACGGAAGTTCGGCTCAGGACAGACCTTGCTCTTGATAAGCTCGATGAGTACGGAGGAGCTGTTGCATTCTACAACGGAAAAGCTGTCGTTTTGGCTCCAGGGGATGACGGCGCTGACAACACAAAAAACAAAGCTGGTGCCGCTTATCTTTTTACTAATAACGGAACCAGCTGGCAGCAAAAACAAGTTATCTATGTCTCTGATATCGCGGCTTCGGACTATCTGTCTTCTGTTGCGATGAACGACAGTTGGTTAATTCTTGGATCTGGCCAAAAAGCATCGGGGGCTGGCGCCATCTATATTTTTAGTTGGAATGGAACTGGCTGGGTCGAAGGCGGAAAAATCTCTGGCGCCTCTGCCG
>JBGATJ010000050.1:0-26699 GCA_044229295.1 Pseudobdellovibrionaceae bacterium
AATGGTTTGCCTTGTATTTATCTCGTCGACAGTGGTGGAGCGTTTCTGCCCCTCCAGGCTGAGGTCTTTCCTGATCGAGATCATTTCGGTCGCATTTTTTACAACCAAGCCCGCATGTCGGCCTTAGGGATTGCGCAAATTTCCGTGGTCCTTGGGAGTTGCACGGCTGGGGGCGCGTATGTTCCGGCAATGAGCGATGAGAATGTCATCGTCAAAGACACAGGAACCATTTTTTTAGGAGGCCCTCCGCTCGTCAAAGCAGCCACCGGTGAAGAAGTCACGGCTAAGGAGTTAGGTGGCGCTGAAGTTCACTGCGAGCTCAGCGGCGTTACTGACCACTACGCCGAAGATGATAACCACGCTATTGAAATTTGCCGCAGCATCGTCGCGCACCTTAATGCTCGCAAAAAGGTGGAGTTGAAAACTCGCCCCATTGAAGAGCCCTTGTTTGCGCAGGAGGAGCTTTACGGGATTATTCCCAAAGAATCCAAAACCCCTTTTGATGTTCGAGAGATTTTAGCTCGAATCCTAGACGGTAGCAGATTTCACGAATTTAAAGCCAACTATGGCAAGACTCTCGTCACCGGCTTTGGACATATTTGGGGAATGCCCATCGGCGTGATTGCCAACAACGGAGTTCTTTTTAGTGAGTCCGCTCTGAAGGCAGCGCACTTTATTGAAATTTGCGAGCAGCGTGAGATCCCACTTTTGTTTCTGCAAAATATCACCGGCTTTATGGTCGGTAAAAAGTACGAAAACGAAGGAATTGCCAAACACGGGGCCAAAATGGTTATGGCCGTGAGCAACGCCAGAGTGCCAAAGTTTACAGTGGTCATCGGCGGATCTTACGGCGCCGGAAATTACGGAATGTGTGGAAGAGCCTATCAGCCCCGCTTTTTGTGGATGTGGCCCAACGCGCGGATTTCTGTGATGGGCGGAGAGCAGGCGGCGGGAGTTTTATTGACGGTAAAAATGGAGCAGCTACAGGCTTCGAAAAAAACGATGACAACGGAAGAACAGATGGAGTTCAAAAAACCCATCCTTGAAAAATATGAAAATGAAAGTTCTGCTTATTACTCCACCGCAAGACTCTGGGATGACGGAATTATTGATCCTACAGACACAAGACGCGTTGTTGCCTTAGGTCTGCGTGCCAGTCTCAATCGATCGTGGGGCGACGCTCGTCAGGGCGTTTTCCGAATGTAAAGGAAGTAAAATGAAGTTTATCAAATACGAAGAGAAAAATTTCTGCGCCCATGTAGAATTGAATCGGCCTGATGTTCGAAACGCCTTCAATGCCGAAATGATTGCGGAGCTGACTCAAATTTTTAAGGACAAAATTCCAAAATCTCAAGTCCGATGGGCGTTACTTACAGGTGCAGGAGAAAGTTTCTGTGCCGGAGCGGATTTGAATTGGATGAAGTCCATGGTCAACTACACCTTCGAAGAAAACCAAAAAGACACGCTCACCCTTTTTGATATGTTCCAAGCTATTGCAGATTGCCCCGTTCCTGTCGTCACTCGCGTTCAAGGTCACGCCATGGGTGGAGGTCTTGGTTTGATGGCTTGCTCCGACATTGTGGTCAGCGAGCCGTCAGCGCAGTTTGCATTTAGTGAAGTTAGATTAGGCCTTGCCCCAGCTGTGATAAGCACCTTTGTTTTTACAAAATCCAACCACAGCGGAGTCAAAGAGTACATGCTCACCGGTCTTAACTTTGACTCCAAAACTGCGGCGACCATGGGGCTTGTCAACTTTGTTGGAACTTCGGCCGAGCTTGACGAAAAAATTAAAAGTTACGAGAAGGCGTTTAAAGGTTCTGGGCCTGAAGCTGTTAAATCGACCAAAATTTTAATCACCCAAGTTCCACAGCACGAAGATCGAAGTGAGAGTCGCGGACTTACAACGCAAATCATTGCTGAACGTCGCGTGAGTGATGAAGGACAAGAAGGTCTTAAGAGTTTTCTTGAAAAACGAGATCCGAAGTGGAGACTCAAGTGACGTTGACAGATTGCGGGGCTATTAAAAAGGTAGCTGTTGCCAATCGTGGTGAAGTCGCTGTCAGGATCATAAGGGCTTGTCACGAACTGGGTTTAAAGACGGTGTTATTGCATTCTGAAGTTGACGTCGGGACGCGCGCCTACAGGATTGCTGACGAACGCATTTGTATTGGCCCAGCTCCTGCAAGTGCTAGCTATCTGAACATTGCTCAGAATGTACGTGCAGCCCTTGGCGCTGGCGCTCAAGCTGTTCATCCTGGATTTGGTTTTTTAAGCGAAAATCCGGAATTTGCTCAAGCTTGTAAAGATGCAGGTCTGATTTTTATTGGACCATCGGCTCAAGCGATTCGGACTCTCGGTGACAAAGTCTCGGCAAAAAAATTAGCTCTTCAAGCAGGCCTTCCCTTAGTCCCAGGTTATACGGGCGAAGACCAGACCGTGGCTCATCTTGCGAAAAAAGCTCAGGAGATGGGTCTTCCAGTCATCGTAAAAGCAGCGGCAGGCGGTGGTGGTCGCGGCATGAAAATCATTAAAAATGCAGCAGAGGCGCCGGAGCTGATTGCGTCCGCGCAGCGAGAGGCAGCAGCGGCTTTCGGGTCATCGCATGTTTTTCTAGAAAAATATTTGGATCATGCAAAGCACATTGAGTTTCAAGTTTTTGCTGATGCCTCTGGCGAGGTTCTGCATCTTTTTGAGAGAGAGTGTTCAGTTCAGCGTCGGCATCAAAAAATTATTGAAGAAGCCCTTTCGCCTTCGCTCAACGAGGACCTGCGGGCGCGAATGGGAGCTGCAGCTGTGAGCCTTGTAAAGCTTGCGAATTATCAAGGAGCAGGGACCGTAGAGTTTATGCTTCAAGATAATGAATTTTATTTTTTAGAGATGAACACGCGTTTGCAAGTTGAGCATCCCGTCACTGAACTTGTTCTGGGAGTAGATCTTGTCAAAGCGCAAATTTTAACGGCGGCAGGAGAACCCGTGTTTCGAGATCTCAAGCGAAACCCCGCGCGGATTCCACAGGGGCACGCGATCGAATGTCGACTTTATGCTGAAGATCCATATCTCGGAGGAATTCCTAGCACAGGGCTTTTGGGACAGGTTCGTTTTCCAGAAGGTCCGGGGCGCCGTTTTGAATATGGATTTGAAAAAGGCGATGAAGTGACTTCATTTTACGATTCGATGATTGCGAAGGTGATTGTGTGGGATGAAAGCCGACCAAGAGCCATCGAAAAGATGATTCGAGTGCTTAAAGAGACGGTTGTTTTTGGAGTAAAAACAAATATCCCTATGCTCATCGAGATGCTCTCGCATTACGAATTTGTGATGGGGACGATGACAACTCAATTTGTAGAAACTCATTTTAAAAATGGGTTAACAACTCCTCCTCCAAGTGAGATTCAAAAGGCATTCACTGACTTTTCAAAAAGATTTGCAGGAGCTTCTCAAAAATCTTCAAGCGAGTCAGTATTGAATCCTTGGTTACAGTCATGGAGAGGTGTTTAATGCCTATCCAATTTGATTTTAGGGGAAAAACTTATTTTGGAGAGATGGAGCGAATTGGCTCCGACACTTGGTACTACATTGACGGAGAAACTTGGTGTGAACCCATAACCGAGGGACGCTCTAAAAACCGAAAAGTCCAAGGTAAGGTCCAAACAGGAAAAGTCAGTTCCCCCATGCCCGGAAAAATAACCAAGATTCTTACAAAAGTTGGCGACGCTGTTTCTGTAGGCCAAACTCTCCTGATGATGGAAGCCATGAAAATGGAATACACGTTAAAGGCCGAAGTCGCAGGTGTGATAAAAAGTCTTGGTGCTGCCGAGGGAGATCAGGTCACGCTCGGGCAGATGCTTGTCGATATTGATGAGGCAAAAGATGGCAAATAAGGTTCAGATCATTGAGGTGGGTCTTCGGGATGGTTTGCAGAATGAAAAGACTATTTTAGATTTACCGACGCGACTTGAGTTTGCCCTTAAGCTCGCCGCCTCTGGTTTGAAGCGCATAGAGATAGGGGCCTTCGTCCACCCCAAATGGGTTCCTCAAATGGCGAATTCTGGAGCTCTCATCAAAGAGGCTTTCGCTCTTCAAGAAAAAGGAAAATTTCCATCAGATGTGCAGTTTTCCGCTCTCGTGCCCAACGAGTTTGGAATGCGCGAAGCGCTTGGTTCGGGGTTAAAAGAAGTCGCTGTGTTTGCTGCTTGCAGTGAGAGTTTTTCAAAGAAAAATCTCAACTGTACCATCGAAGAGAGTTTCGCTCGGTTTGAGCCGGTTTTTGCCCTGGCCAAGGAAAATAAAATTAAGGTTCGCGGTTATCTTAGCACTTGTTTTGGTTGCCCCTTTGAGGGGACCGTTCCTGAGGCGCGAGTGACCTCACTTACAAAAAAACTCCTGACGATGGGAGCCTACGAAGTCTCTATCGGAGATACCATTGGGGTTGCGAATCCCAGACAGGTGCGCTCGATTTTTAAAAAGCTTTTGAAGCTTGCGCCTGCAAAAAAACTCGCAGGTCATTTTCACGATACTAGAGGCCTTGCTGTGACAAACGCCTTAGCTGCCTACGAACTTGGTGTGCGCGCTTTTGACTCTAGCCTTGGGGGGCTGGGCGGTTGCCCTTATGCTCCGAACGCTACAGGTAACGGATCTACGGAAGATATGGTTTACATGTTCGAGTCTATGGGGATAAAAACCGGCGTAGATCTCGGCCAACTCATCGAAACCAATCGATGGATGGCCCCATTGATCAAGCATTCTCTTCCTTCTCGCGTGGGATCCGCCGGGCTATTTCGTCCAAAAAATATACGAGCATAAGTTTTGCATTTCATTTCGTAAGCAAGGGGAATATGAGAGTGAAATGCTGCTAAGAACTCTAAAATGGACCTATATAATTTCTTGCGTGGTCCTAGTAGGGCTTTTGACCTGGATGGGGCGTCGACCTCTATGTATAGAATCCAGGGTGGTGAGTAAAATTGACATTTTAAAAGGCGGTGAACAAGAAACAGTTTATCGCTGCGGCTACAATAAAGAGGTCAAGTACAGTCCATTTATTTGGTCTCAACTCAATCGCATCAATAGGGCTATTTTTCGAGTTGAGCGTTATGATCTTTGGTTCAAAAACAATCTCAAAAATCTGTATATCTATCTTGATTTTGACAATCCTAAGGTTTTCGTCAACACCGGCTCAGCTCTCAGATTAGGAATCGATCTTTTTAATAACGATGTGTGGTTGGATCGTTCCTTTCTTAAAGGAGTTTTAGGCCAACATCTTTCTCAGGCTCCAACCGTTGAGGACCGCGTGTCCATGGAGCTTCTCGTAGATTTGCTACTTTACCTTCGCGGGCGACCAGTGCCGCTGGATACAGAAAATGACGATGAGCTTTTACGTTGGCCGTCAACATTACAATCCATTTCTGGATACTGCAAAAGTGCTTGGGTGATGCTCGAACATTTGAATTTTTGCTCTCAGAGCAACCTTCCGGCAGCCGCTATCTCCATGCGACCTACCGACTTGAGCCTCCACGCCCTTTTTTCGCAGGCTCTCAAAGAAGCGCTCATGGAAATGCAAGTCAACGAACGCCTTCTCATTTTTCAGCGAATGTCGTTATCCATGGATCACATCGAAGATAAATGGAGAGACATTGCTAGTCGATCTAATGAGGATGTCGATTTTGAGGGTGTCAAAGACCGATTTCGAGCTTTGAGCGACAACTTTTCGGTCATAGATGTTCTTCTTAAAAACTGGGATGTTGCCTTGCTCAAAAGGGGCTACGATGAAAAATCCAAAGGACAGTTGAAATTTGACGTCGTCCTCGATCTTTCCTCTTATCCAGCTGTGAGCGATCGCCTTATTGATGAGGTGTTGAAAGCAAGTCGCGGACAACGTAAAACGTTAGCGCTTAAGCATGCCGATAAAATTTGGGTCATGCCACATCGGGATCCTATTGAACTGGATGAGCTTTCTGAGATTCATAGCGAAACCTTAGTCAGGACTCAGTGCCATTTGCCCTCTTTCAAAGAAGCAGCAGCTTACGTCTCAACGACAAAACATCTCATGGTCGTTCAGGACTGTTCTGAAGTCTCTAAAATCAAATTCAATCAGCTTATGACCTCGGGAATCGATGGGTTTGCTGAAGAAAATCGAACTTTGTCGTTTGTTGCTTTTCACCTTCCAAGCCTTGTTTCTCCAACGGATCAAGTTCTCAATGAGATGCATTTTCGATTTGAGAAAACCTCTCCGGGCTTGCGGTTTGTTGAGAGCGTCTATGGTTGGAAGCAGGTGATTCCTCAACCAGCTACAGGAGCGTACAAAGTTCTGTCGGATGTAGATGCGATCCCAACCTTTAGGGCACCCCCCGGTTTTATGCTCACTTTAGATTCTGAAAAAGAGCTCTAAGGCCGTGTTGGCCTACAGGGGTCGTCGGAGCTGAAATAGCGAAGGCGTTTTCCTGCTTTAACTTTCCAAGATGTAAACAAAAAACCGTCATTCTCAGAGACGTAATTCAAATCAAAACGCTCCCCAGGTTCCATCTTAAATTCTACAGAGTAGCCCTTGGTAGAGCTATCCATATCAGAGTTGGGAGTAAGGGTGAGAAAGCCTTTTAGAACATGCGCCGCTCTTACAAGATAGCGACTGCCAGCTGGCAGAGAGTATGACCTCGCGTCTTTGAGAGACAGTGAGTCTCCGCCTAAACTTTTGGGTTCGCATTTTTCATTGAGCTCATAGAATTCAATCTGGAAACTTTCTGATGTCAGTAAGGTTCCAACGGCTTGGACATTAACATAGAAGTTTTTTGGGCCTTGAGCATTGTACACCGGCCGTGTTGAACAGCCGGTCAAGGTCCACAAAAAAAATAGGATTAATTTTTGCACTTGGGTGTTTTGCCCTCGAGGATTTCTTTGATATCTGCATGGTAGTCAGGGAGTGCCCCTTCAGTGACATAGGTCATTTCAGCAACACTGCCTTTTGCTGTTGGTTTAAAGTCAGCAACAAAAAGATACTGACCACCCTCAGGCGCTCCTACGACAGGAGGGTGCCCTTGCATGCGAATTTCGTAGGTTTCCCAGCCGGGTCTATTTTTACTACTCCAGTTGCCGTAAAAGTTTTGCGTGAAGGTGCTTTGGTGAGTGCTTCGTACAATGGTGGTTCCAATTTGCATGTTGTAACATTGGCGCGCAAACTCGTTGAGTTCTTTTTTGACATCGTCAAATTTGCGATTGGACTCAAACTTCTCAATATGACCACTTGGATAAGTCGATACAACCTTCCTAAACTCTTTTTGTGTTTTGGGAAGCTGCGCACATCCTGAAAGAGCTAAAGAAAAGATGAAGAGCTTAAAAAAAGTTTTCCTCATCATTCGACCCAACACTGAAAGCGCAGACCTTCAAAATCCACGACGTTGATGGGGCCAACGTGACCTTCAAGAGAAACGTCGTACATATGCGAGAAGTTTCCATCAAAAGCCATCGTCAATGAGGATTGAGGATCATAGCTGTCACCCTGTTGCCAAAGAACAGAAAAAAGGTGGTCGCCCATAGAAACGATTTCTGGTTGCGAAACCACTGAGCCTTTGATGATTCGCACGGGCACGGGAAGCTTGTTGCCTAGGAGATTGTCGACCTGACATAAAATCGTTTTTGAAAATGCAGAAGTTGAGAATAGCATAATTGCAGCGAGTAAAACCGGTTTTTTCATATTTCCTCCAAAAGGCCGACTATCGGAGGGGAGGTCGCAGAAGTCAATGGAGCTATTGGACGCGGTTGAACTTTTTGATGCAGTTCAGATTTTCTTTGATCGTTTCGCCGCTTTTCCTGCGGTAAATCAGGAGTCCTGCTTTTTGCTCGAGTGTGTAACCATTGGATTTATAACTTGAGGTTGCATTCCCAAGAATCAGTTGGAAATTCGTTCCATCTGACAAAGCCACCGTTTGTTGTCTTCCCGGCAGAAGATCGGGAAAGAAAGTGACCATTCCGTCAGGTCCGGAGATTCGGGTTTTATAACTTTGTTTTTTTGTAGATACAATGAGAGCCGCGTTTTGACCTTCGCATGCAAGATAAGACTCTGGCTGCGCGATCATTCGGTAGAGATCGGCATTTGCGATTGGCGACATCAGTAAAACGAGGGTAAGCCAAAATTTCATAAGTGAATATTACCTCACTTTAGAGGTAGATTCTAACGCCCTAAACCTGGTTGCAAAAATTATAAACTGGCTTCTCGCCTTGTTGATATGACTAATAGGTTGGACGACGTAACTAAAGTGGATCCAAGGCAAGCTTGTTCATTTTAAATAAAATTGGAATCATTTCGTACCCCCGCGATAATGACTTCCTTTGCCCTTGGAGTTTCTTCCGCCGACGCGGTGACTGCCTTTTCGACCCTTTGCTTCGGCATTCTCTGGTGAAGCCAAATTTGACGTTACGAAAACAAGTGCCAGAAGTAGCAAGAAGGAAAACTTCATAGTAGCTCCATGTTGGGAAGATTAGTTACTTCTCTCCCTTTATCGACCTGAGTGCGATGGTCCTAAAGCAGGAGCTCATCAGGATTTAATAAAGTATTCTTATTCTGAAACAGTCTTCGTGAGTGCTGTGCCGATGTGGATCAGGTCCACTCGCTAAAATTAGATCTACAAGTTTTGCAGTAGAAATGGTGCGAGCTCTGTGACTGGAACTTGCAGGCAATTTTTTTCTATAGCCTGTTGTTTCCCACCGAAGGTGCAGACCACTGGTGTTATCAGGCTATTGTCGAAATCGCGTTTGAACAATGGGGACGGAGTAAAAGCCTTGGCGGATTGAATAGCAACTTGAGCATCAATAACAATGATCTTGTTTGCGGAACGAACTACAAAATCATATTCTTCCATTTCTTTGGAGCGCCAGAAGTGCAGAGTCCAAGATTTACGATGATGATCTCTGGTTTTTAATATTTCTGTTAAAACTAAATTCTCAAAAAGATGGCCAAAAGTGTTTCCACGCATCATCAATGAGATATCGGTTTGCCCCTGAAGGCGAGCTGCGAGTCCTGTATCTAAAAAATAAAATTTAGGGGTTTTAATAAGTCTCTTATTCAAATTCGAGTGATAGGGGCGCAACAAGCCCGCTAGTCCTGATCGCTCTAAACTGATGATCCATGATTTTAGTGTGACGCCCGAAACTCCAGCTTCTCTTCCTAAGCTTTCAAAGTTGAGCAGTTCTCCAACTCTTGCAGCAAGCAAACCCATCGTGAGTTGGAACTTATCAAGCTCGCGAATCCCTGAAGCTAGAGCCACATCCTTATCCAGTACAGTTCTGATATAATCATTAAGGTAGTCGGAAGTGTTGAGTTGGGGATTCACTATCAATTCAGGCCATCCTCCTTTAAAAATAAATTCTTCGACGGCGATGCTATGATTTTTAACTTCAGAAAGAGAAAAGTTATGGAGGCGAAAAAATGAAGCTCGCCCGCCGAGGCTCTCTTTAATTTTTTCATCCAAAAGAATTTGATGGGAACCAGTGAGTCGATACAGGGGCTTTAATAAAGGCGCTTTAAGTCGGGCCTTATCAACTTCTAACTTTATTTGTGGAAATAGGTGAGGTGCGTACTGAGCTTCATCCACTATGGTAGGAGTTGGGTGCTGTACTAGAAATAGAGCCGGATCGCTTTGCGCCGTTCGCCTATTGCGCAAATCATCTAATGTGGCCAAGCTCCAGTTGGGCCCAAGATGCCTTAAAAGGCTACTTTTGCCGCATTGTCGTGGGCCCCAGATGACTTGAACGGGTAGGCTGCCCGAGGTTTCTAAAATACTTGATAAATCTCTGTTAATCCACATGTTTGACTACATTAAAGTAGTAATATAATATAGTCAATAGGCAGAATGTCCAGGCGATCGGGCTCTGCGTTGTTGGAAGGCCGAGTCTGTGCTAACTAAGAGCCCATTTCTAAAATCCAACTATTTCCTAAGCACATCTGTGACTCGATTTTTGTCGTCAACCATGACGACGGTCGGGACGTGAGTCTCAGTCTCTGCTTCGTTATAACTTGCATAAGCCGCGATAATGATAATATCACCAGGATGCACCAAACGTGCGGCAGCTCCGTTAAGACAAACCTCGCCTGGGCCGCCGTGGATCACGTAAGTAGCTAAGCGATTCCCATTGTTGCAGTTGTAGATTTCAACGCGCTCATTTTTTCGAAGTCCTGCGGCGGAGCACATTTCTGGATCTAGTGAAATAGATCCTTCGTAAGTTAAATCAGCACCTGTGACTTTGGCTCGATGAATTTTGCATTTAAGCATGGTCAGTTGCATGGTCTTTTCTCCTTCACGAGTTCATTTTTAAGGCCAGTAAAAGTCCTCGGAGGACTAGGTCTGGGGATATGGAATTAAAAATCTTTTCTCTTTCAAATAAGCTTGAAAACCCTCCAGTTCCGATGATGAAGGGCTTTTCTCCCTGAAAGCATTCGGCCTGGAGACGATGGCAAATTTCTTTGATGATTCCGACATGTCCAAAATACAGACCTGACTGTAAGCTTTCGACGGTGGATCGTCCTAAAACTTCTTTGATCTCAATAATTTCAACAGGGGGGAGCTTTGCTGTTTTAGCTTCGAGGGCTTCCATGCAGAGGCGAAGGCCCGCAACGATAGAGCCGCCGAGATATTCGCGTTCCTTATTGATAGCGCAGAATGTGGTTGCTGTTCCAAGGTCTACGATAATCAGATTTCTATCTGGGTTAAGGTGGGTGGCTGCAATGGCGTTGGCAATTCGATCAGAGCCAACCTCAAGCGGGTTTCGATATTTGATTTTGAGTCCCGTCTTTACACCCGCTTGGAGAACAAAAGGGTTGAGATCAAAATACTTCTTACACGCATTTTTTAAAGAGTGGACGATGTCAGGGACAACCGTACAGAAAACAATCTGTTTTACCTTCTGCCAGTCGTAGTTGTTTTCTCTAAGTACGCCTCGCAAAAAGAGTCCAATTTCATCAGAAGATGAGCCTTGTTTAGAGTTAAAGCGAAAACGTAAGGCGATTTGATCTTTATCAATCAATCCGCCATAGATTTGACTGTTTCCAACATCAAGGGCGAGGATCATGAGTTATCCTTTCTTCTGTAAATATTGTTGAAAGCTCGGCGGCGAGTTGCGAGACCGACTCGACAGGTCTCCAAGATGTTTTGCGGCCGTAGAGACGAAAGGGGTGCTTTCCAGAATTAATTTCTTCAAGATCATTTTGCACAACCCAGTCACAACCGCTTTGTTCCATGAGTTTTGTAACGGCTTTTGTTTTTGTGCTCTCGTCGGCTCCGGAGGTCAGTTTAAAGCCGACAAGGACAAGAGGCGTTTGCGCGTAAGATCTGATTCGATCTAAAATTTTAAAGTTTGTCTTGAGATGGAGTTCAAGGCCAGCACCAGAAGACAGTTTCTTAAAATCCGACTGGAGCTGATCCCCATTTTGCACGATCTTTTCCACACTAAAATCACTGACGGCAGCGGCGTGCAAAACGGCACGATACTTCTTTTCTTTAAGCAAAGTCTGAATGGCGTCGTCTAGGTCTGAAAACGAATCAAACGATTTCATTTTGCAGTCTCGATCAGGCCGCTTGGCGTCTTTTCCGTGAAGGTAGGTAACGTCAAATCCCAAGTCGATGAGGTGTTCGGCAATTTGGGCTCCCGTTTGCCCCGTGCTCGTATTGGTGATGTATCTGACAGAATCGATTTTTTCTCGGGTGCCACCTGCTGTTAACAAAATGCTATAAGCATCTTTTCTTGTGACAGGTTTGGCAGTCTGGCTAACGTCAGTTTGTTGTAACGCCGAGAGAATTTCTCTGTATATGAGTTCAGGATCTAAAAGGCGCCCCCAGCCGGTTTCTCCACAAGCTAGAACTCCGGATGCCGTCTCTAGAAATTTTACGGTGTTTAACTCTTTGAGAGTAGAAATGGATTTTTGCGTGATTGGGTGTAAGTACATCGCCGTGTTCATGGCAGGGGCGATCAAGTAAGGCTTTTTAAAGTCATGAGCGAGAAACATAGTTGTCAAAAGGTCGTCGCCAACGCCGCCAGAAATCTTATTGATAAAATTCGCCGTCGCCGGGCAAACCAAAACTAAATCAGCCCATCTGACAAGATGGATGTGGTCCATAGCGTGACCTTTTTCATAGAGGTCACTGGCCACTGAGTTTTGCGACAGCCCCTCAAGAGTGGAAGCTCCCACAAATTCAAAAACTGATGGTGACGCCGCAACTTTGACTTCGAAACCATCTTGGACAAGGCGAGAGATCAAATAACAGCATTTGTAGGCTGCGATCGATCCGGTCATTTTGATAAGAATTTTACCTTTTGACATTGTCGATCAACCTCACAGATCCAAGTGTTGCGGCCGCTAAACGTCGGTCTTGGAAATCCTCGACATAATCTACTTCGAAACCCAACTTTTGCAGCTGAGCTGCCGCTTGAGGTGGGGTTTGCGCACTTCGCAAAATCTCATTGAGATGCTCAGCCGTTTTGCGATCGCGATCAGATAGCAAAGTGTTGCGGGAGCTCATTGCAAGGCCCGAGGAATCCCGAAGCGTCGGCACTGCAACGACATCGACATCCATAAAAAAGGCACTGACCATATTTTTCACGAGAAGAAGCTGTTGGTAATCCTTTTCGCCAAAATAAGCTCGATGGGGGGCCACCACGTGAAACAGCTTCATGACAATGGTAAGAACACCGTCAAAGTGACCAGGCCTGTGAGCCCCACAGAATTTTGCACTCAGCTCATTTTCGATCACGCGGTATTTGTATTCATCGGGGTACATTAAATCCTTAGTGGGCGCAAACACGGCGGTAACCCCAACGTCTTCAGCCATCCTAAGATCGGCTTCCCAAGTTTTAGGATACTTCGCTAAGTCGTTGGGATTGTTGAATTGAGCCGGATTTACAAAAATCGAGAGCACAGTGAATTCATTTTCTTTTACAGATCGGTCGAGGAGGGAGCGATGACCGTCATGAAGCGCTCCCATGGTAGGAACAAAGCCAATCGATTGGCTTTGTGACTTACGCCAATGCCTCATTTCTTCTGGTGTTGTTAGAACAAGTGGCTTTTTCATTCGTAGCTCTCTTTTTCAGAAGGGAATTGTCCTTGCCGAACATCTTTGGCGAAAGCCTCTACAGCCTCTTTCATCAGGTCAGCACCTTTGAGATAGGTTCGGACAAAGCGAGGCTTGAATCCTGCGGTGAGCCCTAGCAGGTCATGGAGAACTAAAACCTGTCCGTCAGTTTTTGAACCCGCGCCGATCCCGATCACTGGGATGTGAAGCGCTTTTGTGATGGTTTGCGCGACGGACTCAGGGACGCACTCCAAAACTATCGAAAAACAACCTGCATCTTCGAGGGATTTTGCTTGATCAAAAATAGATTGTGCTGCTTTTTCGTTGCGGCCTTGGACTTTAAATCCACCAAGTTGGTGAACGGATTGTGGCGTGAGCCCGAGATGCCCCATCACGGGAACTCCAGATTGTACGATGTGATTTACAAGTTCAATATTGCCGATGGCTCCTTCAAGTTTGAGAGCATGGGAGCCTGCCTTCATCAGTTGCTCTACGCAATTCATATTTTCTGTGAGAGATTTGCGGAAAGACAAAAAGGGCATATCACCAATAATGAGCTTATCTGGAGCGCCTCTGACAACGGCTTGAACATGCGACACCATCATGGGCATGTCGGCCATGACTGTCGTCGGATGACCATGAACGACCATTCCTGCGCTATCGCCGACTAACAAAGCATCGACCGAGCTTTCTGCCAGCATTCGCGCCGACCAGTAGTCGTAGCAAGTGAGCATGGTGAGTTTTTCTTTTTTCTCTTTTTTTGCGATGAAGTCGAGGATGGTCATGGAGTTTTCTCCTGGTGGTAGAGATTTTTAAAAAGTTCGTAAACGGATTCAAGGCGAGAGTCAGGCAGGCCTCTCAAGGCTTGTAGGTTTTTTTCAAGAGTGTTGGTGTCTCCTCGTGAGATGGGGCCACTCACCTCATCTCCACGAAGCGAATTCGTAAGACACTGCTGGAGGTAGCTAGAAAATATTTTTGGCGGAAGCTGAAGCTGTTTTTCGCTGGTCGCAAAGACCTCTTTCCAGAGCAGCATTGGAAAGTTCCCAGCAACAACGCACAAAGCGTGGTAGAGCGCTTTTTGCTCTGGATTCAAATGAAAGCTTTCGTTAGGAAGGCTAGGGAGGAGTTCCGCTAAAGGCCTTGCCGTCATAAAAGGAATTTTTTGATAGGTCAAAAGATCATAGAGATCCCTACCAAAGGTCATGAGTGGATGGGCGCCGTGCAGTCCCGAAACCTCAAATGCTCCAGAAAAATGAATGAATTTTTTGTCGGGATTTTCTTTTGCGAGATCCGTAAAGTGACAGAGGGCTGAATCACTCACCGCAAGAAGCACGTGACTTGATTGCGGTATCAGAGCTCTCAACGGAGAGGTGCCTTTTCTATTCCATCTTAAATACGGGAGCTCTAGCAAATTCAAATAGTGCGAAAAGTGGTGGGCTAAACGGCCGTCGCCGACAAGGAGGTATTTTAAGTTTTCAGGTACCTGTCTCACGATCAAGTCCTCTTACTGGGCGTTGTCACTTCAAGGTTCAGATTTGGTCACTGTCTGGTTCAGCTCAATGCCAAAAAACCTCAAACTGACAGGTTAAAATTTCAGAATCTATTATACTCTTAATTTTCATTTTGAGTTGAGATTCAATTGCGGATCTGTCTACTTGAAACCCCTGGGGAAATCAATGATTCGATGAGTCAGGGCTCACCACTTCACCCGCGCGACCAAAGACCTGAGGCCAGAGACAAGGTTTTTGTACATATCTTCGGTGATGGCTTCACTGTTCACGTTAAAGTTCTGGCTGAGCTTTGAGTTTTCGAAGTGCGAAAACCGATGAACGGCGGCAGTGAAGTTCAAGTAAGTGAATTGAAATAACGACTTTTGCTCCCCATACTGAATGGCTCGCCCAAATTTAGAGATGACCTTGAAGTCGACATTGATTTTTCCTTGAGATCTGGAGCTCAAAACACCGCTCAAGCTGTAGTCCTGGTTTTCAGGGAATGGGAGTTCAGGGTTTGCTACAAAATCTAGGGATCCTTGCAAATCCACCGTGTAGATGTCGTTGGTGTTGCTATCATTTTCGTCCTTGAGCAGCGCCTTGTAGGAGATCAACCAGGTGTGCTCTTTTGTTGGGTCTACCGAAATTTTGAGAATGAAGGAAAACCCACATGTGGTCTCTTCTTCAACAGAAAGGGTGTACTCCATATCCTCGAGATCGCGTTGAACGTGGGCCTTGCAGTTTTGAGCTCGGAACTGAATTAAGAAATTATCTGCGACGGCATCATCGGTAACTTGCTCAGGGTCTGCAAGAGCTTGCGCTATGTTCTCAAGGCGTCCCAGGGCCTTTAGATGATTTTGAAATGCAACTTGTTGATCTACCGAAAGGCGGCTAGCGGGAAGATCCAGTTCCTTCACCTCAAACTCATCTTTTTTTGGTTTCTCAGCGCAAAAAGTGATGGCCCAAAGACAGCTCACCAAAATTAGTTTTATCGCCCGAATCATCACCTTAAGATCCCTCCACCGATTGCAGTAAGTCAACCCTTCTTGGGTCTTGTTTTCTGCTTTGAACTCAAATAGAAAGAGAGGATGATCATCGTTACAGGAGCCAACGGTTTTATTGGAAGCGCCTTCGTCTCTCACCTCAACGAGCAGGGTAAAAGCGATATTTTCTGCATCGATCTTGTGGATCAAGAGGCTCGCCCGTTACCCCTCAAAAAACGGCAGTATCAAAAGTTTTTTCGTCACGATCAGCTCTGGGATGTCCTGAATCGTGATGATGTTAAAAAATCCCTACAATGGGTGATTCATCTGGGCGCCAGCTCATCGACGACCGAAACAAATCAGCAATATCTTTGGGATGTCAACACAGGGTACACGCAGCGACTTTTTCAGTGGTGTGCTGAGAGTAAAGTGAATCTCATTTACGCAAGTAGTGCGGCGACCTACGGTAACGGGTCTCTTGGATATGATGACACCTCGGATTCAGAACAGCTCAAACCTTTGAACCTCTATGGCCAATCGAAAGTGGACGTGGATCGTTGGGTTGCAAAACAGTCCCTGACTCCGCCCCATTGGTACGGCCTGAGATTTTTTAATGTTTATGGGCCTAACGAGTTTCATAAAGCTGATCAAGCGAGTGTGGTTTTTAAGGCTTTTCATCAGATCATGAGTCAAGGAGAGCTTTCGCTGTTTAAATCCTATAACGATCAGTACCGAGACGGCGAACAGATGCGAGATTTCGTCTACGTCAAAGACATCTGCTACTGGATGCAAGAACTCATGGAAAAAACTCCGCCGTCGGGGGTTTACAACATGGGGTTCGGAAAAGCGCGCTCATGGCTTGACTTAGCCAATGCGACCTTCAAGGCGATGAATATTCCTCAGAAAATTCGCTGGATCGAGATGCCGCAGCAGATTCGTGAGCACTACCAATATTTCACCGAGGCACAGATGCAGAAGTGGCTCAAGGCTGGAATGTCCCAGCCGCGGTGGTCTCTCGAAGACGGGGTCAAAGACTATGTTCGCTTTATGCAATCGGATGCCAAATATCTTTGAGAGAATAGGTTGCCATGCAAAATGCTATCGAGAGTCTGCCTCCGCACCTTAAGAAATATGTCGTCGAGCAGGATTACTCTCGCTATACACCCGTCGATCATGCCGTTTGGCGATTTATCCTGCGCCAGCTTAGCGGTTTTTTAGCCATTCACGCCCATGAGTCCTATCTCGAGGGTCTTGAAAAAACAGGTATTGAGATTGAACGTATCCCCAAGATTTCAGATATTAGTGCCAAGCTTGCAAATTTCGGCTGGCGTGCCATTCCCGTGAGTGGATTTATTCCTCCTGCTGCGTTTATGGAAATGCAATCACTGAGTTTATTACCGATTGCTTCAGACATGCGATCGCTGGACCATTTGCTTTACACTCCGGCTCCAGACATCGTGCATGAAGCTGCGGGGCATGCGCCCATTTTGGTTCATCCTGAATTTGCATCCTACCTTAAAGATTACGCGCAGGTCGCAAGACGAGCTATCATTTCTAAAGAGGACCTTGATCTCTATGAGGCGATTCGCGAGCTTTCGGATTTAAAAGAAAACCCCGGTTCAACAGCGAGCGAGATTCAAAAAGCTGAAGCGCAGTTGGAGCTCGTCGCAAAATCGGCCACTCACGTGTCAGAGGCGACTCAACTGGGCCGAATGAATTGGTGGACAGCGGAATACGGTTTGATTGGGGACTTAAAAAACCCACGAATTTTTGGTGCAGGTTTGCTTTCTTCCCTCGGGGAGTCTAGAGAATGCCTGGGGCCCCAAGTTCGCAAAATTCCACTGAGTGTCGAATGTGTAGAGATGAGTTATGACATTACAGAGCCACAACCTCAGCTTTTTGTAGCCTCCCACTTCTCGGATCTAAAAGCAGTTTTAGAAAAAATGGCACAGACGATGGCATTTCGAACTGGAGGCATTAGCGGCTTGAAAAAAGCTCTCCTTGCTAAGACTGTAAACACTGTCGGGCTTAATTCCGGCTTACAGATTTCTGGCGAGCTCGTTGATTTTGAAGAAGAAATTTTTGTCAAGTTTTCGGGTCATTGCCAGCTCAGTGTTGGCGAAAAAGAACTGCCTGGGCACGGCCGCAGTTATCACGCTCACGGCTACAGTTCCCCTCTGGGATTTTTGGCTGGAAATCCCAAGCAATGTCCAAGCACTTTTACTTTGCAAGATTGGAAATCCTGCGGAGTGGAGCAGGGGGCGCGTTGCCATTTGACGTTCGTTTCTGGATTTGAAGTTCAAGGATCTGTTACAAAAATTTTAATTCAGAATCAGAGGACTCTTTTGATCACCTTTAATGATTGCACGGTCAAAAAAGGCTCAAAAGTTTATTTCGAACCAGCCTGGGGAAGTTTTGATCTTGCCCTCGGGAGTAAAGTGGTCTCGGTCTTTGGCGGAGCTGCGGATCGTGAAGCTTTTGGTGAAACCCAAGACTTTGTCTCTAAACGGGTCCCGGTAAAAAAACACTCTTCTCAGGATTTGAAATTGTTTTCGGCTTATCAGCGCATTCGGGATTTGCGCGGTTCTGGCGGTGATGCGGAGAAGGTGTGTGCGGAGGTCTTACAAGTGCTGGATGATGAGTTTCCGCAGGAGTGGTTGCTGCGGTTAGAGATTCACGAAGTTTTGTCATTGCAGGGGGCTGGGGTTGGTTTGCGTCAGCGAGTGCAGAAAAGTCTTCAACAGATCATAGAAAAGTTTCCTGCGAAAAAAGCGATTATTGAAGATGGTATGAAAATCTCTGGATTTCATTGATTCCTGATCAAAACAAGGTAAATCCAAAGTCGTGAACTACAACTTATCTGTCGTTTTAGTGCGTTCGATTTATGCTTCTAATGTGGGAGCCGTATCTAGAGCTATGAGCAATATGGGCGCTCAGCGTCTGATCCTCATCGACCCGCGATGCGAGATCAATTTGGCGGCTCACAAGGCAGCGGCTTCAGGTCAAGCAGGTCTTGAGCAGAGAACGACTTACGCGAATTGGGATGAGTTTATGGCTCGCGAGCCAGCGGGAATTCGGCTGGCGCTTTCCGCCAGAGACGGGCGTGGGCGCGATGCTCGCGATATCAAAATCACTTTGGATCAAATCCAGCCGCAAAGCGAAGGTGAAAATCTGTATCTCGTTCTCGGTCCTGAAGATTGGGGCCTTGCCGCCGAAGACCTTAGGTTTTGCCATTTTTGTTGTACCATCCCAACTTTTGGCGAAAATTCCAGTTTAAATCTAGCTCAGGCGGCGCTCTTAGCCCTTTTTATTGTGAGATCTCAATGGGGAGGCGAACGCACTAAACTTGATGGGCAAACAGTTTCATCACTGGATTCTAAGGCCCACGGTGAGATTTCTAACTTTCCAGAAGAGCTTATCAAAGGATGGATCGAAACCCTCGGTTTTGATTTGTCGAAGAAAAAAATCAATGCGTTCACTCTTATCAGACGCGTATTAATGCGAGCGATTCCTACCGAACATGAAAACCGAATCCTTGAGACGATCCTTCACCAAACGATCCGCAAACTCAAAGAGAACGGCCATCAAAAGCGGTCGGAGGCAGAAATCCAGTGATCAAAAGATCGCGGTCATAAACCTCAACCCGCAATTGCTCAAGGGTCAGTCGATCTTGCATTTTGTCGATAGAAAAATTGGATGTCCACGGAGTGCCGCCTTTTGCACCCAAAAGGTGAGGACCCATAAATAGATAAAGTCGTTGAAAGTTTTTTTCACTCAGGAACTGACTGATCGTGAAGGCACCGCCCTCGACAAAGACCGATTTGATTCCGCGTTCCCACAAAACCTTTTCCATTTGCTTAAGGTCGAACCCTTTTCCTTTTTCGTAAGCGCAAGGCAGGGATTGAGAACTTTTAGGCGTGGAGTTAGAGGTCACAACAAAAATATCTTCTGGTTTATGGCAGCGACTGATCTGAAGTGAAGACAAGTTTTTTAGAGTTTCCCCTGAAGGATCTAAAATGACGACCCTGTTGGTTTTGTCGGGAAATTTAGGGTGTCTGATATTGAGTGAAGGATTGTCAGCGGTTATGGTCCGATGTCCAACCAGCAGAGCATCGTGCTGCGCTCTTAAAAAGTGAGTGTGTTCCCTTGCGGCCTCACCTGTGATCCATTTGCTCTCCCCACTCTTGAGTCCAAGTTGGCCATCAAGACTTGATGCTACTTTAAGCGAGATGAAAGGCCTTTCAAAACGCATGTTGTAGAGGAACATTTCGCAAAGCTCTTCGAGTTCAGCGCGGAGTTGAGGATAGATAGAAACTTTGATGCCCGCGTTTCTGAGGATCGAAGCTCCCTTACCACTCACCATGGGATTAGGATCTTCAAGACCATAGGTGACTGAATGGATCGGAAGCTCAGCGAGTGTTTTTGCGCATGAGGGAGTTTTTCCCTCATGGGCACAAGGCTCAAGTGTGACAAAGAACTGAGCTTCTTCGAGCTCAGAGGGTTGAAGCTTTCTCAAGGCCTCGATTTCAGCGTGTGGGCCTCCAAAGCGGGCGTGGTAACCAGAAGCGAGCAAGCGTCCCTCCTGATCCAAAATCACGCAGCCCACCTGCGGATTGGGATGAACAAATCCCGCGCCTTTTTTACCTTCTTCGATGGCCAACAGCATGGCCTCATCTTCGCTTAAAAAATCGCCCTTTTTAAAGTCCATTAAAGGTATCCACGTTCTCGTTGGTCGCGTTCGATAGCATCAAACAGAGCTTGAAAATTCCCTTCGCCAAAACCAGCGTGATTTTTGCGCTGAATGATTTCAAAAAATACGGGTCCTATGACATTCTTTGTAAAAATCTGCAGAAGATATCCATCATGGTCGCCATCGACGAGGATCGCGCGATCTTCCAATTTTTTAACTTCTTCAGTCACATTGGGAAGGCGATCGTGGATCATTCCGTAGTACGAGTGCGGAGGTGGTGTGAGAAACTCAACAGTACTTCCTTTAAGAAGATCCAAAGTTTTTACGATATCTTTTGTTGTTAAAGCAATGTGCTGAATCCCGGAGCCTTTATACTCGTCAAGGTACTCTTGAATTTGCGACTTGCCATCAGATGGCTCATTGATAGGAACCGCAAACTGATTGCATGGAGACCGCATCACTTTTGAGATTAGTCCAGTTTGTTTTCCTCGAATGTCGAAGTAGCGAGTTTCCCTGAAGTTAAAAACTTTTTCGTAGAAGTCGCACCATTTTTGCATTTCGCCTTTAGGGACATTGTTAGTAAAGTGATCGACGAGAAGCAGTCCGCGACCTTCTGGCGCAACGTCGCCTGCTGGCACTGGAAAATGTTCAGCGTAAAGAGCTTTGCTTAATTTTTCGTCCACAAAGTAAATGAGCGAATCGCCGATGCCATACACCGCTGGGAAGGGGAAGGTTTTCTTATCTTCGGTGGTAAATGCTTGAGCCCCCCGCTCGACAGCGGTCCGAAAGGCTTTGTTGGCATCGAGAACTCGAAATCCCGTGGAGCAAACGGAAGGTCCATGAGATTTTTGAAACTGGTCAGCAAAACTTCCTGCTTTAGCAGTTACAAAAAAATTAATTTTTCCCTGACGAAATAAAACCGCGTCTCCGCCCTTATTTTTGGCCACATTTTTAAAACCGAGACGAGAAAACAAAGTCGTAAAATAGTTGGTATCGGGACCTGCAAACTCAACAAATTCGACGCCGTCAAGGCCGATAGGATTTGCTTCCATAGATTCTCCTTATGCTAGAGCTATTACTAGCACAAGAGGTCTTCACTCACAATCTCTCTTTGGGGGAGAGGCTCGCCCGAAAAAGTTTTGTAAAACGCGACAACCGCGGGATCGACAATCACAGATCGCCGACTCCATCGACGAAGGTGCAAACCATCGAGTTTGCGTAACCGGCTGAGAGCCACGTAGGCCTGACCCGGCTCCCATAGGGCACTGAGGTCAACGCAAAGTTCATCCAAGGTGGCTCCTTGGGCTTTATGAATTGTGGTTGCGTACGCCAACACCACGGGGTACTGGAGGATGGAGGCAACAGGCTCTCCATCGCCGTCTAAAATCGTAAACGTCGACTGCGGTACTTCAACGATTCGTCCGTTGAGAAGTTCAATTTTGAGGAAGTCATCACCAAACTCCTTGAGCTCGCCAAGACTGCCATTGACCCATCGATTTTTAGGATCGTTCTGTACGATCATGACTTTGCACTTTTTCTTAAAAACTAAAGTCTCAGGAACGGGCGATTGTTTTTTGGCTGTGGCCAAATACTTGGCTTCGCCGAGAAAAACCGTATGAAAAATTTTAGCTTCACCGGGAAGCGCTTCCAAACGTTTTTGGTTGAAACTATCAACATCTGCACGTCTAGAAAAAAGTTGTGTGTACGAATCAACATTTCGATTTCCAACCAGCCGACTGTTGAGAATCTGCTCTGTCGTTGGTGGAATCTGCCCCTGTCTTATTTGATTGAGAAGAGCGTGATACTGAGAGTCTGACACCCGCTCATTTTCTTGGAGGTAAATCATTTTCATATCAAGATTTTTCCACGCCGAGCACTGAAAAGCCCAATCTCTCCGAGAGCCTTGAGTGACCGGAGGAAGCTGAGCAAAGTCACCGACAAAAATCATTTGAAGACCACCCCACGGGACCGCGGCATCGCGAAACCACCGACAAAGCGCATCTGCAACTTCAAGGGCCTGACCTGGAAGCATGGAAACTTCGTCGATGACGAGGGTTTCTGCCTCCACCAATCGCTTGGCTACGCGACGGTCTTTTTTGACTCTTTCAAACGTGGGACCAACTCCACCCTCCATGAGTCCAATCCCAAAAAAACTATGAAACGTCCTGCCTCCAACAAGAATGGCTGCGGCCCCGGTGCTTGCTAACACGGGTGTTTTCTTACTGCTTCGTTCACTCAGAAAATGTTGAATGACGAAGCTCTTACCGCTGCCTGCAGCTCCCGATAAAAAATACGATTCTCGGAGGTGAAGCTGGGCGAGCGCAGCTGCTTGTTCTGGATTGAGAATGAGTTCATGATTTGGCACAAACGGACCTTGATCCCTTCAAAAAACGGTACTACAACTGGATATAGCACAAGGTGGGATTATGGCCAAAGTGAGCTTTGACAAGAAGACAGAAAACAGCAATTTCGATGATGTGTGGGACATCGACCCAACGGAATTCAACCGTAAAAAAGATTTAGTGAAAATCATCGATGTCCGAAGGCCGGACGAGTTTACCGGTGAGTTGGGACATATTCCAGGAGCCCAACATCTCGTGTTAGATCAACTCCCTCAGCGCCTTGAGGAAGTTCCTAAGGATCAGACGGTAGTTTTCGTTTGCCGAAGTGGAGGCCGTTCTGGTCAGGCTGCGGCCATCGCCTTGCAAAATGGAATTACCGATGTTTACAATTTAACGGGCGGGATGCTCATGTGGAACCAGCTCGGACTAGAAACAGAGAAATAAAGATGCATTCAAAAGTCTATGTCAATCGCACTCTCAACCTTAAGCGCATTCGCTGCATTGGTTTAGATATGGATCACACCCTCATCAGGTACAATAGCGTCAACTTTGAGAAGCTGTCGCATTCCATCATGGTTGACAAGCTGATAAAAACCAAAGGTTACCCTGAGTCTCTGCGAACCCTCAAGTTCGACTACAGTCTTGCCATTCGTGGACTTGTCGTAGATCGAAAGCAGGGCAATCTTCTCAAGGTCAATCGCTACAGCGCGATTCGTGCGAGTCACAATGGCTTAGACCCCATTGATTTTAAAACTCAACAAAAGCTCTACAAAAGTATCTACATCGATTTGGCAGAAAAAGATTATCTGGCGGTGGATACGGCCTTTTCGCTCTCACTTGCCGTTTTGTTTTCACAGATTGTAGATCTTAAAAAGCGCGATCGAAATTCGGCGTTTCCTGAGTTTGCAATTATTGCTGATGACGTTCTTGGGGTTCTTGATGAGGCCCATCGCGACGGAAGCATCAAGGGAACCGTTCGTCAGCATTTGGCTGACTACGTGATTAAAGATGAGCGGGTTGTTCAGGGTCTTGAGCGTTATAAAAGTCATGGCAAAAAACTTTTTGTGCTGACGAACTCCGACTTTCACTACACCAAGCTTTTGCTCGATTATGCGATCAACCCGTTTTTAAAAAAGCATAAGTCGTGGTCGGATCTTTTTGATTTCACAATCACACTTGCACAGAAGCCAAAATTTTTCATCGGCAAGGATCGGTACTTAAAAGTCAATCCCGCTGACGGGAGTATGACCAACTACGACGCAAAACTTGCGCCGGGAATTTACCAGGGCGGTTGTGCGCTGACTTTCACCGAAGATTTGAATCTCGAGGGCGATGAGATTTTGTATGTGGGAGATCATATCTATGGTGATATCCTTCGTCTCAAAAAAGACTGTAATTGGCGAACGGCAATGGTCATCGAGGAGCTCGATGGTGAGATTGTAAACAATCAAAAATCTGAACAGATCACTCAAGAAATAGAATCTTTGATGAAGACCAAAGAGCCTCTTGAAGATCAAATGACAGAAATCATGACCAAAAAGGTCGAAGCCAATGTCGATGCTGATGAGTCAGTTGTGGGACCTTTGCAAAAGAAAATTGCAGAGATCGATACGCAAATCAGTCAGCTGATAAAAAAACAGATGTCTTACTACAATCCTTCATGGGGGCCTCTCATGCGAGCTGGTAACGAAGAGAGTTACTTTGCTCATCAGGTTGACCGGTTCGCATGTGTGTATATGACAAAGCTCTCAGATCTTTTGGATCATTCTCCGAGAACTTATTTTAGAGCGCATCGTCGCCTGCTCGCTCACGAGCTTATCTACTAGGCTAAGAGAAACTAGCCTAACCTTTAGGCCGAGATGGGTTTCTTTTCTCGAAGCTGCATGGAAAAATCAATTATAAGGAGTTTGTATGCAATTTCAATCAGGGACCCTGATCGTTTTATTTTTAGTTGCAAACAACGCTTGGTCAAAACTCACTGAATCCGGAAGCTCTGACGTTGGTAAATCTGGCAGAACTTATTCTGAATACATCGATCCGACGGGCGGAAAAGTCAATTGCGGGAGTCTTGTAGTCGTTTGGGACCTTTCCGATGAATTTTTGCAGAAATGCATGAGGGCCCACAATACGTTTTTATCTCTCCTTGAACCAAATGAAGCAAAGACTCTTTCAGAAGACTGGCAGACCTGTGAAAAGCCAACAGCCGGCGGCCTAGAGTTTTTCTGCAAGGGTCGGGAGAAGGTTGTTAAGTACAACGGGAAGTTTTACACCCGTAAAAAAACGGTTGATAGTGTATTGACCCAGTCCGAGCCGAAATCAGACCGGGAATTCAGGCTTTCACCTAAGCACGAAGGGGCCGAGTAACAGGTTTGAGTTATGGTCGAGTCATTGAGTTTCACATAAAACGTTTCACAACTGGCAACAGTTTAATAAAATTTCCGGCGCCGGAAAAACTGCCAGCTCAATGAGTACGAGCCAATCGCAAGTTAAAGTGCCTTCCGACTCGCAACCACGGTCAAAGAAACCCGTTCCTTTTTACTCCGCACGGAAATTTGGGCTTTTTCGTTCTCAAGTGCAATGACCTGCGGAGTAGAAATAATTTCTTTTTCCCCGGTCGCCGAAATCTTGCCAACGACAAATTTCATGGAGATACCTTTGTCGGTTGGCCTTTCGGTCGTGATCACATCCATAAAAATTTTCTCGCCATCTATCTGCTGAATTACAGATGCTGTTTCTCCTTCTTTTGCGATCACATGGGGAGAAGAGATGTGCTTGCCGTTCATTGAGAGTTCAATATTCAAGTCGTAGCCGCCGGTGTTTGCCAGAGCGGAAGCGATAAAAGCATAAAAAAACAACATAAGTTCTCCTCCTATTTGAGTGATGCCATTAGAGTGTCGGCTTTTTCGGTGAATCTTTTAAAGCCTGGCCGATCGTTGCACACTTTTACGTAGTTCACAAACGCCGGTTTTGGCTCAAGATCTTTATTCATGAGGGCCCAACCAATCTGCGAAGAAACGTAAAGATCTGCGGCGCTAAAGTTTTTTCCTAGAATGAAACCGCTTGCGACGACCTTTTCAAGAGTGTTGAATGTGTCATCGTAAGACCCGTAGCCAAGGTGGCTTGGTTCGGCTTTTCCGGCGCGGGGAAATTTTTTGTCCATCATCGCAGGTTCGATACAGCTTGCAGCGAAGAACAGCCAACGGTAGTAGGTTCCGCGCGCGGGGTCCGTTAGGGCAGGAGCCAAATTTGCGGCGGGAAAAGCGTCTGCAAGGTAGGTGCAGATTGCTGCGCTTTCCGTGATCACTGTTGAGCGATGGACAATTGCTGGAATCTTTCCCATGGGATTGAGTTTCAGAAACTCTGGTGCCTTGTGATCGTTTTTTTTCCAATCCATGAATTTGATTTCGTAGTTGGCTTGGACTTCCTCAAGCATCCAATGAACGATTCTTCCGCGTGACATCGGATTGTAATAGAAGGTGATGGGTTCTGACATAGGTCCTCCTCGCAAGAAGAATTGCGTAAGGTCGAGGGAATGTCATCTGTTTCTTTTTCGTGAATGAGAATAGGACCAGCTGAAGGCCGAGAAATGGGCCAGGAAAGGTTGTTTCAGCCGACCTAGGGCTTTTAGACTTTGGATATGGCAAAATTAAAAAAATTAGTTTTCGTGTGTCTTCTTATTGTACCCAATCTTGTTTTGGCAAACAAACAAGTCCAAGGTCTAAGCCAGAAATTGCCCGAAGCCCTCTGTAAAAAGGGGGAGTATTTTCGGGAGTGTTTCAAAGTCACTGAAAACAGCTGCGAAAGATCCCTGCAAAAAGCGACAAACCGCTGCATCTCTAAACTCAGTACTGCGCAAAAAAACTTTCGTAGCACTATGAAGATTAGCCAGAATGTGGGCACATGTGTTGGTCAGGCAGGGAGAAGTGAATTCGCTCCTCTTAAACAAGCCAGCAGAAGCTGCCGACAACTCAGTAAGTGGCGTTAACCCATCGGTTGCAATAGGCTCTTGTTGTAACCGCCATCAGCAATAATTGTTTGACCAACAACCCAACTGGATTCTGGCGAACACAAAAATCTCACGATTTCTGCCACGTCCTCAAGCCTTGCAGGTTTTTTTGTCACACATCCCTGAGCGTATCCTT
>JBGATJ010000050.1:26753-33367 GCA_044229295.1 Pseudobdellovibrionaceae bacterium
TGACTCAGTTTCTAAAAAACCTGGGTTCACCGAGTTCACGCGTATGTTTTTGGGGCCAAGTTCGTGGGCAAAATAGGTCGTCAGTTGTTCAAGGCCTGCTTTCGCAGCAGCGAGAAGGCCATGACGAGGAACGACTTTGACAGTGTCCATCCCACTGATGCTAACAATGGATCCCCCATTGGGCATGAGAGGGACCGCAGCTTTGACTCCAGATAAAAACCCCCAGACAACCATATCGAAAGTTTTTTGAAAGTGTTTGTATTCAATCTCCTGGAGATCCTTAAATGCAGTGGCTGCAGCGTTAAAGATGACATGATCAACTTGACCCCAAATCTCGTGGCAGCGCTTGAAAAGCAGGTCCATGGATTCAGGAGATGTTTGATCTAAAGCCAAAAGTTCGCAGCGTACGCCGGCGTCTTCTAAAGTTTTTTTTGCATCATCGGCTGTGGTTTGGTCAGAGCGATACGTGAGAAGGAGATCCGATCCACTTGCAGCAAAAATTTTTGCGATAGCATAGCCAAGTCCTTTGGTTCCGCCAGTAACGACCGTGACCTTTGCCATGCTACCTTCTATGTTCTTTGAGGACTTGTTTTGCGGCGATGAGTCTTAGAACCTCACTTGTGCCGGCGCCGATTTCAAAAAGCTTAGAGTCGCGAAGGCAACGTTCAACGAGATATTCTTCCACATAACCGTAACCGCCGTGGCATTGTACGGCATGGTCAGCAACTTCCTTTGAGTTCTGGGCAACGAGAAGTTTTGTGATCGCAGCTTCTTTGTTTACATTTTCTCCGTTTTCTAATTTTTCGAGGGTGTAGTAAAGATAAATGCGGGCTGATTCGTAGAGGGCGCTCATTCTTGCAATTTTATCTTGAATCATTTGGAATTCTGAAATGCTTTTGCCAAACTGTTCGCGATTCAAAACGTATTTGCTTGTTGCTTCAATACAAAATCGCATCAGCCCAGTGGCAAGACCACTGAAGATGACGCGTTCTATATCCAGAGAGTGTTTCATGTCATAGAAGGCTTTGCCAGGCTGCCCGAGGATTTTATCGGCACCCACTTCGACGTTATCTAAAAAAATTTCCCCCGTGGGAGAACTGCGATGTCCCATTTTTTTAAAGGGTTGGCCGGTGCTTAAGCCTTTCATTCCTCGGTCTAAAATGAAAGCGATCCCGCCGTCGATGCCTTGGCCCTTTGGCTGACCAGATGAATCAACTTCTCTGGTGATGACGATAAAATGATCGGCAATGGGACCGTTGGTAATGAAGGTTTTGGTGCCATTTATCACGTATTTTGAATTTTTTAGCTGAGCGGTGGTTTTGATGGAGACAGCATCACTGCCAATTTGCGGTTCGGTGAGAGCCCAGCAGCCGATTTTTTCTCCGCTAGCAATCTCAGGAAGATAAAGTTCTTTTTGAACGGGTGTGCCATGTCGAGCGACATTACCTCCAAAAAGGCACGAGCTGACGAGAGACGACAGTCCAAAACCACTGTTGAAGTAACCCATCTCCTCGGCAACGACGAGCTGTACTAACATGCTATCGGCGCCACCAAATTCAACTGGGAACAAGGGAGCTACAAGGCCTGCTGCCCCGAGGGCTCGATGAGCTTCAATACAAAATCGTCCCGAATGTTCGCTACTCTCAATGTGAGGAGACAGAGTATCTTTGAGAACTTTTCGTGTCGCAGTTGCAACTTCCGCGACCAAATCAGACGATAAATCCATTTTTGCACCCCCAGAAATTTTCTTTTCCCACTAGGGATTCTATGAGACGATCAAAACCTGTGTCAAATAGGGAGTGAGACTGTATGGACGTATTGATGTCTCAAATCAAACGGGATTCGACAGAGTTTTTGGAAAATAAAAAAAACCAATTGGCTTTAATTGGCGAACTAGAGAATCTTTTTCGTCAAGCGGATGAGCAAGGCGATGAAAACTCGAGATCGCGCCATCAGAAAAAAAACAAGTGGCTTGCTCGAGAACGTGTTCGAAGGTTGCTAGATTCTGGTTCTCCTTTCCTTGAATTGCTTCCTCTTGCTGGATATGGTCAGGCGTCGTCCTCAGTCGGCGCAAGTTTGGTTGCGGGGATTGGATATGTCTGTGGCCGAGCTTGCCTCATCTCAGCTAACGTTCCTACGATCAAAGGTGGTGCGATCAACGCCGCAACCTTACTTAAAATGAAGCGCTTAGCACGCATTGCAGAAGATAATTTGTTGCCGGTTATTTCTCTGGTTGAATCGGCAGGGGCTGACCTCCCAAATCAAAGTGATATTTACAATTTTGGTGGCGCTGAGTTTCGAGATCTCACAAGAAGATCAAAACTTGGCCTGCCATCTATAGCGGTGGTCTTTGGAAGCTCTACGGCGGGTGGTGCGTATATTCCTGGAATGTCTGACTATACCATCATGGTCGAAAATCAAGCGCGAGTTTACCTTGCAGGTCCCCCGCTCGTCAAAATGGCATTGGGCGAAACCATCGATGAAGAAACATTGGGTGGAGCACGCATGCACGCGACAACTTCTGGTGTGTGTGACGTACTTGCAACGAGTGAGGCCGACGCTCTCATCAAGACTCGGAACATCGTTGAAAACTGGAAGCCGGATACGGAGTGCTTAAAAAAATACGATGAGCCTTTGTATCCTATCGATGATTTGCTGGGTATTATCAGCTCTGATTTGCGTAAGACATTCGAAATGCGAGAAGTGATCGCGCGCCTCGTGGACGGATCACAATTCTTTGAATTTAAACCCCTGTTTGGCGAAACTCTAGTCACAGGGTTTGGCACTCTTTGGGGGGAGCGTATCGGCGTAATTGCAAACAATGGTGTGATCACTTCGGAGTGTGCCCAAAAGGGATCGCAGTTCATCCAGCTTTGTAATCAACAAAACACGCCACTTCTCTTCTTGCAAAACATTACAGGGTTTATGGTCGGCGTTGAGGAAGAGCGTAAAGGCGTCATCAAACACGGCGCTAAACTTATCAATGCGGTTTCGAATAGTTCTGTCCCGGCATTAACTGTTATTGTTGGAGCTTCTTATGGCGCCGGCAACTATGGGATGAATGGTCTTGCGTTTGAGCCAAGATTTTTATTTACCTACCCCGGTTCTAAACTCGCAGTGATGGGACCTGAGCAGCTGACTGGGGTGATGGATATAATTAATGCTGAAAAACTAAAAGGTGCCTCTGCCGAGGATATCGCTAAAGTTAAAAACCAAAGTGATCAGCTAAAAACTAAGATTTCTAATGAGTCTCACGCCTTCTATGGTTCAGGACGATGTTGGGATGATGGTGTGATTGATCCACGATTGACAAGATCTGTTCTTGGTTTTTGTTTGAAGATAGTGGGGCGACGACCGGTCCTTGAAGATCAGCGCTTTGGCGTATTTAGGATGTGATCGATGCGAAAAGTTTTGATTGCCAATCGAGGAGTTATTGCACAGAGGGTCGCGCGCACTCTTCGGAGAATGGGAATTTTAAGTGTAGGCGTTTACTCAGAGGCCGATCGAAAGGCGCCGTATCTTGAACTCATGGACGAAGCTTATTTGCTCGGTGGATCTTCCAGCAGTGAGTCTTATCTTAATATTGAAAAAATCTTGAGCGTCGCAAAGGCGACAAACTCTGATGCTATTCATCCTGGCTATGGTTTTTTGTCAGAGAACGCTGGCTTTGCAAAAGCATGCGAGGATGCTGGCCTCATTTTTATCGGTCCACCTTCCCAGGCCATTGCGCTCATGGGAAGCAAAAAAGCTGCGAAAGAGCGAGCGGCGACTTTGAATTTAAACTTGATTCCTGGCTATGCTGAAAAAGAGGCGCGCGATACAGACCTTATTTCTGAAGCTATGAAAATAGGGTTCCCGCTTTTGGTAAAAGCCGTCGCCGGTGGCGGTGGAAAAGGGATTAAGATTGTAAATAATGAGAGTGGGATGCAGTCTCTGATTGGCCTTGCCCGTGCGGAGGCGCTCCAGTCTTTCGGCGACTCAAAACTGATCATTGAAAAGTATTTTCCTCAGGCAAAGCATATCGAAATTCAAGTCTTAGCCGACCAGCATGGGACTGCGCTTTCGCTTTACGACCGCGAGTGTTCTGTTCAGCGAAGGTTTCAAAAAATTATCGAAGAGGCGCCGTCGATATCTGTTTCCCCGGAACTAAGGCAGCAGCTTGGCGAGCAGGCTTGTCGTCTCAGCACCTCCATAGGTTATCAGGGAGCAGGCACTGTTGAGTTTCTTTGTGATTTTACAAAAGGTGATCCCAAGCGCCTTACTGTAAAAGACTTTTACTTTCTAGAAATGAACACGCGTTTGCAAGTGGAACACGGAGTGACCGAGTCGATTTTGGACCTTGATCTTGTGGAATGGCAAGTGCGTATGGCTCGGGGAGAAAAGTTAGATTTGACTCCAAAAATTTGTGGCCATTCGATGCAGGCCCGCATTTATGCTGAGTCTGTGAGTGATGGATTTGTCCCTCAGACGGGAGTGATTCGTGAGTGGCAATTGGATGAGAGCGATTCTCGAGTGCGCCTTGAAAATAGTGTTGCATCTGGTTTTGAAGTGTCACCATTTTATGATCCAATGCTAGCTAAAATCATCACGCGAGGGGAAAGTCGGGACGAAGCTCTCACCGCCCTCAAAAAAGCATTAGAAAACACGTACTGCTTGGGGCTTGTAACAAATCTAGATTTTCTAGGATTTGCGCTTTCTCAGAACTCTTTTATAGGTGGCTTAATGACGACTCAATCTGTAGAGAGCCAATGGCAATCTCAATTTAAAAACGAAAAGAATACCTTGGATGATGTGGCTATCGTAGCGGGCCTTCTCAGTCTGATCCCGCCGCAACCCCTAGCGCTTTGGTCTAACCATCCTTTTTATTGGGATGTTCAAGAGTTTGAATACAATCAGAAGTGGTATGCGATCGAATACCGAATAAAAAACTACGGGATCGAAGTGCGATCGGGTGAGAATTATGAGGTTTTGATTTTGCGACAAACTTCCGAGGGATTTCGGTTTGAGTATAAAGGCCGTCAGTGGGAAAGTCTCCATTCGCGAGGTAATGACGGATCTCTTGACGTATTTATCCGCGGTCTTGGGCACTTTCATTTTTCAAATGTGGCAAAGCTTAAACCTCCCGTCGAGACGGCTCTCATCGCTCAACAGCGAACGAGCGCCTCTGGAAAAATTGTAGCAATCCACGTGGTCGAGGGATCTTCTGTGCAAAAAGGAGATCGTCTTTTCACTCTTGAGTCGATGAAAATGCAGACTGAAATCAAATCGCCGGTTGCAGGAAAAATTAAACAGATCCATGTTGCACCCAACGAAGTCGTCAAGGCAGGTCACAGGCTGTACAGTTTAGAAGGAGATTCGTTGTCGTGAGCAAAGAAAAAACCATCGTCACATGCGCACTGACGGGAGTTCTGACTAACCCCAAGACCCATCAGGTCCCGGTAACGCCGCAAGAGATGGCCAATCAGGCGCTCGAGGCCTACAATGCTGGTGCGACCATTGTTCATTGTCATTTTCGCAGACAAGAATCTGAAAAAGGCCATCTTCCATCTTGGGAACCCAAGGTTGCCGGCGAAATTGTTGAAGCCATTCGAGCCAAGGTTCCTAAGCTCGTGATCAACTGTTCGACGGGAATCATAGGGCCTGATATTTCAGGACCTCTTGCGTGTTTGGATGCCACTCGGCCTGAGATGGCGGCACTCAATTGTGGTTCGTTGAATTACCTCAAGGTTCGAGAGAGCGGTGAATGGGCGTGGCCTCCGATGCTTTTTGACAACCCTGTTGAAAAAATTGAGAAGTATCTGACCCATATGAAAAAACTGGGCGTGATCCCAGAATGCGAGTGCTTTGATACCGGGATCGTTCGCTCGATTGCCATGTACAAAAAGCGAGGTTTATTGGGGCCAGCGCCGTTTGTGTCCCTCGTGATGGGCGTTGCCAGTGGAATGCCGGCAAACCCTGATTGGCTGCCACTGCTGATTTCAGAGCTGTCTCCGCAAGATCATTGGCAGGTCATTGCTATTGGAAGGCAAGAAGTTTGGCCGTTGCTAGAGCGTGCAGTTAAACTAGGTGGCCACATTCGCACGGGCCTTGAAGATACATTCTATTTGCCAGATGGAAATAAGGCGTCTTCGAATGGACCGCTCGTCGCTGCTGCCGCTGATCTCGTAATGGCTTCAGGAAAATCGGTCATGAGCTTGAATGAAACTCGCGTGGCTATCGGATTATAGAGAGGCTTCGGCTGTCTCGACTTTATATTTCCGGCTGTGCAGGCCATTGAGATTATCTTTGTTTAATAAGACCAAAAAATCGATGCACTTGAACTCTGCATCATAGGCTGGCACGCCACAAATCACGGCGCCCGCGCGAAGGTAAGCGCTAAATAGGGGCGGGATCATCCCTTGAGCTTTTTGCAGTTCTTCTTCGGTCAATGGCCGATCGAACTCGCGAAGGGCTGTTTGTAGTCCCGGCATCGTGAACTTCAGCGTGGTCGGAGCGTTGAACTCCTCACTGATTCTTCCGAGGTGTTTGAAGTATTGGTACAATAGGGCTGCTTCGTTGGGGTCTTGTGTTTTGATCGATCCACAGCCAAAAAAATAATTGGCTTGAGTGGCCTG
>JBGATJ010000051.1:0-31881 GCA_044229295.1 Pseudobdellovibrionaceae bacterium
AGCAATATTCTTTAAGAACTGCACTCCAGTGATTGTCCTCTTCCGCCTGAGCTCTGGCACATAGATGTCACAGTGATAAAAGTTCAACCTGGAACAAAACTTTACATTCAGGCGATCATTGATAACTTTTCAAGGTTCATACTTGCTTGGAATGTTACCGAACAGATTAGTGCTCAGAATACAATTGACACATTAGCAAAAGCTAAGAAAAAAGCAGTGGATTTGATTAATGCAAAGGTCACCTCTCAAGTCATAATGGATCCCGGATCTGAGAACGACAACAAGGGTGTTACGAAATTTCTTGGTTCCCAAAATTTGAAAAGAATTTTAGCGCGAGTCGATGTTCATTTTTCAAACTCAATGGTGGAGAGGCTGTTTCACAGTTTAAAAAACAATTTTTTGTATCATCAGAAGGTGCGCACGCATGTCAACTCCACTCATCAGGAAAGTGGTGATACAGATTTTAGGCATGGGGTGGCCTGCTGACTAGCGCCGCTAGCCGTGCATACATTTTTTCGACAGTACTTTTTTGAAAAAGTGATTTACCGCGGGATTTCCGCCGATTTGGGCACGAACCGGGTAGAGCCGGATTTCCGCCGATTTGGGCATGGAACGAATGGGGGTTTTGAATTTTTCTGGGGATTCTACTTTTGGCTTGGATTGCGATTCGAATTCTGATTTACGGGGAAGCTCGGTTCAGGGCGCTTCGGCTCTTGCTGCCAGTTCCTCATCCGGTCTGTCACACCTCGAGGAAAGCGGTTCGTCTGAACTCAAAATGGCGGGTTCGTCGGAACTCACACCCATCTAACAGGTTACACAACAATTCGTGCTTATCAAGCACCTCTGTCTTCGGTCAACGGCACATCCGTTGACCCGCCGCACATCTTTTACTTCTTTGAGAAAATGTTAACTACATTTGAGATTCCAAGATCTTCCTCAACCTCACGGTGTCGTAGATCCAAAACCTCAGTCGCTCCCGCCTCATCAATCCCGGAAAGTCTGATGTAAATCATCATCGTTTCCCGGTCTCGCCAGCCGCCGATTTTCATCACCTTTGCTTCAGGTACTCCTGCCGCTAAAAGATGAGTCGCAAAACAGGCTCTGAGCGTATGAAACTTTATCGGTTTAAGCCCTTCAGAGGCACAAAAAGTTTTTAGAACTCTTGCCTGCTCTCCTCGTCTTAATTCTGGGAGCTCGGGAAACAGTCTTCGCCCATACTCATCCGATCCAAAATCGTTTTCAAAGTACGAAAGCAAAAACCAATAAAGTTGACTGCTCACCGGAACCGTTCGCCAGTAACGACCTTTGAGTGGTCCGTAGCGCTTAACTTTCTTCTGCCACTGCCTTTGAACTCGAATGGCTCCGTAGTTCTTTACGGCTTGCGAAGAAGCATCAAGCTCTCGAGCCTTCTCTTTTGGTATAAGCTCAATATCTTCTTTTCTGAGGCCCTCAAGCTCTGATGCGCGAAGCCCTGTATAAGAATCCACTTTCCAGACCGCATACCACTCATGCTCTGCCTTCTCAGCCCTGTGAAGAAGATTTGCCACTTCATCTCTGTTTAAGATTTCGGGCTCTTTTTCTGCACCTTTTTTTGCCAGATCAATTCCGAACAAAGGCGAATGGTCTTTACCAAGGATCTTTCCAGCTTCCATACCCCATTTAAAAATCACGTTTACCGTGGTCTTTATCTGGTAAAGCCTTTGAGTGCTCGCACCATTTTGCTTTGCCTCTTCGATTAACTGAAAGCCATCAGCTACAGTTAAACTTGAGACCGGTCGGTTAAGCCAATTATAAGTCCAATTCCTCGTGATCGCCACGTAGTCTCGAACCGTTCCTTCATCCCATCTATGGGAAGGCCACCTTGCGTACCATTCCTGCCACGCTTCAACGACCTCTCCCCAACACAAGCCCTCATTCTCTCGCCGAGCCACATCGCTACAAGCTCTCTGGTATTCCCTTAAGAAAACCTTATCGGCCTCCTCTTTTGATTCAATTCCAGTTAAGAGCCTCTGCGAGCGAACCTTTCGGTTCTTGCGACTTCGCACATGAATGTATATGCGCCAAAGTTCTTTTCCATTTTCTTCGTATTTCGTTACGCCCATCCAAAACCTCCATTTGCAAATGGAGAAGTTTGAATGAGACGATCTAGGTCACTCTTCTTAATGTACAATCTTCGCCGCCATTTTCGGGCTTTCAAAACCCCTCGCCAAATGGCCGTTCGAATCGCTCCTTCAGAAGGTTTGCCATCAACCTTACGAAATTTACGCAAGTAGATTGCAGCGTCTTTTGTCGATAACCAAGTCAGATTGTCAAAGAACTGTTCTTTTGAATCTAAGTTTTTGTTCTTAGAATCATCTTCCAAATTATTCATAATCTATTTCCTCTCTAAAAAATTCGCAAGAAAAATTCAGAAAAGTTTGCACCTGCAAAACAGGATTAAACACCGCTTTTACCCTCTGAACTCGTAGCACTTGTTGCATTTGAAATGCTGCTTTCTTGAGGGAGCAAAAGACCCAAGAATTCATCTTTGGAAATCGCACCAAATTTCTTAACGTGCTCGCGAAATCGCATCTCTAAACGATCCGAGTTCGACAGGCTCGCGTCTTGAAGTTGTTTGATGTCTTGCTCAGAAATCTTGGTAAGTGCGAGCTGTACGAGCTGCACTGCTTTGATCTTTCGTCCGAAATTCTTGCGATTTGCTTTTAAGATAAGACTAGAAAGAAGCTTTTGCGTTGCAATGTCGATGCGAATCGCAGAAATATCCCTTTTAGCTTTTGTCTTTTCTACCTTTTCTTCCATTACCAAACTCCATTCTTTCGCGTGCAAAATTTTGTGAGCTGGTTTTGTCCGCGCTCAAGTTTTTAAACGTAATCAATTTAGAAACCAATTTCAGGACCTTTTTCTTTTCCCCGTGTTTGAGAACCACTGCCCAAAATTGAGATACTCACACCATGGTTTTTGAGATTAAGACTTAGCTCCTTTGGGATATTTCTCCCGTCAAAGCCGATCAGTTCGACGCGGGAAATTTTCGGATTGTTAATTAGAAAGTAATCAAGAGATCGATCTTTCTCATCACCTAGAACAAGGAAACTGTCCTTCATTCCAAACGCCATTTCTCCGCGTCCTTTGGTTGCATCCATGAACGTGAATAGATCTGAAAATACTTTTACTGACTCAGAAGATCCGCTTCCGGAGAGAAAGCCGCCTTTAAGCACGCCAAGATTGCGTTTGATCCATTTTCCATTTGGCTCTTGCTTATGTTCGACAGCGCCCTCATTCGTTTTCCCAAAAAGAAAATGAATCGCGCCGCTTGCGAACACCTCGACTTTTTTAGAATTTAGGATAGCGCGATTCCACGTCGTGTTTTTACCAAAATGCTTTGCTAAGGCATCGAGGTATTGAAGTGCGGTTTTCTCCGGTGCTTTCTTCGATTTTGGTATGTGAAACTCTTTATAATTCACAGGTTCAAAATCAAGAATGCCCTCTAAGACAAGGAGACGTTTGTTGCCGGTAATGTCAGCCAGTGCTCTTAAATAGGAAATATCTTTGTGAAGAGCCACAAACTCCATTAGTCCACCTTGAGTTCCAACTGGCTTACCATTTACAGACCTAGTGTTGCGCCAGCGGTTTCCCTCTATAAGAATATGGTCTCTTCCCTTTAGGCGAAAACTCCCATCATCATTTTCAGTCAGTGCAATGCTTTGCGATCTACAGTATTCAACAATGCTTCTCCCGTTTGCTTGTTCGATAGTGCTTCCAATGTAAATCGCATGTCCGTTAAGACTTCGATCGCCGTTAGAAGCACGGCTGTAGTTTGGCTCAAGCTCTCCGCGAGTGTAATTTGCGCGCTTTTCAAAGCGCTGATGTCCTCCTGGAGCAAATGGAAATTCGCTTGAATTTCCCACGAGATTTCCTTCACGATCGAAGAGTCTTTTAACTTCTCCTCGGAGAAATGGTTCAAGCCCAGGTCGTTCAGTAAACTCTTTGCGATTTTTCTCAAACTGCTCATTAAGTCCTCCTTTTTCATAGTTTGTTCCAAGGGCTCGGTCACGAACGCCTTTTTTTCGTGACGGATGGTGATAGGTAACGACTTTCCCGCGATCATCGATGGTGATACCAAGAACACTTAAGATTGCTTCATAGCCAACCAAGTCCGTTGCGATCCTTCGTGCGAAATCTGCCTTTTTCATGATTTCAAGTTGTACGGGTGATCTGCCGCGTTTGAGCTTATCAAGTGCGGGTCGGGAGAGCTTTTCTTTTGCGGGTTTACTTCGATCAGGAATTGAAAGGCCCAGCTCGCGGCACTTCCTATCCGTGATCTCTGTAAAACGCTTTCGCTGCGTAAAGGTGCTAGATATTCGCTTTCCTGTTTCAGTGGACACAGCACAGAACACAATGTGGTTATGAAAGTTTCCATTATCGCTAACTTGTGGCACGACAACAAACTGATGTTCAGGGTAGATTTCGGAAGCTGTCTCAATTCCAATCAAATGGAGCTTCTCGGCTCCAATACGTTTGCTTTCTTCAAAGCTCCACGATTGCACATATTCAATGGCAAGGTTGTTGCTCACTTTATTGTGCAGCTTTGCAGTGGTTTCAAAGTCATCCACCCAATTCTTTGAGCAGCTTTCATAGTGAGTTGGTATGTTCTCCATAGCGCCTTTCTCGAGGTAGTCTTTATACTCTCTCACATTCATGCGACTGCGCGGCTCACTCGTTCTGCGATAGCCGAGCTGCTTAACAATGGCCAAGCGCTTGTCCCAACATACGGCGCATTTCTTCTAATTCTTTTACGAACTGGTCGAACTCCTGATACCAACCGCGACCAACACCTGCGTTCACCCGTCTAGCGATTTGATTCACATTGTTTCCAATTCTGTTTAATGACGTCAGGATCTGTGCTGCAGATTTATCGAAACTGACGAAGTTTGGATTTAAGTGGGCATGAAGACCCCAGAGAAGAAGTTGCTGCGGCTTTGGTCCCTCGCCGCGGCAGGCTTCTTCAAGTTTCTTTAGTTGTTCTTCGGGTAACCGAATATAAATCGCATTGCGAGTTCGCTTCTGATTTTCGTTATCACTGCTACTCATTCTTTCCTCCTTCCAATCAATTGCTAGTAAGCTTTTGTTAAAGACGCTTAAGCGCACGCACAATCCCTTCAAAAACTGCCGCCACAACCTTCGTGATCGTTTGCTCATCCACCTCTGTTTCAAACTCTTCACTTTGAAGCTCCTTCGTATCCAAGCTGAGGTTCTCAGTTAGTTCTTCTAAGTTTTTCTCGTTACTCATTGTCATCTCCTTCGTTTTCGTTTTTTGGACATTCTTTCTTGTCTTGGGGTTTGATTTTTGAAATCACAGTTTGATTGGCTTTTTTGACAGCAGTAATGGCGTCTGAGAGTCGCTTTTCGGCTTCCTTCAGGGTTTCGCTAGCTTCAATCTCTGCTTTTACTTCTGGTGCTTCGCGATCGGCTTGGGCGCTATCCAGAACTGCATTTTGTTTTTCCAGATTTTCGATGAGTTGTTCGTCCCGTGCTTTGGTTGTGGCACAGGAGGTTAGGAGTAGAGTGAGTGCGATGATTGGTAGTGTGAGTAAGTTTGTGCTTTGTTTTGTTTTTTGGGTTTGCATATTTGTCCTTTCGGTTGGTTTTTTTGATGTGCTGTGTAGATCTGGGTTTGGTCTCGCAAGGTAGAAGTTTCGCTAGCGAACCTTCGGAAATGGCCCTGCGGGCTTCGGGCCTTCGGCCCCATTTCCCTTGTTGGTGGCTGCGCCCCCAATCCCCCGGAGGGCTTCGCCCTCCAAATACAAGAATCACTTTGCAACATTCGAAACTCCTGCGCCCGGAACGCCAGTAAAGACACCAACGCCGGTGCTTGCAGCACTGATACTGTCATTAATGAAATCGGGTTTGGTTTCTTCTTGAACCCCTCCAAGCATCGGACGAAGGAAATAGATCGCAAGTCCCGTTGTAATGAGTGGCACCATTGTTTGCGCCATCGCAAAGACCGAATACATGTAATAGATCCGGTCCATGACCACCTGGCTTGAATACATCGAAATCCCGTCAGAAAGATGTCCTAGGTGATCTAAAACATTCCCAGTAAAGGCCGTGTTCTGCATGATGTGATAGAGGATCGTCCAGATCGGAGTCCAGAGGCAGACCGAGAGATAAACCCAAAACCACCAGACGAGCGTTTTCCATTTTCCGTAAACAACAGGAAAGACGAGCCACGGAAATAGTCCGATCAGAAACATAAGGACAATACCTTTGAGGTGCGGCGCTCGGCTAAGAAGTTCACTGAATTCTTTTGCACGGTTTGCGGCTTCGGCTGCTCCATGTGTGTCCGAGGCTCCGCCAAAAGAGATCATGGAAACGAAGGCGTCCCACGAAAAAATCTTGGACAGGTACTGATAGGTCGTGGCGGCGGCTCCAGGGACGGAGCTAGCTTTCTGAACACCCCACAGGGTCTCGCGCTCATTTCGAAAGTGGTTGACCAGCATTGAGGAAACTTCGCCGTTTTTGCAGTAAGGAATGTCGGCACAAGTTTTGTCGTTTACTGATGCGTGTTTTTTATTAGCATAAGCATAGAGCGCATCTCTAAGTTCGTTCTTGAAATCGCGGCACGTGTAAATGAGACCTCCATCTTGGCTTAGCTGAATCTGAGCGAGTTGCATTTCAATCTCAGCTCCGCCACTGCCGAAAAATCTGTCTAGAAAGGATCCTTGGTCATATTGCTGAGCTACGTCCGGGAGAATTCTCTGGATGCACTGGGTGGTATAGGAATTCGCCATTGTGCGAAGTTTTTCATCGTCGATAGTGGCGCTTCCTGCGAGCATCATTGCTTTGGCGTATTCAAAGGGCTTGTTCAAATACGACTGCTCTTTGTTGCCAAAGATATAGTCGGCAGCAAAGGTCATGTATTTTCCAATTTCTTCGGCCGAACGGCTTAGAATTTCGAAAACAAAACTGACCTCGTAGCTATCTTTGGGCTCTTTGACTCGATCTGTGACATAGGGATTTCCGTCCCAATTCTGATCTCTAAAGTCTCTTACTCCAATAGTTCCTCCAACCTTCAGAATTGAAATACCAAGGACAAGGCAAAAGGTGAGCTTTACAAACTTTGAGAGTGGCACAGGATGCCGCTCAACTAATTGGCCTAGCATGTGCCGGGATACAAATTGCCAAGCAGTTAGAAGGAAAAGGCCACCAAAGATAATAAGAATAAGTCCCTTAAAAAATGGCTCACTTGTAATGAGTTGAATTGAACCCGAATGGAAGACAAGCCCCAAGTAACGATAGAATGCTTCATAGGCCGTATTGGAAAACATTTATTTAACGCTCCTTTCTTAACAAGCTGAGCACGTTCAATCCCGTCGGCAGTTCGCATCGTCACCACAGTCGTAGAGATTCCCCTTGATGAGTCCTTGATTGACCATGTGGCCCTCGCTATCGACGGCGCGAGATGATGAGCCAACTTCAATACTTCGGCCTTCCTGATTGATCTGTGAGGTGATCTCGTTGATGGGTTGGTTTCTCTCGCGCTCTAGCTGTACGGTGACGTCAACGGCATCCTTAAAAGCTCTGCGCTTGTCTTGAAGTTCCTTACGCCTGCTCTCGGGAAGATTTGGGTTCTGACCAAGCTCAGTAAGGATTTGAAGCGAACGGCTCACGTCATCTGAAAAGCGCGAAATCGCAATACCAGTTGCGAGTTTTTCACAGTAAACCTGTCTTCTCTCTGAAGGCAGTCGCAGCAGGTAGTAGACCGTCTGCTGGTCCACGTATTGAATTTCAGATTCCGTGATGGCTTTGAGTTTCTCTGGTGTTAACTGTCGAAATGCTTCGTAAGGTGCTCTTCCGCTTAAGCTTCCTAATAGATCTCCGCAAAGCTTTTGGTAGGTGACTTTCTTGAGACCCGCCAGATGCTCAGTAGGCGAAAGTGCAACTTGTCTAGGTCCATATTCAACACTGATCTTACCACTTGAAACCGTCGTTTCACCGACAAAAGACTTTACAAGGTCCACAGCTCGCTTGGCATTCGGTCCATCAAAGCCCGCCCATTTCGCTGAAGATTCGATGAGCTTATTTGTTTGGACCTTGCCTCCGAACTTTTCGCCGGCCCAGTTGGCTAGATTCTGCTGATAAAGGCCACTACCGCCACAACGAGAAACCGCCTCTTCATGGTTTCCTCCGGTGCGTTCTAGTTCTTTGTGAAGACAACTCTGTCGCTCGGTATAGTAGTCCTCCACGCGCGTATCGACATACTTATCCATAAGTGCGCACTGATTGAGTCTAAGTTCCGACATGGCTTGGGCGTTAAGACGGAAGTGTTTTGCAAGCGAGCACCAGGTAGGACTGAAATAACAAATCGTAAGAAGAGGGGCTCCGCCTGCGATATTCTCAAGCGCATTACCGAAAAGACTGGGATCAAGCACTCTATCAACCGTGGATTTCAGAGTGCCTTTAAGATCAAGCCTTCCGCAATCCACACCTGAGGAAAGATCAATCCCAAGCTCAATTTTTCGATACTCATCAAAAACTGAATCGGGTTTAGCCCCGTGGTCTTTGTAGAGATAGTCGCTTGGATTTACGCCAAACTCGTAGTTCGTTCTGTCCGCTAACGCTGGAACACTTGCACTAAGGAGTGTGATGGCAAGAAAGATTCCGAAAATTTTGTGATCGACTGGTTTTTTCCGCGTCGAAGGGTCTTTTTTCTATTCATCTTACACCTTCTCTTTCGGTTCGCTATAGGTACTCAAGGGCCTGGACTGAATGAAACGGAAGGCTCCGCGAGACTTAGCAGCCTTGTCGGTATAAAAGACTTCGGCAAATTGTCCTGGTCGAGTCGCAAGGCTTTTCACGATATCACCTGGAGGACCATTGAGGATTTCCGATTTGCTTCGAACGTACTCAACACTGTCGGGTTTCATGTTAAGAAAAAAGAAGTTATCGGCGGCAGCCCACATTGCTTTTCCAGGGTCAGTTTCAAAAAAAACCTTAGGGTTCGGTGCAATTCCTATGAGCCAAAATTTCAGCTTCCGAATGGTTTCGGCAAAGTCCTCAATGTAGCGGGCAGCGGTTGGGTTTTTTCCCCCGAGTTGACCGAATTCTTCAAAGACTATGATACCACCCCGGCCTTGATTTTCAGGAAGAGCAATAATGCGTTTTATCTCTTCAAACACGCTGAGTGTAATAATGGCTTTTAAAATCGGATCTGACTCTAAGGGATCTAAATCATAAACATAAAACCTACACTCGCCGTCCCTGACTGACTTCTGATTTCCCTTAAAATATCCGGCGTATTTCCCATCACCATGAAAATCTCTTAGCTTCTGAAGCATTTCATCTATCTGGGGACTTAAGCTTCGAAAGCTTTCATTGTCGTGAAGATCACCAATGGCGGCGACCACGTCGTCCATTGACATCACTTCACTCAATTCACCATGACGTTCTTGAATTTTTCCATCCTCATACACAAGCCCTGCTTGTTCGCATTTCCTTTTGTAGGCGTCCTTAAGAGCTTGAATTAAAATCGCCGAATGCTCACTCTCAGCCTCAAATTTTGGACTTGTGAGTTTGATTGCCGTAAGAACAATCAGAGAAAGCACATTTACCTTCGTATCGTCGAAATGTCCGCGAAATGGTGTAAAGGGCAAATCCTGGTTCGGGTGAAAAAGAGTGACCTCTCCGCCGAACAATTCTGCCAATCGTTTTGATGAAGCTCGCTTTTCGATATAGAAGATAATCGGGTCCGGATATCGTCGCTTGTAGGCTTGAGTTATATCGAGTACGAACTCTGACTTTCCTGATCCGGTATCACCAATGACAATGGAATGTTGGCTGGGACGAGATTTATCGTCAAAAGAAAAGCTAACGACGTTACTTTCTCGAGACAAATAAAGCTGTAAGGGATCGCCGTTGCCACTATAGGAGTCAAAAATCGGGATGAAGTTCAAAACTTCTGAATCCAAAATCTTGATATGTCTCTGTGATGAAAAATCAGCTTCCGGCGAATACATGAGTGGAAGTGTATTGAGGCAAAGCCCAAGACCAATGTTCTCGTCTACCAAAACTTCCGCTTCGAGGTCTCGATGAAATACGTTGACGATCTCACGCACCCGACGATTTAAGTCGTCGTCTGTCTCTCCTTCAACCACCAGAGTTAGTGTCATGTTTAGACACTTGTCTCCATGGGCGATTTTTTCCTGTACCTGATCAAGATCACCCTTTAGTCGCCTTGCCCCGGCGGACGGAGTGTTCTGAAGAAAGAATGCTTTTAAATCTAGAGCACGGTTTACTTTGATTTTGTCCGGAAAACTAAAGTTCATGCAAATTCGAAATGGAAAAGGAAGAGCAAGAAAAGCCGCGACGGCCCCTGGAGTGGACCTTCTTGGGCAGACCTTAAGAACTATGGACTTTGACTTCACGCCCTCTCGTTCAAAGCTCGAGAAGTTAAGCTTTGGCGAAGTAAAGAGCAACTGGTCAGAAATTGAAGCGTTGGGATTGTAGCCCATAAAATCGCGCTCGTAGTATTCTTTCGGATTTAGAAATCGTCTAAGGGAATCAAGAAGTCCTGGAGGCGTTACATGCTCGAGACGAAGTTTGGATGCAGACTTTAGGATCTCTAAGATTTCAGAAAACCCTTTAATGTCCGATGTCGCTTCTTTGACTTGAGAAAAAAGAAAATCCTCGGAACGCGCCGGAAGCGCTTTTAGGCGTTTTTTGACTTTGACCGCAGGATAGTACTTCACGCAAACAAAAGTTCTACGCACCATTGGCCGAAGATCCGAATCAGTTTTGCACAAGGATTTGAACTGCTCTATCCTCTCTTCGAGAATTTCCTCCGACACCTTTGAACTCAAAGGATAGCGACTCCGAATCTCTTCCCAGAGGCGGTCGCGTGGCGAAACCGCCGCCTGATCATGGATAATCTGGAGTACACAGTTGGAAGGAAGATTAAACCATGGCCTGATTCCCGCAATTCGTTCGATGACCTCCTCTCCGTTGAGTGGTTCATGCTCGACTAAGTCCACTTCGAAAATGGCACCAAAAGAACCGTCGCGATTCACATAGATTCGCTGGTTTTCAAGGTATTCATCATATACAAAATACCGACTGAGTGAATCGGGACGACGAAAGAGAGCTTGCGTAAATGCATTTCGTCGGTACAGATATTCATCTAATATTTTCTCCATACAGCTCCTTAAAAAAATTCTAGTTCTGTTTTGGTTTTGAACGTTCGATGCTGAAGGCATGTTTATTTACGACAAGCGACACCCAACCTCCCCAAAAGTAGTCCCCACTGGGAAGACGTGTCTCGTGACGCCAGACGAGCGCCATTTCGCCACTTCTTTTAGGCATGGTTTGAGGGGTGTCATAGCCCAGGTCTAAGACTTTAAGGTCGCTTAAATAGTCAGAGCGCTCCTCTAAGACTCGTTCTCCTGGAGAAGTCGCACATCCAACTAAACTACTTAATAATATCAGTGAGCATATCTTTAGTTTCATGGCTTTCGGTCCCTTCCTTTTTTTGACTAGCGAAGTAATGGTTAGGCACTTCAACAGATTCATTCACTACAATCCAAACCTCTTGACCACTTCGAACGGCGATCGTGGGAACGAGCGTGCTAGTCGCCTGTTGCAAATACCAATCGACAACTTTACTTGCAGCGGTCGCCGTACCTTGTTGAAGGACAATGTCCGTACCTTTATTGTCCGGGTTCGCACCGCCGACATTCTGGCTTCGCCTTTCAATAATTTCTCCAGCACCTTGAATAACGGAATTCATGAATGCAAGGGCTGCGACTCGGCCTTGGTGAGACTGAACCTCTCCCTTGATTGCAAAGCTATTGTCCCGATCATCGACGACAAATCCATTCATCTCGCGCTCAAACATTTCGCCGCTCTTTGAGACACAGCTGAGTTTGTAAACTTGAAATTCCACTCTTTCCGTTGAAAGCTGAGCTTGAGTTTTTGCAAGCGCAAAGCAACCCGTCAGGTTCATACGCGAATTGTTCGGCGACTGAAAAGCATAGTCGAGCACTAGAAGTGTCGGATAAATCTTCCCCTCTGGTGTCTGAAGCCCAGTCATGAGTTTGGCTTTTACATAGCTTCCTGGCGGAATCGTTGCACCTTTAGCAACTGGCTTTTTTGGCACCGGAAACGAAATCACCCCGCGTTTGGCAGGCGGCACACTTTGTTTTACGCCGCCCTTAAAATGTGGGCGGATTCCAGCATAGCTAAGGGGAACTTGATTCTCGACTGGTTCTGTCCGCGTCGATTCCACTTTTTTTCAGCGCCTTCCGCAGAGACGTCAGGCTTGCTATCAGCACTCGCAGTCGGGTCTACCGGCGGAGCACTTACCGTGACCGTAGGCGAAGCGCCGGGTGCAGGCACAGCCCCTGGAGTGCCCAGTCGCTTCTCGACTTCCGCAAGTCGGTCCGTCACTTGTTTTTGTGATTCCATTACCCGTTCATACTGTTTTCGAGCCAACTCATCTTTACTTCGATAGTAGGTCGACGTCTCATCTGTTGTGAGGTTTCCGTTCTTAAATTCAGACTGTTTTGCCATCTCCACTATACGAGTCGGCTTCTCGACGACCCGACTCATAGCATAGACTAGAAGGAGAACAAAACAGCCTAAGCCCGTCAGCACGTAGCGCTTTTGATCAAGAGTAAGTTCACTAAATTGAAAAAGTGCTTTTTTCACTTCTTTCCCTCACTTTCTGGTTTGCGTACACCAAATGGAATGCGCACATCTGAGAATCGCGCACTTGCTTTGGCGACAACTCGAACAAGCGTTTCATTTCCCCCGTACATTTTCCCCTTGAGAATGTATTTGTTGGCATTGGATAAAATCGCAAGACTTGGCTTTCCAAGCTTTAGCTGACGAAGATCAATCGTGACCGAACTCATTTCCATTTGGTTCGTTACTCGAAAAACATAACCCTGCATTCCTTCGCTTTCGTAGTGCCGAATGAGTCTTGTTGAAACGCCTTTTTGAGCTGTAGGGACGACGCGGTCGAGTTCCCTGCGTTCAAAACCCGAAATATAGTCGTCCTGGATCATCGCCTTCATAAGATCAATTTCACTAGAGCGAGATGTTGCTGCTTCTGCACTTAGATCCGAAGTAGGTTCATGCCCCTTGAAGTCAACAATGGGATCAGCAAGATCATTTTTTTCCGCGTGTGCGGTCTGGATGCGAATCCTGATTGCAGTGTCGTCATCGAGAATTACGGCAATAAAGGCCTCACCCAATGGATCCCTCGGTGTTACAGAGAGAACAGAGTAATCGCCATTTTCTCCATTCGCAGGCTTTAGCACATAGCTCGTCACCGGCGAAATTGTCCTAACTTGTTTATCAAATCGAAAGAGAGTTTCTTTTCCAAAGGGAATCGTCACTAAAACCGTGGATTTTCCGTACAGGACATTTTTGGCATGAGCCATAAGTCCCATGAGGGAAATTAGAATTACAAATAGATATTTCATTTTGTCTCCTTCACTCACCATGTAGGTTTAACGGCCTACGGGAAAATTCTTTGATTTCAAAAATCCACTCCCGCTCATTCTGCGGTGGAACTAGCTGTATTCGCATCTTGACCAGTTCCTGCGTTGAGCCCATAAAATCGCTTCCCACGCGACGATCGCGTTTGAGCGTTATCTGGGCGTCATAAGTACCTGCGCCGTCGCCTTTCCATTCGTTCTTGTCGATTTGCACCTGCTCATAGATGCCTTCGCTACGTGCCGTTTCTCTCCAAGGGGCAGTTTCTGCCAAAAATCGAGCTCTCAAATCTGGTGTCATATAGCTTGCAAATCTTTCGTAATGTTCTTGGATGTTTGCCGGTGTCGTGTTTCCCAAAACTTCTACAAAAAAGCTGATAGCGTTGCCGACGTAACTAGGAGGGACAGTTTGAGGGACAGCCGGCGTGTAACCAACGATGCTTGATGGCACAAGAATAAACTCCTTCTCGCGAAACTTTGTTTGCCAGTAATCAATGCGATTACTTTGAACGAGGAATGTTCCCATCCATAGAATTCCCATAAGACCCAAGAGATATTGAAGTCCTACTTTTTCACGCAGGAGCGCAGCTCTATAACTTACGTATTTGGGAATGACCCTAAGATCGACGTCCCCGTAAACTCCGGCTGGTGGCCTTGTCAGCTCAGCGGCTTTAGCACCTTTATCAATTGCTTTAAGCATTTCAACCGTCCACCTTTTGATCTCTACCAGGATCTTCAAGGCCGCCTCTTTCAACGATGGAACTTTCGACTTTCTTAAGATATTCGCGAGGGACGACATGAATCGTGACATCGCGGAAGATCCAATACTTGCCATCTTCGGTAAGACTAGCTTTGAATTCTCGATAGGGTTTGTGTTCATAAAAATTCTTTTTCTCCTTCACACTTTGTTTCTTCGACATTTTTTCTCCAATCTTTTTAGTCCGAGTATCTCTTTCTATTTTGAGGGTTAAACATCCCAGGCAGCACCATTCCTAAATAACGATATGGAAAATGCAGGAGCACTCCTCGATTGTTTTTCTCTTTAATCTTGGGACCAACTACAAGACACCAACCTAAAGCTAGTACCATCAGCCACCATGAGTAGAGAACCACACCAAATACTAGAATCGAGCCCAGGGCCATCAGCACATCCGAAAGCTCCCATACATCAAGAAACTTGATTGGTGCATCCAGGGTCTGTGAAATCTGCGTTCCATGCGTGCGAACAAGAGATTTATAGTCAACCATTCATAGCTCCTTAATTTCCAAATACTCCGCCACCGCCACTGATTTCAAAAATATTTTGAACCCACATCGGAGACGTACCTATAAGTAGAGCGCCGAGAATACAGACGATTGCAGGCCCCAACTTTTGCTCTTTGATCAACCAGCCCGCTGTGAAAATGCAAATTCCGGCGAGCACGCGTGCAAGCCAAACAAAAAGAGCGGTGTCCACGAGCATAAGCAGTGTGCCGGCAGCTTTAAGCTTTGCGCTCTCATCGGTTCCAGGAATACGAACGTCGCCAGCCAGACTGGTCGAGCAAAAAAGGAACGTGAGCACCAAAAGCAGAGCTAAAAAGAATGCTTCTTGAGCGTTTCTTCCGACCCACGTCCGAAGTCGTCTAAATTCGGTTTTGACCCCTTGTGATGAGTAAGCTTCAGCCGATGCCTTAAACTGAATGGCTATAAATCCAGTGAAGAACATGAAAAATCCAGTCAATGAAGTGTATAAAGCCGCTTCGCGGATAGCGGGCGCAGGAACTGCCGCGCAGCCGCCAAGACCCAATGTCACTAGCGCCGACAAATACGCTCTCCAAAGCTCAGTGAGGGGACTTCCTCTTCCTACAATGTTTCTTCGCAACCAGGTCATTAACTTTTCCATTACGCCTCCTAATTGTTTGTTCGCGCTAATTGACGGAGGATGTCCTTCATCTCCGACGCGGTTTTAAATCCAGTGATTGGTTTAAGAACAGTTTTGGTCTTAAGATCTGCAATCAGCGTGAAAGGGACACTTGAGATTCCTTGCTTTTTTACATCCTCAGGATCGGCACGTGCGGTAGCGACTGGGAACGCCGATTCACTTAGCTGAGCTCCATCGATTTGAAGGGCTTCGATAAAAATACCTTCATCTTGGAGAGCACGAAGTGTTCCCATCATTCGTTTGCAATGGGGACAAGTCGATTCAAAATACATTCGAATGCGAAACCGCGCGGGGTCAAGTTGTCCCTGCGTTTGCGGTAACTGAGCAGTCACTTGTCCAGCTAAAGTGTGAAATTTAGGACTGGCGTTTTTAAGACTGTATTCCGCGATCCGACTTCGAAGCCTTTCAGCTAAAGTATTTTTTTTGTCGAGGTAACTGAGCCAAAACCGAATATTTTCGTCTGACGGATTTCGTGCCACCTCCATAAAAGGAGCCGGAGGCACGTATTCGCCTTCTCGAAAGAAATCGTCATTCTTTTCGTCGAGATGCTTCTTCCAGTCGAACTTCACTGTTGGTCCTTCGGCGGGAGTTGTCTCTTTGGATTTTTCGGGTTCGCCAGCGCGCTTTTGTTGCGGAGCTAGCTCTACTTTACAGATTCAGGCCAATAGTTTATGCCGCCCGAAAAATATGGGAGTTCACTTGCTGAGGCTTTCGCTAGAATCCCTGCACTCAAGTAAATCGCAATGATCTTGAATTTCATCATAGTCAATGACTCCTGCCTTCGCATATTCGAAGACCTCCTCTTTCATTTTTCTCTTTAAGTTCAGTTTTTCTATTTCACTTCCGGCAAGAAAGTATTCAAAAAGCACCTGACGCTCTCTTTGATAACCATTTCTGCAACTCACACAGCCCAAGGGATTTGCGCGCTTGAACTCGGTCATTGGCACATCTTGCGCACAGTGAACACAAAGTTTCCTAAGAAGCCTCTGATTCGCGCCAAGAAGAATATTTGGAATCACTTCCTCACGAGCTACTCCATAAAACTCAAAAACAGCCGGAATATTCAATGCCCGATTTGTATGGACTGTTGAAAGCACAAGATGTCCAGTTTGCGCTGCCCGATTTACAAGCTTTGCTGTTTCTCCATCTCGTATTTCTCCAACAAGCATCACGTCGGGATCCTGACGTAAAAGTGCCCTTAAACCATCGGCAAATGTGAACCTCTCGCTAACCTGCGTATGGTTCACTCCCTCGAAAATATGTTCTACGGGATCTTCAAGGGAGCTTACATTTAAGACCTTTCTATCGATCTCATTTAGAATCGAATAGAGGGTTGTCGTTTTTCCACTTCCGGTTTCACCACTTAAGATGATCAGACCGCTCGTTTTGTTAATAACGGACCGAATGTCTAAGAGCGCCTCTCCTTGATATCCAGTTCGTTCAAGCGAAAACGATCGGTCTTTGAAGAAAAGTCGAAACACCACCTTTTCACCGAAGATGGTTGGAATCAAATTCACTCGAACTTCAATTCTTCGCCGTTCAAGCGAAATGCGAGAGTCCTGGGCCACACCGAATTTTCCAAGAGAGAGGTTTGCAATTCGCTTTAGCTCCATGAAGAAACTTTTCCTTAGTGTTCGCGGCGAGAGGCTTGTCAGAATGTCTCCATGGGAGGAGTGAAAGACTTCAAGCAGTCCAGCTATGCGAATGCGAATTTCAACCCCTTCATTCGTCGATTCAAAATGAATGTCACTTGCTCTAGATTCCACCGCGAAATCTAAAGCACCACGAATAAGAGCGGTGTAAGGCCCAGGACTCTCAAGTTTCTCCTCAGGCGAGAGAGGTCTTTGAATTGTTAATCCGTCGATCTTTTCTATCTTTCCAATCATTGAAACCCCTTACAGACGGATTCGATAATTGCAATCTGCGCTTCATAGAAAGGTAGTTCGGGGTATTCACGCACGCAGCTCACCTGCTTCCAGGTGGCGACGAGATTTCCTTGCATATCTTTTCCAAGCAATCGTCCGCTATTATTGGCAAACTTCATTCCTTCAAGAGAAGCGATGTACTCGAACTCTCGAAAGCAGCGACTCGCATTGGGAGAAATCATTTGCCACTTCTCTCCTGGCGAGGCCGGCATGGAATGCAGGACCTCTACCGCAAGGCTCTTAATTCGCTCTCCCATCGCAAGCGCTCCCATGATGTCCGAAGGCACTTCGATAGTTCCATACCGAGGGAACATCACGCCCCATGGTGTGCAAACAGGGAGTGGCGAAGGAGGAAACTTAGTTTTCCTTTAAGAGGGATACTGCACATCGGAGAGTCTGACCCGAAACTTGTTGAAACTGCTCCAACAGCGCCTTTCAACAGACAGAGCTTCGGACTCACTTTCCATGCGAGAAACGCTGGCTGTAGAAGATCGCCGCTACCAGTATTCCAGTGTTCGCCAAAATGCTCGCTCATGGCATCAAAACAAAACTTTGGAATACGTGTCCCGCCACATGGAAGGCCTGCTAGAACCATCGAGGCAAGTGGCACCGATATGCTTCTTGCTTGCAATGCCTGAGTGTCGTCGTCGCTCGAAACACCAAATGGAGCTGGCGGAAGTGCCTGCAACTGAAGATTCGCACCCGGATAACCAGTGAAATGTGAAAGCCCAACGGCGACAGTTGTCTCAATGAATGACTGTGGAACAAAGTAGCTTATATGCGCGCATGGGTGTGGAGGAAATCCACAGGTTATAGGTGTTACGGTCCAGCCTAAGCACTCACGGAATTGGGGCTGTTTTATTACTTCACAAATGGTTGGATACGCATGCACCTTTAGCCCACACAACAAAGCCAGAATAGAAACTGCCGCCATTGTTGTGGCCGCTCTAACTTTCTTCCCGCGTTCTTTCAGCTGCTTTAAGATTTCAGAATGGGTTGTGCTCTTATCTTGTAGGAACTGCGGTTTTAAATAAAGTTTTGCAAACTTTGTCTCCGTTCCATCAAACACCATCGCAAAGGACTCAAATGTTCGAAGCCGAGCGAAGTCCTTACCGGTCACTTCAAATTCCTTGTGACTAGACACGCTAATCGATTCACTAATATTCGCGTTATTAGAATCAAATCCACCCAAGACCAAATTTCTCGTCGGGCCGTGTGAAGTTTCAGAAATACTATGTGAAACCCGCTCAAAATCTTTTTGACCTATTAGCTCCTGGAAGTTCTTAACGGTTTCGCCATCAAGGGAGTGGCAGGCAATACGTGTGCGGAAGTTTTGAATGAGTTCTTTTGCCGCCTTCTCTTTACCAACGGAATTCATGATCGAAGTTAGGCTCTGGCTTGCGGCGATGAAAATGGCATTGGCCTCACGGCACTTGGCCTGAAACCGATCATCGCCAAGCGAATTACCGCCTCCACAAGTCACGACATCCTGATATTCATCACAGATTAGAATCGCCGCGCGGTCTTTCGATCTACTTTTGTTATTAAGTCGATTGAGGATGGACTGCTCATAGTGAAGCTTAACAATAGTTCCCATTGACCGAGCTAGTGCTGGACTCTCAATGTCCAAGAAGAGCATTTCACCTCGATCTACGACTTCATCCATACTCAAAATTGTTCTATCCTCTTTCGCTGGGCAAAATACTTTACCTGCGCGGTATTCTTGAAACTGATTGAGAAAACTCGTGGAAGTCGCAAGGATGCCAGTTCTCACTCGCTCATCGAGCTGACGGTACTCCTCGTCGAAATACTGAACGGCGCATTCAATGTTATAAGTCTCTTCCATATCAAATCCTTGCTCGTTATTTTGGAGCGCTTCTCTTATTTCATCTGCCAGGGAAACGGATGTGGCTTTTACCATCGCTCCGTAGACATCTTTAGCGTGAAGTACCCCTTCACAGCTGCACAGTATACGATCGCGTTTTTCATCAAGTTAAAGCTACTAATTTCCCAAAATGGTGAGTCAACCGACCTTCCCGAGTAGTTGATCGCAGCGGCGCGGACCATTTCCGCCGAATCGATAAATTTTGAGTTTTTTAAAATCCCCTCAACATAGACTGGGTTAAAATTTTCTTTACCATCCAGCGAAAGAACTCGAAGCCGCGCTGCTTGTTTAAGGCTACTCGCGATCTGTTTTGCTTTATCCACGAACATTCGCTTTGGATCGATCGCAAGAATCGACGGAGCTGGGTCAAGACGTTTCAAGGCCTGTTCGAGGTAAGGAAGGACTGCACCTTGAGTTTTACCGCAACCAATTGACCCGGTGATCAAAACACCACCATTGAGCGCTGGCATTTCCGACGTAAGCCACTCTTTTGAGGATTCACTTTCCTCGTTCACTGATCCCAAAACGAAGACATTGTTGTTTTCTGGCCAAGGTGGTAACTCCGGTTTCATCGAACGGACTATCTTTGCCAATAATGGTTCAATCTTGAAACGAGAGTAAATAAGTGCCAAAAATACTCCTGGCTGAAACACAAATGTGGCCACTATCCATTTCGAGTAGGGAATTGACTCAAGTCCTTCAATACTTTCGAATCCCAATGCCACCGCGATTCCTAGTGCGATGCCAGCGCACAAGGCCCAAAACATGCCTCGAGAAAAGATTTTTGGGCCTTCGGCATTTTGGCTCAACGTTCGCAGTCTTGCCCCTTGCCCAGTCAGTCCAAATCGGCGAGTGAGTATTCCGAGTATCCAAAGGAAATTCACTCCAACGGCTGATACAAAGGTAGTCCAAAATGCGGGCCGCAACTCGTACTGAGCCTTAAGCGCCTGAATAGCATTCAGTGCTTGATCCTTTTGTTGAACATAGAATGCGACTACAAAAAACGTGGCGAGCGCAAGGATGGCGATCGGAAGACTTGTGTCGGAATCCCTATGATCCAATTTCGCCTCCATTTTTTATGCGAGAGCCGCTCGGATTCAGATACGCCCTCAGCGATGGTTTGCAATCAATCCTAAAAAACCGACCTGCGTGAAAGACGAATGTGACTTCTCCATAAGTAAAATCACCGCAAAGACTTTTTTCGACGGTTTCCTTCAGTCGCCTGGCTGTTTCGGCGTACAAGTCCGAGTCATCAATAGATTTTAGAAGATCTTTACTCATTTTTCTTCCTTCTTATAATTTTTAAGTTCTCGTCTGTTGACATGAGACGCCTCAGTAGGTTGAGCGCCTGCCGCGCAAGTGCGCGATTTCGCCGCTTCTCATTTTCACTAGGCATCTCGACAGTTCGTAGAATTTCATCGACAAGCACTTTCATGATGAGACCTCAGCTTCCATTTTAGAAAACATGGCCTCGATCAACCTAATTTGCTCGATCAACTTTTCGTTCGTAGTAAGCTCATTGATCGACAGTAAGCCGTACCAGCGACGAAACTCCTCAATTAAAAGTCGCATTTTATTTTTCATAGCATTCCTCCGAAACTCTCTCCGAATCTTTACATGGGCCGCATGAACATCCGTGCTTTGTCTCTTTCGCGTTCAAAGAACTCCTGTTGAGTTGTTGGCACGAAAAGGAGAGCGAATATTCCGCTCGCGAGAGTTTTTGAAAACTTCCAAAATTTCACTATCACTTTTAAAACCAATGCACCTGTGTTTCTGGGTGCCAGGTCGGGATAGGTAATTGCTAACGATGAGTTCATTTTGTTCTCCATTATTTTAGATCCACTGAGCAAAATAGATTCTGTTTTTCTCTTCTGCTTTCCTTACTTTTCTATCGGCGTAACTATTCTTAATGGTCATGCGTTGCGAATTTAGCATTTGCACGAATCGGTTCTCTAACTCGCGCATACATGATCTTGCCCAATTCAAAATGTATTCAGTTCTAGTCATGTTTATCTCCTTCGATTGCCCTCCTGTAATCAGAACGTAGGCATCGGGCATGGATCTTCCAGAGCCTTTTTTATTTTCTTGGGAAATTTCAAAGCTTCCGCGATCCACTGAGAAATCGATGCTCTGTTCAACAGCTCGCGTTCCATCGGATCGTAGTTGCAGTTTGCGCAGTACGAGTGGCTCCGAAATACTTCAAGAGTGTGTTCTCCACATCGGGCGCAGACTATTCTTGGGGCTACTTTCAACCTATACCTCCTAGTTTGATTGGCCTTTTTATCAGCCTCTCAAAACTTAGAATTGCAAAAGGCCAACCAACAGTGACGTTTTTCATAAATGATTGAAAATAAGAAGAAATAATAAATGTGATAGATTTAATAAACGGTGGGATGGTCTAATCTGATAGACTCGGGTCTTTATGTATAGACTGTTATTACTTTTCTGAGATGGCGACGAATAGGCAAGCTTTTAAGAAAAAATGAATCCTGGAAAAAGTCTTTGAAGAGTCTTTGTTTATAGACTCTTTGGTAAATGGTCTTTTGCATTTAGAAAATAGCGGTGTTCGAACGAATTTCGAGAATTAGCGTAGTGCTGATTGAAAGGAACGCCCGTCAATGACTAGCTTGATTTCGGATTCGCTCTTTTCCACGCAATAGTTGCCGTGATCGATTTTCAATTCCTTGGAACTTATTGAGAGCTTTTTCACCAGATACAAAATTCCAGTCGCTCTCAATGCATCGAGCCTGCCCTGTTCGAGCAAAGATTTTGGTGAGATTGCTTCTCGAGCAGCTCCTCTTAAAAAAGGCTCCTGAAGTTCGACGTTAGCAATGGCACCGTTCCGATCAACGTACTCAAAGACTTCCGGCTGTCCGAGAAGCTTAAAAAAATAGGGGATGTCTCCTCTGTCTAGTTGGCGATTCTCCGCCGACAATAGTGGAGGATCAAAACTGTCTCGATCACTTGCACGATATCGAAATGTATCTCTGAGAATGTGCCTGATGGGTATTGTACGGATAGTGGTATCAAGATCGTCGAAGACATCAATAATTCTTTCTCTATTGCGAAACAAAGATTCAAAAACGTCAAAGTACCCTGCGAGAATTAACGCTAGTCTTTCCGTGCTTACCCCATCATTGAGAAGCCCCTGTGCACCGCATGATTCAACACCAATTTCTTTAAAGGGAAGCAATAGGGTCTCATTGGGCAACAGAAGAGATGCAAAAACGACTTCGACATCTACAATTTGAATATGGTGCTTCATCGTAATCACGTTCGCCTTATGAAGGTCACGGATTCCCAATGCATACGTGTATCCCAGGAGAGCACCAAGACTGTAGTAGTGGCTATCTTGAAACGGACCGGTGAAATCGGACACTACCTCTTTAGAAAATCCGATAGGACAACTTTCATTTTCAATGTCCAGGTTAAAAAAAGTATTCCCAGGACTTTCGTAGCCGCTCGAATGAAAAGAAAAAAAAGGAGAGAGTGGACTATTTTTAGCAAAAAACAGCCACTCCCAGAAGACGGGACGAGGTTTCCGAAAATAGTATCCGGAACTTCGATAAGCCCTCTGGACTGATTGTCCAAAATTATGAAAATCAGCCTCCAACACGGAGATACCTAGTTAGAGCTTGCTGAACCAGAGTAAGACTCTGACTCAGCCTCTATGGCCGTAAGGTCGATCAAAATAATATCTTGCATTCGTCCTCCTTTATTAGGGTTTAAGTGACCTGCTGAAGTCCTTTTCCCTCAGCAGTTTGATTCCTTAGTTTAATTGGTACAATTTCCAGAAAGTCCTTCGACAACGAAGGAACTCCCAGCTTTTGGCTACGCAAACGAATTTCAGGCTCATCGGCAACGCCTGAAATAAACAGACTTTCTAAAGCCAATCCGTTTTGTTCGATTAGATCGAGACCCGTTGACGACCTATCTTTAAGATCGTAGTCGAAAACGTAAGTTCTCTGGCCGAAATTTTTCTGCCCGTTTTCGGCAAACCAAGTATTGAATTCTTGAACGCCGGGAATGTGGATAATTGTCGGCGCGGCGCCCTTGCAGTCTGACAGTCGAAGGTCCCATACCTTCGGAATCAACCAATCATCATCGACGATGACGATTTCAGAAGTTGATTGTAAATCCAACTCTTTTAGAAACCAACTGTTATGCACCATGGGTAAAGACACGACCACTGTGGTGCCTGAGCCCACTTTCGACTCAATCTCGATATTGCCGCCTGCGCTTGAAACGACATCAAGTGCATGAGATAGTCCAATGCCGTTTCCTTTCTCTTTGCCGTGCGTGAATCGTCCTTTAAAAATTCTCGCTAAATGCTCTTCGGCGATACCTGGTCCGTTGTCGGCAATTTCAATTTTTAAAAATCCATCTATTTTTTCAAATTTAACTGAGATCTCGCCTTTGTCAGCAGTTGCCTCTATCGAGTTATCAATGGCAGTGGCGACCACGCTCTGAAGTTTGCTTAGATCGAAATCGACAAAAACGCCAAAGCTTTCAATTTCTTTCTCTAGCTGCAAGCTTGCCCGCGGAAACTGGTGTTTTTTAGATTTAATTAGTAGCCTCAAAGCCGGTAGAACATGGGTGCCGACTGCTGTGGAAGCAAACTCTTTTTTCACCGCAGGTTTATGACAACCATTCAACGCACCAGAACTAATCTCCCTCAATTGATTTAAAGAACTTCGGAGGTCAATCTTTTGGCTCTCAGACAAATCTTGAAGGCTCTCAATTTTCAACTGGATTGTTCCAATTATACCTTTAATGTTGTGAGCAATTTCCTCAATTACTTTTACCCGAATCTTGTCCTTGTTGATCTTCGCAATCTTGTCTTCGAGGCTGAGTATTTCGCCCATTAGAGACTCAATCGACTTTGTCAGGTCAGATACTTCTTCTATTTTGCTCTTTGCCGGCGAAAAAATTGAATGAGCCGATTGTGGAAGATTAAATGCCAGCTCTTTAATCCACTGAACTAATTCATCCAACGGGTCAGTAACATTTCGAATTGATCTCCTCATGACCACCCGAAGTGAATGAAAAAGAATAAGTATGCATGCACAAATTCCTGCGAATAGGCCAAGATTCCATAAAAGATAGTCCGCAAAGTGTATTTGCAAAGAAATTTTTAATGCCTGTCCTGAATCGAGTGTTATTATCTCCTCGCGGCTGGAAACAAAATGTTGATATGACTGCATCTGTCCGGCGTGCGCAACCATTCGATCGTCAATGAATACATCGACTCGTAAATCCAACTTTTGAGTGCTTGTCCAGGCTTGAACAAACCGACCAACCTCTTTGTCAATCTCATGAACATTCTGCGTATTTACGCCATCTTGCGCAAGTGCAACTAGGTGCACGCTCGCGAACTGAAATGCCTGAGACTGAACCTTATCGAACGACAGAAATGCAAATACGACTACTGATAAGGCAGTCAGTAAGAGACTAACTGCAAGCAACCATTTTAGATTTCTGTCGATGATAGAATATATAGTCATTTCATTTCCACGGTCTCAATTGGCAGAGTGTGATAGCCCAACGGGTGAGATGGCACACTTTTCAGATTTTTACTCCACAGGCCTGAGGCCTCAGATCCAAAAAACAGTGGTACTACCGTGTGATTTTTCAAGATCTCGAGTTGAAGGGCTTTGTAGGCTCCAGCTCTTTTTTCAACATCTGCCTCTCGAACAATTTCAACAAGCGCCTTATCTACTGCCGGATCGTTAACGTAAAAATAGTTTGAGTCATAGTTTCCTTTGAAATAACCCAACACCGAGAATCCATCAGGATAATCCATCGCTTTTCTCGCAATGATTGCCTGAGACTTTTTGCCGAAGAGCCTCTGAAGTTTTTCACTTTTCGGCATAGGATTCAATCTTACTTCAAGGCCGAGAGAGCTCCAGATGCCTTTAATATTCTGCGCAGCTCTCTGTTCAATTTCTGAAGTCTCTTCGAAGTCGAGTTCAATGGTTTGCTTAAAAAATTTCTGCTTCGAAACTCTGATTTTCAACGGCTCAATATCTTTTGCCGTTAATTCCCCGGCCAATCCAAACGGAATCAACCCATACGCGGGACGGTAAGCAGGGTTGGCAATCTGAGCAAGAATACTTGCCGAATCTATGGTCCGGTAGAGCTCAGCTCTCAAATCAGCTGGGATTTTGCTTGGACTGAGAACAAGAAAAATCTCATGTGCTAGTTCTGTAGGAGAGGCCGCCCACCCATCTTTTTGAAGTTTTTCTTTGATCGGAGCTTCAACCTTATCGTGGTCTAAAGTATCTGTTAAACCAGCTAAAGCTAAATCAGTTGGACTCTTTTCAGTCATAAAGTAGTGTAAATTCTTTGGAGGATTGGGACTGTCATATTTGTCAGGCCGCCATTTAGATAGCGAGAGTTTATTCTCATTCAAGCTTGAAGAGACCTTATACGGGCCACTAAAAGCTCCCGCCGCAGATGTATCTAGGTCACTCTTGAAGTCATCTAAAGGAAGGATTGCGCAGTCAGGAACAGCAAGCTGTTTCAGAAAGATGGCTGAAGGGAATGCAAGGTTAAATTCTACAGTATCATCCGAGATGGCCTTTACTCCAAAGGCTTCTAAGACTTGGGACTTTTTAAACTCCCGTGCTCCTGCGATGTACTCCATATCAGCGGCCATAGCAGCACCAAGCCGAAATAGCCTCGCAAAAGTCATTTGAACATTTCGAGCCGTGATTGGCCTCCCATTGGAGAACGTGGCTTTCTTGATCTTAATCTTGTAAGTGAGTTTATCAGGAGATTCCGACCAAGATTCCGCAAGATCTGATCGAACATCGCCTGTAAAATCATATCTCAAGAGGCCCCGATAGAGTTGGGTCGCGATTGCCATGGAATAGGCATCTTCCATTTGCTGAGGATCATAATTGAGCTTAACTATCGGCAAGTGCATGCGCAGCGTATTTTCGTGTGTGGTTTTCGTACATCCGGCCATAGCTTCTCCAATCACAATTGAGCATAAGATCATCAATCTAGAGATGCGCATACCCGTCCTTCGGCTTTGATGGGGATCTTAAAATCACTGTTGAGCCTAAAATTACTAGACTGAATACTGCTCTCCACAGTCCATCTATCGCCACGGGCACAAAACTACTCCAGCTTCCGACAGCCAGTTCGCCTAGAGCTAAAATAAAAATCATCTGTGTAGTTCTTGCGCTCGATACAGCACCCATCTTGTTCTCCGGTGTATCCGTTTGGATATGCGATGAGATTCTATGAAGTAACAACCAATAGAATGTGTCTTTGCTCAGAGCCAATAGTACGGTCAGCCATCCTTGCCCTGGATTCATTCCTAATATTAAGTACGAACTAGATAGACCGACCCAGAGAAATGCCGACTTCGCCTTCAAAAATCCGGATTTTTCTATATATCCGGCCAACCAAACAGCCACACCATATATCCCGATCAGCATTGCCATCCATTTTTGATCATTGCCAACGAGCCTTGCAGTGAAAGATGTTGTTCCCATCATTGAAATCGCAAGAAGCGCATCCAGAGTCGCTGCTTTCTTATTGTAGATGTAGAGATCTTTGAACTTGTTCCAAAATGGTTCCTTAGAGGCCGTAGTTACTTGCTGATTTCTCGCAATGGGTAGCGTGAACACGATCAAACCATTCACGAGAAAGGTAACCAGGTCGAATATGATGGCAGTCTCAAACGAGAGATATTTGATAATTGGCAAGGCGCAAAGGCCGGCAAAGAGAGTAGCCCCTTGAGTCGCTTTGTTGAACCAAATGGCGTTTCTGGAATTGGAAATGTATGAGCTATCCGAGAGTATCTTTGAAACCGTCGCTTTGCTTCCCGTCTGAAATTGAACCATCGAAGACTTTAAGATAGTAAATCCAAGAAAAAACACATAGGCCTCTGCTCCCTTGGACCACGTCAAAAAAATTCCACCGGTGGCTAATGCAGCCATGATTTCCGATAAAACTATGGTTGATCGCGGAGGCAGTCGGTCTGTGAGATGGCCATAAACTCCTAGAATTGAAGTTGGAACCAGTCTCTGAAGACCCAAGATCAAGCTTATATGAAAGAGGTCAAAACCTGTCTTTGACATGAAGGCAACGAGGCAAATGTTGTATGTGAAACTTCCAATCGAGGAGAGTAATGTGCCAAAATAAAACCAGAAGGATATTGCAGATGTTTTCATTCTACTCCCTCTGCAATAACATCTCCAAAGAGCTCTTTTTTTCTATTGAAATAATGAGCCTTTGAAATTTGCAAAAGTGAATAGAGCGAACGATTGTTTCCTCGTAATAGTTGTAGTCCCTTTTCAAAATACAAGCGTTCAATCCACGCCAATGCAGACTGAAAATGCTTTGGCGAGATTTCTGATTCCGATAATGGAAGTATGTTCTTCGGTATGATGTGTGTCTCGTTGGGGGCTAAGACGTTCAAATTCAGTCCTACGTGCTCAGGCTTTAGGATTGGGCGAGACGAATCCTTAATGAAAACACAAGCGCGCTCGATCGTGTTTTGCAATTCCCGGATGTTTCCTCGCCAAGGATAGTTTCTAAGTGAATTTCTAGCAGCAGGAGATATTCTCGCCATCGGAAGCACTTTTCGCAAAAACACTTCAGCCAAAAATTCGACGTCTTCGCCTCTTTCGCGAAGAGGAGGTACATGAAACGTGATGTGATTTAACCGATAGTAGAGATCTTCCCGAAATTTTCCATTTCTCACTTCTGCTTCTAAATTTCTATTCGTGGCTGCTATCACCCGGACGTCGACGGAAATCGCCTTAGTTGATCCGACCGGCGTAAATGTTTTTTCTTGAAGGACGCGTAGAAGTTTAACCTGCATTTCGAGAGGCATCTCTCCAATCTCGTCGAGAAAAATGTCTCCACCATCGGCGATCTTAAATTGCCCATGCTTGTTGTCAGTTGCGCCAGTGAATGAACCCTTCACGTGTCCAAATAGCTCACTCTCAAAAAGGTTGGAAGGAATCGCTGCGCAGTTGACTGCAACGAATGGCCTACTTGGATCGTCTTCTTGCAGGTTGAGATTTCGAGCTACGAGTTCTTTGCCTGTGCCGTTTTCGCCGGTTATCAGAATGTAGGCACTTGAACCTTTCACTCGAAGCAAATCCCGTTTCAACTTTAGAATTTGTTCAGAAACTCCTTTGATCTCGTAGTCTTTGGCATGAACAGCAAGTTTGGCGGCCAGCTTTCTATTTTTATCGGAGTGATGTTGATTTTCCTGCTCAAGTTCTACATTACGTTTTGCAATCTTGTATTTTTCAAGAGCGCCACTAATTCTGAATTTCATATTGCAGGCGAAGTCCTCTGTGCCTTTAATAATAAAATCAGCTGCCCCTGCCTTCATTGTTTCAATGATCGTTTCGGGAGAACTATCTCCAGTAAGCATGATTACTGGAATATCTAAGAACCGGCGCTTTAAGAGTTTTAGAAATTCTAAGCCAGAGATCCGGGGAAGACCATAATCCAACAGAATCAAATCAGGAATTGATTGATTAAGTAATTTCATCGCCTCCGTCGGTTCGGACGCAACAGACACGGAATACTCGCTCGACAGCGCGGCCTCAACAGACAAAGCAAAGCTTCTCTCATCGTCCACTATCAAAATTTTGACTTTCTGATTTGCCCCCAAAGCCCTCTCCAGTATGACTTTCCTAAGCTAACTTCGTGCCAAAACTTTAGGCGCCAGTTTTGCGGCGAATTCACTGGCTTTTCATAATTTGTTTGAAACTAGCGCCTATAAATAGTTCTGGTAGGGTCTATTGTAGTAGACTTCATTGAAAAAAATTCAATGTGGTCGGCTTACTGGCGCACTTTGATACCACTGTTCCAGAGATTGAACCGTGAATTAGGACAAGCCAGCCCGAGGCTGGAACTTGTCCTAAAAGGAATATTAGAAGGTAGGATGGAGTCTGAAATAGCTAATAGCAGATTTAATGAGAACAATGAACAAAGTAATAATCCAAACTCGTTTAGTTCCAATTAGAACTTTGTAGTCCTTCATTTGTTATGTGAGGCGCTGGATTATGTGGAGTGTTCTCGTGATAAAGCTGATTTCAAGCCTTTACGGCCATATCGCTACACATAATCATCCCGCGCTGCCGCCGGCAGAAATCTCAAGCTATAGCCGTCCTACGCCGAATTCCCGGCGGGAGGAATAAGCTATTCAACACAACAACTCATGTTCTGAATATCTCGGGTGAAGGCTTGAGCTGTGATTTTCAAAACTTCGCTATAGCTCGGGAAGACATGCACCAGATTTATGATGTCGTGGATGGTAAGCCCATGTTGAATCGCAAGGGCAGCTTCATGAATGATTTCGGCGGCATTGGGTGAGACAAGATGAAATCCTACAATCTTTTTTGTTTCGGGATGAATCACCATCTTTGCGACGCCGTTCGTTTGATTCGTAATATCTGCTTTTGGTACAAAAGTCAGAGGAACAGTTCGACAACTGCACTTTCCGATTCTTCGCATGAGTTCTTCTTCGGTAATGCCAGCAATTGCAACTTGTGGCTCTATGAATACAGCGGCTGGAACAGCGTCGTAGTTAATTGAAATCGGCTGCGAATCGAATGCTGATGCAACCGCGATCGCTCCCTCACGGGCCGCTACCGTTTCGAGCCACGGCGCGCCAGTGACGTCACCTGCGGCATAAACATTTTTAGCCTTGGTACTCATGTGTTCATCAACCTCTATGAATCCCTTTTCGTTCGTCTTTAGGTCAATAGCTGCGAGATTTAGGTCCGCGGTATTTCCACGGACGCCAATTGCTACGAAGAGTTTTTCTGCCCGAAGCTCATGTTCTTTACCGCTAGTATTGACTGTCACAACAATTTCTCGATTGTCTTTCCGGACTTTGACTGGTTGCGAATTCAAATGAACCTTAATGCCCTCGGCCTCAAAATTTTTGGTAATAGCTTCTGAGATTTCAGGTTCCGTGATCGGCAAGACGCGGTTTCTCCGCTGGAGAACTGTTACCTCAGTCCCAAAACGATGAAAAATCTGCGCGACCTCTAACCCAGTCGGCCCTCCGCCAATTACGATCATGCTTTTCGGAAGAGCATTCAGCTCAAAGGCCCCGATATGATCTAGAACATCTGAGCTCTTAAGCATTTCGACGCCAGGAACTTGCAGCGCTGCCCCGCTAGAGCCGGTGGCGATAACAAAAACGTTTGCTTCAATCGAAATTTCACCTGCGCGAATCAATCCCGGACCTTCAAACTTTGCTCGCTCCTCGATGTACTCAATTTTTTTATAGTGCTGGAGTACGTTCGCGTATTTAGCGAGCCGATTGCGCCGAACGACCGCCGCCTTTTCTTTCATGATGTTTTTGAAGGAGTCGTGTCTTTCGACAGGAGAAAGAGAGTTAAACCTTGGATGAAGCGCGCGCCAAATGTCCGAACCAGCTTCGAGTAGGAACTTGCTCGGAACACAGCCGACATTTACGCAAGTCCCGCCCATCGGGAGTCCTTTATTGATTAGCACGGCACTTATCCCGAGTTCATTGGCCTTAGCGGCGGCTGCAAACGCGGCTCCGCCGCCCCCGATAATCGCAAGATCGACCTGTTTCCTAGAACTGCCCATAAAACGCTCCTAGCTCTTTGACAAGAGTTTCTCTACTTCTCTTTTAAGCCTTGGCAGATTTAGGCATTGTTTTTGGTCGGCACCATCTTCGCTCTGTAGCTGGTGCATCCAAAACGTCGGCATAGATGGCTCATCTCCAGTCCATTTTATTCCCGGTGCATAGACCAAATAGACGTCCCATGTGGTGTTCTTAAGCTTCAGGGTTTTTGAAAAAGCCTCACCAATTTCTTTTCCCTGATTCCATCCCTCAAGTCCGATTCGATCATCCTTCATCGTGGCGGACTGGACAGCCGCCTCATGAGAGGAGTCCTTGCTCAGCATCGGGAGCCAAACAAGAAAGCCCTTTAGCTTTTCCGACTTCAAATCCTTAAAGATCGCTTTGACCGCACCGTGACCAGAGATGCAGAGGGCGCACGTCGGAGAAAGGACTGAAACCAAGCGTACTTTATCGCTCTCTGAGTTAAAAGCGGATTTGAGTTCATCGAGTTTTACTTCCTTCATACCTTGGCCTTTAATTTTTGTTTGGACGCTTACTTGCTCATCCTCGCAAGCCCGCGCATTTATAGAGAGGGAAAGTAATGCCATCCCTGAAATGACTCCGATGCTTGCAAGTGACAGAATTCGCTTCACTGGTGCCGCCTTTGTTAGAGTTTGCACGGGTTCTGATCCGCCTTATCCCAAAACAATTGGTAGCCAGGGTTGCTCAACACTTCTTTAGCGATCTTGCAATCAGTCTCTTTGCCCTTATATTCGTTTTTTGGAAAACGAACTTTCGCGTGCCCGATACTATTGGCTGGATCGGGCTTGTCATACTCGACGGCAATAACTTCTGTTCGAGAGACTCCCGCTCTCTCAAGAGCTTTTTTAACGCCAAAGACGCATCCAGAGCAGGTCATGCCCTTTACTAGATAGTCGCGCTCTATTGAATCTGTTTTCTGAGAGACTTCTGCCGCGCGAGCTACTGAGCTGAGTCCAATCGGAGCCATGCTACAGCAGCATCCCAACAACGAGAAACAAACCGTTGTGCTCCATGCGGCTAATTTTCCGTAAAACATAAAA
>JBGATJ010000115.1:0-4102 GCA_044229295.1 Pseudobdellovibrionaceae bacterium
TACAGAGAAACCGACGAAGTTGGATTCCATCGATTTTTCGAATGAAGGAACCAGACGCGATGACAGAGGTAGAAACAGAGCAGTAGGGGCAAACCATGAACAGGGCCAGGTGCAATCCCGGGGCGAAGCTCAAATCCCACAAAAGCCCCCCAAGCGTCCGAAATTCCGACCAACAGTGTCGTGCTCCAGTTTATAGAATTTTAGTTTTCTTGATTTTCCCTAGCGACAGTGTCTGCAATTTTTTGAGCAGCGGCGGCAGTCCGAGCATTTAAGACATGGACTGAGGTTTGAGTTCTGGTCGGAGAAGCGGCGGCTTCCGTCCCATCAGCTAAAACTCCTGCCGCTGGTCCCACAACAATAAAGTGCGGGTCCTGAGTTTTTTCAGGTGTTCTTGCTATCAGCGTTTGAGGGTGACCGGGAATGTTTCCATGGACGTCTTTGAGATTGAATGATTCAAACATATAGTGCTGTAAATATGGTGGAATGATGCTTTGATCGTAGCCCGTCGCAAATATGACGTAGTCATATTCTAGGTAATTTCCATCTCGATCATAGACTCGATACTTCGTTGAGCCATCAGCAAGTTTACCTTCTTCGATTTTTGAGACTCGATCCGCGTGTTTTATAATAGAGTCGTAGATGGGGAGTATAGTCGAATGCAGGCGTTCCGTCGTGTTTTGCTTAAACTCAGTGGCTGTCAGATGGGATTGTCCCCACCAGTCGAGTGACGCAACTCCGCCGGGTTCGCCAATTCCTGGGCCGTGTTTTTCTCCTAAAAGGCCGTCCTCTTTTTTGCCATAAAGAGTACCAGGTCCCATGGAAGCGAGGGCTTCTATGACGGTTGCTCCAGCGCCACCATCTCCAATCACGGCGACATGAGCACCAACATAAGGGGAAAGAAACGATTTACCTTGAGCGGCAAGCTTTGTGCCGCGAGCTGCGAGCTCTCGGTAGTGTTCGATGTGTGGGACCGCATAAGGAGCGCTGGTGGAAACCCTCTCTATGAGCTGCATTGATTCAGGATCGAGGTACCCATAAAAACGCTTTAGATCCAAACCTGGAGCTGCAATGACAGCCTTTGCTTTGAGTTGCACGCCCGTGCTCAGTGATAAGTCGTATCGAAACTTTGGATCAGCACTTTTTTGGATGTCATCAACCCGATTTTCAATCAACACATTCCCCGAAAGTAAATCGTTGAGCGCGATCACTTCGCCGAGGTGCTTAGATACGATGTAACCCGGTTTTGCAATATCTAAAAGCTGGATGGGGGCCTTCGCAAGATGGTGAGTGGATTGCTCTGGAGTCTCTGCAGAATTAAGTCTATAAAAGCCACCTGTCTTCTGGAATGCGCCTCCGAGTTCCGTGGCTGATGTGATAAGAATGACCTTCAGTTCTGGGTGGCTCCTACGAATGATAGCTGCTGCCTCCATGGCGTGAACACCGTCTCCAAGAATAGCGATGTCGTATTCTATGAGTTTTGGATCATGGGGGTGAGCCAATAGGTTGCTGCGAAAAATATGCGCTTCCTTCAAGGCTTTTCGCTTAAATATCTCTTGGGTCTCAATCAGGGAAGACTCTCCCTTCGCCAAGGCTGATCTGATCTCCTGGAAATGTTGCTCGCTCGGAGTTTTTTTGTATGCGTTGAAAGCTTTTAAAAGGGCATTGGGACGGGCCTTAGCTGCGCCATGAGTTTCAACAGCAGTTAGGACAAGAAGAGAAAGTAGGAAGGCTCGCCAATAATTCATGAGGAAATACGACTGCAAAGACCATGCTCGGTAGGAACCTAATAGCTAGTTTTATAAAGAGATTTTTGTAAATTCTCAATGAAAACTTCGCCCGCAATGTCACAGCTGAAGATGTCTAAGCTTTTGACAGCTTCAGGGTCGCTGCAGGTTAAAAAAGTCCAAGTTCAGGCAAAACACTTTCTCCTCTTTGGAGTCAGCGACGACGTGAACACAGTCTTGAATAAAATCGAGCAATTTCTCTTTTAAACTGATGATATCTTTATCGCTTAAACTTATAGCTCCTGAATAGTGTAGTTCATTTTCATTTTCTCGTTCGAGAGATTCAATGGCTTGATTTCGCCAATTCGTGTGATGCTTAATAATGTTGGAAGAGGAGTTGCCGAGCCTTACTTTCACATTTCCAACAAGATATTCGGCGCCTGACTTTTTTGCCAGTTGTGTTTTGACTAAGAAATCAAGAACTTCAAGAATGCGCTTTTTGGGGATCCTAAAATATTCACTCAAAGAGTCGGCTCGTCTGAGTTCTGGTACCGTTAATGCGACATGAATCGCGGCAAAGTGCCATGAGCTGTAGTAGATGGCTTGGGTGATTTCGGGTAGGGCCAGAGACCTATTTTCTCTCTCAGTAAGAACGAGCCGTCTTTTTTTAAATTCTTCGATTTCACTCTTAAAATATTTTTCTAGGGATTTACTTCCCGCGCGCGCGACCTCGATAAGAAGGAGGAAATATTTTTTTTCGTCTTTTGAGTGGCCTAAAAAATCGCTGACGACATACCCCTGTTCTAAACTGAAATTTGGGGTGCTAGATAGAACTTGCGAAACAAAGGTCGGCTGGCATGAGAGGGCCGCAGCCATTCGTGAGCGAAATCCGCTTCGCTTTTCTTTTGGCCCAGAGAGCGCAACTAAGTAGTCTTTGTAATGATCAAAAGCAAAGACAGATTTCATTGGTAGTATTACTGCCATTAAATTGGTTTAAATACAATACAAAGACCTGTACAAAATGCTTTCAACCCCGATAGATTTTTAGGAGGGGGTAATATGAGACTCGTCACCGCATTTGTTTTTTTTGCTTTGATGGGGCTTCAAGCCTATGCCGGCGGAGTGAGCGATGGGGGAGGAAGTTCGGTCATCTCCAGTGGCCATCCGATTGATTCAGAAATGGTCAAAACGCAAATACCTCTCATGGGGAAGAGCATCCTCGTCTGGGCGTATGCACAAAAGTTAAGTTTTGAAAGGTTAGCCCCAGATAAAAAGGCGAGATCGCCGATGAGAAAGTTATTTGTAAGTTCAAAGAGTTTCATCGGTGAAATTGAAAACACAACGTTTGAATTGAGGATGAAGGGGCCTTGTAAGGATGCACAGAATCGGCCCGTCGATGGAAGCGTTTTTGGTTCCCAGCCAGGATCTCTTTGCTTAAGTCCGTTTTATATGGCGATCAAACTTGATGATCGCAACTATTTGCAGTCCATCATCGCGTTGATCATTCATGAGATCTCTCACGTGTTTGGAACCACGGAGTCAGAAGCGATTGCGATTCAAAAGATCGCGCTTGATGATTTTACCAACTGGACTGGCTGGGGAAATTTTGATGGTTCCTTGAGTTCTTCGATCAATGATTCCATTCCGATACGAATTGCCTCTGTGAGAGAAATTCTCGATCTCGCAAGGCTCGAAATGGATGGCTTTGAGCATCCCAGTTTTTACTCGCTTGAACATAGAGTTCGAGAATCCTTTGGATACATCGGTTGTTCGGCAACAGGGTTTGGAGCCGAATGCAATTTTTTGAGACTTCCCTATGAGTTGGAGCGAAAATCCGCCGCAATTTACGTCAGAAGTCAGATACTAGCTGAACAGATGCGTGCTAATGGAGGGGATGTTATCTCTGCAAATCGAATCAAGTCTCTGTTTAGAGGACGTCCTCAAATCAGCGCTGATGCTGCAGAATTATTTTATGGTCCACCGAGTTGTTTTGAAGACTGCCGAGAAGACCTTAAGAAAACAACTATTGAAAATCCGTCAACCAAGATGGGGTATGAAAAAGAAATGAAAAAACTGATCAGCTCAGTTCAAAAGGCTCTGGATAAACTCATTTGGCTGGGTCAGTTTCGATTTGGTATTTATCTCAACACTGTGGATCTTTAACGGCCCGAAAATAAAATTCTAAAAATTCCTTGACCCTCACGTTACGTGAACCCTTAGGTTGGACAGAGAAAGGGAATTTTATGGCCTACACTGTAAAAAAATTATCTAAAATCTCAGGAGTAAGCATCCGGACACTTCATTTCTACGATGAAGTGGAGCTGTTGAGGCCCGCGTATGTCGGTGACAATGGTTATCGCTACTACGAGGACGAGCAG
>JBGATJ010000052.1:0-30611 GCA_044229295.1 Pseudobdellovibrionaceae bacterium
TTGAATATCCAATACTGGTCAAGGTTGGCCTGGGTATAGTGTTGAAGACATGATCTGAAATTTAGAATTTGGATCTAAACCTCAAAGTTGAATAAGTAATCTCACTTTTAATATCAATTTTTTCACAGCTTCTCAGGCGGTCGGAGGCTACGGCTAATTTTTTTATTTGGAGGGAACAGGGGGAAGGCTTCGTTTTCGGCGCCGGAAAAATCTTTCGCGCTCTTGCTCCGATCCGCATTCGCTTCTCACAGCCCTACAAACTCCAAATTCCTAAACTGCGTCGTCCACGTAAACACACTCGAGCATGATGAATCACCGGGGTATGTCGCCATCGACTCCGTTGTGATGTTAAGGGCCACTTCGGTTCCCCAGTCTGTGTGTGTAAGCTGGGCCAGTGAGATATCGGCAAGACTCACTTGCACTCCGTCAACGGATGCTGAAACATATTTGCGATTTGCAAAGTCGGCGATGAGTTCAAGTGTGTGCCAGTTTGTGTCTGGGGTTAGAGTCAGGCCTGTGTCTTGCAAAACGATGGTGCCGGTTCCTGTATAAACTTTGAGTTTTAGGAGTATTTGTAAGTTCCAAGCCCGATTGAGGCGCCTGAAGTGAAGGTCTCTTCAAAGTGCTTTCTCCCGATGGCGTTGACCCACGTGTGATTTCCCATTGGGTTTGACGTGACTTCGCCATAGTCGTCTGAACTTTGGATTGCGACATCAGAGTTCCCACACGCGCATGTGGTTGTACTTCCCGGGTTGTATTCGGTCACGACGTCATGTCCCTGCAAGTTGGTCGAGGAATAAATGGGAGCCTGAGTCTCTGACGTTGACGTGCGTTTCGTACATGCTGAAACTACAAGCAAAAGAAGAAAGAGTTTGCGGCTCATTATCGAAAGAAATAGTGGAGGCTAGGGTAGACTTCTTTTCGAGTTGCAGCGCTTTCGATATTGTAGATGGCTATAACTTCGGTTCGGTAATCTTTTTTGACGTTGAAAACAACAAGGTCTGAGCTTTCGACCATTTGATGAAGGCCACGACCGGCACCGGATTTTTGTGTGTCGATACTGCCGGCTTTTCCCGTGTAACAACTTTCAAGATAATTGACAATAATATCTTTAGTAAGAGCTCCGAAAGGATCTTCGACGCTTACAGCGAGTAAAACTCCATCGCAGGCATAGCGGAACTTTGCAACTTCGCTGTCTTTTAAAACCACCTCGTTAGTGCGCGGGAGGTAGTTGTAAAGGGGTTTTCCCGAGGCATCGCAAGGAGCATCGAAAATGGCATTCATCAACATCTCTTCTGCAGAAACCTGAGCTCGTCCAAGAATTGAGCTTCGAATTCCCAGACCTTTGAAGTGGGCTAACATGTCATCAATCAGACCTAACCTCTGTTTGCTGGAAGTGACTTGGTGAACTTGGACATCCACTCCCCAAGCTAGGTACTTTTCAAGACCAAAAATATCTTGATTGAGTAATTTAGTGACTGTTGTAACAATGTTCTTAACTGTGAAGATACGATCATCTTGATCCCGCGATATCACATTGCTAATCGAAGGGTATTTTTTGAGTTGTTCAATGGATGAAAAAACATCCTGCGAAGTCATAAAAACAAATTCGCAGTTGGAGCCCATATGAGCCGCCCGGTCGACGAGTTCTGAAAGCTCGATGTCGCAAAAAATAAGATCGTAGGAGTTTTGTGATAGTTTCTCAATGCCCTCTGCAATGTCTGAAACCATTTCAAGACTGACGCCGGTTCCCCCGAGAGCCATTTTTGCAATGACCTGCTGCTTTTTCTGACTGTCGGCAAGCAAGACTCGTTTTGATTCGAGACTTTTTTCCGACTTGTAGAGTTCGTTGAGGGGCGCAAGTGCAATCTCAACTTCCTTTAGCCGATAGAGGGCTGTTTTCAAATCTTGACCCTGCTCGGTTGAAGCTGTCGCTTGGATTTTGTTAACGATTTCCTGGAGCGGTACTAGGTGATCTTCAGAAAGGCTACGCACTTTTTCCAGGGCCTTGTCTTTAATATGAGCCAATTCCTCGACCTTTTTGGTTCCAGCAAGCAACGCAAAGTTCTTTCGCTCGAGCTCAACGTAAGAGCCTTCGAGCTCCCGCGCTTTTCTTGAAAGTTCTTGGGTCCGTTTTTCGACTTCACTTTCGAGGATGATGCTGTAGGCTTTGAGTTTGATCTGGGCTTCTTGAATCTCGACGTTGGCCTTTTCAAATCTTTTAGCTTTATCATTCGTTTGTAAGAGCCGTTGAATGATAACGTTAAGACTAAAGCGATAGAGTTGAAGAGTGAATTGCTCTTTAGAGCGTTGGTCAAATTTGTCGAGAAGAGTGGTGTCGATCACGTGAAGAGTGCAGTCTGTTTCGGCTTTTAGGGTCGCGGAAACTGTTGATTGCTTGATGACACTAATCTCGCCGAAAATTTCACCTTTTTCGCTGAGTTGGTTGATTTTTTCTCCATCGAAGTAAACGCCGACTTGCCCAGCACTTAAAAAGTAAATGCTCCGATTGGGCTGGCCCTGCTCGAGAATGTTTTGTCCCTTGGGATATGTCTTGATTTCAAAAAGCGGCGCGATCTTATCATAAAGATCATTTGAAAAACCTGTGAAAAAATCGAATTTCTTGATGTCGATAGGTTGCGCCATTTTTCTACCTGATTATCACACACGGGTTTTGCGCTAGCTAGTCAATGTCCGTGACCCAAAAGAGAACTGGCCTAAAAGCTGGCCTTCACACAAAACATGTTTTTCGTTAAGCTAGGTCGATGTATCCAATAATTCAAATTTTCGGTATTTCGATCCCCACTTATTTCGTCTGGTTAAGCTTTACCTATTGTGCATGTCTCGTGGGTGTTGTGATGCGGGCGAAAAAACTTGGATATCGAAAGAATGAGGCTTTGGATTTAGCAATGGTTGCGATCTTTGGTGGCTTTGTCGGCGCTCGTTTGTTTCATGTGGCTCTTGAGGCGCCAGGATTTTATTGGTCCCAGCCATTTCACGTTTTTTACTTCTGGGAGGGTGGCTACGTTTTTTACGGCGGTTTGGCCGGAGCCTTTTTCTTTGCTTATAAGCTGGTTGAGTATCGCCGCCAAAACCCTTACCTCTGGATGGATTTTGCAACTCCCATTCTTTCGGGAGGGTATGCCGTCGGCCGCCTTGCGTGTTTTTTTACAGGATGCTGTTTTGGGAAGGCTTGCGATTTGCCATGGGCAATGACAGTGCCATCCCTCAGAGATGGAATTGCTCGTCATCCCGCTCAGCTTTATGCGGTTTTTCTAGAGGTGCTCGTTTTTTGCGTCATCCTTCTGGCAGAAAGACGTCGTGGCCGTGATCGAAGTTCAAGGTCATTTTTCCACTATGTCATGGGTGAGCAGGGTTCGCTCTTTTTTTTGTGGCTGATTCTCCATGGGACGACACGAATTTTTATTGAGCAATTTCGAGACGATTTTAGAGGGGGAGACATGCTTGGCATGTCTGTTTCAACCTGGATCAGTTTTGTGGTTGTCACGCTAGGTGTGTTGGGATTTGTTAAGACTTCGCGTCGGCTCATTCAAAGTGTTTGAATCTCAAACTGAGACGCTTCTTCTTTTGGATTTTACTCATTTTTATCGGACTTTAGTCCGATAAATAAATATGCACGTTAACGGGTTTAAGGTCAGTTTGTTGGCAATCGCGCTGACAACAACAGTCTCATGTGGAGTTAAAAAAGAAACAGCAAAGGTCACTGGTGCTGCTTCAAAGGTCTCGAGTTTAAACTCGACGATCTCTGCAACTTCGGGCGTTGTTGCTGACGGTTCAACAACTTCAACTATCACCATTGTTTTTCTGGATGCTGACAAAGCTCCTGTGCAAGGTGTGATCCCTGAGTACACAGTTGCAGGAACTGGAAATGTTTTGAGTGCTTGTTCCGAGACCGATGAAACTGGAACTTCCACGTGCACCTTCACATCCACTGTAGCTGAAACAAAAGCCATTTTGCTCACGTATCCAGTTGAAAAACAGGGCAACGACATATCGTTTGTCGCCGGGACCGCAGCAAAATTGTGTTTTCGTGCTCAAGGTTCAGGTGGCTTGGCAGGAGCCATCTGGTCGACCCAGCCCGAGATTGGCATCGGAGATTCAAATTGCAATCTCATAACGACAGCAACCGACACAGTGACCCTGGCTCTCACTTCAGGCACGGGGGTTCTTCTTGGGACTAAAACTGTGGCTGCCGTTGGTGGAATTGCAAAGTTTACTGATCTGAGCATGACTGACGGGAAATCACCTGTCTTTCGCAACTCAACCTATTGGAGGAACTGCCGGTGTCGTGTGGGTGCAGCAACCCGTCGTTGAGGTGCGCGATGGTTACGAAAATGTGGTCGTAAAAACTCCGGCCTCTGTCACGTTGACGATGACTTCGGGTGACGGCCAGCTTCAAGGAACAGTCATTGCACGAGCTCGCGGCGGGGTTGCTACATTCACCGACCTAAAAATGAATGTCGTAGGCCCGAAGGTTTTAACCGCTGTGAGCAGTGGACTAACAAGCGCAGTCTCTGCAGGTTTCACAATCGTTCCCGGCGAAGGGAAACAATTTGTTTTTTCAACTCAGCCTATTGGTGGTGCCGCAGGGGCCTCTTGGTCTCAACAACCTGTGATTCAAGTTCTTGATTCTGAAGGTAATCTGGCGACGTCATTTACCGATCCGGTCAGCGTTAGCATTTCGTCGGGATCAGGTACAGTGGCCGGCACGGCAACCCTAAGCGCGGTTGCCGGAGTTGCAACGTTTACGGGTCTTTCAACAACTTCCTCGGGTGATAAAATTATCACAGTCTCTTCCGGGGGATTAACGACAGCAAATTCTAGCACGTTTACAATCACTCCAGCCTCGGCTGCACAACTCGCATTTGCGACTCAGCCAGGAGGGGGTACGGCTGGACAAGGTTGGTCACAACAGCCAACGGTGCAGGTGTTAGATATTTACGGTAATGTGGTGACAAGCTCAAGCGCGAGCATTTCAATGGCTCTGTCGACTGGGACGGGAGGGCTTTCGGGAACGACGAGCGTTTCAGCATCATCGGGCCTTGCGACTTTTTCGGGATTGAGTGTGCAACTCGCGGGACTCAAAAAAGTCACAGCTAGTAGCGCTGGTTTGACATCCGCAGTGTCCAACAGCTTTACGATTGTCGCAGCCACTGCCGCGCAACTGGCATTTTCTCTCCAGCCAGGTGGAGGGGTTGCAGGCCAGGCCTGGTCTCAACAGCCGCGTGTTGAGGTGCAAGACTCGTTCGGAAATCTCGTGAGTAGCGCTACTCATTCGGTGAGTCTGACAATTTCTTCTGGCACGGGAGCTCTCAGTGGAACGTCAACGCAAGCAGCTGTCGCGGGTTCAGCACTTTTTAGTGCTCTCAGTATCGATTTGGTGGGAACAAAGTTTCTTACAGCTACGGCGGCAGGTTTAACGTCGGCAACTTCATCTTCGTTTTCAATCACTCCTGCGTCGGGTGTGACCCTTGGGTTTTCGGTTCAACCGGGTGGGGGAGCGGCGGGCCAGTCGTGGTCGCAACAGCCTCAAATTTCTGTGTATGACAGCTTCGGAAATTTAGCGACGTCAGCGACGCCGACTATTTCACTGGCGCTTTACTCGGGAACTGGTTCTTTGATAGGGACAACCAGTCTTACCGCAGTCTCAGGTGTTTCTACATTTACAGGAATTAAAATGAATGCGGCAGGTGCTAAGCGGCTTGTTGCGACCGCCGCGAGTTTAACAACTGCGACCTCTTCGACTTTTAATATCAGCGCAGGAACTGCGGTCGCAAGTTCTTCGGTCGTCGCATCGGCGACGTCGCTTCTTGCTGACGGGTCCAGTACTACGCAGATTACGGTGAGCCTGGTCGATGCGTATGCAAATCCAGTTACAGGGACAAGCGTTACGCTTTCTTCAAGCCGAGGCGCAAGTGACACGATTTCTACCTCACCTTCGGCGACTGATTCTGGCGGAATCGTGGTGTTTCTAGTCAAGTCGAGCACTAGCGGAACATCGAACCTAACTGCAGCGGTACCGTCGGCATCCGTGACGATGACAACAACTCCCTCGATCAGTTTTGAGTCGATTTTAACAAATGTCGCCACTAGCGCTTGGTCGGTCAACTCGGTTTCACAAGCTGCCAATGGAAGCTCAACGTCTACTATTAATGTCACCATCAGAAACGCTTCAGGTTCCGGCTTACCAGGAAAAGCGGTGACGCTTGTTTCCGCCCGAGGAGCCTCTGATCAAATTACAGGATCGCCTGCCACGACAGATGCAACCGGCGCAGCTTCCTTTACAATTTCCTCTGCAACCAGCGGAGATGCTTCCCTGACCATCGCAGTGACAACAGATTCAGTGACACTGACGAATCTCGCTAAAGTGCTTTTCTTGGACGTTGCTCCTTTTGCCGACTATCAGCCGCGATTTGCGAGTTCGTCGAGCTCCGCCATGAATCCTGGATCGAACGTTCCTCCTTCGAGCGACTTTACCGATCTATTTAATTTAGGTCCTAACAACGGGACTCTATTTAATTTTAACTTTAACGGATCAACAAGTGGTTGGGCAACGGCTCCAGACCGGTTGATCCTTGATGGAGCTAATGACTATGTGACCGTGGGAACAGGTCTCAACTCCCAGGCTTCACAAACTCAAGAAATTTGGATTAAGCCGACCTCTCCTGCAACAAAGGGAAAAATATTTTTGTCCAATGGCGATGATGCCAGTCACGGATTTACAATGAGGCAAGCGTGGGACGGTACTTCGAAGGCTGAAGTGACTATCGGAAATGCCCTTAGTTATCCGGGAGAAGTTCTTGCCGATTCGCCGGCAGGGTATTGGCGGCTGAATGAAACATCTGGGACCTCAGCTGCTGCGGTCAATGGAAGTGCTGGAACATACACTGGGACTTACACGCTTAATTTAGGAACTGGAGTTGCCGACAACGGCTCGAGTGTCAAATTCGATGGATCTACAGCTTACGTTAGTTTTGGAAACGTGTTTGAGGGAACCAATGATTTTACGGCGGAGGCATGGATTTTTACGACGACCACGGCCAACACCCACACTATCGTGAGTAAGCAGTCAGCCACTCGAGGGTACGCTCTTGATATCACGACTGGGAAGCCGCGCTTTACTGTAATCAACTCTGCAGGAACATCGTTTTCCGCAACCAGCTCCACAGTGCTTATCACCAGCAAATGGTATCACGTGGCCGGTGTTCGAGATAGCGCTGCGGGATTAATTCGGCTTTACGTGAACGGAGTTGAGGAGGCTAATACCGCAATTACGGGAACGCTTGGAACATCGAACAACAACTTCTACATCGGGAACAATCAGGGATTCGGCAGCCGATTCTGGACGGGCCGTATCGACGAGGTTGCGATTTACAATACGGCTCTTTCGCAGAGTAGAATCATAGCCCACTCCGATGCTGGAGCAAGACCTACATGTTACAGCACAACGACGCTGACAAACGCAAATTGGTTTCAAGTGGCAGCAACCTTCGACGGGACGTCTCGCGATTTTAACCTTTACGTCAATGGATCTAATCAATGTACAAAAGCCTCAACAGGTCTAGATCTTACGGGTTCGACATGGCCACTTGCTATCGGCGCTTCGGTCAATGCTTCAAGCTCTGTGCTCAGTAGCACTATCTGGCGTGGTCAGGTTGGCGATCTTCGAATTTTTGATTCCGTTCTCACCGCAGGCCAGGTATCCAATAACTACTCGGCGGCTTCCGGGCGTTTCCCTTAGTAAAAAAATCTTTACAGAGAGCTGCGCTTTCTTCTTCTGGCGATGACGTGATGATTTTTATGGCGTCAGAAAGAGCTCTTGCAAAAATCTCCCGCACTTTGTAAAGCACTTAAAACTGCTCCTACGAACCGACTTACCCCTTTAATCTCGATGAGGCAAAATTTATGAGATTACATATATTCTTACTTTCTGCCATGATGACCCATACAGCATGGGCTCAGTTAAAATCTTTTAGAGTCACCTCCAATGGGGTCCCGATGGTAACCTGCGGATTCGGGAGCGAAAGTGCTGTCAACGGATGTATCTTTGATACCGGTGCAAGCGTCACGGTCATCCCTCCCGAACTGAAAAAGGTTTCTCAGGGTTTCAAAGTGACAAAAACAACAGAGGGAAAAGGCGTCGGTTGTAAAACCACTTGTGAAGAACTTGAGGTTCCAAACATTACGGTGGATGGCATTCCCATGCCGGTTCGCAAGTTGCTTCGGTGCGAACCTTTTCGCAAGGATGGATTGATTGGGATCAACATCATTGATAAAAAGATTTGGAAATTCGATTTTGCAAAAGACGTCGTTGATGAAGAAAATAAGATCCCAGAAGAACTCAAGCGTCATCCACTTTTTAGAGATGGAGAAGGGCGAATGTACATCAACGTCAAGGTGGCAGGACAGGAGGTTCTCGCGTTGGTAGATACCGGATACTCAGAAAATGCGATCACTCCTCAGTTCATAAAAAATCATCCAGGCGTATTTAAGTTTGATCATGATATCGCGTTGAGCTCGGCCTGCGGGAAATTGCCTTTTAAAGCCTACCGGGGGAAAAAGGGTCAGCTTGAAATCAACGGATTTCACGATGGTGGCGGCGCCTTATTTTTGAGTCAGAATTTATCTAAAATCGGTATTGAAGCTATTGTGAAAATGAAACCTGACATGGTCCTAGGCTTTAGAGCGATTCAAGGTCTCAAGTGGCATTTTGATTTAAAAAATAACCAGTGGGCCGCAGAGCTTCTGGATTAGTATTGACGTTTTGAACTCTTCTAGATAACTCTGCGATCCATGGAGGTCTTATGAAAATTCTCGCATTTTTGGGCGTTTTTGCATGTCAGTCTCTCGCGTTTAGCGACAGCATTGGAGACCTCTGGTCAAAAAACTCGCCTCTCCCTGTCGGCAATTTTTCGGGTGTAGCAGAAGTGGTTGGAGAACAAACCGTTAAAGCTAAGCAGTTGGTTTCAATCACGGATGTTTCTGAGGCCAACCAAAATCTCTTGGTCGTTAGTATGGAAACTGAGTTTCCTGAAATGTCCGCTTTGAGCCTCTACAATTTTCGCTTCTCAAGTAAAACTCAGTTCGAAATTTTGAAGAACTCCAATGGCAAATCTGTGGGCCTTGGCATGTGCACGGACCGGCTGTGCTCTGTCAAATACGAAGATGGTGGTATTGCGAGCTCCATTACTTTTGAGATTTTATCTGTTGATGAGGTTCGGTTTTCTAGCACGGTGGATTTGGATGGTCAGGTTTCCAAGACAACGGCCACTTGGCGCCGGGATTAGTTTTGCTGTTGACCAGAAGGCAACACTTTAGAAAAGGTGGGGCTGATAAACCTCTCCAATCCAGGTAGAGTCTTGCTCTCAAGGAGCCCCTTATGAAATTCGCCGTTCTATTTGCAGTTTCGCTGTTTACTTTCGCCGCCTTTGCTGACAACTACCGATACGACGTTCGCATTTTTGCCTGTGGGGGAGACCTCGAGCAGGCTGTTTGCGGGCAGTTCAAAGTGGATTCTAAGTGGGAGGCCTTCAGGATTGTCGCATCTGAGACCCACATGGAGGAGCTCGTTGCTGCGGTCTACAATCCTGTTCGGGAGGGGAGGGTTGTACTCAGAGGGATCTTCAAAAAGCTGGGTAGCAAAACCGTCTTTGTCGTCAGATAACTGGTAATTGTCACAACGAACAACTTTAAAATCGACCAACAGTATTTTGTACCAGCTCAGAAAGTTTTTCAAAATGAGTCCTGGGATTCTTACTAAATTTTGCCATGTGATATAACTCTCGCTCAATCTTTCCAAATTGGGAGTTTTATGACTCGAATTTTGATGGCGTTAATCGCCCTTTCGATCTCTAGCGTGTCTTGCTATGCCTCAATGAACTGCAGATATAATGAGAAATGCGTAAAAAACATCGAGTTCTTAGCTGGTAAATTGCAGAACCAAAGCTCCCCCGCTGCTGAAAAGATGGGATTTATGGCAAGAAGTCTGCGCCGGCATCTCAATGTTTGCAGTCTCTATAATAAAAAGTGGCTTCCAAGTGAAATCGATGACGACGCGATTACAGATCTTGATATAAAAATTCGTGATTCCATTCGCACAGACATTGTGAATATCTCCCGCGAGGCTGCCTCAGCCATGTTCACTGGATGCCCTGGCCTAAGTTATGAGGGCGATGTTGGCGAATAAGTGCTTCTTAGTCTTCAATTAGGGAGTTTTATGAGTCGAATTCTGATGGCATTGCTCATTGTTTTGATCGCAAGTGTGTCTTCCGCTCGCGAGATACATTGTTTCCCCGCGTTTGATTACATTGCTAATAAGGCTTCCTACGGGCGAGTTTCATTGACGGTCCCTGATATGGGAGTCGGTGAAAGCTCAGCTACGGTTTGGAAACCTGCATTTAAAAAATTCGCGCCGAAAGCGCGACTATCTGGTAGTGCCTACATCTACGCCCAAGGTGACGAATTTTACTTAGAATTGGTTCCCGAATCGGTTTATAGGGTGCAGTCTGGAGTCAATATTTTTTACGGGTTCTTACGCGGAAAAGGTTTGACCGACTCCCAGGGCGAGAACCTGGCTTGCTTTTAATTTCAAGGTCCCCTGTCGCACCTCTTTGTCCCTGTCTAATACTTCGACAGTGATCCCCCTCCCTCCTGTTTCATTTCGAGAATAGGGCCTTAGCTCCCTGGCACGAAAAGTGAATGTCACTTTATCGAACGGCCAGCTCTTTAAGTTGGTAAGGACCAGCTGCGGCCAGAGCCTGATTGGCTCAGAATAAGACAGGAGCTTTGTATGAAACACTCTTTGACCCTCTTCGCGCTAGCAGCCGTAATCGGTGGCCTGGTCGCTTGTTCAAAGAATGATAGTAACGGCGGCGGTGGTGATGCTTACAATCCGGTAGCGCAATGCCCTCCGGGAACAGCTCCTTACCCAACGGGATGCACGCCCTATTCTGGAATTTTAAATAACGTCAATGGCCCTCTTAGTTACATGGCCGATCGCAACGGTTCGACAAACACTTACAACGTGAGTTCTGGATATCGAGATTTCTTGAAAAAAGTAATGCAGACATGTGACCTGGCTTCTTGGACTGCGGGTCAAGCCGATTGTAGTGCATGGATCGGTGGAAACTCTTATCACTCGCTAGTGATTCATTTTGATGGCGCTTCAGCAAACCAAGTTGGAGTTGCATTTAGATCTTGCCCGAGTGGAACAGTTCCTGTGGGAGCTCAAGGCTGTCAAACCGATCCACGATATCAGGGTGGACAGTTTAATTTTTCTGGCGGCTTTTACCGTCCTGGTGCCACTCTTAATCCATTAACAATGAATATGTTCATTGCTCCATTTAATAATAATAACGGGTTTGCAATTTATGCTAACGGAGCTTCGAACAACTCTGGTTGGAACAAAGTCATTTATATCGAGATTTCAAACGGTCACTTCGGTGATCCCTATTTTGACTTTCGAGTGCTTCTGCGAGACAATCCTAATCAGGTGGGAGGAACCGTTGTATCATCGGGCCGTCTCATTCGATGTGATATTCCTCGCTGTGGAACATAATAACGTTGATGACGTGAAAGAAAACAGGCGTGCGGCAAGTTCGTTGTCCTAACTGCAAAAAACTTGTGGAGTACTCTCCCACAAATCAATTTAGGCCCTTCTGCTCAGAACGTTGTCGTTTGATTGATCTCGGGGAATGGGCCTCTGGAGCGTATTCCATCCCCGATAAAACGGTTGATCTCGATAGAGAAACCGAATCTGAAATTCCTCTCGAAGACGATGAAGATTCCCGTTCTTAATTCCTAAGAAAAAAAATTCGATGGAATGTTAATATTTTCCTATTGACCGGGCCTGTGATTGTAGGCTTCAATTTTCTCATCAGAGCGTGTTTAGGTAGTGACTCAAACGATGAATGTGACCATGACGGCATGTTTGACGCTGAATCACCTCTTAAGCGCGCTCTCAAAAATGGTCTCTATGATTCAAACTGAGGATGGTTTGAGTGAATGGGACTCAAACAACAACATTGTTCAACAGGGAGAACACATGAACAAAGCACAATTCATCGAGAAGATTGCAACGGACGCTCAAATGACTAAGGCGGATACAGAAAAATTTCTGGATTCAGCTTTGGACCTCATCAAGAAGACTGTTAAAAAAGGCGACGATGTAAAACTCGTTGGTTTTGGCACTTTTACCAAAGCAAAAAGAAAAGCTCGCACTGGCCGCAATCCTCAAACCGGCAAAACTATCAAAATCCCTGCAGCTTGGTATCCTAAGTTCCGTCCAGGCGCTGAATTCAAAGACGGCGTACGTTAATCGTTGATTTTAAAACGAGAATCAATGAAAACCGGGCTCTTCAGTCCGGTTTTTTTTTTTTGGCTTGGGGTTTAGATGGCAGACTTTCATTTTCCTCTCAAACGAATTGGGGTTTTCACCAGTGGTGGTGACGCTCCTGGGATGAATGCAGCCATTCGAGCCTGTGTAAGAGTCGGTATTTCCCGCGGTCTTGAAGTCGTTGGAATTGCACAAGGGTATCAGGGAATTCTCGATAGTAATTTTACTCCTCTCCAATTGCGTTCTGTAGCAAACATCCTTCAGCGTGGTGGTACGGTCTTAAAAACGGGGCGCTGCCTAGAGTTTTTAAAACCCGAAGCTCGGGCGCGAGCTGCACAAAACCTGAAAGCCGCAGGCATCGATGGATTAGTGTGCATCGGCGGTAACGGATCTTACGAAGGAGCTCACCGACTTTGGCTTGAGCAAGAAGTTGCGACGGTGGGGATTCCGGGCACTATCGATAATGATATTTGGGGAACGGATCGCACGATTGGCTTTGACACCGCTGTCAACACGGCTTTGGATGCCATCGATCGCATTCGCGACACAGCCGCTAGCCATGATCGCCTCTTCATCGTGGAGGTCATGGGAAGAGACTCTGGATTCATTGCTGTCGATGTGGCCGTCGCTGGTGGCGCCGAAGAAGTTTTTATTCCAGATTCTGTTGTGAGCATCGATCGCGCTGTCGAGCATATTCGCAATGGCATGACGAAGGGAAAACGCAGCAGCATCCTCATCGCGGCCGAAGGTCAGAAGCCAGGCAGGGCCTATGATTTGGCGGAGGCGATTCGTAAAAAAGCAAATCTAGATGCGAAGGTTTGCATTCTCGGTCATGTTCAGCGGGGAGGGAGCCCTACCGCTGCAGATCGTATCATCGCTAGCCGGCTTGCTTCTGCAGCCATCGATACCTTGCTTAAAGGTGTGTGTGATGTCGCCCTGGGCACTGATGGGGACCGATTGACCATGGTCAACCTCGAGGATGCGTACAAACTCAAAAAAAGCACCCCCAAAGATTTAGTAGAACTGGCTCAAGTTCTCTCCATCTAAACCAAGGCCTGAAAAATGAATTGTAATACCGCGCATCTTAACTCGGCCGTTGACGAAACATGTCGTACCTTGTTAGTCCACTAAAACCATCAGTTATTTTAGCGGGAGGCTCCCTTGATTAAAAAAATTCTCATCTTACTTTCAGTGTTGAATTTGATTTCTGCCTGCACCGGGAAAAAGGAAGACGCAAAGGAAATTTTGGTGGGTGAGTATGGCTCCATGACGGGCAGTGAAGCCACTTTCGGAACCAGCACTCACAAGGGTCTCAAGATGGCGATCGACGAGGCGAATGCCGCCGGCGGGATTCAAGGAAAGCAAATCAAATTAATTTCGCTCGACGACCAAGGTAAGGCTGAAGAGGCTGCTCAAGCCGTCACTCGATTGATCACACAAAATAACGTAGTTGCCGTTGTTGGTGAAGTTGCAAGTTCTCGAACTTTAGCCGCAGCACCAATTGCTCAACAGCATGGCATTCCACTCATCACTCCAAGTTCTACTAACGTCAAAGTGACGGAGGTGGGTGATTTTATTTTCCGTGTGTGCTTTATCGATCCTTTTCAAGGAACTGTCATGGCCAAGTTTGCTATCGAAAATCTTAAAGCCAAAAAAGTGGCGGTCTTGCGAGACGTAAAATCTGACTACAGTGTGGGACTTGCGGATTACTTCATTAAAGGAGTGACCGAGCGTGGGGGCGAAGTTGTTGGTGACGTCAGTTATCAATCTGGGGATATCGACTTCAAGGCTCAATTAACTCAGCTGCGTGGAAAAAATCCAGACGCGATTTTTGTTCCAGGTTATTACTCAGAAGTGTCTATGATTGCTAAACAGGCTCGCCAGCTTGGTATTAAAGCTCCGCTTTTAGGAGGCGACGGCTGGGATAGCGCGAAGCTGTTTGAGTTGGGTGGAGATGATATTAAAGGCAATTACTTTTCGAATCACTACACAACAGATGCTGCTGAGCCCACCGTTCAGGATTTTATCAAAAAGTTCAAAGCCAACTTCAACGGGGAAACTCCAGACAGCTTGGCAGCCCTTGGGTACGATGCGGGGCGCGTTTTGGTGGAAGCTATCAAACGAACCAAAGAAATCACTCCCAAAAACATTCGTGATGAAATTGCCAAGACCGCAAACTACGTTGGTGTAACGGGTAAGATCACTTTGAACGACAAGCGTAATGCTGTAAAAAGCGCCGTCGTTGTTAAAGTTAACGGTGCCACTAACAGCTACGTAACTACGATTCTTCCAGACTAAACTGCGTGCAAGAGTTTGTTCAGCATCTCATCAATGGTATTAGCTTGGGGAGCATCTACGCCCTGATAGCCCTCGGCTACACCATGGTTTATGGAGTTTTAAAACTCATCAACTTTGCCCATGCTGACGTTTATATGGTGGGGGCTTTTGCCGCTTACTACAGTGCTAAATACATGGGGCTGAATCAATCGCCTGGTTTATCAACACTGATTCTTCTTGTTGCCGTGAGTATGATCAGCTGTGCAATCCTCGGGCTCGTGATCGAACGCCTGGCCTATCGTCCCCTGCGAAATGCTCCTAAACTGAATATCCTTATCACGGCGATTGGAGTGAGCTTGCTACTCCAATTCTCTGGACAAGCGATTTTTGGACCTGATCCTAAGGTTTTCCCGCAGGTGCTCGAGGATTCGGTGCTGGCGGCTTGGGGTGATGTGCAGCTACGAAGTTTTGACATCGCGATTTTAGCTGTGAGTTTTTTAGTTATGATGGCTCTGCACATTCTTATTTATCATACAAAAATTGGCAAAGCGATGCGGGCTGTGAGTACAAGCTTTAACAATGCAAGTCTCATGGGGATTAATACCAATCATATTATCTCATTCACATTCGTTGTTGGTTCATCTTTGGCCGGTGTTGGCAGTGTTCTTGTGGGAATGAAATATCCAAAAATTGATCCACTTATGGGGCTTTTGATAGGTCTAAAAGCTTTTGTGGCGGCGGTTTTAGGCGGCATCGGAAATGTGTCTGGCGCTCTCCTTGGAGGGTTGATTATGGGCTTATCCGAAGAAATGGTCGTAGGTTACATTTCGAGCACCTATCGAGATGCGTTTGCGTTTGGAATTTTGATTTTTATTTTGATCTTTAGACCGTCAGGGCTTCTCGGTAAAAACACCGTGGAGAAAGTCTGATGAAAAGGCACTTGGTTAAGGCTTCAGAGCTGTCGTCGGGCCACCTCGTGTTGAACTCTGTTCGTGCTCCTGCGCTGTCTTTTTTGGCTCTTATCATCGTTGGCCTTATCTTTAACTACACAACCAATCAATTCATCCAGCTCACGCTGATCTACGCCATGGTCAACATGATTTTGGCAATGAGCTTGAATTTAGTGAATGGCTTTACAGGACAATTCTCTCTAGGTCATGCGGGGTTCATGGCTGTGGGGGCATACACCTCCGCATTTTTGAGCACGACAATTCCCGTATTTTCCGGACCATTAGAGTCTGTGAATTTTTTTATTTATGCCGTAGCTGGTGGTGCGATGGCAGCAGCCGCTGGATACATCGTAGGACTTCCGTCTCTTCGCCTCAAGGGTGATTATCTAGCAATTGTTACTTTGGGTTTTGGCGAGATCATTCGTGTTGTTTTGCTGAACATCCAGACCCTTGGTGGAGCTCGTGGGATGTATGGCATTCCTGGTCCTAGAGATCTTGATCTTGGAGGTTTTGCGATTAGTAAATTTGTTCAAGGTTACGGAGCTGCGAGTTTTTGGCTCATTATTACTTTTTTTACAATATGGCGTTTGATGAAAAGCAGTCATGGGCGCACCTTTCTGAGTGTTCGCGAAGATGAGGTCGCGGCTGAGGCCATGGGCATAAATACGACTCAAGCGAAAGTGCGTGCCTTTGTGACTTCCAGTTTCTTTGCTGGAATTGCAGGTTCAATTTTTGCTCACTATGCGAACTATTTGAATCCTTCGACATTTTCTTTTGTCCTTAGTGTGAACGCGATCATTATGGTCGTTCTCGGTGGTATGGGAAGCATGACAGGTTCAATCGTTGCTGCTGCTATTGTGACAGTGTTGCCCGAGGCCCTACGGCCGCTTCAGGATTTTACGGGCATTGATTTACGGATGGTCATCTTTTCTTTTACCTTGATTATGCTCATGCTCCTCAAGCCTACAGGCTTATTCGGAGAGCTTGAGATTACGGACATCATTGCTAACCGCTGGAGAAGACATGTCTCAAAATCTGCTTGAAGTGAAAAACATCACTATGCAGTTTGGTGGTCTCAAAGCGGTTGAAAACTTTAATCTTTCACTGCGCCCTGGGGAGCTTGTTGGTTTGATCGGACCCAATGGAGCTGGCAAGACAACAGTTTTTAATATGCTCACTGGCGTGTACTGTCCAACTTCGGGAGATATTTTGCTGGGTGGCCAAAGCATTAAGGGACTTGCTCCATATACAATCTCACGACTTGGAATCACTCGCACCTTTCAGAACATTCGTTTGTTAAAACCGCTATCGACTTTAGAGAACGTTCTGATTAGCTACCATCAGCACATCACGTACAACTGGGTGCAAGCTCTTTTGCGGACGCGGAAGTTTGTAGATGCTGAAAAAGAAATTCGTGATAAGGCGTTACACCTTCTAGATATTTTCGGACTCAAGAGTCTTGCAGAAAAACCAGCAGGCTCTCTGAGCTACGGAAATCAGAGAAAGCTTGAAATTGTACGAGCTTTGGCGACCGAGCCTAAAATCATTATGCTGGATGAGCCTGCAGCCGGTATGAACCCTTCAGAAAAAGGGCAGCTCATGGAGCTTATCGCACAAATTCGAAAGCAGTTTTCTCTCACTGTGGTTTTAATTGAGCATGATATGAAACTTGTCATGGGGATTTCAGAACGAATTTTGGTTCTTGATCACGGCAGTACGATTGAGTCTGGATCGCCAGAGAAAATTCAAAATTCTCCCAAGGTCATCGAAGCCTACTTGGGCGTTGATGAGGAGGCGCTTGCATGAGTGCGCCCCTTCTTAAGGTTCAGGACCTTCACGTTCACTATGGTGCGATCCACGCTCTCCATGGTTTGAGTTTTGAGGTGTTCCCGGGGGAGATCGTCTCTCTGATTGGAGCTAATGGAGCTGGAAAGACCACAACGCTCAAAGCTGTTTCTGGGCTGTTGCCTTGTCAGGGCCTCATCGAGTTTTCAGGAAGAAGCCTTCACGATATAAAATCTCACGACCGGGTGAAGTTAGGGATGAGTCAATCCCCCGAAGGGCGTGGGGTTTTTCCAGATATGACGGTTTTTGAAAACCTGGAGCTTGGCGCTTACACTCGCAAAGATAAAGCACAAATCAGTAAAGACATCGAACATTGTTACGAACTTTTTCCCAGACTGAAAGAGCGGATCAAGCAGCTTGCTGGCACCCTCTCAGGTGGGGAGCAGCAAATGCTTGCGATGTCTCGAGCTCTGATGGCTAGGCCCAAACTTTTACTCTTAGATGAACCCTCCCTTGGTCTAGCTCCAAAAATTGTCGCACAAATTTTTTCAATCATTAAAAAACTCAATTCCGAAGGCACTACGATTTTGCTTGTTGAACAAAACGCGAGGATGGCTTTGAAAGTTTCTCACCGTGCGTATGTCATTGAAACAGGGTCCAACAAGTTTTCTGGCCGTGGCTCAGACCTTCTCAATAACGATGACATTCGCAAAACCTATCTAGGAATTTAGCTCGTAACATAAGAGTTTAATTTTTAGTTCCTCCTGTGCCGGAGGATCGGGCACAATAAAGAACCATTTAAAAAAGGAGTGCCGATGAATCTCTTTCTTCAGAGTTTGATTGGTTTTATTTTTTTTGTGTCTTCTCATGCGTTTGCTCAGAACTATCAAGAAATTATCTTTGGCGAAGACAACCAGTGGATCTATCAAAAGCGGCTGCTTGAAAATAAAGCTCTCCCTGAAATTATCGAGACCCATATGTACCCGACTGAGGAGCTCGCAAGGCAGGCCCATCCCACGGCACTATCAGATCTTCGTAGTGACGGACCTGACGTGCTCGTTAGCGAAGTTAAAAATGCAAATATTTGGGATGTGAAAAATTCTTGGAACGAGAGCTGGGAGGCTAAATACACTCAATGGATAGAGACCGAAGTGGATCCGCGCTTTTTTTCTAAATATAAAATCGAAACGGATTGTGCCGACGTGGCGGTTTCGTTGCGGTGGATATTTTCTAGGATGAACTTTTTGCCGGCGGCAAGTCACCTGGCGGCCAGCTCTTTGCTCTTTACTCAGGACACCGTCAAAAAACAATGGGCGAAGCTACCAAAATCCGACCTGTGGTATAAAGACCAGCGTTTTTTGACGGCGCTCAAATATCTGTTAGAATTCACTTACACACATTCGCTGTACCGTGACTCCTATCCAATTGCGATTCGTCCAGACTCTTTGACCCCAGGAGCCCACCATCTCTCTCTTCATGGAACCTCAGGACATACACAACTTGTGTATCGAGTTAGCCTCAAGAATGCATTAGAAGCACCGGTATCAGTTATGGCCTCTACAGTTCCTGCTAGAGTACGAGATCTTTTTGCAGAAGCTTATTGGGACAGCGACCAGCCGCAATTTAAAACGGGTGGTTTTTTAAAAATGCGGTGGCCAGAAAAAGTAGATGGAAAATGGACTCTCAAATCGGCCGAGACCATGCCAGGCTACTCCCGTGAACAGTACGAAGACAAATATTTTTCTAAAGAAAGTGGGAGTTTTGGTCTCGCAGTCTGGAAAAGAGTCAATCCTGATTTTGATGCTATGGCAATCATGCACGGCGGAGTTGCAAGTTTGCAGCACCAGCTCGTTTTGCGAGATGAAACTGTCAATCAAGGATTTACAGCCTGTCAAAAGGTCAGCTGCGCTCCGGGAACTGAGGGATACGAGGATTGGAGCACGCCCTCCCGAGATAAAAAAATTCGAGATTCTTGGAAGGACCTGGAAGCATTTAATGACCAGATGGAGCAGAGCAATCAGGGGATAGGCGGCAATTACCGCGAACTGATCGCAAAAAGTGAGGTTATGATCGGAGACCAGAAGGTTCCCCTTCGACAGCTGAGACAAGTCTGGCTGTATCAATTATTTAATTCTGATCCTACGGTAAACCCCGAGAAACGTTGGCTCGCACGTGCAAACCCATTGGCCGATTTTTTAACAAATAAAATGACGGCACTCCTGAAGCAACGAAAGGAAAAAGTTGACGCTTCGACTTGTTTTAGAAATCAGTGCTCAAGCACCTCGGAACTCTATTTCAAAGAACAGACCTTTGACATCGACTCTGAGCTTCAACGTCTGGCATTGAGCGCTGGCACGTTTTGTAAAGTGGCTTTACCAGAAGAATGCGAAATTTTCAGGCGACGCTTAGACTCGGCCTTTGACGAGAGTACGCATCTTAATTTTTCAGAGATCATTCAAACCGCTCCGCTGTTGAACTCAGACCCGAACTTAGATCTCCAGCATCGGTGGGGATTGCACTTCCCACTTTCTAAAGTCAGTTTAGGAGAGTTTTTTCAATATTCGTCGGCCGAAGATGGCCGACTTCTTTTGACGGTTCGTGGCGGCGTCAGGCTTTACGATCCGCACTTGCCAAATTTTATTGATATAGAAGGATCACAAAGAATTGCGATTTTGCATCACCAATTGCCTTGGTTTTTTGGATACCAGAAAACGTCGCTGACTTGGACAGATTACGAAAAGAAAACTCATTCTGATATTGATGTGGGTGAGGAAATTTTGTGGGCTGCCTGGCTTGGCCAAAGCCAAATCATTGTAGTTCAAGGTAAGGAAAAGACCCACTTTATCGCAGTCCAAGATGATCAATTAAAAATTTTAGAGAGTGAATTAGGAGAAGCCTTCTATATTGGAAATTCAAATCCCATCTTGGCATTTGTGAGAGCGCGAGAAGTTGTTGTTTTCGACTTTTCCGTGCAGCCTCATAGAAAGTTCGTTTTTAAAGATATATTTTCTGCGGGTGTAAGGCTCGTAGTTGCAAGTCGAATTAATGCCGATTTCTACTCCTTACTGGGATACAGTGGCGCAGGCCCTGAGTCACTAGTTTTTGATGTTCAGAAAGGAAACGTGCAGGCCACTCAAGGATTTGCCTTACAAGAAGAAATCTCAAACGGTTGGTTTGCTATTTCGGTTCAAGGTAAAGCGAGAATTGCAAGACTTTCTCCCGACTATAAGGTGATTGAAAGTTTTGAAGTCAATGAAGGCCATACTGTGATGGTAGATAAGTGGCGTGGAGAAAAGTTCTACCTGGTCGATACTCGTGATGATGCCAGAGGATTTTTTGAATTTGACCCCAAAAGTGGAATGCTAAAATCTTTTAAGCTGGCCAAAGATGAGAGATTTATATCTCATTCAGGCCCATGGATTTTAACTAAAAGCCGATCGTCAAATCGGCTCCGCCATTTTGATGATCCTGATAAAATTCTATTAGAGTCTACGACACTTGGCTTTTACCAGTCTGAATTTAAAGTTCCGCTTTTGATTTCACTCAACGAAAAGATTCCAAACTCCTTTTCAGTCTTTGATCCAGCTCAACCGACGACTCCGATTCTTACCGGACCAGCTTTGGTGTGGTCAGCTCTCGTAGCGCCGGGAAATCTCTCGGAACTCCCCTTCGATTTTTTCTCAACAAATGGATTCACTGATGCCGAAAGTGGCAAAGCCATAAAGGCACAGGTGGAGGTCGGGGCTTACCAAACATGGACATCAGCTGGCCTTCCAATTCTTCGACCTGGTCAAGGTGCAGACCTGTATTTGTCTCCCTGATCAAATGGCCAGGTTAGGGAGCTTGGACTTGATTGTTCTGTGAGATACCGCCAAGCTTAAGAGCATGGCTGCAAAAATAACCTACTGGGGTGTTAGAGGCTCGCTTCCTTCGTCTGGCAGTCCACAGCAGAATCTGGAAGAGATCCGCGAAATCATGACAAAATTTTTTGCATCTGGGTACCGAGAGGCCACCCAGATCAAAGAATTTCTAAGCCACCAACCTCTTCCAAAAGTCGGAGGTTTCGGCACGGCCACAACTTGTGTTGAAATTGAATCTCAACGAAACCGAATCATCATCGATGGTGGGAGTGGTTTGCGGGCTCTTGGCGAAAAAGTGATGCTTGGCCCTTGTGGAAAAGGGCAGGGGGTCGTGCATATTTTCCTGACTCACTTCCACTGGGATCACTTGTTGGGAATTCCATTTTTCACTCCGCTTTTTCTATCTGGGAACCAAATTAATTTCTACGCTGTTCAACCGGATTTAGAGGAGCTCGTTCGCGGCAAATTCCGAAGGCCCTATTTCCCGGTTGCTTTCGAGTCGTTACCATCAAAAATCAATTTCCATTATTTGCCACCGCGCAAACCATTTTTTCTAGATGATTTCCGCATTACTCCTTACCAGCTTGACCATCCAGATCCATGCTGGGGGTTTAAAGTTGAAGTCGAAGGGCGCGCCTACGCTCATTGCGTAGATACCGAGGGCACTCGTGTTTCACGAGAGGACCTGGGCCCGGATCTGCCCCTTTATCAGGGAATTGATCTTATGTACTACGATGCCCAATATACGCTTCCAGAACTTGCAGAAAAAGCCAATTGGGGCCACAGTGCTGCCCAATTAGGTTTGGATTTGGCTTTCCGAGAAGGCATTAAGCGAGTCGTTTTTGCCCACCACGATCCGGGAGCGTCAACAGCGCAACTTTACACCCTCATCCATGAAACTCAAGATTACTACGAGTGGAAATTATCCTCAGCAAAGTCCAATCAAAATACGATTCCCAAGGTGGAGTGGCAGTTTGCGCATGAGGGGCTGCAGATTATTTTGTAGCGGGGGCTACTTCGTAATCGTCTCGATCTGAAATTACTCACGGGAAAGAGGAGTCGAATCTGCCATCCTCTTAAAAATTCAAATGCAGATCCATCTTTTGTTGCCCAAAAATCTGAATCGCTGCCCACTGATTGCAGGATCGACACAATAATCTCATGTTCTCAAGCGAATATTCACCACCCAAGGCCTGAGGGACAATATGATCCTCCTGGACCGCAAACTGCGAACCACAGTTGGTGCACTTGCAGTTGTCGCGCGCCCAAATCTGCCGGCGAATCTCTGCCTTCGATTCTTTGTCAGGGCGGCTTTTCCGTTGCGCAACTGTCATTTCAGCTAATGCCATTTGCGTCAGCTTCTTAAATAGCTCCCCATGGGTCATATTTGGATCTGAGTGGGCAAACAGGCCTTTGAGCGTCTCGATATTTTCTAGAGTCTCATCATCTACGTAGATCTTCATTTCATTGAGTGTCTGCGAAACAGGTTTAACACTTTCTTTTCTCAGTTTCTCTGGATTGGAAGATTCCTCGATGACGACACGCTGAGCCTCCCGCGTCGTCGTTGATTCAAGCTTTTCGAGCACTTGCAGCTTTTCTTCCTTGGTCAGCTCCTCATAATACTTTTTTTCGCTGTTGAAAAGGCTCTGCGCCATCGATAGGTGGGTGAGAGTCAAACCGTTGTTAATCTTTGCCTCAACTTCCGGGACCGCCTTCATGAGTTTCATGGCTTGAATTCGTCGATCTGCTTCATCGCTGGTGTAGCCAAGAACTTTCACCACATATTCTTTCAAGGATTTGAGTTTCAATCCAGAAAAGAGCCTGCGCCGGTCGACTTCCAGCAGATGATGGAGGAGTTGAGTGAGAATTTCTCTCTCCTCTTTAACGAGCATTAAGGTTTTTTCAAGCAGTGCTTTGTCAGTCAAGTTTTGCAAATTCATTGGGGTCCTCCTGTTGTCGAGAACCTTATCATGGGTTTTGGGAGCGAACTTTTTCGCACACAAATCCGATATAGGAAGTTCAAAAAAGCTGAGCACGTCGGGAGGCACAGAGCAAAAAATCTCTAGCCAGGGAGCCTGTTAGCCACATCTTTTCGCTTCACAAAGGTCTGTTTCGGGCGAATTCGCGCGCAGTAGATTGCCATGAAAACACCTGTCAAACGAAAAGATGTTTTATAAGTAAATAACGCGCACTAAGGAAGTGCTGACCGCTGCTCCATTCATAGAGTCCCAAAATGACCTGTATGAGGCGGCCCTAAACCTCTATTCTCTGATCAGATCCAACGCTGCAAATTGATCGCCATAGCCAGTTCCAGAACCAAACATCGAAATTAGTTCTTGCAGCACGCCGATTGCTATTTTCATGCCGTCGCTCTCAATTGCAGAGGACATTTTTTCAACCGCAAAGCTTTGTGTAGTCAATTTACCTCAAGCAAAGGTCAGTTGTGATGGGAAGGCCGAGGGTCCGATCGTTGGGCGGGATGGGAATGATGTTCTAAAAAGTTGGTCGACTCAGCTTTTGCAGTTTAGAAAGGCGGGGTTTTCTATCAAATCCTGTGATCAGGGAGTATGTATTTTAGAAAAATAAATTTGTCGACGGGATCACCTTGAGTTTCCTATGAAAAACTAGGAGCTCAGCGCAACACGCCCTTTTCGTTCCACTCATGAATTCAGAGCTTCTGACACCAAGTCATCACACTTTAATTCGAAGGTGCCTCATCCAAAACTGGGCCGAAACCGAACCGAAACCCCAAACCGGTGCTGTCGCCGACCACCGAAAGAGGTTCATTGGAAGTTAGAATCTCAAACGCAAGAAGACAGGGTCCCTTCGCAAAGCGCTTAGAAAGAATTTCAAGCCTGAATGGATTTCTATTGAAAACCAAACTTCCATGCTACCCATAAGCCTATGAAAACTCTCGTCTTCCTAGTTGCGACCTCGCTTGTTTTAGCCAGCTCTTCGTTTGCCAAGCCTTTTTCCCAACCAGAGCTTGAGCTTCTCACAGACGCTAGAACCCGGATCATAAGTTTTCTCACGGATCTACAATCAGATTCGACTCAGCTCGCTTCGTGCTTTGCTGGGCAGATTTGCCCCTTCGATAAGGCCCAGCAATTAGATCAGTTTCGCGCAACCATCTTGCGAGAAAATCGCAGGTATAGAAAGCTCGTTGGTCTCTCGCGATTTCGGTCTGTAAAAAGGCGAAAATCGGTTTCTCCATTTTCAACAGAGACTCCCTCAATTCGCCTTGATGAAAACGAAGCACGCGAGGTTCTTCAGCTCGCCGAATCTGACGAAAATGCAATGCGCGCGCTGATCGATGTTGAGGACAACACCGGTTTGCCCACGATGAGTGATTTGCGCTCAGAGGCTCTACAATTGTATCGCTCTCAAATAGAGCAGGAGCTCAATCGCTTCCCGTATCTCATCTATTTAGATTCTGCTCAACCAACGGATGCTCAAATCAGTGCGGCGATTCTTAAAGTTTACAGCGCTGCTGAGAAAAGCAAAGCTCGTCTTTCTCAATTGAAAAATCTCAGCCATCTCCTTGTTTATCAGCCTTTTCTCGCAGCCGTCGTCCGTGAGAAACCTTGGTTAGCAAATGCGTACACAGATCTGTTAGCTCTGCCGACGCCGGGAGTGTTTGGTCTTTCGCAAGAGGCTGAAAGTGCGATAATGTACACCTACTTTGGCTGCATTTATTTATTCACTATCGCACCAGCATGGCCGATCGGGCTATCGTGTGCGGCGATGACAATTATTCCAACAACAGGAAGGTGGGTGGAAAATTGGCGTCGCTACCAAAATAGCAGAACTGATTGGCTTGCAGGTTTGCAGACCTATCAGAGCTTGAGGCATAAACGCAACCAAGTCGTTGTCTCGACAGTTCTGCTCGCGATCTCAGGCTACTATTGGATTCCGACGATTGGAACGATCCATGGTCCCCTGTCTGAAGCCCTCACGCAGACCGCCAGCACTGTCGCTAAGAGCGTCGTTTCTCTTCAAGCCCATAAGGACACGATCATCGGCTTAGCTTTCGGAACAGTTCAATTTCGTGGAGCTTTAGCAGTGGGAAGTGGTCTTTTTAAAGATCATTCTGATATTTCATCTGATGATGAGTTAGTGCAAGTGGATATTGGTCCTGGGCTTAAGAGGGTATTGATTGAAAAAAAACCTGTACTCACATTTGCTGACTATCTGCGATTGCGCCAAGAAATTCCGCAGCTGTTAGGGGCCCGTTCCCTTCTTAAAAACTAGGTCAATATCTTCTGGATCACCTTCGGGCCAGGTCAAACTCAGCTCTGGAAATTGCGACGGTACGTTGACAGTTTTCACCTCAGTGTCTTCGGGCCATTGAAAGTCATCGGATGAAAAATGCCGTCCCATTTGTTTCATAAAATCAACCCAAATAGGTAAGGCTCCGCTGCTCCCGGTAAGACTCGTTGGAAGATTATTGTCAAAGCCCACCCAGGAAATAGCTACTAAGTGGGGTGTGAAACCGGCAAACCACGAGTCTTTGTAGTCGCTGGTCGTTCCGGTCTTGCCTGCTGCAGGCGAAGTAAAACCGCGATACTTAGCTCCCTTCGCCGATCCGATGCTGAAGGTTTGTTTCATCATGCCTACAAGCACGCCAGTCTGGGCCTTGTCGAAAACTTGCGTGGGTTCTGATTTGTATTCAAAAACTGTTTTTCCTCTGGCTTGAATCTGCCTGACAAATGTAAGTCCAATATGCTCGCCAAATCTTTGGAGAGTTGTGTAGGCTTCAGCCATCGTTAGAGCATTCGCTTCAACGGCTCCTAAGGTCAAGGAGGGAAGGGGTTTCATATCTTGCTTGAGGCCCGCCAAGTGCAGATTGGCGATGACTTTATCTAACCCAACATTGAGTCCAACAGTTGCTGTCGCGGCGTTAAGACTTTTTGCAAGAGCGACAAAAAGTGGGACCATGCCGAAGTACTTTTTCTCATAGTTTTCTGGCTCCCACACGCGATGCTCATAGGTGTATTTAAACTTTTCGTCTTTCACTTGAGTCATGGCTGTGACCACTTCTTCGCCTTCCCAACCATTTTGAAGGCCCGTGAGAAGAACAAAAGGCTTTACCGTGGACCCAATCTGACGCTGACTTGTGACAGCGCGGTTGTACTGAGTCATTTTAAAATCCCGTCCTCCGACAAGGGACGTGACGGCGCCTGAGTGGGGATCCACAGACACAAATGTGCCTTCGAGGTTGAGCCCTTTGGCTTTTTGTTTTTTTACTTTGTTCACCGACTTTTCGAGTTCAGAAAGATGGTTGCGCACACTTTGTTGGGCGATGCTTTGGCTCTCCAGATCTAACGTCGTGTAGATTTTTAAACCTTTAAGATCGTTAAAACCTAATGTCTGAAGTTGTTTGAGTGTTGCATCGATAAAGTAAGGAGCTGTTTCGGAAATCGAGATTTGTTTTTGTGTGGGGAGTGGCGCTTTTTCAAACTCATTGACTTCCTCTTCGGAAAGCCATCCTTTTTCTTGCATTTTATGCAGAACGAGGGAGCGGCGCTTGAGCGCTTTTTCAGGTTTAGTGAAGGGGTTGTAACTTCCCGGACTGTTAACGATAGCGGCAAGAAGGGCACATTCTGGAATGCTGAGCTGATCAACCGTGTGATTGAAGTAGTAGTCGGCAGCAGCTCCGTAACCACGAATTTCAAAAGCTCCGCTTTGCCCGAGATAGATGATATTGAGGTAGGTCTCAAGGATCGCGTCTTTGCTAGCGTGAGTTTCAAAAATGACCGACATCGCAAGCTCCGTCAATTTGCGCCGGAGTGTTTTTTCGGGGCTGAGGAAATAGTTTTTCACGAGCTGTTGGGTGATGGTGCTTCCGCCTTGAGCGGATCTTCCTGCTTGGAGATTTTTCCAGAAGGCACGCACAATTCCGGTGGGGCTGATTCCTGAATGCTCGAGAAATTGATCATCTTCAATTGCCATAATTCCATTGAGGCAGGCGGCGGGAACCTCTCCTAAATTCACAGGAGTTTGCAAGATCGGTTGGTTGCCCAGGTATTGAGCAAACTTAAGCGGAGCAAATTCCAGGGTGTCAATCTCCTGGAGCGGGTTTCCGGCAAGGGTCATGAGCACTTGGTTCTCAGAATCAAGTAAAATTCCTTTCATCGCCATTTCATCTTCGGGATCTTTGATAATCACGCATTGAGCAACCTCTGGGGATTGAGTAAAGCTCAGCTGTGTCTGGCAACTGCCTCCAGGCATGGTTACAAAGTCGCCTGCAAGGAGAGCCTGATCGATGGTTCGCTCGCGGTAGTTGCGTTTGAGAAGCATGTGTTTAAATTCCACAAAATTCAGAACGTGCCCTTTGCGCAAGATCCAGGGGGAGCTGTAAAACTCCATAGGAGGGACGAGATTTTTCTGCTCTAACTGCGTGATGATCTCGCTGTCGAGGTGATGAACCCATACGCCAAGGGATATGATCAACAGCGTCACCACGACTGAAAAGGCCACTAGAAAAGGTTTAAGTTTTTTCGCCATGACTTGACTTTAGAGAAGGGCGAACGTTTAGTCAAAGCTATGAAACTCAATAGTTTGCAAATTCAAAAATTGGTTGAGAAAGTCTTTGAACATTGGAAAAAAGAAGGGATCGTCACCTTCAAAGAGGATGAAAAGAAAATCTTCGCCAAAGGCTGCGAATACATCCAAGCGGACTACCAGAAGGAAGTCCAGCTCGAAAAAGACGCAATGAAAATGGTTGACGATTTGGAGCGCCAGCACAGTGGCGAGTTTCAAAGACATAAAATGTTTTTAATGATTAAGCAAAAACTCGCCAAAGATCGAAAGGTGGTTTTGTGATCATTTCAGAAGATCGACAATCCCATTTAGCCCACATTATCACGGACTCCCTGTGGAACGACGACCTCCTTGACTTCACCGATGATGACCAAGCTCTGCGCGTCGCAAAGAAGGCGATTGCTGAATTTGTCAAAGAAGAGCTTGATGTCGATGAAAAGGCGAGAGAAAAGATCAGCACTCTCAAACGAAATGTCATGGAAGGAACTCCAGAGTGGGAGATCCTTTACAAAAAGTACTATGAAGAAGAAAGGAACAAGCGTGGCAAAGTCTAAAGCCAAACCCAAGTCAAAGGCGAAATCAGTCGCTAAAGCTAAGGCAAAGCCCTCTCCAAAACGAAAAGTTCAGGCAAAGAGTAAGGCAAAAGTCAGTGCAAAGACCAAGAGCATTGCAAAACCCTTGAAATCCAAAGCTAAGAAACCAACTGCAAAACCTGCAAAGAAGAGCCCATCTTCGCAGCCGTTTGCATTTCTTCGATTGGATGACTCTAAGCCCACTCCAGCCACGCAAAAGAAATTAAAAAACTTTGTGACCCCTTTAGATGATCGCCTCCTTGTTGAAGTTTCTGCGGAGCCAGAGAGAACGGCTGGAGGATTGTACTTACCAACCGTTGCAGAAGGGGCCGCCAATCATCGTGGCCGTGTGATTTCTACAGGCCGTGGCCACATGGATAAAAAAGGGAAAGTTAAAACCATGGATGTCAAAGTGGGCGATGAGGTTTTGTTTCCTCGCTATGCTGGGACATCGATCGTTTTTGAACACCAGGAATTTTGGTTTTTGCGAGAAGCCGATCTTTTGGGAATTGTGGATAAGGGATAACTATGATTTTTTTGAAAGCACAAAATCGAGCGGCGGCTCTCACTTTTTTGTTATGTACAAGTCTTTTGTCAGGCCATGCTCGTGCCATGAGTTTGGATTGGTCTGGAACCTACCGTGCTGAGGCGATTGATGTGGATCGCACATCGCTGGGAGATCCACGACTGCGCAAATCTTACCTCCTCAATCATTTAACTTTATCTCCGCGAGTGATTGCTAGTGATGGCGTTTATATCAACTCTAGATTCGAGGTTTTGCCAAATCGAGAACCGCGATATGCAAACTCTCAGCTTGGGCAGTTTTTTGGATCCGGAGTTAAAAATCCTCCCGCATCCACCAATGAAACTGACAGCAACACGATGTCGCAAAACGCGGGCGGCAGCCAAATTTATGTGAACCAACTTTATTTGAACGTCAATAATGACTACGGATCTTTGATTCTTGGTCGTGCGCCAATTCAGTTTGGATTGGGAATTCGCCACAACGCCGGTTTGGGACTATTCGATCACTGGTACGACACTCGAGATATTATCGGCTACAAGGTTGTTGTCGGAAATCTTTCGTTAACACCGATGTTCGGCCGTGCCTACTCAGGAACCATCGGTCAAGGAACGCAAGTGAATGATCAGATGATCGATATCGAATACGACAATCGAGAGACGGGATCACTGCTTGGAATTTTCTATGAGACTCGTAAAGGAAGCAGCGGCGCGAACGATGTTCCTTCAAGCAAGATCAATCCCGAGGGCGGTGGGGGAACGATCCAAACTGATTACTCCATTCAAAACGTCAACGTTGTGCTGGGCCGAGATTGGTCGACTTTTGATTTTAAGATTGAGGGTGGATTCACATCCGGTGACAGCGGTGTTTACACAGCTTCTCAAGAACAAATCAGAGTGAATAGTTTTGGAGTTGCAACAGAACTTAATTTTCGAAATCCAGAATCTAATTGGGCTTGGACTGTGAAGGCTGGTATCGCCAGTGGGGACAATCCCAATACTAAGGATTATGAGGGTTACGTTTTCGATAGGAATTACGATACTGGCATGCTACTCTTTAATCATCGGTTGGGGAAATTTGATATTTTGCGAACGTACCTTTCTCGCGAACCGGGGCATGCAACGGATGATGAAGTGGACGAAGAAGCGATCAGTAACACCGTCTACTTTGCTCCTAGCGTGACTTACAAAGCGGGATCGAAGTTTGATGTGAAGAACACTTTAGTATACGCGGTACTCAACACCAATCCGATACTAGGGGTAGATATCGACAAAAATCTAGGTTTTGAATGGGACATTGATCTTGTTTATAAACCTCAAGAGAAAATTCAATGGATCAACAGTGTGGGGCTTTTATTCCCAGGAGCCGCCTTCAAAGGTGGTGATCCCAACACTTCAAATGGTTTTACTTATGGATTTAGTTCAAAAGCCGCCATCAGCTTTTGATCACAGCACGAACGCAGCTTGAATTGCATCTTTGAACACAGTTTGAACACATCAGCGGCGGCTGAACTTGCGCCCGGGGAGAACATCCCCGGGCATTTTTTTTAATTAGGTTGTGGAATTCCGCTGCCGCGGAAGTTAGCGCCTTGGGAGTTGCTATAAATAGAGCCATTCCCAAAAGTAGCTTCGGTGTTTTGGTTCCCACCGCGAGAAAATCTGTCTGAGGGAAATGTATTCGCTGGGCTGCCTGAGTTTGTTCTCAGGTTGTAAGGATCGATGGTGGCCTGAGGTAATGTCGATAATC
>JBGATJ010000053.1:0-29704 GCA_044229295.1 Pseudobdellovibrionaceae bacterium
AATGGCACTATCTCAACTGCCTGAGATAAAAACTCTTCGCAGGACACTCATGAGGTGGCGTGAAGAGATCTTGAATTATTTTAAAACTGGAATTACAAACGCAAGAACCGAAGGTTTTAACAATGTAGCAAAGCTTGTCCGTCAATCCTGCGGATGGGTTCGTCGCAAGTCTCCTCACCACATCCTCGGATACGCACGGCGTTCAAAATGGCTTTGCCATTTTGACGACGTTGCGTGGTGCCCGCCATCCGAGGATAGGAGAACCAATGGTTTGGATTGAAATATACCCAATCCAGTGGCGGGAGCCAAGGGTTGATCTTGCGGAGCTGGCAAAACTGCGTTGGATTGAGGGGCTATCTCGTAAGCAATTGGCCATAAAGTATGCAAAAACGGAGGAGGCGATCCAAAACTATTTTCAGGCATTACGGCGGCTGGACTTCCGTGCTCATGGCCTCTCCGAAAAAGAACGAACGGACATTTTATGGGCATCGGAAAAACCACAGAATCAGGACTAACTGCGGCGAAAGCAGCGTTCTAACAACTTCAGCAGTTTATCCACAAGGTGGTAAGTGGTCGTTTATTCATACTTTTTTAGTGCCAATTTGTATTGATGTGGATCAGTGATCATTTCATAAATTTGGACTTTAGGTATGCAATAGAGGGACCGTTATGCGAGGTGCTCCCAAGTCTTCCGTGGAAGCGAAGGTCACCGTATTTCAAGAGATAGGATATGTTACCTTTCTCTTTATTACTTTAGCAAAAGGGGTCAACTTATGGGGATGAGCGCTCGTTTTGCTAAAAATGTCGGTTACAAAGTATCCGCGAGCTATAAGCGCATCTGCAATAAGCGAACGATGGCAGCGCCACGGCAAGGCCTCTGCGCACATGATCGCCAGCCTCTTCCTTTTTGACAATGAGAGCAGGCGACGCAGAGCTTTTTCGAATTCTTCAGTTTGCATGTAATCTGCATAACCGCGAAAGGAAAGGTTTCTCCATGCATTGTTTTTTGAATCTTTCAAAGCGTGGCGTAGACCTCCTAGCCCAGGTAAATGTATGTATTGAATTTCTTTATTTTTCAGACTTTTTGTCAATCTGGCACTGCCAAATTGGGGATTGTGACGTGATTTTGGGATTGTTCTCACATCAACGACAAGTTTTAATTTATGAGTTTCAAGTGCCTGGATGAACTCAGAGATTGATCGAGTTGAATGTCCTATTGTAAATATTCGGGTCGTCTTCGTTTCTTTCATTTTACCGGGATCCAAAAACTAAAAGTAGATCCTTGTCCGAATTGGCTACACACGGAAATTTGGCCGCCATGCTGGCCAACGATCTTCTTCGCAATCGCAAGTCCCATGCCCGAACTACTTTCCCCCTCGGTAGGTCGAACGCTTGTTTTACCGAATTCACGGAATAATTTAGGCAATTCTTTTTCTGGAATACCTAATCCTTGATCAGAAACTTCAAAGCGCAGCCGTCCTCCCTCACAACTGACAGAGAGACTCACGGTTGTTTGCCGAGGAGAATATTTTATCGCATTTGAAAGTAAGTTGTCTGCCACACGCCGAATTTTTAAAGGATTAAAGTATGCTGTTTCTGGAATCCCCCGAGCGCAACTTACTTCAAACTTGATTGACTTTTTTGAGGCTAAGTCTCTTCCTACTATTTCGAGTTCAGAAATGAAATTCCGCAAAACGACCTCGCAAACTTCAGTTTTATCCTTTTGAAAGTTAAGCTGGCTCAGCTCCGCTAATTCGCCGAGAAGTTCCGACATATGAAATGCATTTCTCTCAAGCGTAGAAAAAATCTTTTTTGCATCTTGATCCAGAGAGTCGTACCAAGCCTCATCTTGTGCAATTTGAAGGAAGCCCTGAATCACGCCCAATGGAGATTTTAAGTCATGAAGTAGCATTCGTACATTTTGGCTTGTCGATCTACCATGAACCGCCTCCCGACGAATACGATCTTGATTAATTACGAACGAGAGTTCATCAGCTATCTCCAGATATGTTTCTATATGTTCTGATTTATATGTGTTGGTCTTTCCGCTTGAGAAAAACACTACGCCGACTGGCGCTCCATCTGAGTAAACTGGACAGGTAAGGCTGGATTTAACTCCGTCTTTGAGAGCAAGCTTCGTAGATTCCGATTCGGGCTTCAGTTGACCATATTGAACTAGGTTATTGATAATTCTTGGGTGACCAGTTTCTAAAATCTGCTTTAAGCTGCTCCCGTCGAGAGGCCCACAGTATCCCGGACCTAAATTACCACTTGGCAACTTCGACTTCATCCACTTTGCACAGAGCTGACCGTCTTCAATCAAAGCGATCCCGATACGATCATAGGGAATGATTGTGTCGAGTGAATCAAAGAGAAAATTGAGGATACTTTTGAATTCATCACCAGCACTTATCTTGTGATTAATTTCCCGCATGAGCCGTCCGAATTGAAACTGTGCCTCTCGTATTTTGGACTGAGATGGACCTTCAACTGATAGTGACATCTTGACTCTCCTTTGCTTGTGACCGACCCCTTAAAGATTCTTTCTTATTTTCTTAATAAATTCTCCTCGAGGTGATTTTATTCCTTCTGTTTGCGCAACAACTTCACCGTTACTATCTAAGAAATAGATGATGTTGGAATGGATAAAATCGCCATCCGGAAGGCGCTTATATCGAACGCCTAACGAAGCAGCGAGTTCCGCCACGGCATCAGCGTTCGACGTAAATAGGTTCCAATGAGAGGGCAATTTTCTTTTAACGGAAAAAGCCGAAAGCGATTCCGGGGTCTCTCGAAATGAATCCAACGAGAAAATCGATACATCGATCTTGGCCGTTCGCTTTGTATCTACGTCCTTAGCGATCTCCTTGAGATCTTCAACAATGAGTGGACACGCTGTATCGCATCTCGTGAATAGCATAACTACAATGCGAGGGCTTCCTCGGAGACTGGACAGTTTCGTACTTTCTCCTTTTTGATTCTTCCATTCTGATTCAAGTTGAAAAATTGAAGCGCCTGCCAACGGCGCTGCCGCCTTTAAGGCGGGACCATGACTGTCATGTGCAAATGATACTTGAGAAAAAATTAGGATTAGAGAAAAGATTAATTTCATTTGGGTCCTTCCATGTCGTTCTTAACGCACCGAAATCCAAGATTTGCGGAATCATACTTAGCAGTCAGGCTGCTTCGAAAAGCGAACCTCATAAAAGTTGCGTAGAGCCTTGGGTCTTTTGCTTTCAGCGCGGCGCCACCGCAAAAAAGCGACTCAGTCGATGAACCACCCCGAGAATCGCCGGACATAATTGCTTCAGAAAAATTCTCGACCCATTCCCAGATAAGCCCATGCGCATCCTTTACGCCGAATTTATTTCCGGGCTCTTTCCCGACACTTCTGAGTTTTGAACCAGGCTTTGCATACCATTCGAGAATCTCGGACTCGATTTTCGGACTCTGCGCATCACTCGCCACTTCCCACTCGGCTATTGTGGGAAGACGTTTTCCTTGAGCTGCACAAAACTTCCGTGCCGCAAACCAAGAAACGTGGGTGACCGGGAAGTCAGCCACCGATTTTGCAAATGTGGTATCGCTGGCCCAATGGGAAAGGTAACCACTATCGGCAAAGAGCTTAGGAATTTTTGATCTGCTAAAATTAGGGTTAGCTTTTATGAACTTAAGGAATTCTTGATTAGTAACCGGAGTTTCATCAATGAGGAGAGGACCAACTTTAGTATCTACCTCACCCGGATCTCGAAAAATTGGAACGTAGACCGCCTCTGGCAATTTGACTTCCTTACCGTAAACAGCCAGTGAAAAAGTCAAAAATAAGAGGAAGGCCGCACGTTTCATTTTACACTTTTCACTTCGTCAACTGTAACTGCGTCGCCTTTATTGCCAAAACTATTGCGTACAAAAGTAAGTACACTAGCGATGTCATCATCTGATAAACCTAAGGCAGGCATGACACTGTTGTATGTCTTACCGTTGACGGTCACAGAGCCTTCAAGTCCATGTTTCACAATTTTTATAGAGCGTTTTTTATCTGCCATTAAAAAATCAGAATTCGCTAAAGGCGGGAATGCATTAGGGATGCCCTGACCATTTTCTTGATGGCAAGCCGCGCAGTTGGTTTTGAAAACAATAGCTCCTGCCTTCAGACGCTCTTCAAAATTTGTCGGCGCGGGAGCTTTCTTTTGCTCCATTGATATAGGCTGAATAGCTTGCCCTTCAGGGAGGTAAATAGCGTCTACCGTCTTTCCTGTATAGACCCGTGGGTTATGTTCACCTTCGATTTTTAGCATGCCGATGGCGCCTTTGTTGAAAGCGCGAAAAAGTGAATGATCGACCAGAATCAGGTTGCCAGGACCATCCACTTTAAAATCAACAATGACCGCACCACCCGCCGGAACGATGGTCGTCTGAACATTTTTTTGACTCGGTAGAATACCACCCTCTTGATAAACGTGATCAAAAATTTCGCCTATGACGTGAAAAGAAGAGATAAGACCAGGGCCACCATTGCCAACGAAAAGACGCACGGTTTGACCAATATCTGCTTTTAGAGATTGTTCTCCTGCAATCGCTCCTACCGCGCCGTTGAACACGATGTATTCAGGTTGTTCACGAATCGCTTTTTCCATATCAAACGACTGCAAACCGCGCTCACCAAATTTTCCTTTCGTGTAGAACTCGCCTTGAACCAGGTAGTACTCACGGTCAACTTTCGGAAGGCCGTCTTTAGGTTCGACAAGGATCAAACCATACATGCCGTTTCCGACATGCATGCCGACAGGCGCTGTTGCACAGTGATAGATATAAAGACCCGCATTTAAAGCTCTGAAAGAGAATGTTGATTTGTGGCCGGGCGCTGTAAACGAACCCTCAGCACCACCTCCTTGGCCGGTCACAGCATGCAAATCAATATTGTGTGGCAACTTGTTAGAGGGGTGATTTGCCAAAGTGAAATCAACATAGTCCCCCTCACGGATACGAAACATAGGACCAGGTACGGTGCCGCCAAAAGTCCAAAAAGTATAATCCACGCCATCAGAAAGCTTTTTCACCACTTCACGGACTTCAACTTCGATAGCTACGCGTGCCGGAGATTTTCTAGTTATCGGCGGCGGAACTTGTGGCGGAGGGAGTAGAGCAAATGATTCTTTGGGAAGCTTATCGATATCGACGTCATCGGTTGCGATTTTAGAAGAAGTAGATTCCCATTTATCTCCGGTGTTCTTATCAAAACAAGAAACCAAAGCAAGACTCGCTAAAACAACAACTGTCGAAACAGTTACAAAAAATAATGACTTTTTCGTTCTCATGCTCCCTCTAACAACTTGCGCAGAATTAAATTATTTTACAGTTAAAATGCCCTTCATCGTCATTGCATGACCCGGAAAGCTGCAAATGAATGGGTAATCTCCAGGTTTCGTCGGAGCTACAAATTCAACCGTGTCGCTTTTTTTAGGATCAACGAGCTTCGTGTGGGCAAGAACATTGGGCCCCAGCGCAAGCCAGCCTTTTGCAGCTCCAGCCGTAATACTATCTTGCGCTATTTTGTCTGCAGTGCCGGGGGCTACCAGTACCCAGTTATGTTGCATCCCCGAGGTATTGTTGAAAGTGAGCTTAACTTTCTCTCCAGCTTTAACTGTGAATGACGTTTGATCAAACATAAGTTGCTCACCCTTAGGAGAGATCTTTAAGGTCGCTGCCTGAGCTGCTGACGCCACTAAAAGTGTAAAAAATGCGGTTACAATTGGAGCCATTATTTTCGTTGGTTTTGATTTCATATAAATCCTTTCATGCTAGTGTTAATGTTAGTTTTATTTGATTTAGGTGTCACATCATTAAGCGTTTTCTGGGCTAACGAATCTAAGAATGCGCGCAGTGCATCGAGAAGGCTCCGTTTTAAGGAACACCGATTTTGAAAAATACAATCGCATTTCTGACCAGAAAAACATTCGGCAATATAGAAAGAAGATTCCGTTTTCGTAATAATTTCCTTAAGACTTCGTTGACCCGTTTCATCCTTGATAGTTAGCCCCCCGAATCTCCCTCGACTTGTTTCAATAAAATTTAATTTGGCCAGCTGGTTTGAGACTTTGATCAAGTTATTCTTCGAAACCCCAACTTTTTCCGAAAGCTCATTCAAGGTGACCAGTCTTTTCTGCTCATTTAAGTACATAAGGACTCGGAGCGAATAATCAGTATGATCTGTTAAGCGCATTTTTAATGTCCTTTAACAAGAAGGTTTAGCTTGAGGTCCGGGTTTGAAAATTCTCGGCAAAAATGTCCAACACCAGCTTCCGACAGCAAGCACCCAAAAAGTTGCGGCCAAATGAAGAAAACTCGTTTTCCAAAAGCCTTCAGAGAAGCCATACGAAATTCTTGAGATAATTCCTAAGACCAAGAATGCGACAAGACACCATAGAGCTGGCGATTTCATCTCGAGGTCAGTCGAGTAAGACCCGTGCGCCAAAGTCACACGAGTGGCGACCGCAAAAGTGATCAAGGCAAAGCAACCGATAAAGAGAAGATGAAACCATGTGATAAACATCTGTGGCTGAAGCCAAGTGAAAAAGAAGCTAGCGGGAATCATGGCCGCAACAATACGTACCCCATACTTCAAAGGTGATGGGCGATTGGAGGGCCGCTGGATTTGCCAGATTTTAAAAAGATATACGAGGGATAGCAATGTCAGACCAAGATAGGAAACCGTTACTCCTCGACCAGCTAAGTACAGTAGTGCTCCCATTGAAATTCCGGCGCCATGGAACATTATTCGAGGCCAGGTTGAATTTACATTCTCGAAAGCCGAAGGCAGCCCGGAAAGGAAGGAGAAAAATCGAGTTCCAATTCCTAATACTAAAAGTAGAACTGCTCCAACATGGTATAGATGAATCCCCATAAAGGAATTGCCGACAAAGTGATAGTAGGTTCCCAATAGTGCGAGAACCATGGCCATTCCGACGTGAGAGAAGAAAATAGGTATCGGTTTGGTCAATTTGAGAACTCTTCGACCTCCATAAATGATCAGAAAGAAGATCAGCAGCGCTTGATTCGCGTAAAAAAATCTTGCGTCTAACTGCCACGCAAAAATCGTCTGTCCGATAAGCAGCGCGGAAGAAAGAAGATATTCAAATTTGTTAGCGCTCGAAGTGCCAGTCATGCGCGGGACTGCAGTCATTAGAAAGCCAACAATAAAGCTCCAAAGAAATCCTCCAACGATGAGCTTAGAGTGAATTAAGATGGCTGGGCTTTCAAACCAGCCTAGATTTTGGACGAACCAGACTCCAACGGCGAGCAACGCATTTAATATGCCGAGTGGAAAAAAGATTTGATATGGCGCAATTTTTTTCATTCTCTTACCTCTTGAATCTTATACAGACGGGAAACACTTAAGAGCATGATCGAAAAGCTTGCGAGCATGGACAATACTGCACCCAGCGGACTGAATTTCCCAAGGCCCGCAAGGATAAAAGCGAGAGCATTATAAACAAACGCAGCACACCCTGTTTGGATCAAAACTTTTCGATATTTTTTAGAATACTGAATTGCAACAAGAATCAAATTTAAATCGGGCGACTGAAGGTGAAAATCAACAGGCGCAAATCCGAGGACTCTATGGCCGAGTCTAAAACTGGTGCTGGCTTTAGCGAGCGACAACGTATCATTAAGTCCATCTCCGACAAACGCGGAGAGCCCGCTAACTCTTTCGGCTTTCTCCTCAGGAGTGAGGTTCCCAAGGTAGGTGATCCCCTGATCCAGATTGGAAAATTGGCTTCCTGCTCCTGCCGTTGAATCTCCAGACAAAATTTCAATTTTTGTATCGCGCCCTGTAGCCAGTAGCCTTTTAAGAAAATATTGAGAATTTGAATCGTATATGCTTTTCACAAAGAGCCGCCCAACAACCATTTGATTGATTGACACAAATGGGTAAGGAGATTCTTCGGTTACCACTATTCCCATTTCTTTCAGAAAGGTGGGTCGACCTATTACGATATTTGTTCCGTCACTGGCTCTGGCCTTCAGCCCGTTTCCCGGGTATTCTGTGACTTCCTCAATCGCTTTTAATTCTTCAGTGACCTTGAAGCCGCGCATGATGGCATGTTTCGACTTACCCGCTAGGGCATTCAAGTAGGGTATAACGGATTCGTCTCCTTCGTTTGAAGGTACGAAATTGGTCTCAACAGCTTCAAGCGTGCCGGTCTTATCGAGATAGAAATTTTTAACTTGAGAAAGGTCTAAGAGCGCATCGGCCCTAGAAAGCATAACGCCACGTTTTAGTAGCGCCAAATGAACCATCTGTTTCATTAACGGAATGATGCTTGCAAAAAGGCACGGGCAAAAGATCAATATCCCCACAAAAAATGACTCTATTACAGTGTGCACGTCGGCACCCGTCAGCGCCCGGACTCCTGCAACTAATAGAGCACCACAAAAAGCAAATATCACAAGGCTGCTTTCAATTTTTGAAAAGAGCTTCGTATACTTTGACTTATTATTCTCCGAAAGAAGTGCGGCTTCGGCCCAAGTGTCAATTTTTCGCTCTCCTTGAGGAGATATAACTGACATTTTAAACTCGCTTTGTGCAATAGCGCCCGCGAAAACATGATCGCCATTTTTGAGATGAATTATGCGCGCTTCTCCACTCATAAGATGGTTATTAATGTCGCCACTCGCGCTTTCGACGACCCCATCGAAAGGGATTGTCTCTTGCGGTAAAATTCGGACGACATCACGTTTTTTAACCTGCGAGACCTCAGCGAGAACCCATTGGCATTTTTTTTGGACCTCCACCGTTTTCTTTTTGGGGTGGAGCTGAAAAAGAATGTTCGAGGCTAGAGAGGTCGTGATGGTGTTTTCAACTTTTTTTGTAAGCAGTAAAATTGCGATAATCATTGAGGCCGAATCGGCATAAGTCGCATTGGAACGAGAAAAAAGAGCGATCAAAGACACTGCAAATGCCGACAGCCCGCCGAAAAATATAAAAAAATCCAAAGTTAGAAGCCTGCTAAACCAAAGGGCGCGAAGACCTGATTTTCCAAATGGAATAATTCCCAATAATATAGCTGGGAGGCCAAATGCCGATGAAGCAACGGCCAGAATATAAAATTCTCTTTGAGAAAGATCCCCACCTATATAACCAGCAAAGGCGAGCATCGAAGACCACATCGCCAAAAACCAAACAAGGCTAATAAGCGTCAACGGTATTTTACGATTTGATTCGCGCTTAAGACTTTCATGGAAATTTAAAATCCAGCCTTCCGACTGCTTTTTTACACCAAAACCAATGCGCGCGACCTTGGCCTGGATAGATTGATCAAGCGCATCGCTATCTTCCATAGTTGGATCGGGCCGCACCAATAAAAGCTTGCTTGTATAGTTCAAATCAGCAGAATGGACACCTTCAAGCCGCGATACGGATTCGCGGATATTCTTCGCGCAGGTCGAACACCACATGCCGGATACGAAATAGATAAGTTGCTGAGGTGCTTCAGCGGCCACTTTTTTCCTTTCTGAGCTAGTTGACTCTACGTTTGTAATGTTGCATTTTATATACAACATTACAACTATTAATCGCAGAAGGTTCGATTCAGAGGACCTTTGCCTGGGGCGGCACGATGGACGCAAAAGTGGTTTTCTTGATTTTAACTTTCTCAATTTCCGTTCTTGGAATGCTGGCCTTCGTTGTCGCACTTATTCAGAAGCAGGTACTGGTCCCGCCCTCAGCTGCAAAGTCAATCTTTGGTAAAAACGAAGTCGGACACTCTGAACTAGACGCAAAAAGCAGTATGAGTGACCAGTGGAAAGTACTCGATCAATCCGCGAAAATTCCAATTCTGTTGTTTATGGTGTCGTCTGTGCTTTGGCTTGTTCTCGGATCAATTTTCGGACTTCTGGTATCTTTCAAATTTCACGCGCCAGAATTTCTTGGGTCTGAAGCGCTCCTCACGTTTGGAAAGTTGAGGCCTCTTCATCTCAATATAATCGCGTACGGATGGCTTTCTCCGGCAGCTCTTGGGGTTGCTATGTGGCTGGTTCCGCGAATGACAAAAGTTCCACTACAGAACGTCAAAATTCTTTTTGCCGCTGGAGTTATCTGGAACGTCGGAGTGACTCTCGGGTGCATTGGTCTTCTGTTTGGTCTAAACGACGGACTTGAATGGCTCGAGTTCTGGTGGCCCTTTAAGATCCTTCTAGCGCTCGCGGGTGCGATGGTTGCCATTCCTCTTTTTCGAACTATCTTTATGAGCAAGGAGGAGCACCTTTATGTATCCATGTGGTATATCATCGCGGCATTGATTTGGTTCCCAGTACTCTTTATTATCGCAAACTCCCACTTTCTTCACTCGGGCGTAGAGCAAGCCATTGCAAATTGGTGGTTCGCACATAATGTTCTCGGTCTTTGGGTGACTCCGCTTGGACTTGGAATCGTCTATTACTTGCTACCGAAAATCATCGGGCACCCAATTGCATCGTATCAACTCTCACTTTTTGGATTTTGGGGGCTTGCGCTTTTCTATTCTCAAGTTGGTATGCACCACTTACTTGGCGGCCCGATCCCGACTTGGCTTGGGAATTTATCGGTTGTGATGAGCGTCGGAATGGCAATCCCGGTAATCACAACCGCAATTAATCACCACGTTTCGACTTACAGGCACTTTCATGTTTTGAACGAGTCCGTCGTGTTACGATTCATCGTATTCGGTGCGATGTCCTACACGGTGAGTTCACTTCAAGGGTCTCTCCATTCACTGAGAACATTCAATTACACAACTCATTTCACCCACTGGACAGTTTCCCATGCCCACTTGGGACTCTATGGATTCACAACGATGGTTTTATTTGGTGGTATCTACTATGCGCTACCAAGACTTGTTGGCCGAAACTTTAAACGTCCACGATTATTGAATCTTCATTTCTGGGTGGCCGCTACCGGCATCATCATTTATGCCGTTGGGCTCGGAATTGGCGGCTGGCTTCAGGGTCAGGAGCTTAGAAACGTGAACGGCAGCTTCGAGCAATCCGTCAGGCTCACGATGCCATATCTCATGGTTCGCAGCTTCGGTGGAACATTGATGCTCTTGTCCCATTGCCTGATGCTTTATAATGTCTTCAGTATTTTGCGTCCCGAGAAAAAGGCGGTGATTAAATGAAGAAGGCCTATATTTTTGTTCTTGGAGGAACAAGCACAATCACATTGTCCATCTTCCTTTTCATTCTCGTCCCCCGCATACAGGTTTCAGAAATTAATAAAGACGCCATAAGCGCGCAAAGTCCTTACACGGAAAATGAATTGAAAGGTCGAAAAACCTATATCGATAATGGTTGTCTCTACTGTCACTCTCAGCAAGTGCGCGATCCAGTTGCGGGCGCTGATAAAGCTTTCGGTTGGGGCCGCGCAAGCCTTCCTTCGGATTACATCTACGACAAACCACACTTGCTAGGAACAATGCGCACGGGACCAGATCTATCTAACATTGGCTCGAGACAGCCCAGTCGAGATTGGCACCACTTGCATTTTTATAATCCAAGGCTCCTCGTGAGCTGGAGCATTATGCCTGGCTTTCCGTTTCTTTACGAAGTCGCAACTTCAACTGAATCTCCTAAACCTGGCGCCATTCGTATTCCTGGAAAAACTGATCAGTGGATTATCCCGAGTGAAGAGGCGGAGAATCTTGTCTCCTACCTTATGAGTTTAAAGCGCGACCGCGATCCTGTGAAAGCATCGGAGGCTACAAAATGACTTTTAAAGAAGACCGTCTCGAAAATGAAAAGAGTGATCCTCACGAGGGTTCATCTTTAAAATTCATTAATGTTCCACTTGTATTGATCGCCCTCTTTGTAGGTTTTGGGGTGACTTATCTGGCGCTCCGGACGGACAATACATCGATGACTCCGGGGGACAGCCGAACTGCGCGGTCAGGCGTCGCCACTGCCACTAACGCAGGTCCTGCGGGCGCAGACGCAAACAATCTTCCGGCTTTAATGGAAAAAGGGAAACAAGTTTTCACTACGACTTGTCAGGCATGCCATCAGGCAACGGGTGCCGGGATTCCCGGTGCATTCCCGCCATTGGCAGAATCAGAATGGGTAAATGGTTCCCCTAAGCGACTGATCGCCATTGTTCTTCACGGACTTCAGGGCGAAATCAACGTCAAGGGACAAAAGTTCCAAGGCGTCATGCCGCCATTTAAAGACCAACTAAAACCCGAAGACATCGCAGCGGTGGCCACCTACGTTCGAAATTCTTTCGGAAATAAATCAGACCTCGTGCCCGTTGATTTGGTGAATAAAGTGAAAGACGAAACAAAAGCGAGAACGACATCTTGGGGTGGAGAAGCGGAGCTTAATGCGCAAAAGTGGGAGTGAAAATGAAAGCGCAAGATTTGCCGGGTGAAAACGAACTCATCAGTGTTAGCGGTGTGCACTTTAGGCACAGAGACGTCTTTAATGTCGTCGATGATTTCTATACTCGTATTCAACTCGATCCCATCCTAAAGGTGCCATTTGAATCTGTTGGTGACTGGCCAGAACACATTCAAAGGCTCACGCATTTCTGGTGGGTACGCTTTGGCGGAAGACCTTATCTATTCAACCATTATAACCCAGTAACGAAGCACTTCTTCGCGGGGTTTAACCGCGAGCTTCTGACAAGATGGCTTGCAATCTTTCATGATACTCTTCAATCAAATTTGAAGCCCGACCAAATAAAGATTTGGAAGTTGATTTCGGAGCGCCTGGGAGACGGCTTATTCATGAAAAACGAACTTTTTAGGAGAGAATATGAGTCACGAAAACTTGGAGAAAATAGCGGAACTCCGTAAAATTCGCATCCATGAGCCATTTGCTGAATTCCTACATGCCCAGCCTATCATGCATAGCTTTGAAATTTCGCTTTTAGATTGTTATCGCATGGCCGGGCATGCTTGTCATGCCGTCACCGGTTCATTCCTCGTCGCCGAAGCTGCAATTGAAAATCTTTTTCCAGAAACAAAAATCTGCGAGCGTGGAGATCTTACCGTGGAATTCGGTTCAACTCTCGATGAGCGTGCGACGGGGCCAAGATCAAATGTGATTAGTTTTATTACTGGAGCTTGGGGATCGTCGGGGTTTTCTGGGTTAAAAGGGAAATTTAAACGCAAGGACCTAATTTCATACGGACACAACGATCTGAAAAAGAGTGAGATAAGGTTTCGAAGGCTCTCAAATGGTAAGACTGTTGTCATAGAGTATGATCCGAGTAGATTGATCAGTGGCCTTGGGCTTCAGTTAAATTTCCCAGATAACTGGCGAGTTGAAATTTGCGCCGTCTTGATTAGCTCGGCAACTACTCTTAATGTTTCAAATCCGAAAACGGAACCGTCGTGCGGAACAACCGAATCAAATGGCTGTTGTTAAATGTAGGTTCGTTAGAGCGTGCCTCTTCATCACTGGAATTTTCTCTGTTGCAATTGGAATAATAGGCGTTTTTTTGCCTGTGCTTCCAACGACACCTTTCATTTTGCTTGCAGCTTGGTGTTTTCTAAAGAGTTCCGAGGAAGCACACCAATGGATTTATCGACAACCAGTTATGGGTCAGCTGTTGCGCAATTGGGATGAAACGCATTCTATTTCTCGAAATGCAAAGCTTGTGGCGCTAGGTATGATTGTGATGTCTTGGATTTTTGTTTGCATAAAAATGCATTTCATTTGGTTGAAACTTTTAGTCAGTATTTTGCTTTTCTCAGTTTGTGTTTTCATCTTTACCAGAAATGAAGGAACCCGCAGATAGGACAATTTATCACGAGAGCGGCGATTATGAACGTGCGCTCCACTATCTTGACGAGGCTGTTAAACGCTCGCCTGACAAACAATGTTTCGTTTTGTACGCGATGAGAATTGGACGAGTGTTGTTAGAACATTCAAGATTTGAAGAAGCAACTTCATTCATTTCAACCTCGTTGAGGCACGATCCCTTAAGATATGATATTTTGCAGCCCCACCGGTCCTAGCCGCCCTGCCTGTTGCAAGTCTTGTCGATCTTGGGATTTTTAGGAGCAAGGGTCCTTTGGACAGACTGTGAATTAGATCGGGCTGAAAAAATGCTTCATGCTCTTCGTCGTCTTTCATCCGAAGAACGGGAAACGGGGGTCAGTCTTTCTAAAAAAATGGCGGACGAATTCTTTACAGAAGATCGCACCTATTCACTTGCGCGCTAAACTAGGTTAATCGGTGTTTTCGTTTTAATTTATTTGCTTTAGATAGAAGATCCTTAGGCATCCAGTCTGAAACCAATCTGACCGGAGCAATTTCTTCTCTCTTTTCTAAAAAGCCGGATTCCACAAGCCAGAAATTCATACCGATTGCTTTAAGAAGAGCAACCAGCGTTTTTACACTAGGGTTTCCGCTCTTTCCGAGCATCCGGTAAAGAGTGATACGGTTGATTTTTGATTTTCGTGCAATTTCACTTGGCCCAAGATATTTCACTAGTAACTTAAGCCCTCTCCGTACAAGGGTAAGATCGTCGGATTTATCGTTTTCGGCACAGATCTTTAAAAAATCACTATAAACGTCCGGCTCCTTTAATCTCCCCAGGAGGTAGGCTTTGGTAAGCGAGCGAGTAACCGATTCTCGACGTATGAAAACTCTAAAAATTTCCCGTGCAGCCTCGTCAGAGGATATAATTTCAGACTTCGTTCTTTTCATCATGTTAATTATACGCAACAACTAAGCATTTGTCACTGCTCATGGTCAAAAATAATTCTCTAACGATTTTAAAGAGATAAAATTATTTTTAATTATTTTCATGAGCATGTATTTGCATAAAATATGAACCTATAAACCAGTTATACCTGAACTGAAGCATTGTTTTTGGCCAAAACGAGTCGGTTTACCTATATATTAGGGGGTCTAAGTTTTTTGCCACCTCATTTCCACACGAAATTTATTGCAACCACTTCCGCGCCTTGAGGGAAGGCGCGGGCCATCTTTAATTCAAATCCAGTTCATTTGAGATTTTATTAACTTCTTTTTTAGGCCAAAGCCCGAAATGGAGGTGATGACGAATGCTATACATGCGTTTTGTGCTGGCCTACGGCTTTTGCTTCGGTGGTATTGAGTTTGTCCGCTGGGGTATGAAGCTAAACGGCGCTGCAAGGGCTATAAACCCTGCGTGGCGAATTATTTCTCAGATTCACAACATCTTTATCACTACTGCGGTGATTGGCGCTCTGGGGGCTCTAATGCTTGTGGGGATCTATTTTCTATCTGAGAAAAAGCCCTATTGTCGGCCTGAACGAAAAACTGAAACTATTGATCCTGCCGTGCTAGCGGAACGACAGCGAAAGGCTGAAGAAGTCCGCTTGCAGCGCGAGGAGCAAATAAAACTTGAGGAAGGTTTGAGAAAACAAGCTGAGATCGAGCGACAAAAACGCTTGGAAGAAGAACGAATTAAAATGTCTGCCGATGAGGTGACACGTTCTGCACTCCAAGATTTTCTATAAGGAGTAAGTAATGGTTATTACACAGCGGGATAAAACTTTACTTTTAAAACTCTCGCGCTACGCATTGATGACGACCAAACAAATTCAAAAATCAGTCTTTAACGGCATTGCGATCACGACCGTTTTACGACGCCTACGAATCCTTGAGAAATCGGGCTACATCCAAAGAGTCGAAGGGCTAGCAAACGGCGAGAAGACGTGGACGGTAACACTAAAAGGTTGTGAAGGAACCGCTGATCGCGTTCCTAAACGCCATTTTAATCGGTCTACACTGCCACATGATGTTCGGCTCACGGACTTGCGACTTGCCCTAGAAGGACATGGCATTGCCCATTCTTGGATTGCAGAACATGAGATCAGATCCCAAATGGCAAAAAGTTACGGACTTTCTCGAATGCAGGGAAGGAATGTGCCTGATGGACTCATGGGTGTTGAATACCAAGGTATAAAACAATCTATTGGAATCGAATTGGAACTTCATTTCAAAAACCAAGGCCGTTACAAAAACATTTTTGAGAGCTACCGCTCTAAACGCAGCCTTTGGGGAATTTGGTATGTAGTTCAGACGAAATCACTTGGTAAACATCTCGATAGAGTTTGGAGAAAGCTTTATGGAGAAACTCAGTCGCCGCTTTTCATGTGGTCTTTGGTGGACGAGGTAATTGCAAGCCCACTTGATGCACCAATTTATTATTACGATAAATCGTTTCAAGCGAAGGAATCTTGGAAGATAAATTCGACAAATACTCATGCTCAGGAAGCTGCTCTGAGCATGAGCACACTAGATGACAAAGAAATTGAAAATCAGGTTGATGTAAATAACGAGAATCAGAAAGAACTTCCCACAAAAGCAAGTTAGAGGGGACTGCCGCCTCCACCGCTGGCCACCCTCCCCCAACGTTGTTGGTTGGGATGGTGGCCAGCGCTTACGGCGGCAGAAGTAGTTGGGTGGAGGAGGGAAGTTCTGAAGAAGGTTTAGGATAAAAGAAAAAAGAGAAGAAGAGAGAGGAATTGAGAAGAGAATAGAAAATAGGCAGTTAAAAAAGGTGTTCGATGAATAAGAAATGGGATGTGAAAGAGATCGAAATTATCCCTGTGCGAGTTTCTCATGAGGAATATGAACGGCTACTTGATGAAACGGCGGAACTAGTTTATCGTTATTTTTGCCAGCTCCAAGAAGACCAATCCTTGGTTCCTGTAACCGATACTGCTCCGGCAGTAGGAAAGACAGGAACCGATGGCTAATTTAAAGTTAAATCCTAAAACCAAAAATTTCAAAATTGCGCTCTACATCAGAGTATCGACCGAGGAACAGGCGGAAAACCCTGAAGGGTCGATTCGGAATCAAGAAGATCGTCTGCGTCAGGCCGTGGAGTACAAAAACCGAAACGGCAACTACGGTGAGATCAAAGGCATCTTTGTGGACCCAGGCATTTCAGCAAAGGATATGAAGCGACCCAAGCTCCAGGAACTTTTGCGGTGCATCCGTTCTGGTGAAATTGATCTTGTGATGGTGACTGAGATTTCACGGCTATCAAGAAACACCCGCGACTTTATTGGAATGTGGGACATGATGCGCGAACAAGGTTGCGGCTTTACTTCCTTGCGAGAGGATTTTGATACGACTACTGCCGCAGGTGAAATGGTGCTTTTTCAACTTATGAACCTGGCGCAGTTTGAACGACGTCAAACAAGTGAGCGTGTGGAGTCCAACATTGCAGTAAGAGCGGCCCGTGGTCTTTACAACGGTGGTTGTGTGCCAGTGGGATACAAAACCATTCCTGATAAAGCGGGCTACCTTACTATTGATGAAGACATGGCGATGACCGTAAGGTCCGCGTTCACGGCATTTTTACGCGAAGGCTCTTTGTCGCGGGCAGCCCTGTGGCTCAATGATAATGGTCACAGGATAAAGCGGCATCGGGAAGGTGGCGGAAAATTTAGCCGTGTTGGACATTTCACCGTTGATAATCTGCAAGCCCTTTTGAGAAACAAAGCCTACATCGGAGTGAAGTCCTACACCGTTAAGGGAGAACAGCGGGAAGCGAAAGCTGTATGGCCTGCCATTGTAGAAGAAGATATTTTTTACCGAGTCGGCAATGTATTGGAGAAAAACAAAAGCCGTCACAAGCCGCATAAAGAAGGTCGTCGGCCCTACTTTCTATCGGGAGTTACTCACTGCTTAACGTGTTCAAGCTATATGCCGGGAAAATCTGCGACCGGAGGCAGTGGCAAAGTAGCCTATTATGAACACGCCTGGGCGACAAAAAGGGATTCTACGCTTTCAAAGAAATTATTTAAATGCGATCCACACCGAATACCTGCGAAAAAACTTGAGCCGCTAATAATGGAAAAGTTTAAGGAATTTCTGTTAAATCCTTATTTTGCGAAATCCATTCTTGAGAAAGTAAAAAATCACCATCAGGAGAATCCGCATCGGAAAGACGAGGAAAGACTCAAAGCAAAAGTTTATGGAGTCACAAGCCAGATTGACGGGTTAGCTGAAAGGCTTGCAGAACTACCAAAATCCGTTTCGGCGGCTCCAATTTATAAACAGATGGAACGCCTTGAGGAAATCAAGCGAGCCTACGACAACGACCTTGCCGCACTTAATGCAACCGGGAAAACGAGCCTTGATCGTGTGGTGAATTTTGATGTGTTTGATGATTTTGCGAGCCATTACCGAAAGTTCTTTACCGCCGTCATTCCACCGAATGATTTGAAACAGATGCTAAAGAGATTTATTCATCGTGTGGATGTCGGAGTGGACAAGGTGCAAGTTCATTGGCTTGTAGATGGTGACCATTATGATCGGGAGCTAGCTTTGCTGCGGGCTGGCTCCCGCCCCTCTGGGGGCGTCTTAAATGTAAGTTCGCATAGCTTGACATTTGGTGCCCGGGACTGGACTTGAACCAGCACGCCCTTGCGAGCGCTAGCACCTCAAGCTAGTGCGTCTACCAATTTCGCCACCCGGGCTTTTGATTTTCAATGAAGATCATTGCAACATAATGTTTTTACGTGGCGATGACCGTTCATGAGTTATTCCCGAATTTAGAGAAAGTGTCAATCACTCGAAAACTTCCTCGAGGACTAATTATTTTTTAACCCCTTTCACAAAATCCCCTGTCATAGGAATAAGGGGGCAGGAAGCTCTCATAGCTTCAAGGGGGGCTCATCTTGAGGGGATGTTTAGGGTGGGCTTTTAAGAGAGGAGCTTTTGGGGTGTAAAACTCTAGAAACTAAAAAGGGGGCGGTGGCGAGATCAAGGACGGTCTTGACCACTCGGCCAAATTCCAAGGGGGGGCAATGGACGGCGTACTCATTTTGGTGCTTATAGGCATCTTTCAGTTTATCGGGGTGATCCTCAGTCGTATCGATCTGCTAGAACCGCAGCCGGTGCGAAAAGACAAAGTAGATCAAACCGGGTAACATTGATTTTATCGGCCAAGCCGTGTAAGGCGACAGGCCATGCAAGTTTCAGATCTTGACTACGAATATCCCGAGGACCTAGTCGCGCGAACACCATCGCACCCGTGTCGGGTGATGCAGGTGTCGATCACCGATCGCGAAAGTTTCCAAATCGCAGAAATCTCTCTGCAGAATCTCCTGGAGCAGATGCAGCCGGGAGATTTGCTTGTGGTCAACGACACCCAGGTTCTTAAGCGCCGGGTTTTTTCTGAGGAGGGGCTGGAGTTTCTCTTTCTCAAATCCTTAGGAGAGCGAGACTGGCAGGTGCTTTTTCCAGCAAAAAAATGGTCCGTTGGCCATGAGTTCAAACTTCCGCGGGGAGTCATTGCGCAGCTTTTAGAAAAAGGGCTACCGCAAAAGGTGCGACTCTCACGGGCCGTGAGCGAAGATTATTTTTCAGAAAACGGCGAAGTTCCTCTGCCTCCTTATATTCAAAAAGCACGTGGAGAGCGGCACACTCAAAAAGAGGATGATCACTGGTACCAAACGCTGTGGGCGCAAAAGCCGGGAAGTTTTGCGGCGCCGACAGCAAGCCTGCATTTTTCACAGCAAGATTTAGATTATCTTAAATTCAAAGGCGTGCAAATGGCGCAGGTCACTCTGCATGTCGGTCTTGGAACCTTTTTGCCGGTTTCGGTCGCAGATCTTAATGATCATGCGATGCACTCGGAGTGGGTCGAAGTTCCTCGCAAAACTTGGGAGGCTGTGCAAGAGGCAAAGCACCTCGGGGGGCGAGTTTGGGCGCTTGGGACTACGGTGACAAGGTCTTTAGAAAGTGTGGCGCAGAAAAAAATTCCAGAGACTCAAGACGGTTTTGCTGGCTTTACCGACCTTTTGATCCAAGAAGGGTTTGAATTTCAGGTCGTGGACTGCCTCATGACCAATTTCCATCAGCCTAAATCCACACTCCTGGCGCTGGTAGCGGGTTTTGCGGGCCTTTCGACCACGAAAAAAGCGTACGCATGGGCGCTGGCCCGCAGGTTTCGCCTTTTTAGCTATGGCGATCTCACATTGTGGACGCGAAATTCTTGTGCGCCCTCGCAATTGTAGGTATAGGACTGCATGCTTGGAAAATTCACTCTCCTTAAGACCGACGGTCAGGCGCGCCGCGGGCAACTGATCACAGCCCATGGACCTATCGAAACACCTGTGTTCATGGCCGTGGGAACCAAAGCCACTGTCAAAGCGATGACCCCAGAAGAGCTCAAAGGGAGCGGTTGCCAGGTCGTGCTTGGCAACACCTATCACCTTCACCTCAGGCCTGGTGAGAGCGTCATTAAAAATCTCGGTGGTCTTCATAAATTTATGAATTGGCATGGGCCGATTCTTACCGACAGTGGTGGCTTTCAGGTTTTTTCGCTCTCGCAGCTGCGAAAGCTTGGCGAGGAGGGCGTTGAGTTTCGCTCTCATCTTGATGGGGCAAAGCACTTCATCAGCCCCGAGCGAAGCATGGAAATTCAGATGGATCTTGGAGCAGACATTATCATGGCGTTTGATGAGTGCCTCGCGCATCCATCGCCCGTTGATGAAATCAAAAAGAGCATGGAGCTGACCTACCGCTGGCTTCTGCGCTCTAAGGCTGCGATGACTCGGGAGCAGAGCCTGCTTTTTGGAATCGTGCAAGGTGGTCTGAATTTGGAGCTCCGAAAAGAAAGTCTTGAGATGATCACCAGTGTGGATTTGCCGGGGTATGCGCTTGGTGGATTTAGCGTGGGTGAGCCTATTGAGCTCATGCATGACCTTGTTCCAAAGGTCGCGCCGCTGCTCCCCGCGCACAAACCGCGCTATCTGATGGGCGTGGGAACACCGCTGGATTTGATCATCGCGATCGATGGCGGGATTGACATGTTTGACTGCGTGATCCCAACGCGAGTGGCTCGTAACGGCACCATTTACACATGGCAAGGGAAAGTCAGCATCAAGCGTCTTGAGTATCGCGAAGATCCGAGTCCCTTAGATCCTGAATGTGATTGCTACACCTGCACCAACTACAGCCGCGCGTATTTGCGGCATCTTTTTTTGAGCGGCGAAATTTTGAGCTCGCGCCTGAATTCCATTCACAATTTGCATTTTTATTTCACGCTCATGGCGCGTGCGCGCGCCGCGATTGCGGAAAATAAGTGGGCGGAGTTTCGCGATTTTTGCATTTCACGGTTTACGCAGAAAATGGCATAAGGCATACGGCATATTGGCATAAGTTCAAGGCATAAGTTTAATGGTGGATGGGCGAGGTCATGGCCTTGCGGATCTGCAGAGGTTGACCAAGCTCCCAGCTAGGTGTTTTCGAAGTTCTAGCAGCTGAGAATTTTTTATATCGGAAATTTCGAGGATGATTTCAACTTCTCGGCACGAACCTAAAGCTATTCGATAATACTTATGCCGATCTTTCGGAGTGTGGCGCGCAGCACCCTCGTTGAGATTCAAAGGAATTGAGTAAATAGCTCTTTGAAGTTGATCCTGCAAAGCTCTTGGTACATTTTCCTTCAAACACAATTTAGCGAATTCGATAGCAAGGTTCTTCGTTCGAAATTCGGACGGCATAGGCTAGGTCAAATTATTGTCGACAACGATCAACCCCAACGGAGCATTCTTTATGCCATTTCTCTTTTAACTTATGCCGTGAACATATGCCAATATGCCATATGCCCTTGAATGCTTTCTCAAACCTAACGCATTTTATAAAACACGGTCCGGTGCGGTTAATCATTGATTCTTTCCCCAAAAAATGGTGTTTTTTCAAATTGTTAATTGGGATCTTCGGAGGTTCTTCATGTTTTTTTCTGTGGCCTTTGCACAGGCCGCCGCGCCCCGAGTTGGGCCCAGTGGTCTTGAAAATGTATTTCCATACATCTTTGGTTTTTTGATTCTCTATATTTTATTGATTCGTCCTCAAGGTAAAAAACACAAACAGCATCAAGAGTTTCTCGCGAAGATGAAAAAGGGAGATCAAGTCCTGACTTCGGGGGGAATTCTTGGGACTATCGAAGGACTTACTGAACAGTACGCCACTCTCGAAGTGGATTCGGGCGTCCGTCTGCGTGTCTTGAAAACTCAAATTGCGTCGGTGCCCACTGTGGGCAAACCTGGAGAAGGAAAATAGCATGGAAAATTTAAGGACTCGATTTATCATCGCCACTCTTGGAGTGGTCATTGGCATTGTGTGGTTTTCGCCGAATGTGTTTCACGTGAATGATAAGAGTTGGTGGCCTGCTAAGCGCAAACTCAATTACGGACTTGATATCCAAGGCGGTCTTCACCTTGTCATGGGTGTTGACGTTGCAGGGGTCGTCAGCGAAAGCTCCCATCGTCTTGCAAACCAGCTGAAGGCTGAATTTGAAAAAGAAAATGTAGGTGTCAGCGCGGTGAATGTCACAAATCCTACCGAAGGGGAACTCACTGTCGTTGTTAATGACGATGCCGCCAAAGACAAAGTCGTTGAGAAGATCAACACCAATTATCCGACCATGCTTCAGGTCTTGAACTCTGATGCTAAGAATGTCGTGATTCGGTATTTTGGCAGCTATCTTCGTGATTATCAGAGCAAAGTGGTCGCGCAGTCGATTGAAACTCTCCGAAACCGTATTGACGAATTCGGAGTTGCCGAGCCGAGCATTTCAGCTCAAGGGGCTAATCGGATTTTAGTTCAGCTGCCCGGAATTTCTGATGCTGAGCGTGCCAAAGCACTGATTAAAACGGCTGCTCGTTTGGAATTCCGAATCGTCTCCACAGAAAAATCCATGCCTGAATTGCAGACTTTGATTACGGATGCAGAAAAGGCTGGGAACTACAATTTGCAGACGCTGCGCTATTCAGAGTATGTCACTCGCCTCAACGATGACCTCAAGGCCAAGCTGCCTGAAAAAACTCAGATTTATTTTCAAAAAAGTGAGAATGCTGAGACCATTGAGGCAGGTCACGTTCCTTATTTGCTTCGCACCGACACCAACTTGGGTGGTGAAGACCTCAATGATGCATTTGTGACATTTGATGAATACGGTGTTCCTGAGGTGAGTTTGAAGTTTTCTTCAGGCGGCGCGACCAAGTTTGCAGATCTCACGGGGGCCAACATCAATCACGCCATGGCCATCGTTCTTGATAAAGTGATCAAAACAGCGCCAAACATTCAGGGGCGAATCCCCAATGGACAAGCGCGAATCACTTTAGGTTCGACTCGAGATCGAGACAAAACTCTCAACGAAGCTAAAATGATTTCTACGACTCTGCGAGCTGGAGCTTTGCCCGCCGCTTTGGAACAGCTTGAAGAGCGCACTGTCGGCCCCACTCTCGGCCAAGATGCTTTGAAGCGTGCCGAACTTGCTGGTCTTGTGGGCGCCATTTTGATCTTTATGTTTATGATTGCTAGGTACAAAGCCTGCGGCGTCGTCGCCGTTTTCTGCATGATGCTTAATATCTTTTTCATTCTTGCACTTTTGACCTCCCTTGGTGCCACTCTCACTCTACCGGGCATTGCTGGTATCGCGTTGACAGTCGGCTTTGCCGTTGATTCCAACGTGCTTATTTACGAACGCGTGAGGGAAGAGCTGCGTCATGGTAGCGCGTTTAAGGGCGCTTTGAAAGAAGGGTATCATCGAGCGATGTCAGCCATTCTTGATGCGAATATCACCACTGCCGGTACGGCCGTTGTTCTTCTTTATTTTGGAACAGGACCTGTTAAAGGTTTTGCAGTGACTCTTCTTATCGGGATTGGCGCTACAATGTTCTGCAACGTTTTTATCTCGCACGTCATTTTTGATAGTTTGCTCTATCGCTTTAATATGAAAAAGCTCTCAGTATAGGAGATCGCGTATGTCAATCCATGATCCAAACTCTGGTAAGATCGATTTTGTCGGAAAAGTGGGGCTCTTCGGCGGTATCTCTGCGGTACTCACGATTGGTTTTCTCATCTATCTTTTTGTCCATGGTCTTAATTACGGAATCGACTTTGCCGGTGGAACAGAAATGCAAGTACGATTTGCAAAACCCACCAGCATCGAAGATTTACGAAAAACATTCAATGGTCTGAACCTCAAGCACTTTGAACTGCAACAGTTTGGTGGTGAGTCTGAATTCACCATTCGATTTCAGGTTCCTGAGGGAAAAACAGAAAAAGAAACCAACGATACTCTACAAAAAACCATTGCTGAGGCCAAAGAGGCCATTGGAACTCAGTTCAAAGACAACGAGCCTAATATTCTGCGGGTGGATTCTGTTGGCCCTCAGGTAGGAGCAGAACTTCAGAGAAATGGCTTTCTAGCCGTGTTTTATTGCCTCCTCGTCATTTTGATTTATGTGGCCATGCGGTTTGATTACAAATACTCTCCCGGCGCCGTGATTTGTTTGTTCCATGACGCTGTTATGGCTCTTGGGGTTTACGTTTTGGTCGGCAAAGAGGTGAATGTTCCGATTCTAGCTGCGATTATGACCCTGATCGGATTTTCGCTTAACGATACCATCGTGGTTTTTGACCGAATTCGCGAAACCGAAGATCACTACAAAGACAAAGGGATTCGATTTATCATCAATAAGGCTATCAACGACATGCTTTGGAGAACCATCATTACCTCAGGCACGACTTTTGTGTCGGCCATGGCTTTGTGGCTTTTTGCCGGTGGTACGGTGTCTGACATTGCGTTTGTTCTTGTGGTTGGAATCATTACCGGAACTTATTCTTCGATCTACGTCGCAGCTCCACTCGTGCTTTTTGTAGAGCGTATGCGCTCAAAGCGGGTCCACGCCTGAAGTTGATTTTCGAAAGGGGGGCGCTTTGAAAGCCAATTGGCATTTGCCAAACCATGTGGCACCCCTTCCTCATCATCTCTGGTCCGATCTTATTTCTGAGATTTTACGAGCGCGCCAAATTCCAGAGAGTCAGTGGAGGGATTTTCTTTCACCACAATTTAAAGACATTCGATCACCCATTGGTCTTAAGGACATAGACCGAGCTGTCCAGCGATTGCACCGCGCTTTTTTGAACGGGGAGAAGGTCTGTATTTATGCAGATTTCGATTTGGATGGCACTTCGGGGTTAGCCCTTTTAAAAACGGGATTTGAGCGGTTGGGATTTCGGGATTTTGTGTGCTATCAACCTCTCCGCTTGTCTGAAGGGTACGGTCTTCATCTTAACGTGGTGGAAGATCTTGCCGCCAGTGGTGTGAAGGTTCTTGTCACTGTTGATGTCGGAATCACAGCCAATGTCCCTTGCGCCAGGGCTAAAGAGCTTGGCATGGATGTCATTATCACCGACCACCACTTGCCCAAAAAACTTTTGCCAGAGGCTTTCGCGGTCGTTAACCCCAATCGCGAGGATTGTTCCTCGGGACTTGGTCACTTAAGTGGCGCAGGGGTGGCATTTTATCTTCTCTGGGCTCTCAAAGAGAAATGGAAAGCAGAGAAGCTGTCGCCGCCTGCAGGGATTGAGATCAAAGATCTGCTCGATTGCTTTGTTATTGCAACTCTTACGGACATGGTGCCTCTGGTGAATGAAAACCGCCTTTTGGTTCGGCTGGGATTAAAAGCTCTTGAGCAAACGCTTAGGCCAGGGCTCAAAGAGCTTCTCACGCGGCTGAATCTTTCTCCCAAAAGACTTACAAGTCAGGATGTTGCGATTCGGTTTGCGCCAAAGCTCAATGCGCTTTCTAGGCTTGAAAAAGGAATTCGCCCGATTGATCTTTACCTTGTCCAGGACCCAGTCGCGGCAAAAGATCTTGTTTCTCGCGTGATTGAACAAAACTCTCATCGCGTCGATTTGCAAGCACAGGCCGAAGAGCTGGCTCTAGCGATGCTCGAAAAATGGCCTCACGAGCAGTTTATTTTTCTCGCATCTGATAGGTTTCACAAAGGTGTTGTTGGTCTTGTCGCGACAAGGTTAAGCCAGCTACGAAATTGTCCTGCCTTTATTGGATCTGTCACATCTGACGAGGTCATTGTTGGGAGCGCGCGTTTGCCTCGTGGTCATATGGGCAGTGCCCTTGATATCTTGGCGGCAAGTCGTGAGCATTTGACGAGGTTCGGTGGTCATAAAGGAGCTGCAGGATTTGAGTTGCCGATCTGCGAGCTCGAAAATGCCATTGAAAAAATGAGACTGTTTTTTTTGACGGAACTGGCTCAGCCAAAAACTCAAGGCTTCGAGGTTGATGCTAAAGCAAACTTTGCTGATATGACGTTGGATTTTATGGATTGGTTTAAACTTCTTGAGCCTTTCGGGCAGAGCTTTCCGGCGGTGCACCTTCTTTTTGAAAATGTTGAGGTTCTTGGCGGCAAATGGCTCAAAGAGGATCACTTAAAGCTCACCTTAAAGCAAAAAGGAGTTCAGCGTGACGGTCTTTGGTTTTCTGCTCCTAAGGAGACTGGCTTTGCTATTCTCGAGGCTTTGAAAACCCGAAAAGTCTTTGTGAACCTCCTTGCGGAGCCGCAAATCAACACGTTTATGCAAAAAATTCAGGTGCAGCTCCTCATTAAAGATCTTGAAGACGTTCAAACTCTGGAGCCCCAAAGGGGAGTGTTTGACCAGCAAGTTCCTTTCTAATAAGAAAACCTGATGACGATTTCACAACGCTCTTTAGTGCTTCTCTCGGCCGGACTTGATTCTTCTTTCAATCTCCTCAAAGCTCTTCAAGAGACTACCGTTGTTGCGGCGTTGACCTTTGACTACGGACAAAGAGCTGCGGCTCGCGAAATTTCATGCGCCAAAAAACAATGCGATGAACTCGGTGTGAGGCATATCGTAGTGCCGGTGAAGTGGTTTAGTGAGTTTACAAAAACTTCCCTTGTTAACACAAACGCCGATTTGCCAGTTGCTGATCAAGTGGACATCTCAAGTCAGAGTGTTTCGCAAAAGACGGCATCGCGCGTTTGGGTGCCAAATCGAAATGGAATTTTTCTGAATATTGCTGCGGGATTTGCTGAAGGGATGAATTGCGACTTTGTCATCCCAGGCTTTAATCGCGAAGAGGCCACGACATTTCCAGATAACAGTCAGGATTTTATGACGGCTCTTGATCATAGCTTTGGTTTTTCAACCGCAAACCATGTGCGCGTAAAGTGTTTTTCTGTAGATCTAGAAAAGCCAGCGATTTTGCGCGAGGCTCTTCATCTCAAATTGAAAATTGCGAACTTGTGGCCTTGCTATGAGAGCTTTGAGAAGTGGTGCGGTCAGTGCGAATCCTGCCTGCGCTACAAAAGGGCGCTTGCAAGCTGTGACGTTTATTCTGCCGATGATTTCCTAAATTAGGAGAGGATTTTATGCGCCAACTCCAAACCTGCATTCTTAAAGATATGCCTTACGATGGAACTCAACTTCGCTCTCAATACGCGTATTTTGAGCATCGGATTTTAGGGGATTCGCTCGTTGCCTGGCGTGGGGCTTGTAACGTCGATTTTAATTCGATGCTCGATGGTGAGGATCTGCTCGATCAGTCTCAGATTTGCGGATCTGATATGGTCCACTTTATTTTTGAAGTCTTTGAGCGGAACTTGTTTGCTGGCGTGTGCTTACAGCGTCTTTTTGCATCTCAGGTCCAGGTGGTGGCAGAAAAATTGTCTTCCCTCAAATTAGTGCGTCAGGGCGACGATCTTTTTTTGGGCGAAGGGAAGCTCAGTATTAGCATTGCGACTCTTGGTCCATTTTCGACGTTGATTCATTTTGCGGTGAATGTTTCAAACGACGGCACACCTGTTAAAACGGCGTGCCTTCAAGATTTAAAGATTGAGCCGCGTCTTTTTATGGACGAAGTTTTACAGTTTGTTCGTGATGAGTATGCTAACATCTGGGATGCGACTTATAAGGTGAAGCCTGCGCACTTAACTTAAGGGGGTTTTTGTGGTTGAAATCAATTTATCCTACCAAGGCGAAAAACACTGTGAGCTGACTCACGGTCCTTCGCAAACCGTTATTGAGACCGATGCCCCTAAGGACAACCAAGGGCGTGGGGAAAGTTTTTCTCCCACAGACCTGGTCGCGGCGGGGCTTGGATCTTGTGTTCTTACGATTATGGCGATGAAAGCTGAGAAGGACGGACATAAATTCGTAGGGGCGCGCGCTCGTGTTGAAAAGCACATGAGCCCTTGAGTTTGCCCGAGACCATGGAAACTCCCCTGCGCTTTTCTTATCCCGATTGATGGATGTCGTTGCCGGTATTTTTATCAAAGAGTCCCGTGTGCTTCTGTTTTGCAGAAATCCAGGGCGTAGTTATGGCGGGCATTGGGAGTTCCCTGGGGGTAAAGTGCATGCGGGAGAAAGTTTCCCAGAGGCTCTTTGCCGAGAGCTTTTTGAAGAGCTCAGGGTTCACGTTGAGGTTGGAGCCTACGTGGGCAAAGTCAAACAAGCAGATATCACTGTGCACTTTTATGTCGTGAGTAAAAACGAGACCGAGTTCCAATTGACCGATCACTCTGCGATCCAATGGGTTGATTTGAGTCAGGATCAGGGGCCGGAGTTTAAATGGGTTCCGGCAGACCTTGTGATACTTCCTGAGCTTCGTCGGCACATGCAAGTTTCTCGTTAAGTAAGACAAATCGGCTCCATAATATGTGTGCGATCGCTAAGTGGACGAGCTTCATCCACGTGGGGGCTAGTAGGGCCAAGGTGAGAAGCCCAAATCCAATTCCGCCAAATAGAAAATAAAAAGTGCCATTTGCAAAACGCTGAAGTGGGGAGCCGGAGCTTGAGTTTGCCATTGTGGTCAGTTGGTAGCTCAACATCAGTCCAAGGATGACGGCGGCAACAGGGTGAATCAATCGCAGTCGCAAAAGCAGAGGTGAGGCGCTTGACCAGTCAGCAAAAAAACCACTGATCAAACTCTGACTTGGATACAGCGTCGATGAGAGCGAGGCAACAGCTCCCGAAGTTGTAATGAGTAAGAAAAAGCTCGCAGTGATCCATGCAAATCTTTTTGCATTCAGATCCCAACTCCAACTCAAGTGAGTTCGAGGTTTTGATAGCTCCCAAGTTAAGATGGCGCTTCCGGTAAGCAAAAGACTGTTCACCATATGTAAAGACATCACTCCTGCTCTGAATAGCGAGGCATTGCTCCCCGTGAGTCCTGAGAGGACCAGTTTGGCACCAAGCAAAGCTTCAGTGAAGGTGAACGCAAGCACGATGGTCATTAGTTTTCTTGCGGGATGATTTTTGGGAAAAGTGCGAAGACTGTAAATCCAAAGTGCGAAAACAAAAATCCCGAAAATCCCAGACATCATGCGATGGGTAAACTCGATCCACGTTGCAAGAGCGACCTCTGACGGAAGCACTTGTCCTTTGCAGAGCGGCCAGTGATCACCGCACCCGTCACCTGATTTTGAGATTCTGACCCAAGCACCCCAGATGATCACGGCAAGAGTGTAGGCCCACAAAACTCCAGCTGAGATATGAAAACGGCGTCGCATTTTTTCCATTTTTATTTTCTTTCTTTAAACATGTTCATATTTTCCAAGGCCTTACGTCTTGCCTAACAAATTTTATTACGGTATGACAATTAAAGAAGTGGATTAACCCGGGCTCTTTTTTCAGTCTTCATAGAAGATTGGTGAAGGATTCGCAACCAACAAAAAGGAATATGAAAATGATGAATTTGAAAGTCACAGTAGCCGCAGTTTTATTTGCACTTTGTTTTGCTTCAGGGTTTACCTGCTCAAAATCAAATCCACCAGATCAACCACCTGTCACTCCTGAAGTGGCTACTCCAGCTCCCGGTCAAGAAACAGCTCCAGCACCTGGCGATACTAATGCGGCGCCTCCAGCTCCCGGTGCAGCGACT
>JBGATJ010000054.1:0-29540 GCA_044229295.1 Pseudobdellovibrionaceae bacterium
TATTAAATCCGATTCAAGCTAACGGGTTTTGGAAGACTAACGTCTTTTGGAAGGAGGTGAGGTCAACCATGTCCACAACCCCAAAGATTTCTCAAGATCCATCGGCCACAAATGGAGCAGTGCTGATGCGTTCCGACCGCGACGCAGTCCAAACTCGGCCAGATAAAAACTCAGATTTTTTAGGCGGCTTAGAAAGCCAAATGAAGGAGTTGTGGTCGCAGTATGTGAAATGCCTGGACAAAGACGGACTGAGCGAAACTGCGAAGATGCTGCGGAGCAAGTACTACAGTCTCTATAGCTGTTATCGGCAAAACAAAGAATGGAAAAACTTAATCAACAGTAACTAACAAAGGAGGTGTGCTATGAAAAACTTGAAAGACATTTTAGAAATTAGAAAGTTCGATTTTACGGCGATTCAACTTTTGCTCTCAATCATTGCCATTTCTTTTGCGGGAATGATTGGTCATGCTTCGCCGCATATTGCAACTTCAGAGCCGCATAAACCAATTTTGCGAAACCTTGGCGGCGAACTAGATGTGATTTGTCCGATTCCATACGCTTCCGACGGCTGTAAGGCAGGAGTTGGAAGTCAAAACTGCACTTTCGGGCACATTGGATTTCTAGATAACTTGAACCTGCCATTTTTAAAAGATGACGTGCGACCTCTTTGTTCCTCAGTGGGTCGCTCAAAAGCAAAGTCACAAAATGACAGTTGAATCCCCAAAGGGGTGAGCTTTTTGGCTCACCCCTCAAACCTTATTTGATTCCAGAAGTGTCCGTTGAAATTACTGCAACTTGAATTTGAATCAGTTGCGTGTTGTTGGGATTTTTAATAGTTGGTTTCATCAATTGGCTTCTGAATAAAAAGAGAAACTGGAACTGGATAACACATTCTATTTTAGGCGTTATCGCACAGCTATCGCTATCGAGCGAAGAGTTTTTGAATTCGGCCAAAGTCGGAATTCTTTTAGGCTCGCTACTTTCCGCGTTGATAGGAGTGGGATTCTTTGTCTTTCAAAGCCACGAGGCCAACTAAGCAAGGCAATGCCGAGGGGAAAATTTAATGAACTATGATCTATCAAAGTGGAAGGTCTATCAGAATAGCACGCAACTGTATCGGAGCTTTTCTGCCGATGGCAACTAGGGCACCGACCGCAAAGGCGATGTCGGTATCCCTCCAATAGCGGCAAAGAGCGGAAGCATTGCTTTTCGGGAGGACGACAGCGAACCTGAAACAAGTTCGCGCTTTATCTCCATACCGGCGAGATAAAAAAATATCGCCATTAGCGCGTCGTTGATCCAGTGTTGAATACTGAGACCAACGAATTTGAAATGAAGCGCATCGGGTTTCGGTAATGTTCCAATTCGCAAGTACGAGGGCCAGAATGAGACTGATACCAAGCAAAATACTCGATGCAGCTTCAAGTTGGATAAACTTGGAAAAGAGATTCATCGGTCTAACCGCACACTGCTGCCAGAAAATGAGATATTCTCCAAATAAATCATCCTTTTTACTATAAGCCAAAAAATTGCTTCTGGTTGACCTACAGAGTTCCTCATAATCCGCTGATAGAGTTCAGCAAAGACGCAGGACCACCATTGAACATCAGCGGCTTCGTACAGGCCGCCGATGGGATCCGCCGAGCTTTCGTTTATTAAAAACAAGGTTGCTTCTTCGAGATAAGACTTCATTGACATGATCTGACGAACCAAGATCAAATTCGTCAAGAAAATTTCCCATCCTTAAGTGACTTGTGGGTTTCGGTTTTGGAAGTTTGTTCATCTTCCCGTGTTCTAAAGCAATCCGTTGTTGCCTTAAACTCTGGTCCTGGTTTAAGACCGTTGAAAATTTCACCTATGGAGAATTTATGAAAACCTGTTTCAAGTTTGTTTTGTTAACTGTACTTTTCTCGTCATCAGCTTGGGCAAAGGCGTCGTTTGTAGGCTATTGCACACAAACGGATGGTGCTCCTCTCTATATGTTCTCTGATGTGTCTGCGGATGATTTAGCTAGAGCGACTAAATTCTACGTGTCTACACAACGGGACCGGTTGTCAGCGGATCATTCGGTTCTTACTCGTTTTGTTCCTAGTTTTCGATCCGCCAACGGTGAATATCAATCTGAAAAATTTTTGCTAAAAATCAAGCATCCTTGGCTCAATCCAGATGAATATATGGGGATCCTTCATGATAAGGACAGCGGTTTAGAGTACGATTGTTTTCTAACTCCGGCTCACGACTGCTGCTAATTGCGCGATTCGGTTCGCCAGACGTATCGCAAAATTTGGATTTCGTTGTGTTAAAGCCATATTTGAAAGGAAATTTTCATGTTTAAAAGAGTTACATATTTAACTCTCGTTTTTACCACTTTTGTAAGCACTGCCTTTGGTGCAAATCTGACTCCTGAACAAACTCAACTGATTGGTGACGCCGTTAGAGCAACATCTCAGAAATTAGATCAACTAGGAATATCCGATCAGGAGATCATCTCTCTTTTCAAAAAAGATTCAGTTTTTCTAATGACTGAAGATTTTCGGGCAGAACGCGAACAGCTGGCTAAAAATGACCCGAAACAGTTTGCTCAAGTGGTGTTTCAGCACACCGCTCTGAACGAGAAGGTTTCTCAAATGGGCGATTCTAAAAGACAGATTTATCTTGAACTGTTCGGAACCCGTGGAGTGTCTCCTTACTACGGTCAAGTCTCGGTTGAAGAGTTTTCGAGCGCGGCTGTCGGAATTGGGATTTTTATCCTCGTGGGTGGCCTTGGCGGAATGATGAGTATGGTTCTTGAGTCAAGATTGCCTGGACTCTAAAATGACGTAGGTGCTCCGCGGGGTTGGGTGATCAGAGCACCTATAAAAGGACGTTTGAAATTATTCTGCGCTAGGAAGCTGGCAGATAAGGCCGACTTGAAAATGTTTAGAGGTTTTTGAGAGATCTAGGATCGAGTTCTCGCGGACGGCTCCACTCCAGGACTCGCAATTTTTCTTAAGAGAATCAATCGTCTCTTGGCGGTTTTTCGCGGTGCCTTTGGCAGTCCAGCCCGCTGAATACCAGCCGACGACAATTCTTTCGAAGGAAGGACAGGTCGGTTCGGCGAATGAAGACGAAGATATCAAAAACAGAGCTGCTAACAACGTTGAAATTTTCATGGACACTCCTTATTTTTTCCAACGTATCCATGGCATTAGGAATCAGTCAAGAGGGCCGGCAATGGATCAGCGAATCTGGTGCCAAGGATCGGTTCTCTCTGCTTTTTCAAAGACGACGATACTGTCATAGAAATGAACGCCTAAGGTGCTTCGGCAAAACGAAGAAACGTCTGCCGAATCCTTTCGCTCTTTGGGGTCCACGGCAAATTTATCCCAGTTCTCTTCGCTGAAGTGCCACTCATTAACGTAGTCAGTCATGCGTTTTGCAAAACCAAGAAAGGTCTGTTTGTCGGATCTGTCTTGAAAGCGTTTCCAGTAGTTGGTGTGGGTGTCTTCGACAAAGTAAATGCCTTTATTAGAAATATCGCCGTACAGACTTAGGAACGTCTGGATCTGTTGATTGCAGGTGTGGCCCCCGTCATCCAAGACAACGTCAATGGGACCCACTTTTTTCTTAAAGGAGGTCCAAAAATTTGGATCTGATTGATCGCCAATAAAGATCTCGATGTCTTTGGACTCGTAGGCCTTCGACTCGGGATTAATGTCGATACCGATAATCCTTGTAGATCTCACCTTGGGACTGTTTTAAAAAATAGTCGTACAAATTCATTTTCTCTCCGAGTCGGAATTAAATAGGAGGTGAGCGATTTGGTCAAGTACGCTGTATAAGGACTTTTCTCGGCCTTCAGAATGTATTGTTTTCAGGTTGAGCATAAGTTTAAGCACTGCAAAGCAGTAGATCAAGGCACACCAATTGCTCAATCCCGTCGGTGTCCAATATTTTTTCATGAAAGGCCAAAGCGATGCTCATGCAAAACCAACGAGTTTTATTTTCTTTTGTTATTTTGACGTCATTAACAAGCCTATTTGGATGTGGGGTCTCTGACTCGAAATCTTCTTCACCAGCTTCTACCGTGGAAAAGTTATCAAGTCCCATTTGCCAAAGCCCTATTGATTTCGATGAGCCTGGAAAGACAAGGTTGACTGATAACAGTTCTCTCAATGCGGATTATAAACTTGTAGAAATGCAGATGCATATTTTGTTTGAAAATAACAACCACAGTTTTGCCAGCTCGGCGAAAGCGGCCGATAACTTTTCAGTGAAAGTAGATTGTAACGGATCTCCCGCAATGAGCGGTGTGGACTCATCTATTTCTGGGACATTGACGACGGCAGACACTTTGAACTTTCTCAGTAAAGAGGAAATCGATCAAAGGGAGATGAAGGTAAAAATCGAAAATGAAACGGTCGTTACGTCCGAAACAAAGTCGAAACATTACAGTGGCGACAAAGACATTTACAAATTTAGTGATGGTAAAAAAGATCTTCCTAATGGAGGAGTTTTTGAGTCCCGTTATTATAAAATCTCAGAAACTCGATTCGAGGTGCTTCTCAAGTTTGAGTTTGGTAAATCCGGAGAGCACTTTATAGAGACTGGTCGAGCCATTTACGAAAAGAAATAGAAATCAACTCCGAAGAGTTGATTCCCGCTTAAACAGGGCTATTCCTGGTAGCTGCAGGTAACAGTTTTACCGTGTGTCTTAACTGTCAAGTTGAAGCTGCTAATGTCTTCATAAGTGTCAAAGCTAAGTTTAGCAGTAGGTAAACCTTGCTGTTTAAATGAGTAAGTTGTTGTGGTTGTTCCGCTGTCGCCACGGCTAGAGACAGAGACTTGGGCTAATGGAGAAATTGTAGCAGCAATCAACTCAACGGCAATAACTCCAGAAGATACAGAAACTGTCAAAGAGCCATCTTCTTTTTTAGAGAAAGACATTACACAAGTTTTGTTGTCGGGAAGAGTTCCTTCGATAGTAGTGTCAAAGAGTGAAGAAGTGATATCTTGGATAGCTTCTTTGCCAGTAACTACTTTAGTTGGTGCCGAGAAAGCAGGAGCAGTAGGCAATGTCAAAAGGGCGATAGAAATCATTTTTTTCATTTGAAATCCTTTGCATTAAAAGTTTGCCCTTGACTACTTGACAAACCCTTCAGAAGCATGGGAATTCGTTAGCGCTTTTTGAGCTAGTAAAATTTATATCAGATGGTCCGTCGGCCACCTAAAATTTGGTGTAAGATTGGAGCTCTGAGATGACTCGACGATAGTCCATAATATCACTCAACGATTGAGATTGATTTAGATTTTTTCGATAGAAAAGTACAATCATTCGATGGGCCTTTTTGCTGTAGTTACTTTTTTCACATTCTGCTTTGCCCATGCGCAAAACTTTTTTCCGCCTGCAACAGTCAGCTCAGACGGACGCCTTGCCAGCGAAACTGTAGGTTACGTGAATCATTTCAATGAATCCATATCCAAGGATTGCAACCGCCATCGTTCTCCAGCTGACGAGGGATGTGATATTGTTCGAAACCGCGCGGCTGAATTTAGTCCTGCACTGACAACCACGCAGGACTTCAAGCGTTTGATTGCTCAATCTGGTGGGATGGATAAATTCCTCGCCAAATATGGTTTGAATCCTCCAAGTTCTGAACAGATCAAGGGTCCCAACGCCGATCTACCTATGGGGGTCTCTTACAGCGCAGACAAATCCCACGTTCACATCAACTGTTTTTTCTGTCACGGATCGACGGTCAATGGACGTGCATTTGAAGGGGGCGCAAATTCGAATTTGCGTTTGGCGGAGCTTCAAAATGCGCTCAAAAAACCAGATATCGCGGAATACATTGCCTATCGACTCGCGGTGGGGGAGGCGGGAATTCCTGGTTATCCCGGCGCCACGAATGCTCTTGAAATGAGTTTTTTCGCGACGGCCATTCATTCCAGCAAAACTGGAAATGTATCTGGTTACAACATCGTCAAAGAGGTCTTGAAAGGGGTCGTCAGTCATCGCCTGCCAACGCCAATTTTCGCTTCGCCTTGGTGGGAACTTGCGCCGGGTCTGCGAGAAGATTCGGTATATGCAATGGGCGGCGCAAACCAAAGTTTCGGTCACATTGTCCAGCTCGCCATGTATGGAAAAGCGACGGCTCAGGAGATTCGCGATAAGGCGCCGATGTTTGAAAAAATTCTTGCTTGCGTGCGGTCGATCAGGCCTCCCCCTAATCCACTTCCAGTAAATAGAGAGCTTGCTGCCAAGGGAATGTCTCTCTACACGGGAAATCGAGCGAAGGATTCCACATGCAATTGCGCCGTCTGCCACGGTCAGATGTGGCGAGGTCAATATCTTTATCCTGAAAAAGTCATTCGTGGTTCTTTTCTTAAGACGGATCCCACAGAGATTGATCGTCTCAAGAACCCAGAAGAAATGAAACATCATATGGCGGTTCTAAATCAAATTGACCCGAACGCCCAACAGACGAACCTCAATGTTTATGGCGACCTTGGTTATGTTGCTCCTCCACTGGTGGCGATGTTTACTAAGACAGCGCTTTTGCACAATCACTCCGTTCCAACTCTGAAGGACCTTCTCTGCAAGAGTGAAGGCGATCGTCCTACTCGTTGGACGCGTAATTCTTCTTCCAACGTGTTCACCCCTGAAAATGTGAATTACAATCCCAAAAAAGGCGATGATGCTGTTTTCAACTCCTCTGATCACGGGTTTGGGAATAAGGGTCATGATTTTTGCCGTGACTTAAAAAACAATCCTGAGTCTTGCAATGCCGTCATCGAGTATCTAAAAACTTTGTAGCCCCTTGCATTTGTTCCGTGTTGGTTTTACCGTGTTTTCATATTGGGGGGAAATTTATGAAATTGATGGGTTTATTTTTCGGAACGATCTACGCGTTTAGCTCTCAAGCTTCAACAGTAAAATGCTCTGTGAACGTTACGGAGAAAAAGTCCGCAGGTATTTTTTTAGATTATCATGACGGAGAGTTTACAGTGGATTTAGAAACGGGAGATGCGTCGGTGACTAAGACTTTGGCCGATGGATCGATCATGATAAAATCACTTGCATCTGCGGATACGGTTTCTTCGTTCCTGGCGAAACGTTCAACATGTGAGCTCGAAAAAATTGTTGAGAAAAACGAGGACGGTTCTATCAAAGCATTCCGGATTGTTTTTGATGGTTGCGAGGTTAAGAATCCTAAGGTTCCTCTCTACACGGCTTACGTCTCATCTTTCAGCGCATTTAACTTTACCACTCAACGGGGGCTTTACTTGGAGCTTTTCAGCGACGGAGCCACGCTGACGCCAGGTTTTTATCTTGAAAACTGCAAAGTGCAATGAGTAGAAAGTTTTTTGAGAAGCTGCAAATACCGCGTTTTCGGCCCTTTGTTTTTGCGGCGATGGCCTTATTTGTGCTATCGGGCGCAGTCAATAACGGAGTGTTCGGCATTTTTCCTGCGTTGCCAATGATCGCTGGCTTGTTTCTCATTTTTAAATATTGGGGGGCGCCTTACAGGTCTTTGGCGCTTGCGACGTTCAGTTTGGCTATTTGTCTTTTTGTTTTAAGAACACAAAATACGAAGATTTTTTATCCGGCAACAGGGAGAGTCTTTTACCTCAATGAAGACTCTTGTTTTCAAACGCTGTCTAGTGACTTTGATGTCATCGGCACTCCTCCGACAGTCATGGCGGTAAAACCTAACGAGTGCAGCAAAGACAGTATGGTTGTCGCAACTGAGTTTGTAAAAAAGGATACTGAATTTGTTGTCGATCGCGTGGACATTTCTCACGCTGATTTTGGTGAGTCTTACAGCCTCCGCGCGAAAGTAAAAACGGGAGAGTTAAATGTCTCCTGTAGTATTGACGGAGGAGAACCAAGTTTTCGCTGGGAGAACGGCGACCCAGTCAAAAAGGCTGACTTTCGTAGGTGGTCTCTTTATCTACTATCTTTGTTGATGTATTGGCCCGTAGCTCCATTTCTCATCTTTAGCGTTTTAAAGCTATAACAGTCCTTAATGCCTCGCGTTTTGGTGATTATTAAGTTTTTGCTCTAGCATCAGCTTTTGGTTAGAGTTCAGTCAAGATCATCAGTGGGGGGGACTCTGTATGTTTCGGGTTTTGGTAGCCTTGGTAGGGGTATGGTCTATCAGTGCGTCAGCGGGCGTGATCCGCTTTTCAGACAAACAACTTTTCATTGATGAGCAGCCGCAACCTCAACTTTTCGGGGCTGAGCTTCAGTACTTTCGGATGCGTGGTGGCCTTGGGCGAAATGTTCCCCGTGCCGACGTGATGGCGCTTTGGTCAAAAGCGATTGATCGCATGGTGGAAGCCCACATGAATACCGTGAGCTTTTACATCCCTTGGGATTTCCATGAATACCAAGAAGGAAAGTTCGATTTCGATGGAACTGTCGATGAAGATGGTGATGGCAAACCAGACTATCCTTCTCGTGATGTAAAAACATTTATTAAATTGATTCTTGAAAAGGGCATCCACAACATCATGGTGAGACCTGGGCCTTACGTGAACGCCGAGTGGGGATTTCTAGGTTTTGGAGCCATTCCTCTGTGGTTTCACGAAAAATATCCAGAAAGTCACATGCACTCAGCACGTGGTCAGCGCACGATGCTCTATGATTACTTCGATCCAGATTTCCGTCGGCACACTAAAATTTGGTTTGAGCGTGTGTACCAAGACGTTATCAAAAGCTATATCGGGCCGGGCCAGCCGATTCAATTTTTGCAGCTAGATAACGAAACCAACTTTATGTGGCAAAGCATTTATAATCATGACTATGGGACAGGATCTCAGGCTCGTTATCGTGATTTCCTTCAAACCAAATATCATACCATCGGTGAACTTAATCTTGCTCATCATCGCAGCTGGAAGGCGTGGGCAGAAGTTGTTCCACCGGTCATTCCTGCCGTGAACTTAAACGAAGATCAAGATTGGTACGAGTTCGAAGATCATAGCATGTTTGAATATCTGCAGTTCGTAAGAAAAACTTGGGACGATATCGGTGTTAGCGCGTCTCACGTGATTTTCACTCTCGCCGAAAGTTACAACGCTGCTAAGAATGGGATTTTGCCAAACTACACTTATCGCAATCATCCTACGACAGGGATGATGACGGTGAATCTTTATCCCAAAACTTGGGAGCGATTTGATCACCCACTTTTGAACAGTCCCTTCAAAGCGGATCATGATGTGAAGGCGGCTGACGCCGCCAATGACTTATTTTTTGGACGTAAAGTGGATTGGGCCATGGGACCTGAGACTCAAGGTGGTTGGTGGAAAGGCGTGCCAGTATCTATGGACGCGCGAAAGCAAACCTATCTTTCTACAATTGGCCACGGGTTAAAAGCGATGCTGGTTTACTATTTTATCGAAGGTCAAAACTGGCAGAATGATTGGGTCATTGGAAAACTGGCTCCCTACTACGAAGCTTTGAAAAAATCGCCAAAGTATTCAGGTGTCGATCCTCTTCCAGACAGTTTTTGGTCTGAGCTTCAAGAGACCTTCAATCAGGAATTGGTCGTAAATGTCAGCTGAGCTCTATTTCGATTCGCCGCTCAAAAAAGATGCCGAACCTAGGCCTCAGTTTTCGACACTGGTTGAAATTGGTGAAAAGATCGTCAAAGACTACGGCGACTGGTTGGGTTCCGCTCACGAATGGGAAGATGACGTATGCATGATCAAAGATACGGCTTCTCACAGTCCATCGATTTATCCTGAGTTAGACTCAGGCCTTATGAATGGGGAGTGGGCAGGGGGACTTGTCGGTTATATCGAACACCGAGGTATTAACCCGCGGATTATTCACTGGGGACTCACGCCTGCAACAGAACTTGAGACTTGCAAAGTTATTTTTTACCAAGACAGTGGCCGCGAAGATAAAGATCTTGCCGCTCGACTTTCTATGGTGGCTGCAAAAGGTGGGACGGTTGTTTCGTTTCTCGGTACAAAGATGAGTCAAATGGCAGGGCTTAGCTTTAAAGCAAGTATCGAAAGCGACAAAGCAGGGTCTTCTTTTTACGGTCAGGTCGCTGATTCAATCTCTGTACCAGCACCCATTTTTGTTCTGCAGGATATCCCTGAAAACTGCCAAAGTGTTTTGAAATTCGGCGATCGAATGATTGCAGCTAGCTGTGCAGTTGGTGAAGGCCGATGGTTTCAGGTGGGCGCTGCTGTTCACGCATTCTACAACTCTACGGGTTACGGAACGCTGACTGATCTCCAGGCCAGACGAACCTTACTAGATGAATTTATTGGGACAACATCCACACACTTAAAGATTGTTGAAAGTGCACCCGTGGTTGCTTATGGCCGAGTGGGTGATGGCCAGCGAAAGTGGATCACTGTTAAAAATGGGCAGGATCACGTTTCAAAAGTTCATTTACAGATCGCCGATCTCCAGAACGAGGAAACCTACGTCATCAAAAATCTCTTCACGGGAGAAGAGAGCAGCATGAAAGGTCAAGATTTGGCAGCTGAAGGATTGCCTGTAGAATTGCCCGGTTACTGGAGTACCGTGTATGTGGTTGACCACAAGTAAAATTGGCCTTTTCTTGGTTATGATATGTGCGGCGCCGATGTCAAAGGCCGCGCTTCGAGACTCCTCTCTTGAGTCTTGGCTCGTAACTGAGTCTGAGATAGCAAAGACCGCACTGTGGGCAAATCTCTCTCCTCCAGCAGCCCTGCCAGGATGTGTGATCGCATCGCCGTCAAAAGCAAACCCTGATTATTTTTTTCATTGGACAAGAGATGCCGCTCTTGTCATGAACGCACTTATCAAGACCAGTGATCAAGACAGTTTAAAGTTTGAAAATGAGTTTCGTCGCTACCTCATATTTTCGCAGCACTCTCAGAACGTTTCGACTCCCGCTGGCCTGGGAGAGCCTCGATTTAACGTCGATGGCAGTGTCTATCTAGGGCTTTGGAGTCGACCGCAAAATGATGGTCCAGCTTTACGTGCTCACACTCTGCTTGCCTACTTAACGGCGACCGAAAAAGGAATTTATTCCCTGCAGCCAGGGCAGCTCGATTCGATGCGCGAAATTTTGAGCAAAGACCTTGATTACGTTGTCGCAAATGCGTTTCTCCCTGACTTTGACCTTTGGGAAGAGCTTAAAGGTCGACACTACGACACTCGCCTCAAACAGGCATGGGCTCTCGATCAAGGGGCAAAAAGATTTTTACAATGGAATGATTCCGTGCGAGCTCAGCTCTACTCACAAAAAGCGAGTGCCATCTATGAAACATTAGGAGATCACTGGAGCGAAAAGCGCCAGGTCCTTTTGGCAAATCTAGACCGAGTCGAAGGCGCCCCTCAGAAGCAAGCTATGATCGATACAGCGGTTGTGCTTTCGGTTCTTCAAACTGACCGAATGACAGGGTCTCATTCAGTGAGCGACGATCGCATTATGAAAACAGCCTATGAGATTGAAGCCATTTTTGCCAGGGCCTATGAACTCAATAAGGATAAAAATCGAGCTCCAGCGATCGGTCGCTATGAAGAAGACGTGTATTTTGGAGGAAACCCCTGGTACTTAACAACCGCTGCGTTTGCGGAGTATCACTATCGCCTTGCAACGGTTATCAAGCAAAGTGAGAATTTTCAAATCACCTCGCTAAGCTTGCCTCTGATAAGAAGCATGCCTGGCTTATCAAATTGGAAAGAGGGCGTTGTTACTCTCGAAGAGCGTAGTCGTCTTGCTGAGGCACTTTTTGCACGTGGCGATGCTTTTCTAGAGACATTGCGAGAATTCACCCCTGCAGACGGGCATATGGCTGAACAGTTCCACCGAGCCTTGGGGACCCCAGTGTCAGCTCGTGATTTAACTTGGAGCTATGCCAGTTTTCTTACGGCTCTCAACGCAAGGCAAGCCGCTGCTTTACCCAATGGATCGTCGCGGGCCGAGTCAGCAGAAAAGCGTGATCTGAAACCGTTTCTTCGTAGTAAGCTTTAGCACCCAGATAAGGTAAAAGAGTTTGAGTCGTGACTTCAGGAACATCACTGTCGTTTTTTGCTTGAAGAATTGAGATGTCTATTTTTTCAAATGTCGATGTGTGCTTGGCATCCCTGACACCGTACTGAGTTCTGAGTCGATCAAAATCAGATCGTACATTCTCACTCGTTGTCCCAACAAAAAGGTGAGGTTTCTCGACTTGGGAGTTGGCGATGAGTTGATCAAGATGGGGAGACTCAGGAACTAAGTTCATGGGGCTAAGAAGCACAAGCTGGCAAATCTTCTCTTTAAAGATGATCCCCATGTTCAGCGATACAAATCCACCAAAGCTATGACCAAAGACCTTCACTTTTTCGTAGCTTTGACTTTGGAGCGTGCGCTGAACAAAACTTTCAGCATCATGAACGGCGCGAACAAACGAGAAAACTCCAAGACTTTCTCCAAGGCCATAATAGTGCATGACATAGCAGTCATAACCCATGTCCATACTTACGGATTTAGCAATATCTTTGTTTTTCCAACCCCGCTCCCCCGGAAATCCATGGAAAAAAAAGCATGCCGTTTTAGCATTAGGAACTGACGTTATTCGATAGTTATAACAGTCGTTGATGTCCGGAAGTGCTTCATAGCTTGTCATAGTGACCACGCAATTTTTTCGAGAGATTCAACTTCTTCTGCCCAATATTTGTAAGTGCCAAACTCAGGGAAAATACGCGGGAAGCTGGGGTCTTCCCAACGAGCGGCAATCCAACCTGCGTAAGAGATGATTCTTAGACCCCGCAAACCTGGAATAAGATCGATAGAGATTTCGTCAAAATCGCGAAGATCGCTATAACCATCTATAAGCTGATTGAGCTCTTCGTTATTGTGATGCTCGGATTGCGAAAGCAGCATCCAAAAATCTTGAACGGGAGGGCCAAATCCAAAATCATCAAAATCAACGAGAAAAAACCCATGACTGTCTTCGAGCAAGTTCCCTTTGTGCAAATCGCCATGAACGCGGATAAACTGATCTTCATCAAGACGATCATCCAAAAAATTAAGAATATTTTCTGCAGCAGCAATGTACCGATCTCTGACCTCGGGAGAAATCCAGTTTTTGAGGACCTGTAAGGTTGGCCAGCCCCCGTAGTAACTTGTATTCATGATCGGGCGGTGTCGAGTTTTCTTGTGCGAGCCAACGTTATGAAGACGAGCAATCATCGCGCCGACCGTTTTTAGCTGTCCTGCGAGAAACTCCTGGGGCATGCGACCTTTGATTCTGGGAAATACAGCAAGATACATTCCCTCAAACTCGACGAGAGTTCCATTGTTTTTTAAACTCATGGGTGGGACAACGCGCACCCCTTCTCGTGCCAGCTCTTGCAGAAAGTCGTGTTCTTCAAGGATGGCTTCTTTAGACCAGCGGTTGGGCCGATAAAACTTGGCGATGAGTCGATCGAGAGTCTTGTCAAACAACTTGTCTTTTTCTAAAATAAGATCGAAAACTCGATTTTCGTAGGAATTGAGCTGGTAGAACTCACCGGTCGTCGAGAAGCCGCAACTCTCAATCGCCTGTAAAACTTTTTCTGGATTTAGTGAAAAAAAAGCATGAGCCATTTTTCTAAACTTCTCTCTTACACTGCGCTTCGAAAAAGGACTGGCAGCCGAACTGTGACTGTAGTTCAAGATATGATCTTTGAAAACAAAATTGTCAGGGTCCACAGAAAAAAGAAAAAGTCGGGAATGACTCTTCGAGCGAATCAGGCCGGTGGGTTAGAAATCTCGACTCACCATTCTGTCCCTGATCACGAGATTGTGAGTTTTCTCAATGCAAAACGCTCGTGGATCGAAAAGAGCCTTCGAGAAATTGAGTTTCAAAATCGGACCTATAGATCTAAGAGCTTCGCAGACGGCGACGTATTTCCTTTTCTAGGAAAGGATCACAAGCTGAGGTATCAATTCACACTTTTGGAAGAGCCTTTTCTAGTAAGGGCAGATGGTGCTTTTACGATTTACTGGCCTTATTCGCAAAGAGACATCACCTTTCAAGAAAAGTCACTGCTTATCTTTGTCAGCAAATGGATGAGGTATCTGAGAAAACGGGTCGATGGCCGTTGAGGCTTGAGTTTATGGATTTAAAGAGCCGCTGGGGAACTTGCAGCAGTCGAGGAACGATTCACCTCAATTGGAGGCTCATGGTTTTTTCTCCCGAAATTATTGATTATGTTGTTATCCACGAAAACTGCCACTTGTTTCATATGAACCACTCAAGACGCTTCTGGGAAAAAGTAGCTGAGTTCTGTCCCGAATATATTTCTATAAGGAAAAATTTACGTCATCAATATTTAGCCGCTGACTTTTTACGCCAGCGAAAGTGACCTAATATGGCGGTGTTAGCTCCCGCGAATTGTTTAATTTCAATACAGGTGTAAAAACTTTGGTTTATGTTTTGCTTAAGATCCTTCATGAAGAGAGTGGAGGAGTCCATGCGGAACGTAAATTCAAAAAAACTCATTATAGGTGCGTTGACCACATTGGTTTTCGTCGTTGGTTGTACTAAAAGTGACGAGGGAAGCCACACCGAAGCAACAACACCACCTCCGGCGACGAATGCGCCAACAGCTGATGGCCAGCCGCCTCCAGGAACTGTATTAGCCCCCGTTTCTCAAACCAACAACTGTGCTCAGCGCGCTGATGGTTCTACGGATCCAAATCAGATCGACTGTAATCCTACTGATAAAGCTGACACTGGTTTCACAACTGTTGATGGGTTAAAGTTTACGGGAACTGGCAATGACAACATGCTCGACGTATTAAGAGGTGTTCTTGGTAAAGATAAGCCAGAGGAACAGCGCAAAGGTGATATGATCTTTGCCCAGTCGATTCAAGACGCCAAAATCCTTATCCCTGAGGACTCTAATCAGGTGAGCATTTCTATCGTTATGGATTCTCAATCTGGTCACCGAGAGGTGAAATTTGGTGGGCAGTTTCATCCGGGAGGCGAGGCGCCACTTAAACTCAGCAAGGATGATGCTAAAAGTTCTCCCCCAGTGAGAGCCAGCATTCTTTGTTTAGATACAGATAGTTCGTGCGAGATGGCCTTAGTCAAATTTCAGTTAGGACCTAAGAACTCAGCGGCAGATGCGCGAATTTTATTTAGAACCACAGGTGCGCAGCTTTATTTTCAACTTCCTGAGCAATACGAAGAAAACGCTGACTATCTGTTGATAGACAATTTTCTTTATGACTCCAAGGCGGACGCTGCAAGAACCAATCGCACTCGCGAAATCTTGGCTCAGTCTTTTGAAGTCTCCAATGGCCGCTCGGGTTTTCGTGTAGCGATGATCGCGACCAGCGGCGAAGTCGTGGGGTTTAGTGGACCTTTACTTGCTCCAGAGAACGGAACGTCGACAAACGTCCCTGTAACTGTCGGTAACGATTGGATTGATTCTGCAAATAGCCGTTGCGAGAGAAAGCGTGGACAACGCCGCCAAGAAATTTGCTCGCCAATCTCTAGTCGCTTCCAAAACGCGCGAATGGTTAAAAACAATGGCCGTGGCCAAATCGTTATCAACGCCGGAATTGGTTCTTCGGCAAACCACGCCCAGAACAAAGTGACCTTACAATTTATGTTTAAAACCAAACCGGTCGTCGGTTTGGATATGAATAAGCTTTAATTAAGGCTTTGCCTTAATGACCGTGGACCTCTCTTCATTTTTTCCACCTTGGGCATCCCCCAAGGTGGTTTTTTTTATCCAAGCTTGTCAAACGCGATTCTTACGTTGCAAGATGACCTCATGGATCTGGATTTCGAAAAAACTGGTGAACTTTCGCCTAAAAGCAAAGAGCCATGCCTCACCGACTACATGGACTACCGAAGCTATCTTCAGGATTACTATATTCATCGTCGTAAACTGAGCGCCAACGATCGACGTCCTTACAACTACGCTGTTTTTTCAGCGGGCGCTGATATTAAATCGCCCAATTACCTCAAGATGATCATTGAAGGGCGGCGTAATCTCTCCGACGAGATGACCCGAAAATTTTCCAAGGCTCTAGGCCACAACAAAGAGCAGAGCGATGAGTTCCAACTCCTTGTTCAATACAATCAAGAAGTCGCCGCCTTAAAACGAAATGAGTATTTGAGAAGGCTCACGCAAACTCGAATCGATCAGCAGATGCGCGCGGGTGTTGAAGATCGCCATATTTGGAATAAGGTGCCTAACTGGGTCGTTTGGGTTCTCTATGCGATGACGGACCAGCGTGGCTTTGAATTGAGCCTAGAGGGCATTCGCGCTCTTTTAAAAGGGAAGGTTTCCGATCACGAGATCTTAGTGGCCATGCGAGCTCTCAAAGACGCAGGCGTCGTTGAAACCGATCCAGCCACTGGGCATTTGAAAAAGGCGAGGAGCTGGTTTGATTCTGCCGATGACATCCCTGTGGCATTGATTCGAAAACTACAGACGGAGTTTATGTTTCTGGGCTTAGAATCTCTCTATCAGGATCCACCGCTCACAAGGGAGTTCGGGTCATTGACGTTAGCTCTCACTCAGTCAGAGTTTGAAGAGCTCAAATTTCAGCTTCGAAAGCTTCGAAAACAAATCTATCGCGATAACTCAATCGCGAGATTGCAGTCCAAAGGGGAGCGCGTTTACCAGTTCAACGTCCAGCTCTTCGAGCTCACTCACCCAGCCAAAGATCCAGAAAAAGACCTCTGATTTACCTGGCAAATAGTCTAGAAATTGTTTCAAATCGGTGGAAAAACCTAAACATCGTGTTTTGAATTGTGAAGATCAAATTTATGTCACCCAAATATTACCACTCGCAGCACGAGGAAATTGACAAACTGGTGCGTAATATTGTGGAAAACTCTGGGGAGAGAGTTGATATCTCACCCTGTTTTTAAGGATTTGGAGCCGTTTTGCCTCTGCCTCATTAGAAATTTGACGAATTCTTAACAAAACTAAAAAAAACTTTTCCTTGCTAAAGGTTTTCCCAAGTGAAATCCTAAAAAGCTTTTTTGCTTGATTTTTATTTTTAAATCTTGCGAAAAGCAACCATCGGTTCTTTGAAATAGAGTCTTTAATCTATGTGGGGGCGATCTGGCTTCGACGTGGGTCGTGAAGCATAAGGAGCATACCGGGGCGCATGAGGACCTCGTCAAAAACGTGCACAATTGTAATCGGCACAACCGACTACGCACTCGCTGCTTAATTGACAGCGACGCTTCTCTAGGCAGTGGTGACGAACCTAGAGCGGCGCAACTTAGTTACCTCGGCTATAGGTTGTTTTCTCCAGGGCCTATAACTTAAAAACTCTGGGGGCATGGTCGTCGGGATTTTGTCTGTGTAAGACCGGCGGCTAAAATTAAACACTGACTAAGTATGTAGCGCCTTATTGTGGAACTCTCGCGGACGTGGGTTCAATTCCCACCGCCTCCACCATACGGGAACTGCTGTCAAGTCCAAGAGGACATCCAGCGGTTTTTCGTAGTCAAAATAAATAGTTCTATCCTTCATGCGGATGTTGGATAGGACTGCTTTGATTAATTTTATTTTTTCCAATTCATTTCCATCTAAGTGCATATATTCATATGCCTTTTGGAAAAGTTGGATGATCTGACAGCCGCGCTGAAAGGTCATGAGATCTGCCTCTTGGTAAGACTGAATTTCAGATGAGTTATCTTCTAGCAGCTTCATGGGAACCACAATAGCAGCGTCGTATTCGGCTTGAGAGAGCTTTCCTTCACTGCGTAGCCCTGCAAGTACCTCAATGCGTTTTTTAAGCTCCATACGGGCCTCAGCAAGTTCGCCAGTCATCTTTTGAGTGTAAAGGTCCAAATCACCTAGCGAGCTATGAATTGAATCAATGAAGAACTTTGTAGCTTTTGGTGTCCATTTCTTAAATGGCTCGAACGCTTGTTTGATGACTGCAAAGAGATCGTCCTGGTTGATTCTCTTTTTGTGCTGAGGGCACTTGCTGTTCGCGCATCTGTAGTAGATATGCGCTTTCCCATTCTTCTTAAGCTGAGATTCGCCGGTAACCGCGTGTCCACATTCTTCGCATTTAATAAGTCCCATGAGCGGTTTTGGAATAAAACCTTTGCGAGTACTTCTCGAAGCTGCGGCTCTGATTCCTTTTATTTTTTGACAGGCATCAAACAGTTCCTTCGAAATCATTGGCACATGGGAAGCAGGATGTGGTTTTCCCTTTATCATCATTGTCCCATAGTAAAAGGGATTGGGAATGATAGATTCGATCAGTCGCTTTGTAGCATTAAGGCCAGGAATTCTTTCGTTGGCTAACTTTGCTAGATCCTCGTATCCATAATTTCCAGTCGAGTACAATTCAAAGATTTCTTGGCCAACTTTGAACTCATTTTCTTCGATGGCAATAGAGGCTCTACCTGATGTTTTTGAATTTCTATAGCCAAATGGCGCTTTACCATTCCAAATGCCGGATTTAACTTTGGCTTCATTGCCTTTCTTAATTTCTGACTTAAGATTGTCGACGTAATACTTAGCCATGGTCACGCCAAGGAAGAACCGGAACTTTTCTTGAGGTGCAGAGTCTTTATCAATAACAAGGTGCTCTCTGGTGAAGTGGAAACGAACTCCATGCTCGTTGATTAACTCTTCAATAAGCACACCAGATTGCAATCCTCGGCATGCTCGGTCGACTTTGTCGAATATAATTGCTTTAATTTCATTTTGCTTAACGTAGTCGATCATTTCGAAAAATGACGTTCTGTCTTTTTCTTTGCTGGCACTTTCGTGAACTGACCAAGACTTAACGATAGTCAGCCCATTATTTTTTGCATAGGTAACCGCATTTGCTCTCTGTGCTTCCAGAGAAAATCCATCTCGTTGATCCTCTGACGACACCCTGTCAAAGATTACTGCCTTTATTTTTGTCGCCATAAAATCACCTCATCCAGTCGTTTAGTTTCGACTTCAATCCTCTTCTTTAAGCAGGTCGTTGATATCTCAATCAATTTCTTTAGTCCACTCACCAAGTCCATACCTTTGGTCGCTACATACTTAGTTTTCTTTTTCTTAGAGATACACTCCTTGCACCGGCTATCTCTGCCAGTTTTCCTGCCTGGTTTTTTATGAAAGCAATCAATCGATTTTATTTGATTGCAGCAAGAACAAGTAAGTTCAGGAGGACTTGTGCCAGATGTCTTAAAAAAGTCTAAGTGACCTTCTTTTTTCATGAGACACCTCGACGTCTTCTTTCTTCTGCCCTGGCCTCGATAGTTAGCATGTAGTTATATTTTTCAATCTCTTCAGGCCAAAGAGGTTTAATTCTCGACTTATTTGCACCAAAATGAGCAAAGAGAACTTCTAAATCTTCAATATAGTTTGGTTCACTAATTCGTTGGTAAGTTTCGCGTTTGAAATGCACGACGAAGATAAAAAGCAGATGGGTAAGCTCATGCTCTTTTTTGAAGTCTTCAATGTCTATTCTTTGTCTTTCAAATAGTTCCTCTAGCTCCCCGTTCCTAAAAGAAGCTAGGTAAGGCAAGGTGGACAACCTGTTGTCCGTCTTATCCCTTTCTCTAGTTTCGGAATTCTCGGAAGTGTTGAACGTCTCGTTCTCCGTAAGTTCATAAAAATACTGAAGAACTGAATCAGACAATTGCAATTCATCTCTGTCCGTCCGCCAAATCTGGCCGATCAAAATCAATTTTTTAACTGCTTTTGCAACCAATTCGCCTGGCAGGTGTTCAAGATAAGAATCAATTGATCCTCGATATACTCGATTTCGTTTGCTTGATTCTTCAGTCGAACAGTAACCTTTTTTGAAAAGCATGAAATTCACTATCGCTACTGCCGGCAGCAAAAGCCTGCTTCCAATCTTTTTTGCTATATCTGGGTGATTCATCAAAAACGCAATATAGTCGACCTTGTTTGCAAATATCCTCGTGCTCACAAATTTCTCCTTGTAATAGCCGATCAACTTTTCGAATAATTGACCGGCCTTGATTGTTTTTGGACGTAGCTATCCCTTGAGGTAGCAAGCCCACATTTTTTCCAATTAGATTTAATTTCAGTTGAAAGATGAGAGAATCGAAGTAGACTGAATTTGCCGGTTCAAAACTACTTCGATTCAATCTTTAAAATTCACTTCATAGACACCTCCTGTTGACTAAATATAATACCACAAGCTGGGCACCACATTTCTCAGACGGTGAGTCTCAACGCTTTTTTTGCTGAGCTAAATGTAGATAGGCATCTCTATCTAGAGATTGGGCGATCATTCTGAAACCAACAACGTCCTCCCCATATTTTTCAAACGCTTCAGCTCCAATCACTATCCCGTCTCGGTGGGCATAAATTGGCGCATCCATGAGTTTGAGGCGATGCCTGAACTCAAATAGAGCAGTTACAATGCCTCCAATAATTTCGCAGCTTGTTCCAAGGAAAACGAGCACGATAATAGTATCTGTCTGGTTGCAAACTCCAATTATGCAACCTGGGAATCTGAGGAGATTTCCCACTACCTGAGCCGTCGGAATGTCAGGATCTCCTTCCCAATGTTCATTGATTTTATTGGATATCTCCAAAAGTTCTCTTTTGGCTTCTGCACCTTCTTTTAATTCAAGATTCTCAAGCATTTTATTCTCCTTTGTTTTGGTTAATGCCTGAGTTCAGAATAGCCTTGCCTTGTGCGGCTCTTTAGCACATACTTAAGATATTGAATTTACGAAGGAATAGTGCGCACATGCCTAGCAGAACAGAGGACTACACTAAAGCTCAGCGAATGTTGCTGGTGAGAAGAGCCATAGAGAATATTGGCGAAGCAGACGTGCGACATATCCGCGAATTTCTCAGCTCAAATTATGGTTTTGAAAATACCGATACTTTGAGGCGGAGAATCTATGAAGACCTAAATGGTCTTCATGAAATGAAGGAAATCGAATTTCACTACCTCAACGATGAAAACAGTGAAATCGAAGACTCTCGTCGAACCTATACGTTGTTTGGTTCAAGGCACTCAATCGTTGGCGTGAATTTGCTAAAAGATTTTGGCGGAGAGTTCTTCTCGCCCTCCACTATAAAAGTGCCATGGCAGGTAACAAACCGAATCTCTCTAGAACCGCCCCAAAAGCACATAAAGATTATTTTTCACGCTGGTCATGATTTTTATCTTTTGTCGTTACCTAAAGGTGATTTGCCCACCACTGTGGTCATTGGCAGAACTTTCTATCATCAAAAATTTAGTTTTCCTTCAGCGGAGTTTATTAAGACTTATGGGATTCGCGCATCCTATCTTGGCCTTCCGTACGGCGAGCTGTCGGTAAGGTCGGATGAATCGTCAGTGGGTCACGCAGTTTTGAAGTTCGATTTAGATGGTGGACTAACCGTTTCGGACTTAAACACGGCTAACTATACGGAAGTGGCAACTGATATTCAGAATACTCTCGTTCCAGAAATCTATGGCCTTGTTTTCAATTCTGATTTGCCATTAAGCTATAGGCTCGGATATCGGACTGCTTTGGAAGACAGCCATAATTTCAAGAGAATTCGAAACAAACCTGAGTCCTTTCCCTCACCAACACTGCTGAGGTTGGGGAAACGCCATTTGTTTATAGTTGGGGACTTTGTGAAGCCTGCTGACAAGGAAGTTAGTGAAAGAGTTAACCACTGGAAAAAATTTGGGACCGAAGAGTCGCCGGATATCGCAATTATGATGTCCAACTATTTTAAGGACAAACGAAAGTAGCTAACACCTGCAGCTTAGTCGTCCTTAGACATGCGATACGCTTCGCAATCGTTGCATTCAGCTTGCCAGGAATTCTCATCAGGAACTTTGCTGTAAAAAATAGGTGCGCCACAGCGGCCACAGCCTTCAGCGTGGAATTTTTCATCACAAAAATGGCATTGAACTGTGCCATCAGATCCAGAAGGCCAAACAATCGTTGCTTCGCCACAATGAGGACAGTCAACCCTGTCTACGCCCAATCTATCCTTTCCAGCTGGCATTTCACTCTCGGCTCGTTCAATGGCGAGCGTTCTCCGCTCTTCGTAAGAGTATAATGCTTTTTCGAGTGCTCGATTGGTCTCTGCATCTATTCGAGTTTTGATGTCGATACCAAGTTCATCGTTCACAAATTTCTGAAGGAATTTATAGGTTCTGGCCAAAAAACCTTCGATTTCCTCAATTTGAAATTGGACTCGGTGATGCTCGATGTGATTTCTATGCCGTTTCAGCTGGTCAAGTGTGTTCACGTCGGAATCATTTAAATTTACGCCAATAGATTTCAGTCGTGCTTTTAGAGATCTATAGTCAACAGTCTTTGCGTCTGGCCGATTACAATCTTCAGGTTTTTCGAAAATTAAAGAATAGTGTGCCTTTGCCAATCGGGCCTTCAAAAATAGTTCAACTGAATGAACTGAAAGCAGGATGGAATATTTCAAATTGCCTGAGTCTTCACCGTTTTTTGCAACGAGGAAAAAGTTAACTGCGACCTCAAGAGAATCAAAAGCATTCTCTTCTAAGTCCATTTCGAAATCATGCTCTTGATTGTTATCGCCAGTCATCGAGTCGCGTCCATTTACCGGCTGCATTTTTCGCGTGCCAGAAAACCCAACCATTGCAGGTTCTCTTCAAGATGTGAATGCTAGCCGCGCTCAGCGATGGAAACTTTTTCCCCTTATAGAGAACCCAACCATTTCGATCAATTCTTGCTTTGTAAGTGCGACCTTTGTAATTCGCAATGATCCGTGTCGATCCAAGTCCATAACGGATTAGCTCTGTTTGATTCTCTTTTATCTTTCGAGTGGCCATAGCTAGGCGCTTGCCAATCTCTTTCAGGTAATTACTATCTGCCGTCAGATACATACTAAATGTATCCCATTCGCCTTTGTGACGATCTCGCAGGTGATTGTTGATTCGTCCAGTTAAGCTAGAAGCTAATCCTACATAATAAAGTTTGTTTCCCGAATACAATGCGTAGATTCCATTACGGCCCTTGGCAAATTTTTTAATTTCTTTACGATACTCCTCGAAGATTTCACTCCTAATTTTTTCGAGATATTGAACTACTAGGTGTTTGTGAGCTTTTCCATTCATATCAAACTGACCTGTTCTTCATATAGCGCATTTGGCCAACCAGTGCATGGGCCTTCGGGAACACCAACGAGAACGCAAATATTTGACCCGCTCCACGAAGAGGGTAGCTAGTAGTCACTTCTTGCCGAGACCGAGTATACTCCTCGTCGTTCATTTCGAGGTTTGACTGCAATGGATAAATCATCAACAGGCCTCGCTCTTTAGGTCTTAGTTCTTGACGAACACGAGTGTCGCTTTTCTTCAGGCCACCCTCAGGCTCAAGAATATCGTCAGTAGTCTTGAATTCGCCCTTCACGACATCTTGAAGGTCGATCAACTCTTCACCTGGTGTCGAGATCGCATGAAGTGTTGCTTCAATATTTCCATTCGGTAGAGTCATCTCGTGTTTAACACTTCGATTCATCGGGTATACCTCGAAGTTACCAATTTTGATTGGGGTGCCTTGTTTTTTTGACATCACTGCAATCGACCAATCAGTAAGCTCCTTTTGTTTCATTAGATCCTCAATATATCCCTGAATCATCTTTTTATGAAATTTTGCATTGGAGTCTGCTACGACAATGCTATCAAGAAACTGCTGGATAGTTTCAGGATGAATACCTCGAAACAAAATACAGCTTTCTAGGTCTTTGAACGCAATCGATTCTATTTTCTTACCCACCGATTGCACTTTGGACAAAAGAGTTTCAACACCTCGTTGATTTGCTAGGATGATCGCCTTGTCAGTGACGTTTATTTGATGAGTCTGAATTTTGGTTCCACTAAAGGTAAGTGATGCAGAAACACCGGAGCGCATTTTATTGTTGGCAGTGATCAGCATGCTGGGGTGTCGTCGAATTCGTAGGGCCACATCGATTGGTTTTTCGTTATTAGCGGCCATCACTTTTATTTCATCGCGGATTTCCTGCTCGATAGTCGCCAAATGGTAGAAGTTTTCATAGAGATCATTAGTGACGAAAATTCTGGTTAGATCGGCATTGAGTCCCTAACGAAGAAGCTCGTAGTAAGACCTTCAAGTGTAAGACCTCTTGATAGGGTATTCCCACCCACCACAATTCCCCACAATGGTTCGCCATCACGAAGTGAGGAATCAAACGTAAGGCGTTCAGACGAATTGGAGTTATCCATGATTATTTCCATTCGACCCAAGAACTTGGTCAGATTTTTCCATAGCAAATCGAAATCAATTGGCTGTGGTCCAATTATGGAGGCGGTGACTTTATTAAAATCTTTCTCCAGTAGCGCCATTATTCTGGATCTAAATGCTTTGTCATTGTCCTCAGCTTGGTTTTTTAGCTCGCCAATATAGACTTCCAGCGCGTCTTTCAGTTCCTTTTGAGGACCTGTCAAATGGGTTAAGTGAACCAGCATAGTGATGTGTTGTTTCCATTGTCCTCTACAAAGTCGAAGAGTGCCGCCCAACAGGAATAAATCAATTGCGGAGGCAAGTGACGGCACAATAGTGACTCTTGCGCCTTCTTCTTTGGCAGACTCTCGAAGAGATAGCGCATCTTCATCCGTCACACTGCGGATTACTGGCATACCGTCAGTTGATTGTTTGCCGTTGACGGCATCTCGACCGAATAATTCTTCAGGGCCGTAATATGTCGATGGTTTATCAAGGGCTACCAAGAAATCCTTTGGATATATGTCATCTGCTGGCTCAACATTCACAAAGACGTTTGCAAACGGTGTAGCTGTGTATCCAACGTATGAAACAACTTTGAAAAGTTTTATTAATTCGCGGATGTGATTATTAATAGCAGTCGGATCTTGGTCTTCTTTATTGGTATTGATACTTGCTTGGTCAGATTCGTCATCGATGATTAGAGTCGGGCAGTTTTGAAGAATTTCTGGGGAGGCTTCTTGAAGCCAAGATCTGAAGCTTCTCAGGACACTTGAATTCTTTTTGATAACCGCAAGCGTGAAGCCATCGGTCCTCACTAGTGTTCTTGTTGCGGTTACAGATTGACGTTTCTTAAAGTCGCCAGTGTCTTCGTCAGTGGTGAGAGTGGTGCAAGTTTTACCGCCGCCAGGGTCTACAAGTTCTTCGCGCAATCGTAGCTCAGTTTGCTTTCTGAGGTTGTTATGCATACCTGCAAGGACAATGATTAGCTTGTAGCCCTCATCAATTGCTTTGGCGATTGTCGCAGAGAAATTCGCGGTTTTTCCACTTTGGATATATCCGAGAACCAAACCCTTGCATTTAACTGACTTTGCTGAATCTGGCGGTGCCATGTTTGCCACTACCAAGGTTGAAGCGTCATCCAGACTTTTAATCATTTCCTTTGTCCAGGGAACATCCTTATGAAGTAGGGATTCTTTAAGTCGTGGCCAATGGTACTCGCCAGATTCCTTTGGGCCATGATACCAGCCAAAGTAATCATTGGGTTCCTTCAGCGATGGATTGGAGTCAGATGTCAGTCCAGTGTCGGCTTCAGAGCAAAGCTTGAGAGCAGTATCAATTTCTTCCTCTTCGAATTTTTTGCGAAGCTTGAAGCGAATATCTTGATCATTGAAGCCATTACGTTTGTAGCCTTTGATTAAGACTACGATCATTTCTACTGTTTCATTGTCTAGGCTAGGTGCTGTACTCATTAGATGCTCCGATCCACTCAATCCATCGGCAGGACTAGTCTTTTGGACGAGTCCTAATGCAAAGCCGTAAGTGCTCGTGACTTTGAAATCATTTATTTCTGGCCTCAAAACGAGACGCAAAAAGCCGATCAAAATATCGACAAAGTTTTCACACTTTCATGGAGGAGAGCGTGGCAGCAGTTAAATGGCAGCTTGGCACAGTCAGATGGTTTGATGATCTCAAGGGTGAAGGACTCATCCGAGATGAAAACGGGAACTCATTCTACGTTCATTACTCCGCGATTGAATCAGAGAAAAAAAGAAAAACATTGAGGTCGGGCAAAGAGGTGAAGTTTCAACTTTTGGAAGACTCCCACTTTACTCAAGTTGATAAGGTGAAGGAGTTGTAGAGCATGTCTTCTTCACAAAAGCTTAAAGCTAAAACTCAGGAAAACCCCCAATTTCAATTGTTGTACGGCGATGATGCTCGATTCAATTACTGGGAAAGTAGATTGTTTAATCAAGCATACTTAAAGAGAGATATCCACGACCGGCATTCGGATTTATGGAATCAAACAATTGATCCTGGGGTAGACGCTCTTTTGGGCAAGATTCGCGACTTGGCGAAAGAGTACGGTAACAAAGATCGAGAGCTAACGAATTGGTCCGAAACTGAAACGATCAACAATTGGGTAAAACTAGTTTTGCAAGGTCTCGGCTGGACAAATAATTGTAATGGAGTTCAAAACCCATACTTAGAGGAAACTAGTTTCAGATTTGAGAATAAAACTTATCGAACTGACATTTTGATCGTGGATGACCCAAAGGAAAAGCAATATGTAAAAAAGGAGAACGGCGAGACGGATTTAATCGAGGCCAGAAATTCGGTGCTCATACCTGTAGAGGTCAAGTACTGGGATCGTCTAGAAGAATTTCGCCAAGGAAAGCGTGAGGCGAAAAAGAGAATTGATTGTGAAACTGACGATATCAGCAGTTCTGTTACTCCGAACGAACAAATCATTCAGTATATGGATATACTCAAGAAAAGCTGGGGAATTCTCACGGATGGCGCAACTTGGAGACTATTCAACCGAGACCTGTCGTCAGAAGATAGTAGTCGCTATTTTGAGTTCAACTTAAATGCCTTAGTAAGATCAATCGTAACTGAACAATCTGAGGAAGACAGAAAAGAAATCTACGAAGCGGCAAAGTACTTTTACTACTTCTTTTCAAAAGAAGGTCTCCTTTCAACCGAGGATGGCAAAGAGTCCTTTGTCGATGAGGTTCTCAGATACAGCAAAAAATATGTAAATAAGGTCGAAGAGGATTTAAAACTTAGATTCGTAAATGCAATGAATATCGCCTGCAATGGATTTCACTCTGCGGCCCAAAAGCAGAAAAAGCAGATTGATGTTTCTACGGTAAGGAACGTGTCTGAAAGCGCGCTTTTTAACATACTGTTCATTAAATCACTTGAAAGTCGTGGGGTTTTACCAATGAACTCAACCGACTATAAAAAGGTTTCCCTTTCAAATACCATAGACAAAATTGAAAAATACAACCCCGACAAGGATGAGGAACTTAATAACAAGGAACTCGTACGAGCTTTTAAGAAGGGCAATGGGAATGCTTTTGAATATCGACCAAATGGAAATGAGATTCATGATCGAATTGTTCGTCTAGCAATGGTAATTCATGATGGAAGCTCAAAGAAGGACGATTTTGGATTTGAGATTGCTGGATTTAAAGAGTCAGTTTTTTCATCCGATGAGTGGTCGGTATTTAAGAGTTGCAAAATTGGCAATTTATTTTACCCCTCGTCAGCTTGGATCCATTTACGAAAGCTTTTTGGAATTTGATCTAGATATTGCGCCTGCTGATATGGCCTATGTCACAGAAAAGGTCGAAGGCCGACGGGTTTCTTATTGGAAGAAGGTCAACCTTAACTCCCGTCAGGAAATCTTTCAGAAAATTCCAACGGTTAAATCTGGCCAATTATATTTTTACCCAAAAACTGAGGACAAAAAGTTTGCAGGGGCATTTTATACTCCAGATCCAGTTGTAAAATACATCACTCGTCAAACATTGGCCAATGCACTGAAAGACAAATCTTCAAAAGAAATCTTGGAGTACACCGTCATAGATCCGGCGATGGGTTCGGGCCATTTCCTTGTAGCAGCCTTAGAGGAACTAACTAGCCACTATTTTCGGGCGCTAAGCCGAGAGTTTGAAGATACGGACAATGTCGATAAGGTTCTTGCCATACGAAAAGTTCTAGATAGCTGTATCTTTGGAGTGGATTTAAACCCACGGGCGGTAAAATTAGCAAAGTTGAGTTTGTGGCTCTATACGGCACATATCAATGCCAAGCTTGAGCGGCTTGATGATCAGCTAAAGAATGGTGATAGCCTCAAGCCGTTTTTTGTTTGGAAAAAAGAATTCCCCCGCATTTTCGAAAAAAAAGGATTCGATTGTGTGCTGGGAAATCCTCCATGGGGCGGAAAGCTGACGAATGACGAAAGAGAGAGTTTGTCCAAAATATATCCAATGGTGTCGAAGGGGTTTACGAATACCTTCAAGTTCTTTTGTGACCTCGGATTTAGAATTCTCAAACCAAATGGCAATTTTGGCTTTATTATACCAAATACATTTTTGGTTCAGCCAAAGTACATAGACTTGAAAGAGTACTTTTGTTCTAAAGAAGTTGATTTGGTTGTTAATCTTGGTGATGGAATTTTTGGAACAGATGTCAGCGCGCCCTGCGCCGTTGTCTTGGCAATAAATTCCGATGGTTCTTCTAAACAACTTCCCCTAGTTGATTTGTCTCAGCTCGACATTGAGCAAAGGTATATTAATCTCTCTGGTAAACTTGAATCTTCGACTGTTTCCACAAACACAAATGGCAAGAATTTGGAGGAGTTCCAAGAAATTATCTCAGCAAAGGACTGTGGCATAAAGCACCAGCGAAAGGGTTGTGGACTCGAAAACAAAGGTAAGAGCGATTTGGCTGAAAGACTCTATTATGAGGGTCGCAAGGAAAGCGAATCGGATATTCCATACATTAACGGAACTGATTTAGAGTCCACGGGCTTCTTCGTCGCTAAATCTACCAGAAAATATTTGCGTGGAAATTTTAAAAAAATATTAAAATCAAACGAAACGGTATATTTCAATAAAGAGATGATGAATGAGAAGAAGAAATTGATTTGGCGGCAAACTGCTGATCGACCAATTGCCGCGATACATGGCACAACTTACTTTGCCAATACGTTGCAGGCTGGTGTTTTGACAGAAAAAGCTGTCGGAATGGGTCTTTCATATGAGTATTTGGCGTGCGTTCTCAACTCAACATGGTTTCGATTTTTGTATCTATCAGCCGTAATGGAACAGGGGCGAGTCTTTCCACAAGTTAAGCTTACCTATTTAAGAAAGATGCCAATTCCTATCCCTAGCCAAACTGATCTCAAGAAGATCGATGGACTCTACGAAAAGTTAATTGCTGGCGATCTTTCAGTCCTGAAGAAAATTGATGAGATTATTTTTAAGTTATATGGCTGCTCTAATGAGCAAATTTTAAAATCGGAAAGCCTCACAAGAAAAAGTTCAAAAGAACTAAAAAATTCAGCGTAGTTCGGCGTGGCTTAGACCAGTTGTAAACTTAATGCCTGGTCTTTTTTTTAACTCAATTGGCTCTGAAAATCTCACCACGGATAAAATGGGCCAAGCCCACTTTTTTTTCTCTGGTATCCAATACCACTTTGAATCCGGAGTGACAAAATGCTTATTTTTGTCCCGATCAAACTGCTGTTTGGATTCGTAAGGGAGTACGCTGGTCATAAGCAGAGTTGTTGAAGGCTAACCTAAAGCGAGTAGACTCCGCAAGCGATGAGTGAAAAGATAGTGGGCCCGATCAGACAGAGCGTGGAGGATCTTTTTGGC
>JBGATJ010000055.1:0-29635 GCA_044229295.1 Pseudobdellovibrionaceae bacterium
TAGGCAGTCCATGGTTTTGGCCTTGGGGACGGCTTTGAGCCGCATTTTAGGGCTTGCAAGGGACGTCGCCCTGGCCAACCTCTTCTCCCGCCAAATCACCGATGCGTGGGTGATCGCCTTTCGCTGGTCTCACTTTTTAAGAAGGGTGGTCGGTGAGGGCGCTTTGTCCTCGGTTTTATACCGACATCTCGAAGAAGCCTCCGAAGAGCAAAAGAGCGAAAAGCAGCTGATTGCGCTATTTTCGCTCCTGGCCCTGGGGCTTACGCTACTATTATGGGCCTTCGGACCTCTTCTTCTTTTTGGACACTTCAAACCTATTGGGGAGGAGAGTCTCACGTGGCAGATGTTCCTAGGGATGGTCCCGTTTTGCGGGTTGATTCTTTTGAATGGAGCTTTAGTCGTGTCGCTTCAGCGCCAGAGACAGTTTGCTGTGATGGCACTGACGGGGGCGCTTTTAAATGGGTTTTTACTGGTCTCTCTTTGGACTCCTGCTTTACGGGATTTTCCTTCAGGTCTTGCGTGGGCGGTCTCTGGAGGGGGCGCTCTACAGACCCTCTGGCTTTTGTGGTTTTTGCGGAAAACCACTTTTTCAAACCTTCGATTCCCCCCACTGAAGTTTCCCGCGCCCTTACTGCGAGAAACTCTTGCCGGAGCCTTTTCCCATGGAATTTGGCCCTTTGTGGCTCTTATAAACACCTACTATGCAAAAGACCTTGGCGAAGGAGTGATCTCAAGACTCTTTTGGTCGGATCGGCTTCTTGAGCTTCCTCTCTCTCTTGTTTCAGTGAGCCTTGGAACCTCTCTGGTGACGGGACTTGCTCTCCCGAAAGCTCGCAAGGCCATAGTGCAGTCTCTCGGACTGAATCTTTGGCTGACGGGCCCTTGTTTTTTGGGTTTGTTTTTTCTGGCAGATCCTTTTGTAAAGACGCTCTTTGATTTTCGAAGCCTCAGCGCCCAAGATTTAGCGCAAATGACGTTGTTCGTGAGAGCTTTTTCAATTTTGGTTGTGGTGATAGGCCTTGGAAAGGTGCTGTTGCCGGTCCTTTTCTACGGGCGCGATTCTAAGTTTGTAGGTCAAGCGTCTGCGGCAATTTTGGTAGCTCAGGGGCTGCTTGCGCCTTTGAGTTTGCATTGGATGGCTCTTGATGGACTGCTCGCGCTGACGGTGATTTTGCAGATGATTTACACGGCAGTTTTGCTTCTTCGGGTGCTTAAGCTTTTCCCCGGGATATTTTTGGGGATGCGTTTTGAGCTTCCGGTTCTTGTCGGCGGATTAGCTTGTGGTTTGTCGCTTTGGTATTTTGGTATGGGACCAGGGGCCATCTGGCTTGAGAGTAAAATTTCGGTGATTGTTTTTGTCGTTATATGGGGCCTTGTTTATCTCGGGTTGAGCCGGTGGCTCAGGGGTAAAGGCCGCGCAGCTTTCTAATGCAAACATCCATGGGCTTAGATTTGATCACAAGCTTTGGATTTTTTTTCTTACACTCGTCTTGCGCTGCCATATAAGTCATTCGGTAAAATGGATCACGGTGAATTTTTGGCGGAAGGACCGCCTTTTTCTTTGGATCTGTTTTCGCAGGAGTTTCTGAGGCCGGTCCCCTTGTGGCTGTTCGATTGGGCGGGGCCGTTTGGTGAGTCGCTACTTGGGGTTTTCTAAGAACTTTCTGATGAGGCGCCTGACGACTGATCTGCGCGTGAGTCACAAGAGCAAAGCCCAAGAGTGTAAGAACTGTGAAAATTTTGATGAGAGAGTTCATTTTCATACCGTAACTTATTTCGGAGGATTTCGTAAAAGGGTTAACAGCAAAAATGTTAAAACGCCTCGACCTTAGCCGAGATTTCGGGAGACCTTTGACCGGCCTTCATGGTTTGCATCTGCTCTGCCGAGAGAAGTTTTGCTAAAATGATTTCAGAGGGCCAAAATCAAATGATCGAAAAAGAACCCATTTTATTTGAACCTTTTAAAATCGAACCAGAAAAAGATCAGTACGAGCTTTGTTTGCTCGGTTCCAAAGAGCGCTACGGAATTTCTCCGACGGAAAGTCAATATTTGCAGTTCCTTGTCTCTGGAACGAGCATTGAGGTTTTAGTCCACCACTTCATCGGCCAAGGGTGGCTCGTTAATTTTGTTGAGCTCTTTAATCTCCTGCAGTTTCTCACTGAGAAAAAAATCATTCGCAATCCAAGGTTTGCTAAATACTTTGAAGACTTCAAGCCTCGAGAGAGCGAAAGCCTTTTAGGAAAAGTTTTTTCCATTTTCAGGGAAGACGATGCTAAAGGGAGTTTAACCTCGAGCGAAATTAAAAAATATCCGTTTTTTCGGACTTTACCAGCCCTTTTGATCGAGGCTTTTGCAAACAACAATCGGATTATCAAGCTCCCCGAGCGTTTTCTCATTTGCAAGGCAGGGGATGATAAGCGCGATCTATTTTTACTTCTCAGCGGTCGTGCTGAGATTTACCGCAAAGTTTCTCCACAAAAGCATCAGTATGTCGCGACATTGTCGGAGGGAAGCGTGTTTGGTGAGGGCGCTTTTTTACTCAACTCACGTCGAAGTGCCGATGTTTTGACCTTGGCTCCTTCAAAAGTCGTTCGCTTTAAATATCGTCCAGAAATTTTCGACACCCTCGTTCAGTCTGAGCCTGGAAGTCCCATGCAAAAGCGTTTTTGGCTTCTCAATGCTTTTCAAAATTCGGATCTGTTTAAGAACATGCCCTCTGAAAGTTTTGATCAGCTGCTGTTTAAAGGTGAATTCGTCAACTGTAAAGCTAATGAAGTGCTATTTCATGAGGGCGATAAAGGGTTTTCATTTTTCATTATCGTTCAAGGTTCCATGAGTTTTTATCAAGGAAAACAGAAAATCAACTCGCTCTCCCAGGGGGCATCGTTTGGCGAAATGGCGCTTTTTATTTCAAAGGCCAAGCGCACGACTACCGTGGTCGCCGATCGCGACTGCTTGCTTTTAGAGATCACACAAAAAGAAGTCTATGAGGTTCTAGCGGAAAACCTGTTTCTTGCAAAGGAGATGCAGATGTTAGCGTTTGAGCGACTTGAGGCGGATGCTAAGCGGAGCAAACGCCGAGCTTAGAATCCGGGGCAACCAGGCAAATCTGGCAATCAGGCAGTCAGCGGAGGTGTCAGGGGGAGCCCTCTGGGTCAGAATTTTACTTTGAGTGTAAAGAAGAACACTGATATCAAAAAAGCAAGAGCTCCGTCACGTCTGCGAAGCTACAAAAATATCTAACAAGTCCAGAGCCTCAGCTGGCCGCCGATTGCCAGATTTGCCTGACTGCCTCAAAATACACCTCGGTTATTCCGCGGCGGGGATTGCCTGCTCGGGCTTGAGGATCACTTTTTCCCCATTTTTAAATCCAGCGATCACGTTCCTGCACGGCTCAGATTTGCAGCACGAGGCTAAGCGCATGGCAATTTTTGCGTTGGTATTGAGCTTCCTTTTGGCCCAATCTCTTTCACTACCAACAAAGTAAGCTATAATTTGCTCCTCACCCTTGGTGACCCGGAAGGTTCCGTCACGTCCTGATTTGAGCGTCATGCTTTGGGGCCCTTGATTGAGTTCGACGGTGTCGGTTCCCACGGTTTGAAAATGAAATCCGTATGGGAAAAAGCTGAGTTCTCCAGAAACGCCGTTAGGGGTGCACTGAAATTGATAGCCTTTGAAGTAGCGACTGATGTTGGAAACAAAATTTCTTCCTTTTCCTAAACTTGAGTTAATAACATCGTACTGAAGATTAAGCGCGTCTTCTGAGGAATTTGCAGCCGCAAGGTAGGACAAGGGAGCAAAGTTGGCACCTTGTAAGTCAACAAAGGCATGGGCGCAATTTTCAAAAAGACCGCACCCAGGTGAGAGTTTAGCCAGGCGTTTCTTAAGAATGGCTTCCAGGTCAGAGTCTTTGTTGAGCTGCACTTCAGAGCCGTTGATTTTTATTTTTATATTAGGACTTGTTTGGAGGATCTGGATGTCGGTGATCAGGACATGGTTTTCAAGCACCATAAAGTGATCCATAATTCCAATGACATTAATGTTAGGTGGCAGGGACCGATTCTTACTCAAAAACCCCCTTAAAGAAAGTTTAACAGAATCAGTTGTTTTGATCTTTTCCAATTTGCTTTTAAAGGTTTCAGAAAACGGGGCCTCTGAGAGAGCATTTGCAAAGCTATTGTTAAAAAGCGCGAGCTTTTCATAATCAATAGTTGCGGCGTGGGAGTTTGTAGAAATCAGTCCAACTAAGAGTAGAATTGCGCCTCTCATTAATTAAGCCCCTATTTTTTCCAGTTGAAAAAGCACCGAGTGCATGGCGTTGAGCATGTCGGGATCATATCTGCCCTTGAGCTTTTCCTTCATCATGTTGAGCGCATCTCTCGGCTTCATGGGAACATTGTAAGAACGCTGAGTGGTCATGGCATCGTAGGTGTCTGTGATCGCAATGATTCTTGCGAACGGATGAATGTCAGGGCCGCGTAACTGTTGGGGGTAGCCATTTCCGAGAAAGCTCTCATGGTGCTCAAAACAACAAGCTTTGACGGCATCTGAAACTTTAGAATAGCCATTAAGAATCATAAGACCATACTGCGGATGCTGCTGCATCTGAGCCCATTCGGCATCATCCAGCGGTCCATTTTTGCACAGGATATCTAAACTCACTTGGCGTTTTCCGATGTCATGAAAGAGGGACCCTAGGCCCAGCTCTTCAATGTCCGCAGGTTTAAAGCCAACAGCTTGCCCTAAACCGAGGGCGTAAATACTGACGTCCAAAGAGTGGTTGTAGGTGTAAAAGTCATGTCCCGAAAGGCTGATGAGGTGGGACATGGCCTCAGGTTCTTGCTCCATGAACCTGACAAAGTCAGAGACGATGGGCTTAGCATCATCAAGAGCCTTGTCGACATCAGGGTTTTCAAAAATTTCTTCAACGAGAGTGATCGAACTGTCTTTGAGGAGCTTGGCTCTTGTCGCCACGGGAATGGACTCATCCTGCATCTGCTCATGAATGTACTGTTTAAAATCGCGGCGCTGGCTTTCGGGTACGAGGAAAGTTTCTCCAACATCCTTTCGCGCCAAAGACTCGATTTTTTCAGCACTCATGACATCGCCCGCACGCAAATACAACGTATGATGCCCATTAATAGAAACGAACAGGTCAAACGTGGTCGTTTTTTGGGGATTCAAATTCGCGATTCGAACTTTAAAAAATGGAATGTCGCTCATATCTTAATTCTGCCATGGAAAAAGGGGGCCTCCAACAATAATTTGACGAGGGCTTCCAGACAGGCGCCGCCGGTTGACTGCGAGTCGAAAAGAGGCATAATCGGGGCCTATGGCTTTACGACCTGACACATCCATCCAATATGTTAAGGGCATCGGACCAAAGTTGGGGGAAATGCTCGAAAGACGAGGTCTAAAAACGGTCAAAGATCTGGTCGAGTTTTTCCCGCGAACTTATGAGGACCGACGAGTGGCAAGGCAGATCTCGACCTTGACCACAGGCGAGCTTGTGAGCATCAAAGCTCAGCTCATTTCTGTCCAGTCGTTTCAAATGGGCGCCTCAAAACGGCGTATTTATGATATCACCATTGGCGACAGTTCCGGCCGCATTCATTGCAAGTTTTTTCGCGTGCCTTACAAAGGCTATTTTGAAAGGTTCCAGCCTCAGCAGACGGTGCGGGTGATTGGTAAAGTGATTTTTTATCGCGGTCGCCTCGAGTTCCATCATCCTGATCTGCATGCTGTGGATCCTAATGAAGTCGATGTGGATGAGCTGCTTCCGATCTATGTTGAGCTTGACGGATTGAGCTCCCAAAAAATCAGTAAGTTGGTGAAGTCAGCGCTTTCTCAAACACCACGGGAAAATGAAGAATCCGACAAGCTTCCGGCGTCGGTTCTCCAAAGATACGAGCTCCCGGCGCGTCGTCAGGCCATTGAGGACCTTCATGGGCCTAACTACAAACTGGCCGATCAGTATTTTAAATTCAGATCGCCGGCTCAGCGGCGAATCATTTTTGAAGAATTTTTTTGGCTTGAGTTTTTTTTGGCGTCTCGGCGCCGCGGTTTTGAAAAAGAAAAGGGACGGTCGCTCCAGGCGCCTGGCGACAAGGTTAAAGCATGTCTTAAATCCCTTCCATTTCGACCCACCAAAGCGCAGATTCGGGTTTTTTCTGAAATTGTTTTAGATTTGAAAAAGCCTCACCCCATGCATCGCCTTGTTCAAGGGGATGTCGGCTGTGGAAAAACCCTTGTAGCTCTTTTGAGCACTTTGCATGTCATGGAAGCTGGTCACCAAAGCGCGCTTATGGCGCCAACGGAAATTTTAGCTGAACAGCATTTTAAAAACGCGCAGGCCCTCCTGAAATCCCTTGGAATGAACATTGAGTTGCTCACAGGGTCAACAAAAACGGCCGACAGAAAAGCTATACTAGCTCGCTTGCTAAGTGGCGAAACTCACTTGCTCATTGGCACGCACGCGCTGCTTGAAGACCCGGTGCAGTTTCAATCTCTAGGCCTTGTGATCATCGATGAACAGCACCGTTTTGGAGTCCATCAAAGACAGCTCCTTAAAAACAAAGGTCTTGCACCGCACTTTCTGCTAATGACAGCAACACCCATTCCTCGCACCTTAGCTTTAACTGTCTACGGAGATCTGGACGTCTCAGTGATTGACGAAATGCCTCCTGGCCGAAGTCCGATAGTGACTCGCGTGGTGAGTTCTAAAGGTAAGCACGATGCTTTAGAGTTCATGCGTCTTCAAGTTGAAATGGGAAGGCAGGCCTATGTGGTTTATCCTCTGGTTGATGAGAGTGAAAAGATCGATTTAAAAAACGCCATTCAGGAATTTGAAAATCTCAAAGCCTGGTTTCCTCAATTTTCCTTTGGACTTCTCCACGGGCGGATGAAGCCCGCGGAAAAAGATGCGGTCATGCGCGAGTTTCGCGACGGCCGTATCCAGGTTTTGGTTTCAACGACGGTCATCGAGGTGGGAGTAGACGTTGCCAATGCGACTCTCATGATTATCGAGCACGCCGAGCGCTTTGGCCTTTCTCAGCTCCACCAGTTGCGAGGGCGTGTAGGGCGGGGAGTCCACAAAAGTCATTGCCTTTTGGTTTTGGGCGGCGGAGTTTCAGATGAGGCAAGGGAGCGAACTTCGTTTATGGAAAAAACTAGTGACGGATTTAAAATCGCAGAATTTGATTTAGAGCTGCGAGGACCAGGGGAATTTCTTGGCTCTAGACAGTCGGGTTTGGCAGGGTTTCGCATGGCTCATCTGCTTCGTGATCAGGACCTTCTCATGCAAGCTCGAGAGGCGGCCTTTGACATCATGAAAATGGACCCCGCGCTGATTCAACCCGATCATCAGAAGCTTAAAGAGGAGCTGCAAAAAACTCAAGGGATCACGTCGCTTGCGAGTGTGGGTTGATGCTCAAGTTCCTTATTATTCTCTTAGTGATAACTGTTTCTTGCTACGAGGGGTCCGCCTCAAGTTACTCGATCCTACATTCAACAAGGCCTTGGGACGAAAATCAAAAAGATCTTCTGCAAAACGAGAAAATCCAGATTCTTCGCTACCTTTCGCCTGACTCCCTCGTTGTCAAAGTGGATTCCAAAAAACAAATGAGTGATCTAGGTTTGCATTCTGAGTGGAGGGTGCGTCCTTACGAAAAACAACAACGGATTTCTTTTCGGTTGCGTCGGTGGTTAGCTCGGCGTGGAGAAGGTTTGCAAAACCTTCACGTGACCAGTTTTGAGGACCTTTCACTGGGGGTGCTCAACCAAATTTGCAGGGGTTCTACGATTCGGGGCTGGGGACATTCTATTCATTTAGAGAGTGCGACCTCGAATTGTGTTGAGAGTTTGATGGATCTGCCTATGGTTGAATTTATCGAAGGCGAAGGACCCATCGAGAGTTTCTATTTCGACATTCCGCCAGAAATCAAACCTCCGACTTCCAACGTTGTTGGCCCAGGGGATTTTTCGGACCTTTCGGGATATGAGTCGGGGACGCGGCTTATGGGCTTTGAGAGCTTTTGGCAGCAGGGGATGACTGGAGCTGGCGAGCTTTTAGCGGTTGCAGACAGCGGCCTTGATGTTGGGCGAACCACAGATCTGCTTGTGGACTTTACGGATGCTGTTAAAAAAGCCTTTGTGCTGGGTTCTTATGCTTCTAATTGGGAAGATCCCGTAGGCCACGGAACCCATGTCATGGGCCTTGCTGTTTCGCGTGGGCCTTTATCTGGAAAAATTCTGCGTGGCGGGGCCTATGATGCTCAGCTTGTAGTGCAGAGCTTGTGGTCCCCTGTTTTCAATCGACTCACGCCACCTGCTGCCATCACCAATTTGTTTGATACCAGCTGGAACTTGGGTGTGCGCGTGCAATCTAACTCCTGGGGGCACACGGAAAATCCCTCGGAGTACACCGCCGAAGCCTCAGAGGTTGATGAGTTTGTATGGAGGCATCCTGAATTTCTCATTGTGTTTGCAGCAGGAAACAGCGGTTCTGACCTGAATAAAGACGGACGTGTAGACCCTGGCAGCATCTCTCCTCCCGCAACTGCAAAAAATGTTTTGACGGTGGGGGCTTCTGAAAACGTCGTGTCGCACGGGGGTTTTCAACTTCCTATCGCCGAACTTAAAACGGCTCCAAGTCTTTGGCCAGTAGCACCGATCTTGGGGTCGAAAGTCTCGGACCACGCTCGAGGCCTTGCTATGTTCAGTGCGCGGGGACCTACGCGGGACGGTCGCACCAAGCCTGACTTGGTAGCCCCGGGCACAAATCTTTTGAGCAATCGATCTCAAGTTTCTGGGGCCAGTGAGCTTTGGGGAGCGTACAACGACAACTATGTTTTCGGAGGTGGAACTTCGATGTCAGCGCCTTTAGTTGCGGCCTCTGCCCTTTTGCTACGCCAGAAACTCACAAGCCAGCGGCATTTGAAAGAGCCTTCTGCGGCGCTTGTCAAAGCGATCCTGATTGGTAGCACCTGTGATATGTATCCAGGTCAATATGGTGATGGGGGAGAAAAGGGCGGCCAAGAAATCCTCAGCCATCGGCCCAACTCTGATGAAGGTTTTGGGCGAGTGGATCTTAGAATTGCTGCCCGCACTCTTACGCAGGCTCTTCTCTTAGACGAAAAACAGGGCGTCGCTACTGGCGAAACCCTGCGTCTGGAATACCACCCCGTGGACCCAACTCAATCTCTCAGGGCCACACTTGTCTACACAGACTACCCTGCATCTCCTGCCGCCGTTGGCAGTCGTGAGGAAGGCTCTCGTGCGCTCGTCAATAATCTAGATCTTGCCCTGGTCTCACCTCGCGGGAAGAAATACGAAGTCCGGGACGCTACCAATAATGTTGAGATGGTCGAGGGATTTGCTGAGCGTTCGCAACAGCCTTGGTTGATAGAAGTGAAGGGCACAGCCGTTCCCATGGGGAAAAAAGGCCGCCAGCCATTTGCTTTAGTGGTTCTTGAGGCCGCGACGGTGAACTGCTCTGACTTGTAAAATATTCACGACGCAAATTGTCTTTTTGTCTAAAACTTGATAAGCAGCGTCGAATTTGGTATAAATTCTGCGCGCTTAGATTTTCTCATCATGAGTTTCGTATGATTCGCCCTGCCATAAAAAATTGGAGGTTTTAATGGTGACTTTTAATGTTGGAGACAACGCCGTCTATCCTGGTCACGGTGTTGGACGTGTCACTGCCATAGAAACCAAAGAAATCTTAGGCAATAAGCAAACATTTTACACCATTCAAATCATCGATACAGGAATGAAAATCATGGTCCCACGTGACAACGTGGTCTCAGTGGGCCTCAGACCCATCATTAATAAAGATGAGGCAAAGCGCGTCATCGACATTCTTAAAGAAACAAACGTCAAAGTCGACACTCAGACGTGGAATCGCCGGTATCGTGAGTACATGGAAAAAATCAAGACTGGTTCGGTTTATGAAATCGCGGCGGTCTTGCGTGATTTGTTTTTACTTAAGGTCGACAAAGAACTCAGTTTTGGCGAACGTAAAATGCTCGACACAGCTCGCAGCCTTTTGATGAAAGAGCTTTCGCTCGTTTCTGATTCTCAAGAGCTTGTTGATCGTGAAGAAGTGAAAGCGATTTTCGGCCTCTAACTGTTTTGATTTCAATCCTTCATTGTCGTATGCTGATCGTCTCGCCCGGAGCGAGTTTGCAAAGTGGCCAAACACCCTCCGCAAGGGCGCTACTACGATTGGGAGATCTATTTCATGAACTCAAATGTGCGCGTGCGCTTTGCTCCTTCCCCAACTGGTTATCTGCATGTTGGTGGAGGTCGCAGTGCTCTCTATAATTATCTCTTTGCGAAAAAGCACAATGGAAAATTGATCCTAAGAATCGAGGACACCGACCAAGCTCGGAGCACCGAAGAGTCTTTAAAGATGATGGTCGCCGATTTGAAGTGGCTCGAGCTCAAATGGGATGAAGGCCCTGATCCTGAGACCCTCAAAGACATGGGCCCTCATGCTCCTTATAGACAAAGCCAGCGACTTGAGATTTATCAGCGAGAGGCTCAGCGCCTTTTGCAATCTGGGAAGGCTTATTACTGCTTTTTAACAGATGCAGAAATCGAGGCCCAGCGCGAGCGTGCGCAAAAGGAGGGGCGCCCTCCTCATGTGGAAAGCCCGTACTCAACGTGGCCCCTTGAAAAATCCCTTAAAGAAATATCAAGTGGCAAAAAAGCAGTCGTCCGTTTTCATACAAGCCCTGTTAAAAAAGACTATGTGTTTCAAGACCTCGTTCGTGGAGAGGTGAAGTTTCCATCAGACATGGTGGGGGATTTCGTCCTCCTGCGGTCAGATGGAATGCCGGTCTACAACTTCTGCTGCGTGGTTGACGATGCAGAAATGAAAATCAGCCACGTGCTTCGTGCGGAAGAGCACCTTCCCAACACGCTTCGCCAGTTGATGCTCTATGAGGCTTTGGGCTATCCGCTTCCAGAGTTTGGTCATATGTCGCTGATCTTAGATGAGGATCGGCAAAAAATGAGCAAGCGTCGGGGAGCTACCAGTTGCAACGAGTTTAAAGAGCAGGGATTTTTACCGGAGGCTCTTGAGAATTTCCTGGCCCTTTTAGGGTGGAGTCATCCTGAAGGCAAAGAGATTTTTTCTCGGGAGGATCTTATCTCTCATTTTTCTATTGAGCGCGTGCATGCGGCACCGGCCGTGTTTGACGAAAAAAAGCTGCGCTGGATGAATGCGACTTACATTCGAAATATGAGTCCTGAGAATTTATGGAAGCTGATCGAGCGCTTTTTACAGCGAGATCAGGTTCCTTATGGCAAGGATCCCGCATGGCAGGTTCAAAGTGCCAAGGTGTTTCAAACGGCCCTTGAAGTGCTCACGGATGCAATCCCACTTTATCGTTTGCTTGTTGACGAAGAGTTTAAGGTCTTGCCTGAGGCCAGCGAAGTGCTGAGTTGGGAGTCGACACCGGCGCTTTTAGCGGCTTGGGTTGAAGTTCTCAAAGGGCAAAAGCAGTCCTATATTAGTGAAGCTGACTTCTTAAGGTTACAAGATCAAGTGAAAGAAAAAACGGGAGCCAAAGGGAAATTTTTGTTTATGGCCCTTCGAGTGGCGGTGATTGGAAAACCGCAAGGCACTGAGATCAAACACCTGGCGCCCTTGATTCCAGTTTCATCGCTGATTTTACGAGCGCAAAAAGTTATGGAGCATTCATCGTGAGTTTAAAAATTTACAACACTCTTAGCCGGCAAAAAGAAGAATTTGTCCCATTAGTCCCAGGGCAAGTTAAGATGTATTGCTGTGGGCCTACCGTTTACGGACTTCTTCATGTCGGAAATTTTAGAGGGGCTGTTTTTTACAACCTTGTTCGGAACTACCTCGAGCATTTAGGTTATGCCGTGACGTACGTTTATAATTTCACGGACGTGGACGATCGTATTATTGCCAAAGCGAAAGCGGAAGGCGTGGATAGTCTTGTCATTTCGGAGCGGTACATCGCTGAATTTAAAAAGGACCTTGCAACCTTAAATTTGCGGGCCCACGATCACAACCCCAAGGTGACTGAGTTCATGCCTGAGATCGTGAAAATGATTGAAGAGCTGGTAAAAAACGAGAAGGCCTATGTGATCTCAACGGGTGAAGTTCTGTATTCCATTGATGCATTCAAAGATTACGGAAAACTCAGCGGCAGAAACAAAGAGGAGCTGATGGCAGGCCACCGTGTAGAAGTGGATCCTCGTAAAAAAGACCCCATGGACTTTGCGCTTTGGAAACCTGTTAAGCCCGGGGAGCCCTCGTGGCCTTCGCCTTGGGGGGCGGGAAGACCAGGTTGGCACATTGAATGCTCGGCCATGAATCAAGCGATCCTGGGAGATCAGATTGACATCCACGGTGGTGGGATGGATTTGATTTTTCCTCATCACGAAAATGAGGTCGCGCAAACCGAAGGCTGCACCCACAAGCCGTTTGTAAAATATTGGGTGCACAACAACATGATCAATTTTGGCGGACAAAAGATGTCAAAGTCTTTGGGGAATATTAAAACGGCCCAAGACTTTTTCAAAAGCTATCATCCTGAAATTTACAAATACATGATTTTGTCGGTTCATTATCGATCGATCTCTGACTTTTCTCAAAACGGAATCGATACGGCTATTCACCAATTGGCAAGAATGTATTCGGCGCTTGCCGTTGCAGAATCGGTTGTGAGTGGGCAACCCACACCCGACCAGATAGATGCTGGGTTTAAAAAGTTGGTGGATGAGGCTTGGGTTAAAATCACCGAGGGGCTTCAAGACGATTTCAACACTCCTCAAGTGATGGCAGCGCTCTTTGAGGTCGTTCGTCAGTTCAATTCGCAAGTCAAAAGGGGAATGAAGGCGCACGCGGGACTAGTTTCTAAAAGTCTTCAACTCTTGGCCCTATTTAAAAAAATGGGCGAGATGATGGCGCTTTTTCTTCAGCCTGCTGAGAAGTTTCTAACAGACCTTGATGATTTGCTTTTGGCAAATTTAAATTTAAAGCGTGAAGCTATCGACGCTTTAGTGAATGAGCGGGTCCAGGCACGCCTTACAAAGGATTTTAAAAAGTCAGACGAGCTTCGGGATCAGCTTTTAAAAATGGGAATTGCGGTGAGCGATTTTCCAACAGGATCGACTTGGGAGGTCCAAAAATAGCGAAAGGCATTTTGTGACGGCAAAAAAAACGATTCCAAAAAAATCTTTTAAACTCGTCTCTGAGTATAAACCGGCAGGCGATCAGCCCAAGGCCATTGCCGATCTCGTTGATCATGTTCAGCAAAATCTTGACCACCAGGTTCTTCTGGGAGTGACAGGCTCGGGCAAGACTTTCACGATGGCTCAGGTTATTTCTACGCTGGATCGTCCGGCGATTATCCTGGCTCCCAATAAAACCTTGGCGGCGCAGCTTTATTCGGAATTCAAAGAGCTTTTTCCGCAAAATGCGGTTGAGTATTTTGTTAGCTACTATGATTACTATCAGCCGGAGGCGTACCTGCCTTCAACTGACACCTATATCGAAAAGGATTCAGCGATCAATGAACAGATCGATCGCATGCGCCACTCTGCGACTCGTTCGCTTTTTGATCGCCGAGATGTCATTATTGTGTCTTCGGTCTCCTGCATTTACGGTCTAGGAAGCCCAGAAGCTTATTCCCAGATGATGATTCACGTGGTTGCTAACAAAAATCTCAAGCGAGATTCTTTTTTAAAAGAATTGATTCGTGTTCAGTATCAACGCAACAACGTCGACTTTCACCGTGGAACGTTTCGTGTTCGTGGGGATGTGGTTGAGATTTTTCCTCCTTACGAAGAAGATCGGGTGCTGAGGATCGAATTTTTCGGAGACTTCGTAGATAAGATCAGCTGGGTTGACCCAGTGAGAGGAATTGCGCTTGAGGAGCTTGACCAGATTGCGATTTATCCTGGAAGTCACTATGTAACACCTGAAGAGGCGATGAAGCGTGCCATTAAATCCATCCAAGAGGAGCTTAGAGAACGCCTTGCAGAACTCACCCGTGAGATGAAATATCTTGAGGCGCAGCGTCTTGAACAAAGAACCTACTACGATATTGAAATGATTGAGGAGATGGGGTTCTGTCAGGGCATTGAAAATTACTCAAGGCATCTCACGGGCCGAGCTCCAGGAGAACCGCCTCCAACTCTTTTAGAATATTTCCCTGATGAGTTTTTGTGTTTTATCGATGAAAGCCACGTCACGGTTCCACAAATTGGAGCTATGTACCGGGGAGATCGTGCTCGTAAGCTTACGCTCGTTGATCACGGTTTTCGTTTGCCATCGGCTCTTGATAACCGGCCTTTGAATTTTCAAGAGTTTGAAAAATTCATGGATAAAGTCGTCTACGTTTCTGCAACGCCAGGGCCATATGAGCTTCGAAAAAGTGAAGGGCTTGTGGTGGAGCAAGTGATAAGGCCGACAGGTCTGATTGATCCAGTTGTAGAAATTCGATCTGTTAAATTTCAAGTGGATGACCTTCTTAAAGAGATTCGGGATCGGGTTAAGAAAAAAGAACGTGTCCTGATCACAACTCTGACCAAGAGAAGCGCTGAGGATTTGACGGAGTATTACGAGTCGTTGGGAATCAAGGTGAAGTACCTCCACAGCGAAGTGGAAACTCTCCAGCGAACAGAGATTATCCGAGACTTGCGACTTGGTGTCTTTGATGTTTTGGTGGGAATCAATTTGCTGCGAGAAGGCCTTGATATCCCAGAGGTGAGCTTAGTTGGAATTACAGATGCCGATAAAGAAGGATTTTTGCGTTCTGAGCGCAGTTTGATTCAAACCATAGGGCGCGCTGCCAGAAACATCAACGGCCGCGTGATACTTTATGCGGACACTATCACAGACAGCATCAAAAAGGCGATGGAAGAAACTGAAAGGCGGCGCAAGATTCAGCAAGACTACAACATCAAACATGATATCACACCTCAGAGCGTGAAGAAAAAGGTCAAGGATGGTTTGGGTGAGCTTTTTGATGGAAGTTACAGAGTTGATATTAGAGCCCCCAAACAGCTCTCATCTCCGTATAAAAAATATGGCGAAAATCCTTCGAAGATCCAAGATGAGATTACAAAGCTTAAGCAGAAAATGCGAGAACACTCAGCTCAGCTGGAGTTTGAAGAGGCAGCCAGTGTTCGCGACGAAATTAAAAGACTTGAAATCCTAGACCTTACGTTACGCAGTGGGGATGTTGAAAAACAATCTGTAGCTGATCCCACCGAAACGGAATAACCGTGCCCCGTCACGAAGGATTGACCGAGAAACTAAAAAATTTGCCCCTTGTCCCCGGAGTTTATCTCATGAAAAACTCTGTCGACAAAATTATCTACGTAGGCAAAGCTAAAAATTTACGAAATCGAGTTCGCAGTTATTTTAACGACATAAAAGATATGCCAACGAAAACTCGAACGTTGGTTTTAAATATTTTTGATCTAGAAATCATTCAGACCAATACTGAGATTGAGGCCTTTTTGCTTGAGGCTTCTCTGATCAAAAAACACAGGCCAAAGTACAATATCAGGCTTAAAGACGACAAATCTTATCCTTACATTCGGGTCAGCGTCGAAAACCAGTATCCACGAATTTATCTGAGCCGGCGAGTGAGGCGCGATGGTTCCATGTACTTTGGGCCTTACACCAGCGGGTACGCGGTGAACGAAACCATTCGGTTTTTGAATCGAACTTTTAAAATTCGCGATTGCACCGACCATATGTTTAAGACTCGTCAGCGCCCTTGTATGACTTATCAAATTGGCAGATGTACCGCCCCGTGTGTAAAGCTTATCACCGCTGAAGACTACAAATTGGACATCGAAGGGGCCCTGATGTTTTTAAAAGGCCAGGACACTCAGGTGATCGCCAATCTTACGGCGAGAATGTATGAGTTCGCTTCGCAAGAAAAGTTTGAAGGGGCCGCTAGGCTTCGCGATAGCATTCGTGCGATTCAGGCCGTGCTTGAAAAGCAATCGATTGTGAGTCAATCTGTAGATCTTGACCAAGACGCCGTGAACTTTTTTGGCGATGAACGGGGCACGCTCATTGAAACTGTGCACGTGAGAGCGGGGAGGGTGATCGGCACGCGGGCGCACTTTCTTCCGCAGCTCAATACTTTGGATCCTAATGAAGATCCTCGTGAGTGGCTCGTATCTTTTCTTAATCAATACTATGACGATAATATGATCCCGGATGAAATTATCATTCCCCTAGAAATTGGTTCTGATCTTACAAAGCTTCTAGAGGCCGTGCTTAAAGAGCGTTCTGGTAAGGTTGTTAATATCCGCATGGGGATGGAGGAAAAATCGAGAGACCTTGTGAGTCTTGCGTTTGAAAAGGCACAGGAGCATTTTGCAAAACATGTCACTAAAAGCGAAGAGAAAATCCAGGGTCTTGAAGAGATTCAGCGCCGACTTGAGCTTCCTGCTCTTCCCCGGCGGATTGAGTGCTATGACATTTCTAACTTTCAAGGGCAGGAGCCTGTTGCAAGTCAGGTAGTTTTTGAAGACGGCGTGCCTTCTCGAGAGCACTACCGTAGATATAAAATCAAAACCGTGCAGGGTCCTAATGATTTCGCGTCCATGCACGAAGTTCTCACGCGCAGGTTAAAGCACACGGAGTATGATGATCCACATCTGATCGTCGTCGATGGCGGCAAGGGCCAACTCAAAGTCGCAACCGAAGTGTTAAAAGAGATGGGCCGAACTGATTTGTCTGTTGTGGGTCTTGCAAAGGCTAGGCTCCTTGGAGATTTTCAGGATGCTCACATTGAAGAATCAGACGAGCGATTTTTTCTTCCGGGACGGCAAAATCCCGTTGTTTTTCAAAAAGGTTCAGTGGCCTATCAGATTCTTGTTGGAATCCGGGATGAAGCCCACCGGTTTGCGATCACTTATCACAGGAAGCTTCGTGAGAACACCACACTAGAGTCCGAACTTGATCTGGTGACGGGATTAGGTGAGAAGCGAAAACGAGCCCTTTTAGAAAAGTTTGATTCCGTGCAAGCGCTCAAGGCCGCGGATGTTCAAACGATTGCTGAGACAAAGGGGTTTAATAAGACTCTTGCGGAGAGAATTCTGCTTCAGTTAAATGAGGCTGAAGCAGAAACGAGTGAAGATCCGAATTAGTGAACCGGATGAGTTTCAACTTTACTGAGGGTCTGGCACCTGGGGCACTCAAACTGCTCATCGACGATGTAAAGTTCATAGTTGACCTTATAGTGAAATTTAAGAGGGGTTGCGCAGTGTGCACATTCGCGAACTTTAGCCAGTTTTGCGGCGTGTTCTGGACTTTCGAACTTTGGGATTATGTTGATTCTGAAGACTTCCATTGCGACCTCCTTGTTGCAAAAGAATGACATTTGCTTTTTCGGTACGGAGCTGTGTGCACTTGAGTCAGTTTGAGATTTTCTGGACTGAAAGACAGGCCCCGATGGTCTTGCCACCTTCTGAAAACCAAGTACAATGAGACTCATGCCACCTGCAATTAACTTAAAAAAAGTCCGCATTCTTATGGTCGATGATTTTCCGTCGATTCGCGCTTTGCTTAAAGGCATTTGCAAGGGTTTGGGTTTTGTAAAAATTGATGAGGCAGAAAGTGGTCCTGAATGCTTGCAGATGATCAGGCAAGCGCACTCGCGCGGCGAAGGGTATGACATTGTGTTCTTGGACTGGAACATGCCCAATTGCACAGGCCTTGAGGTGCTCAAGGAGATGCGACGGGACGCTTCCATTTCCCACGTTCCTGTGGTGATGGTCACAGCCGAGCGTACCAGTGAACAGGTCCTAGAGGCTGTAAGAAGTGGCGTGACCGCTTATATCGTAAAGCCGTTTAATGTCGTTGAAGTCAAAAATAAAATCGAACGAGTTTTAAAAACCGCAATTTGACCCGTCCCCTTTCGTCTGTTAGTTCAAGGCATGACTTCTCTTGGTACTTACCTCCACGAGGTTCTTGGTGTTCGCAGCGTTTTACGCCCTAGCTCCCGTGTGCGGGTGGTTCCTTTTGGATTTATTTCTGTCCGTGTGGCTAGCGAGACGCCTCTTCACCAGAGCAATAAACCTCTATGGGAACTTTTCTTAAAAATTAAGTCTTCAGTGGGACAAGGGGACGCGCCTTTTGTAGAATTGGTTGTCTCCGGCGAAGATCTTAAGCAGGAGATTCGTAAGCAGGGCTTTGACTTTTCGGTGGTCTTTTTGTCTCCGCAGCGCCGGCATTCTGAATTAGGGATTATTCAAGAGGCTTCGGGTCAAAAGTGGATTTTTACCGTAAGCCCTCAGGAATGCCTGAAGTCGCCGGCGTCCAAAAAAATTCTCTGGGATCACATCAAAGGTCTAGCTCCCAAGTCCTAAAGGTTGCTTAATTAGCTAATCTCCCTCAGTCTAAAGGCATCTATCAAACAGGGAGATTCTCAAGGATGAGATTCGTTGCGTTTGCGGTCCTTGGTCTTTTGGCCAGTGTAGCTGTTGCCGAGCCCGAGTGGGTGAGGGTTCGAGTCGGGCAAGTTCAAATTCCATTTCATATTCAAGGTGAAGATCTTCAGGTTTTAAATGCGGTAGGACGCGTGCTCAATCAAGACTTAAGCAGTTTTGAGGTCAGCGAATCTCCAGAGGCGCTTCTTATGGTTCGTGGGGAGCGGCTCTCAGTAGCTGGGAGACGCGTGCCCGGTCCTTTGATTTTAGTGCCAAGCCAGAAGCGTCGGTATCTCGATCTGCTTGCGGAGATTAATTTCAGTGACTATCTTGTTGGCGTTTTGTCTGAGGAAGTCCCGTCAAGTTGGCCCGAAGAAACGCTGCGTGCTCAAGCCTTAGCTATAAAATCCTACACTCTTTCAAAGATGCAAGGAAGATTGAATGATTCTTTTCAATTAGATTCCTCGGTCCAGGATCAGGCTTTTGAGTTATTAGATGTTGCTGTTCATCCGGAAAAGTATCAACGACTTCGAAAAATCGTTGAAAGCCTCAAGGGCCTTTTGCTGGCTGATGCTTCAGGCGAAGTTGTCCAAGCGTTTTATCACGCTGACTGTGGTGGAACGACTGTAGACGCTAAGTCTGTGTGGGGGTCTTCGTCGCCCAAGACCGTCGTGGTCGATCAAGGCTGCGAAGTAGGGGCTCACTGGTCCTATAGGATTTCATCAAGGGATCTTCAGCGTCGATTGAAGCCTCTTTTGCGAACTCGGAGTCGAGTGATTCGTTGGCAAGTTTTAGGAACGCGTCTCAATCCGAGAAATTTTGCCCTTCAGGCGGAGTTTGCCGATGGATCTACACAACGCCTGTCCATCAATACAGTCCGTGAAGCATTAGGCTACCAGAACCTTCAGAGTGCTCAGTTCACCCTTTCTTATGGCAAGGAGCCATTGACTTTTGAAGGTCAGGGGCGTGGTCATGGCGTGGGATTGTGTCAAATGGGAGCGAAAAGACTTGGACTTGCGGGATGGGATTTTCGTAAGATTCTAAGTTTCTATTATCCGCATACGAGGGTTGCCGAAGAAAAGACCCTTATCAGCAGTCAGACTCTCAAAAAGCTACAAAAGTCCGCACAGCAAAAACAATCACTGCTGCAAAGACTAAAATTGTGACGAACCAGTTGTGCATAGTTTCCTCAATATGAGACTCTGTTCGGTTGGTAAGATCAAAGTCTTAAGCGCTTTTCCTAAAATTTTTTGAAAACTTCAGGTGGAGTTAGCCGAACTTCCGACTTTGTCTTGATCCGACACAAGTTTCTGGCTATGAATATCACATCAAAGGGGGACTCATGGGTTCAAAAATTTTCCGTATCCTGCTCGCCTTCATGGCCGTCGCATTTCTGCACAACTCGGCTGCCCTTGCGCTTGGGAACGATGAGCTCAAAGTGGGAATCAACCAAGAGTTTGAGTCACTCAACTTTGTTATCGCTACAACAGCTGGAGCGAAATACGTCCTATTTTTCGTCTACCGTCCTATGATCTTTTTAGATGCCGACGGAAAATGGAAAGGTCATCTCGCTAAAGAAATTCCGAGCCTTGAGAACAAGAAGGTGAAAATCATCACCAAAGACGGCAAGAAGTTTTTGGAGTCGACTTGGGAGATTAAAAAAGAAGCTGGATGGGGAGATGGCACTCCTGTTACGTGTAAGGATTTAAAGTTGGGTTGGGAAGTGCAAAAAAACCCTAACGTCACCATCGCTAACCGGGAGTCTGCAACTTATATTGAGAACGTCTCTTGGGATGAGAAGAATCCCAAAAAATGCGTCGTTCTCTTTAATAAAGTCAGATGGGACTTCTATCAGAATATGCCTGACCCAATGCCTTCACACCTTGAGCAACCTGTCCTTGATCAGTGGGGGAAGCAGGCGCAAGGATATGATCGTAATACAAATTATACTAAGAATCCTACGAACCCCGGATTGTTCAATGGCCCTTACATGATCTCCGAAGTGAGTCTTGGCGATCATCTTGTACTTGTGCCTAATCCTCATTTTTATGGACCTGCTCCAAAAATCAAAAAGATCTTGGTTCGAATCATTACAAGCACCAACACATTGGAAGCAAATCTTCGCTCCAAAAACATTGATATGATTGGTTCCCTTGGGATGACTTTTGATCAGGCGATTGCGTTTGAACAAAAAGTCAAAGCGGAAAAGCTTCCTTACGATGTCATATTTAAAACAAGTAGCAATCACCAACATATCGACATTAATTTGACCAATCCTATTTTGCAGGATTTGAAAGTTCGCCAGGCATTGAGTTACGGTTTTAATAAAGCAGAAATGGGAAAGACTCTCTTTGAAGATAGAGCTATATTGACCTCGCACTGGATGATGCCCATTGATGCCTGGTACACCATGGATCCTAAAGTTGTGAAGACCTACGGTTATGATCGTAAAAAGGCAAAGCAGCTTTTGGATGAGGCCGGTTGGAAGCCAGGACCGGATGGCTATCGTTACAAAGATGGCAAAAAGCTCAGTCTCAAAATCAACGGCGTCGTGGGACTTAAGCTCATCGAGAATGTGGAATCGGTGCTCCAAGCTCAATGGAAAGATCTGGGAGTTGAGCTTCTAATTAAGAATTTGCCGGGCCGATTGTTTTTTTCTGAGGTTTTACCAAAGGGAAATTTTGATTTGGCGCTTTTCTCTTGGTCAAGTTTTCCAACTCAGCTTCCTGAGTCAATCTATCATTCCAAAAACATACCTACAGAAAAAAATTCTTGGGGTGGGCAGAATTACCCTCACTGGCACAACCCTAAAGTGGATGAGGCGATCGAAAAGGCGACTGAAGAGTGGGACTTAAAAAAGCAAAGAGTCCAGGTTGCCGAAATCGCAAGGCACTACACTGAAGATATCCCGGTCATTCCTTTAGTTCTTCGTCCTGATGCCGCGATCGTTCCTGTTGGCCTTAAGAACTTCGAGCCTACCGGCCAACAGTACTACGAGTCGAATAAGGCAGAGTATTGGACATTTTAGATCTGAAGCTCTGAGGTCCCAATCATATCATCTAAAAGGGCATCTTCGTCGGAGTCGATGTCCTCGCCTTCAAGATCATCAAAAATTTCCCCTTCTTGTTTATCAAGTTCGATGAGCTCTTGTGTGTCTCGATGGGCGGTATGGTAGGCCGCCTCGGCACGATCCATTTGCTCTTTGACATCGAGTTGTCCCTGAATAAAGTCAGCAGGTTCGTCTTCCAATGAGAGCAGATTGGGATGGACGATATCGGTACCATCTTCTGAGGTACGGAGCACAGGGGGACTTGTTTGATCATCATCAGTTAATATGTCGGCCGCGTCTTCGTCAATTTCGAGCAGGTTATCGTTTTCGGGAAGGTTTTCTATTGACGTTGTCATAGAGTCTCCTTTTTTACGGCGCCTGATCAACAGCGCGAGCGTGCATGAAACCTAGCATGTTTTAAAAATGAGAATCTGTGATTTTCGTGGAGTATTTTTGTTAAAAAGTTCATCTTTGGCAGAGCTAGGCCCGTGCCGTGGCTCTCACAAAAGCATAAAAGAAAACAGAATCTTTTGTTCTTTTAACAAGTTCCACTTCTTTTCTCATGCTCTTTACAAGCTGAGGAGTGACCCGTTTTTGCGCGAGCAATGTCTTTTCGGCGCTGAGCAAAATATCAAAAAAGTAATCTACAAATTTGGCCCTCGCCTCGGGCTGCCTGGAATCAAAGTGAAATGGTCGAATCTCCGTTTCAATTTCAGAAAATCCCGCTTCTTTAAGAAGACTGCCAAGCTGGGCACCGATGAAGGGATGACCTTGGATCGCCCATTGGCAGTCGTTAAATTCGAACCAGTATTTAAGGTAGGAGGGGCTGTAGGGTTCTAAGAAAAGAGTCTGGTTAAAAACCTCTGAACAATAAACTTTAGATCCAGGTTTGAGATGCTGGCGCACACGTTTTAGAACCTCAACCGGTTTTGGAACGTGCTCCAAAAACCAACACAAAAAAGCAGCATCATAATGTTTCTTTTTTTTGAGACTGAGCTTCTGTGCATCTCCTTGGAAAAGCTGCACGCGCCCTTGAGCGATCTGTTTTCGAAGGACTCTCTCGGCAACGCCCAGCTGGGCCTGGGAAAGATCAACACCATCAATTTTAAGATCAGGAAAGCGCCGGCACAAAATTTCCGTCTGTGCGCCAACTCCACAACCCACTTCTAAGCAATGTTTGGTAAATTCCATATCTATCCCACGATAAACATAAGGTTCCAAAAATCGTGCTTGATGAAGAAGGCGTCTTTGTTCTTTCGGGTCAAATCCGTGCAGGTACTGAGTTTCCATGGGTCTTCCTTTTTAAGCTGGCCTTTTTTGCTTGTTGAGCAGATGAATGTTTCGTCCTTGGCTTTTTGCAATTTGAATAAGATCAAGCTGTTGGTCCACAAGCGCATTAAAAACCTCAAGCATCTGATCATGCTTTCGATCTTGAAGATCAAAACCAAAGCTTGGTCCTAGAAGCTCAATCGTGTGGTGAATGGCTTCAAGAGTCGAGTAGCAGCCCAAAGCGGGTTGCTTTCGCACTCGAAAATTTGACTGTGTCGGCGCCACAAAAGAAATGCGCCGGATGGTTTTTAGGTTTTCGCTCAAGTACATCGTTTTTTTTGCAGAATTCCACGTGCCATCAATGACAAAAATAAGTGGCTTGCGATGAGGCTCAACCAAACTGGTGCGCTCATTGCGGTTCAGTGAGGTTAAATTGATGGAGTTTTTGCCGGGATAAAGGAGAAGGGGACTTAGTTTTGTGTTCATCAAAAGGGCGTTGACCTCTAGATGGTTTGTAAAATCCGAGCCCAGTATGAAGTGCGAGTGTTTAAGCATCAGGTGGGACATTCGTCCTGAAGCGATCCTGCGTTTGTACTCGATCGGGTGAATGAGGATTGCAAACTCTAGGTGAGGGTCAAATGGGCGCAGGTGGTGGCAGTAACAAGCAAACTGGGGCTGAATGCATTGAGAACAAATCTGTCTTTGCATCAGGTGAGTATAGCGGCTCGGGATTGAGTTCTGCAGAGGGGAGCCGTAATTCCAGACGTAGGTCTCGCCGTGAACTTCAGGGGTCCACGGCAAGACCGTTAAGGTGATTGAGCATTCCCCGTCGGAGAAAAATGCACTGTATTTGTATGGATTGGTTTGAGGTGTGATTTACGCGCAATGACTTTTCCAAGCCGTGACATTTTTGATGTTCACGAATAGGATTCAGGAGTTTTCGTAACTCCTTAAAATCTTTGACCCCATAGCTCAACAGGATAGAGCTACGGTTTCCTAAACCGTAGATCCCCGTTCAAGTCGGGGTGGGGTCACCAACTTTCCGGAGTGGGCCAAAAATGCTTCGGGCAGTCCTCGCTTCTCGCTGCGGAACTTGCATTTTGGCCCACTCCGGAAAGTTGGGCTCTGTAGGCCGGACTCAGGCTTCATGGCTTCGGCTGATTAAGGGCAGAGTAGGCCCCGATACCGACTCTGCAAATCATTTATAGGAAGATAATCCCACCAAATTTCGAGATGACCATTATTGGGAAGCGCATCTGAAGTTCCTGTTGGACCACCAGTTTTCCAGGCCACAATCACTGGATGTCCAAAGTTGTCCGGCCCCACCAAGTCTGTCTTCAAATAAGAAACCCCTTCATTCAAATAGATTTGCGAAACAGTCTCAGGCACCAATGTAAACTGGTTTAAGTCCATCCCAACCTGCTCAAAAAATTGTTTGCTTAATTGAAGTTCAAGTTGTTGGGCAAAATGTTCATCACATTTGAGGACTTTGCAGAAAATATTAAAAGTAAGCATGGCAACTCCAAAGGATCACAATAGCCCGTAACAAAAGCTGTCCTCAATCCCCGGCGCACAATTTTGCTAGCGCCACTTGATTCCCTCAGTTTTTTGTTGTGAGAGTTAGGTCAAAAGGCATGCTCAAAGTTTGGCACGGATTTTTCATTGAAGAACCGTAGGCATCTCGGCTAACGGCATATGGCTCGGCAGGCGCCACAAGGGACAATAACCGCGCATCCGAAGGCCCAAATTTGTTCTTCATGAATCACCGGATTGGAAGTGAATTGTGTTCAAGGGTACTTTCTCAGTCATCCTATTTTTAGTGTCCACAAGTGCCCACGCACAACATAAGCTATGGGATGTTTATGAATCATTAAAGTGTGGCGTGGGAATGTGTTCTACTGTGAGCATTAACTCTTGGGTCTTTGATGTAGAAAAAAAAGAAATTTTCATAAAATGGCAGCAAGGTGCAGCGAGTTCCAAATACTCCAAATTTCCGATGGAGGAAAAGATTCTTGAGATCACTTTATCTCAGGTAAAGACTAATTTTAGAATTAGACCCGGCGGAGAAGTCATATTTTGTCCAGAGGGAGATAGCTGGTTTGATTTAGCCATTGCTTGTGATGAAGAAGCTTCGCAAGCCAAGGTAGAAGCGATCACGGCGAAACAATTTGAAATTCACAGGCAGATCAACATGCTAGAAACTCTCTCAAAGGACGCTAGTGTCTTGGTGAGAAAGGTTCTAGCGTCAACCCTTCAGCCTTCGGGCGAAGATGATTTGTCTAAGGAAATACCTAGTCGCCCTGAGGGACTTAATTCAGAGCCATATCAGTCGGCAGAGCAATGGATATTGTATAAAGAGCGCGAGTTAGGATATTTTCTAGAAGACTCAAAACCATCTTTGAAGGATATACGTCATTTTGTCAGATATTCCAGAGACCAATTGGCAACGGCTGTTCCATGGGTGCGTGAAGCGGAATCGAACGAATCACGAATAAATACAGCCTTCCGCAGTCTCGAACTGAGTTTGCAGGCGCTGGAAAGAGTAATTACCCCTAAGTAGTATGTCAAATTCTTCGAATACATAAATGGGTTGAGCCGGGTCAAGGTTGGGATTGTGAGCTTGATATCAGGGATTTAGCTGAAAATATTTCTAAGCACCAGTTGCTAGACGAAGGGACTGTAAGGATAGCGATTTTTCTTAACCGTTGTTTATTTTTGAACGCTGAATGAAGATTGAAGAGTGCAAGCAAGCGAAAAACGCCGAGGCTGTATCCTTCAGTTGAGCTTGGTCTTAACTCTACTCATGTATGCCAAGACTGCAGTTAGCGCAGGCCTAGATTGGGCTTGTGAGAGGCATCGTTGTTCAACTTCACCGAATCAAGTGGCATTGGCTTACCTGGATAATCAAGTCGTCTCCTGCCAGAATACAGTTCAAAATCTCAAATGTGAAAGACTCATGAGATCCCATCCCGGCATGAAGACATACGCTCGCAAGTGCGACATCGAATCGATCTGTCGGGAGAACTCAAAACCAATCGAAGCCATTGCGCTACTAAAATCCTGTGGGAGTTCGATTGGTCCAGCGGCTTTAGATCGATTGATTAAGTTTGTGAAGTCGCCTTATTCGATAGCGCTGTCGGTTTACCAGATAGCGCTTTTTGTTGGAGCAAATTGGTCGACTGAAATTAAAAGTAACTCTGAAAGAATCAAGAAGGCTTATCAACTTTGCGCAAGTGGTGACAGCGGAAAGCTCGCAGCTTCTCTCGTCGATGGCCCTGACGGAAGCGTTATCGTTGCACCAAATATCGGCGCCTTCTACGCAAACCTATCGTGCAACGAGATCATTCAAAGAGTTGCCGCGTATCGCTCTTCGCTCTCAAACACCCAACAAATGTCGTTAGCTCGCGAAGCTGTTCCTCCACAGGTTGAGTCAGACTCCGGGCCTTCGGGCCTCCCTCAACAAGTTTTTGGCTGCATGAACGTTGAAGGTCGCGTCTATGCTGCATGCTACTACTTTACCGCTTTTGGAACGGACGTGGTTCTGGGAATTGCCACAGGGGCTGCGGTCAATGGCCTTCTTCGCGCCATTCGACCCGCCGCCATTGTAAGGCTCTCGGAGCTTGACGGTGTCGCCAAATCTCTGGGCTCAAGTGTGCAGACCTTCAAGAAATTGTACCGCCTGGACTCGCGCACACCCAGGGAGATTATCGAGGCAGGAGGCTTCCGCCCGAATCCACTCAATAGCGCTGGCGATGCCTCAAACCACTCCCGTGGAATGGGAACAAACAGGTTTGTTTCGACCTCCGCCCGCACGACAGAGGGCATGCAAAGCAACGAGTTTTTCCAAGGTAAATGGGTAGGCCCGGCTACCGGCAACAAGTCTGCCAATGTTTTCAGGACGTATGAGTATCAAATCGCGGAGCAAGAAGGAGTGCCTTTGCCCAAGGGGGTTCTCGAAAGCACGGAAAATGAGGTGCTCACTACTACTATCCCTTCGGGAAAAGTTGTTAGATACCGCACTATCACCCAGATAGTGGACACTACTGGTGCTACCACCGTTGAGCGAGGAGACTGGTTACCACTCCCTGCTATTCAGCCTTAGCTAAAAACTTCGGATGAAGTGGTCTGAACCTTCCTGCATATGAAAGGTCCTAAGAGAATTTCTAAACTCTTTGCGAGAAGCGTGATCCAAACGGAGATAGAGTTCGTAAAGCTTGACCAAGAGGGTTTCCCTAACAACTGGCTTTTGCGAAGTTTCTTGGTGCAACAAACTCATAATAAATGCAGCTTCAAAACCTGTCGAACCATGCAAAGTATCGTCGCAACCAAATGTACCAGCTATAGGAATTTGAGAAAGCGCGATGTGCTGCAATCCGATCTGTTTCTGAAATAAAGGATCCAGCTCTGCGTTTTGAGGCGTACACTCGGTATGGTCTTTTTGGTAGATAATGTGACCAAGCTCATGCGCAAGGACAGTTAATCTGAAGAGAGGTGATTTGTCGAAGTAGCCATTGAAAAGAAAAATCTTCGAAATTCCATCGTTTGAAAAAACCGAAGAGGCCACCACGTCTTTCATATTCTGGTGAATGCGAATTTCAATTAAATCCACCGAGGCTGACAGCAGTTGCAAGTACGTTTTTTTCAAAAAGTGGGGAGGTAAGGTCTTTGAAGCTTCTATCCCGTCCAGCGCTCGCACGTCTGAAATCACGGTTTGCACCTGAGTTTCGTTGGCCTTGGCGCCGTGATTTTCAATCTTTACTTCAAAGTGAGATTTGGCTGGAGGTTCGGCTTCAGTGCTCGCATAACTTATGTAGGGAGTTAGCATAAATGAAAGTATTAAGTGTAAAAGCAAAAGTCTCTCCTGATCGGTGATTCGTGATACTTCGTCTTTTTATAAGTCGTCAAGTCCCTATACTGCGGATTCGTACTTACAATATACCCTTGTCATCAATTTGATGGCGTATAGCTAATGACTATTTGATCAAGCTTCTTGTTCGAAGAATCCCGGAGTTCTAAAGTTGACATCTGTTCGGAAATTTTCTTTCGAAGGTTTCCAATGCCCGTTCCTCTCAACTTTATATAAAATCTCAAGGCGAGTTTTGCCTATTGTTGCGAATACGTTGAATGTTCCTGAATCACTGCCATGTCCGTCGATGCCTGCCTGAGTGCCCGGAGGGTTTCCGCTTCGAAAATTTATTTTTGTTTGCTCTGCTTTTAAGGGGAGAATCGAAGCACCTAAGGTAAAAGGCTGGACAACGTAGAGATCAGTGTCGGAGTTAATATAGTAGAAGTCGATTCGATTTTTTGAGCATCCAATTGAAGGGACAGTTCCGTTATAACCTTTAAATGTTGTTTTCATGGGCGGTAGAAATTTTTGCTTCTTCAAATCCCATGTGACCACACTTATCATCGTGTTGCTAATGTCGCTGCTCACAAAAGCAAAATAGTCTTGTGTTAAGCAGGCAATGTTTAAGTCTGTCGAAAGAGCCAGGGGACGAACGTGTTTTCTCTTTTCTTCTTCAGCCGCATATTTTGCGGCTTCGGCATCCTCTAGTAGCTTTGCTTTTCCTGTTGCAGTAAAATTGATTTGTGGAGGGTCGGTGACAAGCCCTTCAACATACCATCCAAAAGCCTTTTGATCCTTTGTCACCAGATGATACCAGGTTTGCGGCCCATCTGGACGAAGGTGAATAAAAGAGCGGCGAGCTTCCCAGAGACCGTCAAAATATCCATAACCACCGCCCCAGTAACAGGGATACGATTCCGGTGCGCCCTTTATAAAAATCGTGCATTCGCCTTCTTCTCCAGTCACATATTCAAACTTGTCGCCTGCGTTTAGAGTCATCTTTTTGTTCTGCTCAACTGGGATAACGACATTTTTCAGAACCTGCACAAGGCCGCGCTTTGTACCCGCCACTTTTTGTTGTTCATCATAGTAAAGTGTGTGCGGCTGACAGTAGAGTTTGTAAAGTTCAATGTCTTTCGGGGCGTCCAGAGGAACTTCAGCATCTTTACAGTCACACTTGTATTGAATGGGCGGAAGTTTCTTCGAATCTAAACTTGGTTTTTCATAAATGCCTTCCAGTTTACAATCAAGGCTTGCAGGAATTTTCTGAAAATCCTGCTTTTTGGCAAAGCCGATCTCTACAAATAAAATCAGCACGAGAAAGTTGAATAGTTTTGCTGCTGCCTTCATGAGACGATAATGGATTGTCGGATTAAAAAAAGCAAGTCGTCTCGTTGTGTAGATATTTCAGTTTATTCGAGACTCACATGAGATTCGCCGATAGGCGATCTCCATGAGTCTCTGTGTAACGTCGCCAGATCTGCCTCCTCCTATAAATTCAAATGCAGATCCATCTTTTGTTGCCCAAAAACCTGAATCGCCGCCCGCTGATTGCAGGATCGACACAATAATCTCATGTTCTCAAGCGAATATTCACCGCCCAAGGCCTGAGGGACAATATGATCCTCCTGCACCGCAAACTGCGAACCACAGTTCGTGCACTGGGAGTTGTCGCGCGTCCAAATCTGCCGCCGAATTTCTGCCTTCGACTCTTTTCCATCAACATTGGGGGGGCGTGAAGTCCGTTGCGCAACGGTCGTTTCAGCCAGCGCCATTTGCGTCAGCTTCTTAAATAGCTCTCCATTGGTCATATTTGGATCTGAGTGGGCAAAAAGGCCTTTGAGCTTTTCGATATTTTCTAGAGTTTCATCATCTACGTAGATCTTCATTTCGTTGAGTGTCTGCGAAACAGGTTTAACACTTTCTTTTCGCAGCTTCTCTGGATTGGAGGATTCCTCGATGACGACACGCTGAGCCTCCCGCGTCGTCGTTGATTCAAGCTTTTCGAGCACTTGCAACTTCTCTTCCTTGG